>CAYVAT010000003.1:141865-180903 GCA_964449165.1 uncultured Eubacteriales bacterium | reverse complement strand
AAAGCAGGTACCATTTTTTGTTATGATCCATATTTTTATATGCATTGTGGACGGTTCTTTTCTGATATTCAGAGATTCTTAAAGTTTCGGGCTTGGATACACCGGATAAAAATATGCTTGCGGTCGTGTCCGAGAAAGATATAATAAGAAAAACATTCGGTATTGAGGAGAGGCACATGGGACTAAATTGGTATGATGTCGCCCTTTTTGTAGCCTTTTTCGCTGTCGTTATCGGCGTAAGCATGTACAAAAGCCGGAAGGAAAGGACAGGTGAGGATTTTTTCCTGGCCAGCCGAGGTTTGATATGGCCTTTGATCGGTCTATCGCTGATCGCGGCCAATATCTCCACTGAACATTTTGTCGGCATGTCCGGACAGGGAGCCGGAGTTATGGGCATGGCCGTGGCCAGCTATGAATGGATGGCGGCCATCACCCTGGTCATCGTCGCCTTCTTTTTCCTTCCCAAGTTCCTGAGGAGCGGCATCTATACCATACCGGAATATCTTGAATACCGGTATAACCCGGCTGCCCGCGGAATTATGGCCTTCTACATGATTGTGATCTACATCGCCGTGAGTATCTCCGCCGTGGTCTACACCGGAGCGCTGACATTGAATACCATCTTCGATATGGACCTTGTTCAGGCTGTCTGGCTCATCGGAATCATTGCCGCGATATACACCACCTGGGGCGGCCTGAAGGCAGTGGCCTGGGCAGACCTGTTCCAGGGTTCGGCCCTGATATTCGGAGGATTGATCACCATGATCCTGGGCTTCCGTGCTGTGGGCGGAGTGAGCGCCTTCTTCCAGGCTAACGAGGCGAAGCTCCATATGATCCTCAGTGCTGATCACCCTGTCATCCCTTGGACAGCGCTCATCGTGGGTCTCTGGATCCCCAATTTCTACTACTGGGGCTTAAACCAATTCATCACCCAGAGAGCGCTTGCCGCCAAGAGCATGAGGCAGGGCCAGCTGGGGATCATCCTGGCCGCCTTTATAAAGCTGACCATTCCCTTCATCATTATCTTCCCGGGTATTATGGCCTATCAGCTTTATCATGCGGAATTAACCGGGCCAGGCGCCACCACAGATGCCGCCTATCCGTTGATCATCAGGAACCTGATTACTCCCGGGCTTCGAGGGTTCATATTTGCGGCCATTGCCGGTGCAGTGGTCAGTACCCTTGGTTCGATGCTCAATTCAGTCTCGACCATATTGACCATAGACCTGTATAAACGCCACTGGAAAAAAGAGGCCTCAGGGGAGTCTTTGGTAAAGATAGGCCGGATTGCCACTCTGGTCTTCGTGGTCGCGGTGTGCCTGATAGCCCCTCAATTGGGCAATCCCAAATTCAAGGGGATCTTCAACTACATCCAGGAATTTCAGGGATACATATCTCCAGGAATACTGGCTGCTTTTCTATTCGGGATGATCTTCAAACGGGCACCCTCTGGAGCGGGAATCTCCTCCATGATCCTGTGTGTGCCTATCTACGGATTTCTACAGTGGCAGTTCGGGTATATCGCTTTCCTCAACAGGATGGCCATCACCTTCGGAATCCTGCTGGCCATCATGGCTGTAATCACCATCCTTGCCCCGCTCAAACAGCCCAGGGTGATGCCTGTCAAAGAAGGCTTTGACATGAGGCCAACCCCTGTCCTGCTGTGGATGGGAATGGTGATCATCGTCCTGACTGTGGCCCTGTATATCTTGTTTTGGTAGAACAAGAGAATTGATCATGAACAGGATCGAACAAGACCGTGAAACCATACAGATACTCGTCTCTCTCTCCGAAGAAGCGGGTTTGAATATAAAGGGCGGAAGAGTTCGGCGGACATCCTCCCGGTTCTGCCTCGGTGTGGAACACGGCGACTACAACGGCACCGAGCTTTTCGGGGTGGGGACAGACCGGTTCATTTGGGTTGCCTATAAGCCAAACAATACAAAAAAATTCAGGTTCTTCAGCGGGAATTTCCCCGACGATGGAGTAATCGAATTCCAGCATGGAGGCATTCCCCAGCCTAAATCCTCCGCTATCGCAGAAACATGGGGACGATTCGCCTATGGTGTAGACTTTATCCTGGGAAGATCGGGATTCGATCTCCACCAGGGAATCGATGCTGTGATCTACGGGAACATTCCCGGTGGAGGGATGTCCCGGTCTGCCTCTTTGACACTTAACCTCATCCTGTCTGTTCTCGATTCTAACAGGATCGAAGTGAAGGACAAGTTTGAGATCGTTGATATGGCTCAGATGGTAGAGAACGATTATATCGGCTCTCCCTGTGGGCAGCTCGACCAGATTATGATTCTTTTCGCCCGAGAAGGGATGGGAACCCATTACAATCCAGACACCAGATCCATCACCCATGTCCCCTTGGGCGCAGGTGCTCCGGATTTTCGGCTGGTGGGTTTGGATACGGGCACAGAACGGCCCGGGCTCGAGAAATCGACATACAGGCTCCGCAGGGCTGAGTGTGAGGAGCTTGTAGCCCTACTCCAGGATGCAGGATATAAGCTCCGTTTCCTGGCAGATATCAAAGAAGAAACGCTATACGGAAAAATAATGAATCAATTTGGCACCACTCATCCTGAACTCTGTAATCGGCTGACATACATCTTCTGCGCCCAGAAACGTTTTTATCAGATGCTCGACGCCTGGAAAGCAGGAGACATCGAGACTGTTGGCAGGATATTTAGAGAAGACGGTATCGGATTGCGGGATGACTACAAGATATCAGGAGCGGAGCTGGAGACCATGTGTGACATAGCCCGCACGGTTAAAGGCGTATGGGGCGAGAGGATGCTCGGAGGGGGAGACAAGGGTGCCTCAGGCGCCTTGGTGGAGGCCAGAAGTGTAACAGCTCTGAAGGAGGCTGTGGATACCGCTTATCCACGCAGTCATCCCTCCTGCAAGGACAAGTATGCGGTGCATGTCTTCAAGATTGTGGACGGGATCTGCGTTCTCGACGGACATCTGGACTGATTTTGAATTGGTTACAACCATAATCTGGCTATTTATATTTTTTTCCTTAATTTCAAGCTCTGACTGAAATCCTTGATCGTATCAACGATTTCTGTATGGCTGAGGCTGGTCCCAGCTGCTTTTTCCTCTCTTTCTTCCAAGAAACGGATGATCTTTGCACTTCCTGAGGGGAAAGGAAAACGCCTGAATCCTCGAAGCGTTACCCAGCGGAGATTCTCTGCCTTGAGATGAGGATTGTTCTTCAAGGAGCAGGCATAGACATGAAGAGTGACTTGGAATTGTGTATAGGCGTGGTTCACTCTGGTAAGATATTCTTGGTTCTTGATTTCTACTCCCAATTCCTCTTTGATTTCTCGCTGCAGAGCCTGCAAGAGTGATTCGCTTCCCCTTCTTTTTCCTCCTGGAAATTCCCAAAGGCCAGCCAGCAGGCCCTTGGAAGGACGCTTTTGAATCAGGTATCTGCTGTCTTTCTTTATGATAGCCACAACAGCCTCAACTTTCTGATATTTTCTCTTTTTTGGTTGAGGAATGATCTCTTGTTCTCCTGCTTTGTAGGCTTGACAAAATTCAGTGACAGGGCAGAGTGAACAGAGCGGGTTCTTTGGCTTGCAGACAAGGGCTCCAAGCTCCATCAGGGCTTGATTGAATTGGCCTGGTTTTTGTTGAGGAAGGCAACATTTAAGAAAAGGGAGAAAAGTCAAGTCATTCTTGGGTTGAGCTTTGCGGTGAATACTAAGGAGCCGCATCATCACCCGGCGCACATTGGCCTCTACTACAGGGTATGGCTTATCAAAGGCAAAGCAGAGCAATGCAGCCGTGGTGTAAGGCCCCAGCCCTGGCATGCTCCTCAGCACCTTATAATCTTGAGGGAACTGACCTCTGTAGCTTTGGATAATGATTTGAGCTGTTTTATGCAAATTTCTTGCTCTTTGATAATAGCCCAACCCTTCCCAGGCCTTAAGAACTTTTTGCTGAGGAGCTTTGCTCAAAGCGTTCAGATCAGGGAAAATAGAGAGCCATCTTTTGAAATAAGGTATGACCACAGCCACCGTGGTCTGTTGAAGCATGATTTCAGAGATCCAGATTTTATAAGGGTCTTTAGTTTCCCTCCAGGGAAGTTTTCGGTGATGGGATCGGTACCAGCGGCTGAGCTTCCTGCGGAAATCCGCTATTTCTACTTCAGAAAATTTCATTTTTACCTGAGTCATTCATCTATACCATGATTCCGGTTATCTTGGCAAAACTTATTAGCCGCTTGACAGCACTTCCTCTCCCTTAATAAGCAAATATATTTCGTCCGGTTAGGATGCGAGGCGACAGTTCCCCTCCATCCGAAGCACATAGTGGCGGGTGGGAGGGTCTCGGCGAGGATGGAAGGGAACTGGCGTTATGACTGACTTTATTCCTTATCATGAGCTGTCACGAAAATGGAATCTCTTCATCTCTTTTCCTGCGAATAAATATGTTATAATGATGCGAAAATATGAAGGGCAAAATTTCTTAGAGGAATTAAAGGAGATAAGGATGAAAAAACAGATAAAAATACTGTTGGGCTTTGTTTTGATTTTTATCTTATCCGGTACTGTTCATGCAGATAAGACCAATGGGGTATTCCTGTTCGCCAAATCTGGACCGTTTGTGAAGGATTTTGGGAACAAAGGTCAGGGTCCCTGGGATTTCAACCAGGAGAATGAGGCATACTCGATCCAATCGCCTAACAAAAAAATAAAAGTTAATATTCAGGTAAGAGAGAGAATACAATATTCTGTCTTCTATAAAGACCGAGAACTTCTCATTCCTTCCCCTCTATCTCTGACCATTGATAATGAGCGTGTATTAGGCAAAGACCCACAAATCAAAGATGCTAAAAGAAGAAGCGTTCAGGATAATATATATCCTGTTATAAGAGAGAAAAGAAAGGCTGTTACTGACCATTTCAATGAAATAACATTGCGTTTTTTGGACAGGTGGGGGCTTATTTTCAGGCTCTATGATGATGGCCTCGCTTACAGGTTTTTTACAGAATTCAAAGGAAAAATTAAAATTATAGCAGAGAAAGCTTCTTTCAGATTCAAAGAGGATCATTCTCTTTATTTTCCTTTCAGTCAGAGTTTTCACACCTCTTTTGAGAACAATTATAGTTATCTTCCCATCAGTGAAGTGAAATCAAAGAGGATGGGATTTATGCCAGTGCTGGTTGATGTCAAAGAAGGCCCAAAGGTGGCAATCACAGAGGCTGACCTGGTTGATTATCCCGGAATGTTTTTAACAGGCTCAGAGGACGAATCTCCTTCGCTTTTCGGGAAGTTCTCCAAGTATCCAAAATCTGAAGAACAAAAAGGGGACAGGAATCTTGAGATCAAAGAAAGGGAAGATTATATCGCTCTCACAGAGGGAACGAGGACTTTTCCCTGGAGGGTGATAGTGATTGCAGAGAAAGACGGGGATCTGGTAGAAAACGATATCGTATACAGGCTGGCATCCCCATTAAAGTTAGATAATGTGGATTGGATTAAGCCGGGGAAAGTGGCCTGGGATTGGTGGAATGCCAACAACATCTATGGAGTGAATTTTCAAGCAGGAATAAACACTGAAACATACATGTATTACATCGATTTTGCCTCCAATTATGGCCTCGAGTATGTGATTCTGGATGAGGGCTGGTCAGATCCTGCTGATCTTTTCAAGATCAACCCGGAAATCGACATGAAAAAACTGCTTGCGCATGCAAAAAGTAGAAATGTGGGAATCATCCTCTGGTGTGTCTGGCTTACCCTTGATCGGCAGCTCGAGCAGGCGCTAGACCTTTTTGAAAAATGGGGAATCAAGGGAATCAAAGTCGATTTCATGAACAGGGATGACCAGAAGGTGGTCCGCTTTTATCATAAGATAGCTAAAGAAGCTGCGAAAAGAAGGATGATTGTTGATTTTCATGGGGCTTATAAGCCAACAGGCTTGAGGCGTGCTTATCCTAATGTCTTGACAAGGGAGGGAGTACTTGGCCTTGAGCACAGCAAATGGAGCAGGAAAGTTACCCCAGAGCATGATCTAACCATTCCCTTTATCAGGATGCTTGCCGGCCCGATGGATTTTACGCCTGGAGCTATGATCAACGCTCAGCAGAAGAATTTCCAAGCTATATTTGAAAGGCCCATGAGCCAGGGAACGAGAGCTCATCAACTGGCCATGTATGTGGTCTATGAAAGCCCTCTGCAGATGCTTTGCGATTCTCCTTCCAATTACTCGAGAGAAGAAGAGACGATGGAATTCCTGTCTAGAGTTCCGACAGTGTGGGATGAGACAAAAGTCCTGGAAGCAAAGGTCGGTGATTACATCGCTGTTGCCAGGAAGAGAGGAGGGGAGTGGTACATTGGAGTGATGACGGATTGGACGCCGAGGAAAATAAAAGTTGATTGTGGCTTTTTGGAGCCCGGCATTTACAAGGCAGAGATTTACGCTGACGGGCCGAATGCAAAACGCTTTGCCAGCGATTATACAAAGATCGTACGAGAGATATCAGCTGATGACACCCTGGAATTAGACCTTGCCCCTGGAGGAGGCTGGGCAGCCCGGCTCTTCAAACCTAAACATTAAAGTGCAGGCGCCTGCACTTTATTTTATACATAATGGAAATGCAGAACACCCTCTAATCTTTATATTAAAAGAGTTGATTGATAGCATGGGCAAGGATTGCTCTAGGCAGGAGGGCGGGAACGGGAATAAGATATTGTATTTTACGTCGGTCATCAATCTTATAACCTATACAATCCAGGATGATGGCTTCTATTTTTTCTCTCACGAAGATTTTTGAGATTTCTTTCCAGGTTTTGCCTTTAACATAGGGAGATTTAGCCTCCACAATGACCTTCTCTCTTTCCCATTTTTTCTTTGTCCTTTCCATCTGGCTCTCCAGGGGCACAAGCACCCCTAGAGTCCCGACTTCTAATATCTCGTCGACCAAGAATTTTAAACAGTGGAAAGGAGAGACGATGGGACAGGAAGGCTTTGTTATGGAGAATTCATGAGTACACAGAATTCCTATCGCTTTTACTTTCATATTTTCTATCATCAAATCGATAGCTTCGTGCAGAAGACCGTTTATCTTCTTTTCTCCCAATTGAGCCTGACTTCCGTCTTTCAGGCGAGTAACCAAAGGCATTTCTCCGGTGTCGGGAGCTAATAACTTAATTTCTTCTGAACTCAGTTCATCCAGTAAACCGTATTCTACAATTTCGATATGAGGCAAGAAAAGAGGCTTTATCTCAGGGACAAGATCATCCCTTGGAGACTGGCCTATGGTGAGAAGCCCGACTCTCAACTTCTTGGCTTTCATTCACTTTTTTCTCAATGTCTTTAAGTGTTCTAAGGGGCCGTAGAGAGAAAGCAATTTCTCAAATTCTTTCTCATCATAAAAGGGACATTTCCTGTTTCCGAATGATTTGGCGACCTCTACCACGAATCTGACCGCCATCTCTATGTCTACGACTTGATTTGCTCCTGTGGCGCATCCCGGCACAGGAACTTCCGTAGTAATCGCCACTCCCACAACAGGAGCATTGGTGGAAGTGGAAGGCTGGAGAATGCTGTTGAGATGGTAAACATGGTTACCGTAGGGCGTTATATCTTGAGTTGTGATCGGGAAAACCACAGGCAATTTTCCAGTAACAATCTGCATGATATCCAACAGATCCTCACTCACTCGCAGGATATAACCGTCTTTAATAGTGGGAGAGATAGCAAACCCTCTCTTGTTGATGATCCGGTTCCCTTTTGTGGTATCTATGGAAAGGATAGCTTCCATACGCTCATCGACTTCATGCTTGTTCATCGTTTCCAGGGAAACAGGTGCACCCATAAAAGGGACTGGGTCATGAGGGATGACAGGAGAATGGGGACAAAGATGGGTGGCTACAATCACATCACCTCTGAGAATGTCTCCTTTTTTTCGCATTTCCAAAATTTTGGAAGCACTGGCAAAAGCGGTTAATGCTCCATCTGCATCCGAGACCAAACCTAGCTTATGGGGTCTGGCTCCGATTCCTCCCAGGCGGCCGATGATCCCCAATGTAGGAGATTTTCCTCCCTCAGATCGCCCCTTTTTGCCTTTTATTATGACCTTTATGAAATCTGTTTCTCCTCTTTCTTCCTTCACTTTGTGCATTTCTATTTCCGACTTTTCCACTCCCTTTTCTGTGAAGAAACCGATAATTTCTTCTTTCACAATTTTTGGCGTTTCCAATAGTTCATAAACTTCGATGACTTGCTTAAAGGCCATTTTTTCGCTCCTTAAAAGGAAAGATTTTCATGAGTGTGTAATAGAGCACGATGGAAGAGAGTATTCCATTAAAAGCAAATACTGAGAAGGGGAATACTTTGATGGTGAAAGGATGCCCTGATGTGGTCCATCCAATGAAAAAAGAGATGATGTAAACCGCCAGGGCTTTAGAATTTAGCCTTGAAAAACTCTTTTGTTTGGAACTCCGCTTTGGAAGCCTTTTCAAAAAATAATAATCGGTCAGGAAAATACCTCCGATAGGCCCGATACTCACAGTGAGTATGACCAAAAAGAGCTCCAATCTTTCCAGGATGCCAAGGGATGCAAAAAGAGAAGCGATGACACCTGCTGCGATGGTGACTTTCCATCTTTTCACCTGGAAAATATTATTTAAAGCCAAAACAGAGGAGTAAATGTTGCTGTCGTTGGTGGTCCATTGGGCAAGAAGAAGAACCAAGAATCCGATAAATCCTAAACCGAGGTATTGATTACCGATGATGAGTTCTGGAAGTCTTTCATGATAGAGCCCTGTGTTCATAGCCAAGATCGAGCCCACGAGATGGAGTAAAGCGCTTGCTCCCATGGCCAAGGCTGCAGCAGAGAAGATGTCTTTCATGCGTGGACGGGCATAGCGAAAAATGTCTGCGCTGGTGGTGGCCCCAACTATGAAACCTCCGGCTACGATGGAAGCAGCTGCTCCCACGGTTAAAGGGTAGGGATCAGGCTTATGATTGACAGCCAGAGAAATCAAGGTTTCAGAGGGAAGGAAATGTAGACCCATCTTCATTATTCCCCACAGAAAAATAACTACCATAAAGGGAGAGGCTGCCCAACTGAGAGCGCTTAGACCGCGAATGCCAAAAATAGCTGGGATCATCATCAAGACCCCACAGCAGAAAGAGAGGAGAGGAATGGAGAGATGCATACCGAAATAAAACTGGACGGTTCGTGCAAAAAAAGCAGCCTGTACGCCAAACCAGCCGATCAGAGAAAAGGCAATGGAAAGGGAGATAAGGATGGCCCCAATCCGACCGAAGGACAGATTAGCAATGAGAGGTGTAGAGAATCCTGTTTTGGCCCCGATATAACCTGTGAGTCCCATCACAGCGATGAGAATGACTTCTCCCAGAAGGTAAGAGATGATTACACTCGATATATTCCCCAGGCCCAGTCCGATCATCATCCCTCGAAAAATCGCTGACATGACCACAGCGATTCCGATCCAGATGACTGCCAGGTTGATCCAGCTTTTTCTGCGTTCCAGGGGAACAGATTCTAAAGAGTAGTCTTCTAAAAGTTCCTCGCTCCTCCTCTCTTTTTCCATCTATGAATTATTATTATAAAAAGGATGAATCAGCTTATTTTTTCGGCTCTTTTTCCTCTTCTCTCTTCCACTCTTTTAATTCCTTGGGAAATTCATCCAAAAAACTGGAATCCACTCGAAAAATATAATCGAATCTGACGTTTTTCACAAAAGCCTTCTTGGCTTCCTTATCTTCGTTGCCGATGAGAAGAACGATTTCCTTTGGCTTTTTATCGTCATCTTTAACCCAGACCTTGACTTCAGCTTGAGGACTTTCTAATCCGTAGTCTTTCAAATTAAAGGGAGGATCGATAAACTCATCAGCTTCAAGGCCTTCTATTTTGCGGATGAATGCTTCGATCTTTTCCTTGGATGCCGCTTCTTCTATGGGAGATTCAAAGCGCCAGTTATCATCCTCATCTTTGATCAGAGTCCAGTCGATCTCGCCTCTCTTGAGATGGAGCTTGTTGGCTTCCCAGTTGTAAAAGTCGGCAACTTCTTTTTCCCGTAATTCCTGTGGCTTCTTCTCCAGGCTTGACAGGATTGAATCTTCACCGGTGATGATTTTTGAGGAGAGAGAGGTTGTGGCATAGAGCTTGTCATCTTTCTTCTGGAGAAAGAAGGTGATCTCCTTGTTCTCCAAGGGCATTTCCAGGGTGATTTCATAGTCAGGATGGTCCAGCCCGTAGGCTTTGATTTCCTCTTCTTTCTTTTCCTCTGAGACGAATTCCTTGGCTTTCAGATTGGAAAGAGCATACAAAATATCGCTGATTTTACTCGATTCAGCCAGAGCTTCTACAGGTCTTTTAAGGAACCATTCATCCGCCTTTTTCAGAGCCCTCCATTCGACATCTTTTGCCCTCAGTTTTATGCCTTTCACATTGTCTGTTTCAAAGCGAAAGACATCTTTCATCCTAAAATCGAAAAGACCTTTCTCCAGGTGATTTTTTAATTGACTGGGGATGAGGACAACTCTCGCTTCATCCTCCCTTTTGGCAAAATAGGTGCCATCTAACGGATTCTCCTCACCGATCAGTATTCTTATCGGCTGTTCCTTTCCTTTGAAGTAGAGGGAAATTTCCTGCTTAGGGATTCCATAGCGCTCAAGGTCTGATGGTTGATTTTCAACCACCCTTTCTATCCTCAACCGGCAAAAGTCATCGGCCAGGCTGTCCACTTCAATCTTGTCAGCTTTTGCCTCCAACGGCTTAGTTATAAGCCAGTCTTTCTCATCTCTGCTAAAGGTGATGGCTTCATTTTTTGTCTCGAAAACGATCTTCTGGACTTCATCTGAAGGAAGATCCACCAGTTTCTCAGCTTCTTCCTCGCCTTTTCCCCTTATTTCAAAAAAATAAACAAAGACCAACAATCCCAGAAAGACGGCAAAGAGAATCAGAGTAGTTTTTATCTTCATAGAGATCTTCTCCTTATCCAGATGGAAATCCCCGTGATCAAAACAACAAGGGGAAGAATGATGATGGATACAAAGAAAATCATCCTGCCCTGAGAAGGAGAAAGCTGGATGGTTCGGGGAGAAGAGGTCTTCGGCTGAATGGAGATGAGATCTGCCTCTTCAGTCAACCAGTTGACGGTGTTTAGGAAGAGATTTCCGTTACCGGAGAGGTTGTAGTAAGTGTTGGAAGCAAAGTCAGAGTCTCCGAAGACGGCAAGGCGCCCTTCCTTCTCAGGTTCGGATTTTCCCTCCACTTTTTCCTCTCCTTCTCCCTTCTTCTCTGTTTCTTCTTTTTTCTCCTCTTGATCTTGAGTCTTTTCTTCCTCCTTTTTGGGCTTTATGGTGGCCACAGCGGCTAGAGAGATGGGACCAGCTTTATCTTTCTCTTTATCGAAAGAGACCTCTCTCATGTCGAGCTGCCTCTCTGCCCAGGAGTTGGGACTACTCTTGGCCAAGATATCCACAGAGACCCCTTCGGGTTTCTTCTCAGTTTTTTCTACTGATCTGGCATAAGGAAAGAAGGTGGCATAGCGAAATTTTCTGGTGATAGCATGAGCTTCGTATTCGCTGACCACTGGCATGAAATAATCGCCTCCGATGAGACGGGAGACCGTGTCCACAACCAGGTCGTTTTCCAGCTGAATTCCGTAATTTTTGAGAAACGGGACCAGTCCTGGAACGCTTTCCGGGTCGATCATGAAGAAAACCCTGCCTCCTTTACTGAGATAATTCTTGAGAGTCTCTAACTCGTTAGGCAGGAGATCCTTTTCTGGGCCGGGGATAACCAGCAGAGAACAGTCTTCAGGAAATTTCTCAGACAAGGCCAAGGTTAACTTTTTGACCTCATAACTGAGCTTTTCCAGCTCGTTTTTAGACAGCGAATAACCTCGTTCACCCGTCTCGTCAATGCTTTTCTCCCCATGGCCTTCCAGAAAGTAGATAACTTTTTTCTTCTCCCGGGAAACCTTTATAATGGCGTTGGTAATATCTTCTTCGCTGGTGGAAGTGATGCGGCTTTCCTTACCTCCGCTTTCAAATATCGTCGTTCCATCCTCTGAAATATCGTAGCGTTTTACCATCCCGGGATTTTTATCCGGATCGATAAACTCATACTTGATCTTTTTGGAGTGGTAAGCGTAAATTTCCATCAAGTGCTCCATGCTGGAACGGTTGAAGTTATCTTCTCTGAAGAAACATGTGATTTTCAAATCATTTTTCAGGTTTTTGAGAACCTGAACGGATTGATCGGAAAGACTGTGGAGCTTGGCTTGAGTAAAGTCAAACCGATAGTGGTGATTGGCGAAAAAATAATTAACCATCACCAGAATCCCCAGCACCAAAACAATGATCAGTAAAAGATTGCTGGAGTAGAGGAATGACTTGCGCTTGAAACTCTGTTTGAGAAGAGAAAGGTTTAGATAAATATAGATACCTAGAAAGATGATCCCCAGCAATCCTAGAATGAGAGGGGCTGCTTTTTTATAAGGCCAGATTCTAAGTGAGATCAGAGCAAGAAAAATCAAAGCCAGGGCTATATAATTTAGGTTTTTCTTAATCTTTTCCATCTTTACCTCCACCTTCGCGATTGTATAACAGAATGTGTTAGAAAAAGTCCGAAGAAGGCAAAACTCAGATAATAGACAATGTCGGTGGTATCCATAATCCCTTTGGTCATGTCATCGAAATGTTGGAATATGGAAAGATAGTTAAGAACAGATTTCCAGATTCCTCCCGCAGAATAGGAGGCCCAGTTCAAGATCCAAAAAAGGAGAAGAGCTCCGAAGGTGAGAATTGCCGAGACAATCTGATTCTCGGTCAGCGATGAAAAAAAGATGCCAGCAGAGATGAAAGCGGCTCCCATCAGGAAAAGGCCGAGATAGCCATCAAGGATAGGAACAAACTCTGGGTTTCCGTAAGCAAAAATAAAGATAGAAAGGATTCCTGTGAGAAAAAGCATCACTGCCAGGACAAAAAGGGAGGCCAGATATTTTCCCAATATGATCTGGGATATGGACAGAGGAGAAGTATAGAGGAGCTCATCTGTATTGATCTTCTTTTCTTCTGAGAAGAGGCGCATAGTCAAAAGAGGAATCATAAGGAGTAAAATGATGCTGATGTTATGGAAGAGAGGGGAATAAACCATCTGGTTGATATTCATCTGCTGGAAATAGTAGGGATTTCTGGCCATCTGTATGGATTGTGAGTTGAACCACCAGATAAGGCTGTAGAAGAAAAATCCCACCAGAACCAGGAATACAGTGATTACCACATAGGCGATAGGAGAAGTGAAGTAAGCCTTGATTTCCTTTTTGCATATGGCCCATATGTTTTTCATTGCTCCACACCTCCTGAAATGACTCTGAGATAAAGGTCTTCGATGTTCATGGCCAGCGGTCTCATTTCCATAAGGCCCAGGTCTTTCTCTACGATGAATTTTGTGATGTCGTCCCTGATGTCCTTTCCTCTGGCCCATTCAACGGTAAAACCGTCGTCCTCGCGAGCAACTCGATTGACGCCTGGAATGGATTTCAAGAGTAAGCTGGTTTCTTCTCCTCCTTTCTTGAGCTTGAGGAAAATCCCTTCATTTTGAGTAAAAGAGGCGGTCAGTTCCTCTAAAGAGCCGGAAGCCATGAGCAGGCCTTCGTTGATGATTACCACACCATCGCAAGTCTGGGTTACTTCTGCCAGAATATGAGTGGAGAGTATGATGGTGTGTTCACCTTTAAGAGATGTGATGAGCTTTCGGATCTCTATGATCTGAGCTGGATCTAAGCCGATTGTGGGTTCATCGAGAACTAAAACCTGAGGATCATGAATTAAGCACTGAGCGATCCCCACTCGTTGCTTAAATCCTCTGGAGATGTTCCTGATGAGCCTCCCTCTCACAGATCCCAGGCCGCTGACCTCTATGGCTTTCTCCACCGCTTCTTTTCTCTTGGCGGAAGGGATCTGCTTGATTTCAGCAACGAAACTAAGAAAGGAATATACTGTCATGTCAGGGTAAAGAGGTACATTCTCCGGAAGATAGCCGATGATTTTCTTTACCTCATTGGGCTTCTCGAACACATCAAATCCAGCAACTCGAGCTTTCCCGTCGGTAGCAGGAAGATATCCGGTTAGAATTCTCATGGTAGTGGTCTTCCCCGCCGCATTCGGCCCTAGAAGACCCCAAATATTCCCTCGTTCTACCTTGAAGCTCAAATCCCTGACAGCCATCAAATCTCCATATTTTTTTGTGAGATGTTCCACTTCAATCATTTTTCTCTCCTTTGTCGCAAGTGAGGAATGGGAATCATAATTTAAAACGTTTTCTTATTGTTTTGAGTTACGACCTATTTTTATCAGGTTTGATTGGTAAAACCTGGATAATTTCTACTTTTCTCGCCACTTACATCTGCTCGGGTTGAGGGATACCCATAAGGCTCAGAGCACGCATAAGGATTTCTCTTACATAATAGATGGTCAAGATGCGCATGCTCTTGATTTCTGCATCTTTCTCAGCCTTTACTGGATAGATATGATAATAAGAATTAAATTTCTGACAGAGATTGAAGGCAAATTTAGCCAGATGGGAAAACTCTAAGGAACGGATTGAATGAAGCACTTCTTCCTCAAACTGAGAAGCATAAAGGATCATATCCCAGAAATCTTCGTTTTCCTTTTCAGTAAACCGCGAGAGAGGAAATTTTTGGAGAGAGAGAAGCTTCTGGATATCTTCTTCGCTGAATCCCTCGGCTTCTTTTAATTTACGAAAAATGCTGTTAATCCGCACTAGAGTGTACTGGAGATAAGGCCCGGTCTCTCCTTCAAAGCTGAGTGCGTCCTCAAAATCAAATATGATAAGGGAATTTCTGGCAAACTTGAGCATAAAATAGCGCAGAGCTCCGCAGGCAATTTTCCATGCTGTTTCAGCCTTTTTGTCGGAGGGAAGATCCGGGTTTCTTTTCTCTACCTCTTCCAATGCTTTCTCTTCGAGCCTATCCAGAAGGTGGTCGGCTTTTATCCCCAATCCTTTTCTTCCTGAAACCTCGAGGAAACTTTTCTCCTTATCTTCCTCTGAGACTTCCAGGTCGAGCTCCTTCAAGCTTTCAGGAGAAAGGGCCACCATTTCGTAGGAGAAATGGATGGATTTTCGGGCCTGTTCAGCGTATTTCAGGGCTTTAAGCCCCTGAACCACAACCTGCTGCAGGTAGGATTGCCGGATATCAATAACATTATAAACCAGGCTTCCCCTGCCGAATTCGGGAGATTTTGAGGCTGGAGCGGTGGTGGTTATCCAGATTGTCTTAGTGTTCTCCTGGAGAAAAGGCCTATAATAGAAATCCTTCTCCAAAAGCCCGAATTTCCAGAGCTGGTAAGCGATATCCTTGCCCACATAGGTCACTGTGCCATCAGAGCGGACTATGATCTTCTCCTTTTCTTTATCTCCTTCCAGCCTCATCACCCAGCAGCCTTTGTTTATGCCTTCTTGTACAAGGGAAATGGCTTTTTTATTCTTGAGATGGGAAAAGGCCTCCTCCCAGAATTTCAAGCCCAGGATACTGCTTTCACAGGGAAGGAGATCGTAGCTGACGTTGATGCGACGCATGGTTTGAAGATGGGTTCTGAGAATCCGACGGGAGACATAATAGGCCATCTCGGTTTCGGGATTTTCTCCGAGTTCTATCCTTTTTAAGATTTCGGCTTTTCGCTCCTGAAATTCGGGATGATCTTCCAAGTATGAGGAGACCCGGGAATAAAGATCCCAGCAGTAATAATCGAATTTTCCAGCGAATTTTTTGATGTCCTCCAGTGTCTTCTTTTCCATTTCCATTAACCCAAAGACAACATCCACCACCTGCACTCCAGTATCATCTATGTAATTTTGAATTTCCACGTTTTCTCCTTTGTATTTCATACAGCGACCAAGGGTATCTCCGAGGCAGGCATTCCTCAGGTGTCCGATATGAGCGGCCTTGTTGGGATTGATGTTGGTGTGCTCGATGATGACTTTTCTTTCCTCAGGAGTCAAAGCCGTTCTATCTAGGTTGCGAAGTTTTTCAATGAAGAATTTTTCTCTTTCTATAAAAAAGTTAATATATCCCTGACCGGCAATCTCTATTTTTTCGACTCCCTCAAGAGGAGAAAGAAGAAGCAGCATTTCCTGGGCAAGCAGGCGTGGTTGAGTCTTCATTTTTTTTGCCAGCTGGAAGGGAAGGGCAAGGGCCAGGTCTCCCATCTTGAGCTGTGGAGTGTAATTTAGTTCTATATCCGAAAGCTCCAGGGCATATTTCTTTTTTAAGCGCGCAAAAATTTCTTTTCTCAGCCGTGATTTTAAAGGAATCATTTTAGGCTAATAATTATAACAAATTTCCATCTGGGTACAAGCCCGGCTGTTATTTTGAAGAAAAACACAATTGTTAGATAAGCATTAAACGAGAATTCAGCCTATTAGGCAGAGAAGCCCCGATTCCCCTCAATCCGAAGCCCATAGTGGAAGGGTGGGAGGGTCTTGGCGAGGATGAATAGGAACTGAAGCCTAATACCAGGGATGTTGCTATTCCCTTCATCGATTTCTCTTGCATCGTCCAGGATAATATGGTAGTAAATTATTTTCGAAGAGAGGTGAAGATGAAGAGAACCCGCCTCTATTCCTCCCATAGGAAACTCGGAGGCAGGATGATCGAATTTTTTGGCTGGGAGATGCCGGTTGAGTTTTCTGGAATCATCAATGAACATCTTGCTGTGCGGACCAAAGCTGGTGTTTTCGATGTCAGTCATATGGGAGAGATCATCATCTCCGGAAGGGAAGCGCTCAATCTGGTTCAGCATCTCACTCCAAATGATGCCTCTCGCTTGACTTCAGAAAGAGCCCAATACACAGCCCTCACTACCCCTCAAGGAACTTTTATAGATGATCTGTTGGTTTACTGCCTGAGCCCAGAAGAATATCTTTTAGTGGTCAATGCAGCAAATTCTGACAAAGATTACCGTTGGATACTCGACCATAGAGACGGATTCGATGTGAAGATCGAAAACAAGAGCGACGAATACACTCAAATTGCTCTTCAAGGTCCCAAAGCTTTGGATATTCTTCAGCCGCTCACCGAGATCAACTTGGAGGAAATGAAGAGTTTCCGCCATGCTCGTAGCAAAATAGAGGGAGAAGAAGTTCTTGTCTCTCGCACAGGATACACTGGGGAAGATGGTTTTGAAATCTATACCCTCTCTCGCCAACCGGAAAAAATTTGGGAAGTGATTCTGGCGCAGGGCGAAGAAAACGGCCTTGTTCCTGTGGGATTAGGGGCGAGGGACACGCTGCGTCTTGAAGCCGTGCTCATGCTCTATGGTAACGATATTGACGAGACCACCACCGTGCTGGAAGCAGGCCTTGGCTGGCTGGTGAAGTTTGACAAAGGAGATTTTTTAGGCCGGCAGGCGCTTCTCAACCAGAAAGAAGAAGGAATTAAACGAAAGCTGGTGGGATTTGAGACGCTGGATGCTGGAATCGCCCGATCCCACTATCCTGTATTTATCGAAGGCCATAAGGTTTCTGAAGTGACTTCAGGCTCCTATGCACCTTATTTAAAAAAGAACATCGGTTTGACCTATCTTCCTGTAGAGTACGCAGAAGTTGACATGGAATTCGAAATCGAAATACGCCAGAAAAAGTCTAAAGCTAAGGTCGTTACTACGCCCTTTTATAAAAGAATCGTAAAAAAAGCAGCAAATCGCTAATCGTAAAAGGTCATAAAGATCGTCTTACCCTTTACTTCATAAAGGAGGAAGGACATGTATTCTGATGATTATTATTACACCAAGGATCATGAATGGATCAAAGTGGAGGGCAAAAAAGCAACAGTGGGAATCACTGACTTTGCTCAAAAGCAGCTGGGGGATGTCGTCTATGTGGAGCTGCCTGAAGTTGGGAAAAAGCTGGAATTCCACCAATCCATCGGTGTTATCGAATCTGTGAAGGCTGTCTCTGATATCTATTCTCCCGTATCCGGAGAGGTAATCGAACTGAATGAAAAATTGGATGACTCTCCTGAATTGGTCAACCAAGATCCCCATGGAAAAGGCTGGATCATACGAGTCAAAATAAAAGATGAAGCGGAATTACAGAAATTGATGTCCGCTGATGAATATGAAAAATTTATAGAGGGAATCGAGGATTAATTATTCATCCGAAATGTATTCCTCTTTTCTGCAATGAGATACATATCTTTAAGCGAAAAAGATAAAAAGGAGATGCTGGCTAAAGTCAACATTTCTTCGGCTGAAGATCTTTTTCGCTCCATCCCCAAAGATTTAAGATTAAAGAAAAATCTCTCCTTGCCAGAACCGTTGCCAGAAGCTGACCTAGAACAATATCTTCGCGAGCTAGGAGAGAAGAACCAATATTCTGGTTACCTTTCCTTTCTGGGAGCAGGCGCCTACAGCCATTTTATTCCAGCCGTTGTGGATTACCTGAGTTCCCGTGGTGAATTTATCAGCCCTTACACCCCTTATCAGCCTGAGCTGAGCCAAGGAACCCTTCAAATAATCTTTGAGTACCAGACTCTGATCTGCCAGCTGACAGGGATGGATATCGCCAATGCCTCTCTCTATGACGGAGCCTCAGGAGCTGCTGAAGCAGTGTTAATGGCCCATAGGATCAAAGGAAGGAACAAAGTTCTTATAGCTAGAACTCTTCATCCAGAATACAGGAAAGTTATTGAAACATACACAAAAAATTTGGACATTCTTGGGGAAGTTGTCGGCTATCGGGATTCAGGAAGATTGGATATTGAAGAGTTGAAAAAAAATATGGATAAAAATACCGCAGCAGTGGTTATTCAGTCGCCCAATTTTATGGGAATTATCGAAGACGTGAAGATGGTTTCAAGCCTGGCCCACAGGGTAGATGCCCTTTCAGTGGTGGTCATTACTGAACCTATTTCATTGGGACAACTGGAAGCCCCTGGTCCTCTTGGCGCGGACATTGTTACCGGAGAGGGACAATCCTTTGGCATCCCCTTGAGTTATGGCGGACCTTATCTTGGCTTTATGGGCTGTCGAAAGGAATTCCTTCGTCAGTTTCCTGGCCGCATCGCAGGTGAAACCAAGGATATGGAGGGGAAGAGAGGTTTTGTCCTGACATTATCTACTAGAGAACAGCATATAAGGAGAGAAAAGGCCACTTCTAACATCTGTACCAACCAGGCATGGTGTGCCCTCAGAGCTGCCGTCTACCTGGAAACAATGGGCAAGAAGGGACTTCAAGAGCTGGCCTGGCAGAACTTTCAAAAGGCTCATTATGCTCTGAAAAAATTAACACGCATCAAAGGTGTCAAACAGAAATTTTCAGGCACTTTTTTCAACGAGTTTGTTCTTGAATTCTCTGAGGGCTGGGCAAAAGTCGGCAGGAAACTGAGGAAGAAAAGCATCATCGGCGGATTTGGGTTGGAGGAGGATTTTTCAGAACTTCGCCGATGCGCCCTTCTCTGTGTAACTGAGACCCATAAAAAAGAAGATATCGACCGGCTTGTGCGAGAGCTGAATGAAACCCTGAACTAGCAGGATATGATGAAGCAGGCAACCTGTTCTTCCATCGAACCCGATTTGAGTAAGGAAAGATGATAAGAGAGCCACTCATCTTTGAGATCAGTGACAAAGGGAAAAAAGCCTGTTCCCTTCCTAAGTTGGATGTTCCCCAGGATGAGAACATACTGAAGAATATTCAGACAAGGAAAGAGATCAAGGGATTTCCTGAAGTCTCGGAGGTGGAAATTGTCAGGCACTTCCATCGGATTTCCCGCACAAATTACAGTGTGGACGAGGGTTTTTACCCATTAGGTTCCTGCACCATGAAATACAATCCCAAGATAAACGAAAAAATCGCTGCTCTTCATGCCTTCCAGTCTGCCCATCCCTTTGCCCCTCAGAATCTTGTCCAAGGAAACTTAGAAATTCTTAAAAAGACAGAAAATCTGTTGATCGAGATTACAGGCATGGATGCCTTCACTTTTCAACCATCAGCTGGAGCTCAGGGAGAGCTGGTGGGCATGATGATTATCCGTGCCTATCATGAGGAACAGGGAGCTCCCAGAAAAATCGTTCTCATTCCAGATTCAGCGCACGGTACGAATCCTTCCAGCGCTCATATCTGCGGGTATAATGTACGTGAAATAAAATCCAACAGACAGGGAACAGTGGATCTAGATTATCTTTTTCAAACAATGACAGAGGATGTGGCCGCGCTGATGATCACTAACCCGAATACATTGGGTATCTTCGAGAACAAGATCAAGAAAATTGCCAAAATCGTTCATGCTAAAGGCGGCTTTATCTACATGGATGGCGCGAACATGAATGCTTTGATCGGGAAGAGCAAACCAGGGGATATGGATGTGGATGTCATCCATCTCAACTTGCACAAGACCTTTTCCACGCCCCATGGAGGTGGAGGGCCAGGGTCTGGGCCGGTTGGAGTGAAGAAGAAATTGGAGCCTTACCTTCCTCTACCCGTTATCGAGAGGAAAAACGGAAAATATCGATTCAATTTCGATCGTCCCAAGAGTATCGGAAAGGTGCGCAGTTTCTACGGGAATTTTCTTGTCGTGGTTAAAGCCCTTGCTTACTTGCTTTCTCTGGGTGCCGAAGGACTGAAAGAAATCTCAGAAACTGCTGTCTTGAACTCTAATTACATACGCAAGAGTTTAGAAGGCCTCTATCATTTAGATTATAAAACGCCTACTCTTCATGAGTGTGTTTTCTCAGATAAATACCAAAGTAAACATGATGTTTCTAACGTTGATATCGCCAAACGGCTTATCGACTTCGGCGTTCACCCCCCAACCATGTCTTTCCCTCTAGTTGTCCATGGAGCTTTGATGATTGAGCCCACAGAGACAGAAAGCAAGAGGGATCTGGATATGTTCATAGAGGCCATGAAGAATATTGCCAAGGAAGCCAAAAAAAATCCAAATGTGTTAAAGACGGCTCCTCATTATTCTTATGTGAGACGTTTGGACGAGACCGCAGCCGCTCGCCACCCGGTGCTTAGATGGAGCGAGGAAAAAGACACCAAAGGATAAAGGTGCATCCCTTTTCAGGAAAAATGACTATACAAAAATTAATCATGAATCTCCAAAGTTTTTGGGCAGATCAGGGATGCTATCTGGCTCAACCTTATGATCTGGAAGTAGGCGCAGGAACCATGACACCGGATACGTTTTTCCGGGTTCTTGATAATAGACCTTGGAAAGTGGCCTATGTTCAGCCATCTCGGAGACCCACAGACGGAAGATATGGAGAGAATCCGCACAGAGTTCAGAAACATTTTCAGTACCAGGTGATCATCAAACCATCACCTCCGGATATTCAACAGGTCTATTTAGACAGCCTTTCCTCTCTTGGCATTCAGCTTAAAGACCATGATATCCGCTTCGACGAGGATGACTGGGAGTCTCCAACAATAGGGGCATGGGGAGTGGGCTGGCAAATCCTTCTGGACGGATTGGAAATCACTCAGTTTACCTACTTCCAACAAGCAGGAGGAATAGATCTTTTCCCTGTTCCTGTGGAGATCACCTATGGACTGGAAAGACTGGAGATGTTCCTGGAGGGAAAAGGCGATATTTACGACCTTCAATGGTCTGAAGATGTCAAATACAGGGAATTGAGATTCCAGGAGGAGAAGGAATTCTCTGAATATAATTTCCGCGCAGCAAACATCAAGTCACAGCGGGAATCTTTTCTCCTGCATCTTAGAGAAGCTAAAGACATCATAGACAAGGATCTTCTTCTCCCTGCCTATGATATGTGCTTAAAATGCTCTCACTTCTTCAATATCCTGGATTCACGAGGAGCTATAAGTGTTACTGAGAGGGTTAAAATGATAGCTCAAATCAGAGAACAGGTGAATAATATTGCGAAGAAATACACCCAACAACAGGAGCGAGCTTGATGGAATTTCTCTTGGAAATCAACACTGAAGAGATGCCTGCTTCACATATCAAGTCTGCTCTGTCCCAGTTGGATGAGAGATTTCAAAAAGAACTTGCAGAGGAAAAAGTGGTTGTTTACCGCCTTCAAACGCACGGCACTTGTCGGCGGTTAGTGGTGAGGGGTGATTTTGCTCCTTCTCAGAAAGACAGGGAAGAAGAAGTCATTGGACCGCCAAGTTCAATAGCCTTTTCGCCTGAAGGGAAACCGACGCCTGCGGCCTTGGGTTTTACCAAGTCCCAGAGTGTTTCCCTTGATGAATTAGAAGTAATCCAGACTGACAGAGGAGAGTATCTGGGCTTGAGAAAAATTGAAAAGGGACTGCCCACTCAAAACATATTGATAAAAATCGTTCCTCGAATTATTTCCGCTCTTTCTTTCCCCAAGATGATGCACTGGGGAAAAAATCCCTTTAGATTTTCACGTCCTATCAAGAACATCTTATGCCTTTTTGGCCAGAGATCCCTTTCTTTTTCTGTGGGAGATGTGAAAACAGTGGACTTTACCTGGGGTCATAAGATTTTTTCTCCCAGAAAAATCAAAGTAAAAGATTATCATGAATACGAGTCAGCGTTGAAGCAGAACAAGGTGATTGTTGAAGAACGAGAGAGGCAAAAGATAATCCTCAATCAGACGAAAAAAAAACTGACTTCGCTCCAGGCACAGCTTCTCACAGATGAAGAACTTCTAGAAAAGCTGACTTATGACGTGGAATATCCCTATGTTTTTCTCGGTTCGTTTCCAAAAGTGTATTTGAAGCTGCCCATAGAAATCTTGAGTACAGCCATGAAGGAGGGTCAGAGCCTGCTCACTGTGGTTAAGGGAAAACGGCAGCTTTCCCGTTTCGTGGGTGTTGCGGATAACTTCCAGGATCCTGATAATCTGATCAGGAAAGGAAACGAGAGAGTGCTTAAAGCTCGCCTGGAAGATGCCAAATTTTTCTGGCAACAGGATTTGAAGACTCTTCTGAAAGAAAAATCTTCCCAGTTGAAACATATTCTTTTTCAAGAAAAACTGGGAAGTTTTGAGGACAAGACTAAGAGGCTGAAAAAAGTCGTCACATACCTGAGCGACAAAGTAGGCGACAAGAAAATTAAAAAGGAATTGATGCTTGCAGCTGAATTGTCAAAGGCAGACTTGCTGACTGAGATGGTTAGAGAATTTCCTTCCCTTCAAGGAAAAGTCGGCGGACTCTATGCTAAAGAAGAAGGATATTCATCATCTGTATGGAAAGCTATTTACGAACAGTATCAACCTCTTAGCTTGGAGGAGGAACCACCTAGTACTTTACATGGAGCTATCCTTTCTGTAGCTGATAAAATGGATTCCATAGTTGGTGTTCTGGGGATCGGAATCGAAGTCACAGGATCTAAAGATCCATTTGGTTTGCGTCGGAATGCCCACGGCGTGTGTAAAGTCATCCTGGAGAAAAAATTCAGCTTTTCTTTCCCTCGTCTCCTGGACATATTAATAAAAGGCTATGGCGACAGGCTAATCCTACCTAAGGACGAAATCAAGAATTATTGTCTTGAATTTTTCCAGAACAGGCTTCAATACATTTATGAAAGAGAAGGGTACAGTTATGATCTGATAAAGGCTGCCCTTGGAGTGGGTATGGATGATATCTACCATTCTTACCTGCGATTAAAATCTTTAGACACTCTCAAGGATAGCTCACACTTCGAACCGATGATCCTTATCGCCAAAAGAGTCAACAATATCTTGCGGGACCAGCCAAAATACAGGATAAATCCCGATCTTTTTACCGAAAAAGAGGAAAAAGAACTGTATACAACCTTTTCCATCATCAAGAAGAATGTTCTTCCGCTTATAACTAAAGGAGATTATTTAAGAGCACAAAGATTTATTTTTCGAATGAGATCAGTAATCAACAGCTTCTTTGACAATGTTCTAGTCATGACAGAGGAAAAGAGGCTTAGGCGGAATCGCTTAGCCTTGCTTCAAGGAATAAGCAAACTCTTCCTCCAAGTAGCTGATTATTCTCATGTGGTAGTAGAAGGTCAAAACAGATCAAATCCTAAATTCTAACCCTCGACATCAAATTTTTCGGTCCTCTCAGATGCTGTCTTCTCTTGAGAGGAGAATTTTTGTTCCAAGGCAATGATTTTAACCAGGTTTCCAGGATAATTCTGGTCTTTCTTTTCGCCATAGGGATTAAACTGAACTCCAATTTGGTACTTGTAGCTTTTACCAGCAGCAAATGAAGACCAACGAATAATACCTTTCTGGGTCAGAGGGATCTTTTCGCCTGGGATGGAGATTTTCAGGACAATCTTACTGTTTACCTTCATTTCATTCTGACATAAAAAACGAAGGCCGCCCCGGCTCATATCCAACACAGGGCAGAACTCCTCATCGAACTCCTCTTTAGAAGAGAGAAGAGACTTTTTCTTGTAGTTGACAGTAGCTCCTGGGATTTCAAACCTCACGCATAACCGTCTTTCCATTTCTTTATGTTCCATGAGTGACCTCCCTAATGGCTAATAACAACGATGACCTCTTCTTGAGTTTTTTGAGAAGCTGTCATCCTTCGAATCTGCGGATTCCCCTTCCTTATCCTCACATGAGTTTATTGGAGACATAAAATATACCAGATAAAATCTACAAATGTCAAAAAGAAAAAGTAAGCATCCTTATTTCCGTGACAGGGATGAAAAATGGGGGATCGTCAGCACGCTGATTTCCCCAGCGAGGAAAGTAGCAGAGGAATCAGTCCTCACAGCGGCGGTGAGAAAAATAAAACAGGGATGCGAATGCAGAAAAAAGAAAAATATTAAAATATGTCAATCATCCTGGCAAGGGATGCTTTACCTCTGTAATCTGGCAAAAGCAGAGGAGCTCTTCTCTCAGGTTTTATCCCTGCTTTTTTAAGCATATTGACATATTTTATTACATGCTTCAACGATAGCTTTCCACTCCTTTTTGCTTTTTTCACATATTCTGCAGCATAAATCCCAGATCGCCTGCCAAAAACCATGCAATCGAGAGTTGAATTACCCATAAGCCTGTTTTTGCCGTGGACACCACCGGATATCTCGCCAGAAACAAAAAGGCCTTCTATATTTGTTTTTCCTTCAGGATCTGTTTCTACTCCTCCGTTTTGATAATGAAGGGTAGGGAAGACCAGAACCGGATCCTTTCGCATATCAATATCAAACCTCTCGAACATTCTTTTCATTCCAGGGAATGCCTTATCTATTGTTCCCTCTCCATTTTTAACTTCGATCATGGGTGTATCAAGCCAAATACCTCTCATACCTGTTGGAGTTAAAATGCCTTTATTTCTTACGTAACATTCTCTTATAAAAGATGATGCTTCTACGTCTCTTGGCTCAAGAGGAAAGACGAATGCCTCTCCTTCCTTATTGACGGGCTGAGCTCCCATACTTCGAAGTTTCTCAGTTAGAAGAAGACCGATTATCTGAGGGGGAAAGGCTGCTCCGGTAGGATGGTACTGGACTGTATCCACATCTCTCAGCTTAGCCCCAGCCCTGTAGGCAAGGACCACTCCATCGCAGGTAGCTCCATAATGATTGGTAGTGGGAAAACCTCTTATATGCAGTCTTCCGAATCCACCTGTCGCCAGAATTGTGGCTTTTGCTCTTACAATTTTATATTCACCTGTTTCGAGATTACACAAGACTGCTCCCGCCAACCTTCCTTTTTCATCGGTGAGGAGTTCAATTGCAGGATAAAATTCCAAGCATGGAATTTTTCTGTTTCTGAACTCGTCCCTTATCACTCTCAATTCCTCAAGACCTGTATAGTCACGGCAAGCATGCATTCTCCTTCTGCAGGTCCCCCCTCCCCACTTCTCTGTAAAGTCCCCATCATCTTCTCTATCAATCATCGCTCCTAAATCCAGAAGCCAATGCATGATAAAAGGCGCATCCTCTACCAATGCTTTGAGCACATCGGGCTTATTAGCAAAATGGCCCCCTCCCATAGCATCCAAGAAATGTATAAGAGGTGAATCGTTTGGACGATCGGCTGCTTGAGTTCCTCCCTCAGCCATCATCGAATTGGCATCACCATGCCTGAGTTTATTTGTCAGAAGGATTTTTTTTACTGGTACTCCCTGACTATTTGCCCAGATGGCTGCCGAGGTTCCAGCCAGTCCACCCCCTATGATTAAAATATCTGTATCATAATCAATTTTGGTAAGATCAATTTCTTCTTCTTCAATAAGAGGATAAGCCTCAAGAAGATCCACGACTTCGTTGGGCCCTATTTCACCTTTATTCTGCCCTATGGATATTTCTCTCTTTCCTCCCGGTGCATAGTCAGGGTGAAGCTTAAGCACCTCTTCTCTTTCCTGCATACTCATAGCAGGAGGAGTATAGTCCTTTCTCTTCATCCTCGTCTTGTTCACAACATTAATAAGTTTACGCATATATTCTGGATAACCCCTGATAAATTTTATTTCAGACATTTATCTCCTCCTTTATCAATCTGCTTCCCTTTCTCTTTCAGCATACATTTTTTCAAGTCCTTTAATAGTGGCTTTAATAAGTTTATCCCAGTCTTTCTTGTATTTGCCTCCCTTTATTTCTTTTAACCTGGTTTTAAGATATTTTGGTTCTTGAATTCCATAACGTCCGTACATTCTTCTCGCCAGCTGAGCTATATGATATTGAACAAGCTCTGCTGGACATCTCATGGCGCAGAGTCCGCACTGGATGCAGTCGAAGGATTCGTCGGCAACAGCATTAAAATCACCTTTAATAGCATCTTGAATGTAATCCATGACCTCTAGATCCTGGGGACAGGATTTTGTACACGTATTACAGGATACACAACGGGCAAGTTCAGGATAATATTTAAATAACACACTGACATTATAGTCTTCTCTATTGATGTTATAGATGGCTTTATCTGCAGGGGCAAAGGGAATCTGAACCAAGAACATCCCATCCTCAACCCTTGTCTGACAGGCCATTGCCGTCTGGAGTTTATAGTCTCCGGTTTTTCTGTACACTGTTGCACAGGCCCCACAGAATCCAGCCCTGCATCCTGATGAGCGGATAAACCTATAGCCCGCGAACTCCATAGCCTGCATTATTGTCAGTCCAGCTGGAACTCTATATGCCTTTCCCATTATGTAAATATTCACCCAATACTTAATATCTTTTTCATCGATTCCGGTAGTAACGGACTTATTGGATTCAGCAATTCTATCCATTATGCTCTTTTCCTTTTTCATGTTTCCCTCCAGTCTAGATTTTTTCTCAATATTCTTGGGGCAACTTTTTTAGCTCAGCCCAGGAGTAAACAGGGCCATCCTTGCAGACATAGTGCTTGCCGATATTGCACCTTCCGCATTTTCCGATGCCGCATTTCATCTTGTTCTCGACAGTCGTGAAAATTTGTTTATCCTCAAAGCCCAGCTCTTCCAGAGCTTTGATGACGAATTTAATCATGATAGGAGGACCACAGGTAATGGTTACAGCGTTCTTGGGTGAAGGTTTCTTGTCTGTGACATTCTGAGGGACAAAGCCGACAAATTCCTCCCATCCAGGCTCCTCCACGTCCACGGATAGATAAACGCTCATTTTGCTTTTTAATTCCTGAAGTTCCTCCTTGAACACAAGGTCCTTGGATGTACGTGCCCCATAAATAAGCGTAAGGTTTCCATATTCCCCCTTCTTCCTCAATGCTGTCTGGAGCACAGACCAGATTGGAGCCAGACCAATTCCCCCACCGATGAAAATGAGATTTTTCCCTTTCCAATCATCGATGGGGAATCCATTGCCGTAGGGACCTCTGATACCGATAATATTGCCTTCTTCCATATCATGGAGGGCAGAGGTCACCCTTCCCATCTTCAAAATGCTGAACTGCAGGTAATCTTCAGTCAGGGGGCTTGATGAAATGGAGATCATGGATTCACCTCTTCCAAACACAGATAGCATAGCGCTCTGCCCACATCGAAAAGAAAAATCATTGTTATTCAGGAATTGGGTCCGGAAAGTCTTAATGGGCCTGGCACCATCGACTTCCTGTTTGATGTGGACGATTCTTGCCAGTCTGGGAAGATAGGTGTTATGCTCCATATTCGTTCACCTTTTCAAGAACTTCGATGATATCGATGCCCACTGGGCATTTGGAAATGCATCGTCCACATCCGGTACATTGGAAGTCACCGAATAGCTCGACAAAATACTGGAATTTATGAAAGATTCTTTGCCGCAAACGAGAAGCCCGGTCAGGCCTGGGATTATGTCCAGAAGAATGCATGGTGAAATTAGGGAATTGACAGGTATCCCAATTCCTCACTCTCTGTCCCTTAAGAGGAGAGGAGGAGATGATTTCATCGTTGATATCGAAACAATGGCATGTTGGACAGAGATAGGTGCATATCCCGCAGCGAAGGCAACTGAGGGATTCTTCATCCCAGAAGGGAGAATCGAACATACCTTTAAGAGCAGCAGGAATTTTCTTGATATTTTTTATATGTCTTTTGATTTTTCTTTCTGAATCGGCTTTGATTTTTTCCAGATCCTTCTTTTCCTTTGCCTGGGGGGATTCAAAAAGCCCTTTTCCTGCACTGATGAGTTGTTTGCCTTTGTCTGTAAGAACTTCCAGATAATATTTCTCTCCCAAATCCGTCATCAGGATATCCAGTCCCTCAGTAGAATGGGGTGATCCATCCACTGAGGAACAAAAACAATGAGGAGAAGGGGGAGTAGTGCAAGCCAGACCAACTAAATAAGTCTGATTTCTTCTTTTCCAATAATAGGGATCCATAAAATCGCCGCTGAACACTTTATCGGTGAGTATTACGGCTCGGGCATCACAAGGTCTTACCCCAAAAACTACAGAAGGTTCATCCTCAGAAAGTGTATCTTTTAATTCCAAGTCGCCGTCGTTTGAAGTGCTGAATTCAAGTAAAATTTCTTTCTGAGGAAATATGATTTTCTTGGGAGAGAGGACTGTTGTGGAATAATCCAAGTTGATATCCTCTTTATCCTCGATAAGGGCAAAGTTCCATAAATCTCCATCTTTAACTGGGGCATAGATATTGTAATCACCAAGTTTTTTTACCCACTGGGGGAATGATTTTTTTCTCAGTATCTTTTCCATGGTCTCACCTGATAAAATCCTCAGGATCTTCATCCTTGAAGCAGGAGACAAGAGAAGGCTGCTCTGGATCTAAACCGGCTGCATATTTAAAAAGCTCCATGGCTTCTTTTTCCAGTTTCTTGTTCAAGAAGCGGATGGGGATATCAAGGGGGCAGACTCTTTCGCATTCTCCGCAGTCCACACAGCGACCAGCAAGATGAATGGCTCTGACAAAATGATAGATAAAATTTTCTGAAAGTTCAGGCGATTTTTCGATCCATCTTATCTTCTGAGCCTTCTCTTTGGCCGTTGTATCTGCTGTAACGGCAAGGTTTATGGAATCGACCACGCATTCATCGCAGTAACACATCGGACAGGCGGAACGACAAGCATAGCAGCGGATGCATTTGTCAAGCTGCTCTTTCCAGAACACCCATCTCTCTTCTCCAGATAGAGATTCAATCTTTTGTAAAGATTTATAAGGATCTTCAACTTTACGCTGGATCTTCTCTCCTAGAAGAACATCATAGACAACAGGGATACTTGCAGGACATTCAAGACATCTCTCGGCGAGAACTTCCTCTACGGGGATCTCCTCTTTACCCTTGTTTGTGGTTACCACGAATTTGTTCCCCTTTCCAAATTCGACCTTCTCTACTTCTTTTCCTTTAAGCTTTCTGGCTAATTTCTTCTCGTCCACAACTCCCTTATCTTCGCAGGAAAGGCCGATGAGATAGACATCGCCCCGGTCGATGAATTTTTCTTGAAGCAGAACATTCACCGCTCGGCTGTCACAGCCTTTAACTATAAGTCCTACGGGCCTCTCATCTGGATTCTTCTCCCTGGCTATTCTTCTCTTCTCATCCACAAGGAAACGGGTCAGGTTGTAAATGCACAAAGGGTCCCAGATGAGATTGTCTACATCTTCCTCATCTTTGATGAAGGCAGGAACAGGGCGGAGCCCGTTTGAGCTGTTTTGGTAGCCTATGACATATTTGACCTTCCCATCTTTAAGAAGATTCTTAATATTCTTTTTCAGCTCTGCCAGGCTAACCATCAGACATTTCTCCTCAGCTTTGTTTGAGGTCCCAGGGGTTTGATTTCTCTGACAAAATCTTTAATTACCTCCGTGTATTTTACGCCTTCGGCTGCTGAAACCCATGACATCTGGAAACGTCTTGGTTCGAGGCCAAAAAATTCTAACAGTTTTTTGACTAAAGCGATTCGCCTCCGGGCATAATAATTTCCTTTTATGTAATGGCAGTCGCCGGGATGACATCCTGAAACCAGCACGCCGTCGGCTCCCTTATTGAAGGCAGAAAGAATATAAAGAGGAGAAACACTCCCTGAACACATGACTGTGATCGGCACCACATTAGGAGGATACTGCATGCGGGATACACCCGCCAAATCGCTTCCTGCTGAAGAGCACCACTTACAGAGGAAAGCGACAATTTTTGGTTCGAATTCTTCTGCCATCATCAGCCTCCAAGGGATGTCATGATCATTTCACGAATCTGCAAGGGTGTGAAGTTTTTCACTTCGATGGCTGCTCTTAAACATGTGGCCGAACAAGTCCCGCATCCCTCACACAGAACTTCATTCACTTCGGCCTTTCCATCCTTGAGGGAAATTGCGTCATAAGGACAGACGTAGACACACATTCCACAACCAGTGCAGAGGTTGGATTTGACCTTGGCCACAGTAGGTGCGTGATGCAGCCTTTCTTGAGAGAGGATGGCAATAGCCTTGGCAGCTGCGCCGCTGGCTTGAGCAACAGCCTCCGGGATATCTTTGGGTGCCTGGGCTGCGCCTGCAAGGAACAATCCAGAACTCACGCTTTCCACCGGTCTCAGTTTGGGGTGAGCTTCAGCAAGGAATCCATCCTTATCCATAGCAATCTTTAGTTTTTTGGCCAATTCTTCTGCTCCTTGGGATGGGCGCATGGCCATAGCTAAAACCACCATATCGGCATCGATCTCTATGTCTTTTCCGGTAAGGGTGTCTACCCCCCAGACTTTGATTTTTCCTTTTTCTTCAAATATCTTGGATACCTTTCCACGCAAATAGATAACACCATCTTCCTCAACAGCTCGCTGGACAAATTCTTCGTAGCCTTTTCCTCCAGACCTGATATCGATATAAAAGACATAGGCTTGTCCATCATGGACGTGATGTTGGTAGAGCATGGCATGTTTGGCTGTGTACATGCAGCAAATCTTGGAGCAGTAAGCACAGTGCATCTCGGGATCACGAGAGCCCACGCACTGGATGAAAACGACTTCTTTAGGCTCTTTATGATCCGATGGGCGAAGCACCTTTCCCATAGTGGGGCCTGAAGCAGAAAGGAGTCTTTCGAATTGAAGTCCATCCAGGACATCTGCATATTTGCCGTATCCGTACTCAGCCATCTTTTCCTTGTCATAAAGGTCGTATCCAGTGGCTACAACAATAGCTCCTACATCCTCTTCGATGATTTCTGGTTTCATATCATAATCGATCGCCTCAGGCTCGCAGACGTCTGCACATTTTCCGCAGGCAATGGGAAGAAGTCCTGGGCAGTTTTTTACATCCAGCGTATAAGTAGCTGGTATTGCTTGAGGGAAGGGGATGTATATCGCCCTCCGTCCGGTTAAACCTAGGTCAAACTCATTGGGCACCATTACAGGGCAAACTTGGGTGCATTCGTCGCAAAGAGTGCACTTATCTGGATCCACATATGTGGGCTTCTTAAGGATTTTCACTTTAAAATTTCCAACATACCCCGACACCTCTTGGACTTCGCTGTAGGTCAGGAGTTTAACCCGGGGGTGCTTGGATACCTCCACCATTTTCGGTGTCAGAATACACTGAGAGCAGTCAAGAGTAGGGAAGGTCTCTGAGAGTTGAATCATATGCCCGCCGATAGAAGGGTTTCTTTCCACCAGGACGACTTCAAAACCGCTGTTGGCAAGATCCAAAGAGGCCTGGATGCCGGCTATGCCGCCCCCGATGACCAGTGCCTTCCTGGTTACAGGAACCGTAATTGGTTCTAAAGATTCGTTCTTTTGAACCCTTTCCACAGCGCTCTTAGTGATTTTTATGGCTTTTTGCGTCGCCTTTGTCATGTCCTTGTGAACCCAGCTACATTGTTCACGAATATTAGCGATTTCACACTGGAATTCGTTCAATCCTCCAGATTTGGAGGTATTCCTGAATGTAGTCTCATGAAGAGTGGGGGAGCAACAGGCAACAACCACTTTATCCAGCTTCTTTTTCTTGATGGATTCTATGATCAGGTTCTGACCTGGATCAGAACACATGTAAACATAGTCTTCAGCATGAGTAACACCAGGATGTTTAGCCAGTTCTTTGGCCACTTTTTTGACATCCACGGTACCTGCTATATTTATCCCGCAATGGCAGATAAACACGCCAGTTCTCTTCATTTTTATCCTCTCATTTCAAGCTCGTTTTCTCGGCTCAGCCTGCTAATGGGCCCTCCACTCTAGTGGATACATCAGGCACGAGCATTATATTCAACGGACCATTCTAAGAATGATCCCAGCATTTCATCTCTTATTTTTTCTGTTTTTTAGCCTTTTTTTTGGCCGCAGTCTTCTTTGTGCTCTGCTTTTTCAATTTAGGCTTTGACTTTCTTTCTTCAGCCATAGTTTCTTTTCCATATTCATAACCTCTGTCAAAGGCCTTCATGTTAAGCTCCAGAAACCTGCTGGGCACCAAACCAGGAAGAGCCTTCTTCATGGCCTCAGGAGAAACCATATCGGTGACGGCCGTAAAAAAGCCCAGCATGACCAGGTTGGCGATAATTCGGTTTCCTAATTCTTCAGCATACCTGGTCGCAGGTATGGAATAGAGTTTGACCTTTCTTTGGTCAGGTTTTAATTTGACCAAATCCTTATCTATGATGAGAACTCCATCTTCTCGGAGTTCAGGTTCGTACTTTTCGTACGCTTCTTGGCTCATGGATACAAGGATTTCCGGACGGGTGATATAAGGGTAGAGGACCCGATCCTCGGAGACCACCAACTGAGAACTGCAGGCGCTTCCTCGGGCCTCAGGTCCGAAGCTCTGAGTCATGGTGGTATGCTTCTTGTCGTAGAGTGAAACGGCCTTTCCTGTAATAAGGCCACAGCGAATGATGCCCTGTCCACCAAAACCAGAAAATCTTATTTCACTCATGATTTATACTCCATAAGCTTGGAATTTTTCGCCCAGGACCTTGGCCAAATGTTCATTCATACAATCCAGGAAAGTGGGTTTCTCGATGTCCACAAATTTGCCCACGATGAGCTTTCCTTGATAACTGATGTCGAGTGTTCTGGTATCTGCTCCATGCTGAATTTCCGATTTTTCGTAATAATACTTCAGAAGGTTTAATCCATCGCCTAGACGGTTCCTTCGGGCATACAGCGTGACACAAGGCGTTATGACCTCGATAAGAGAAAATCCTCTCTTGGCTAGGGCCTCCTGGATGGATTTAGTGACTCTTCTCAGATGGAGGGCTGTCCAGCGTGCTACATAAGTAGCTCCAGAGGCTTCTGCAAGGTAGGGAAGGCTGAAGGGGTATTCGTAATTACCATAGGGAGCTGTGGAGGCGTTGGCCATTATGGGCGTTGTAGCTGCCACCTGGCCTCCTGTCATGGCGTAATTAAAATTATTGACACAGATGACCACAATATCCATGTTCCTGCGTGCTGCATGAATGAAGTGATTGCCGCCGATTCCAACGATATCTCCATCCCCGCTGAAGACGACAACCTTCAACTCAGGATTGGCCAGCTTTAGGCCTGTTGCAAAGGGAATGGCTCGGCCATGGGTTGTGTGAAAAGAATCAAGCTTGATATAACCAGCCACTCTTCCTGTGCACCCAATTCCTGAAACCACAGCCACTTTATCCAAGTCGACCTCACTCTTGCGAAGAGACTCGATAAAGGAGGTAACCACTGTGCCGATTCCACAACCTGGACACCAGATATGCGGAATTCTATCCATCCGCAAAAAATTTTCCATGGGGCTTCTATCTTCGAGAAGGTCTTCTTTTTTCATCTTGCAGCCTCCTTAATGGCTTTGAAGATGTCTTCTGGGTCATGGACCCAGCCTCCACAATGAGGAACATGGATAACAGATGTCTTACCGCCTGCACATCGTTCTACCTCATAGACTACTTGTTTGTAATTGATTTCCGGTACAATGAAAGCTTTTATTTTTTTGGCAAGCTGATTGATCCGTTTTTCTGGAAAAGGCCAGACAGTGACCAACCTTAATGTTCCAACTTTGATGCCAGCTTTTCTTGCCTTCTGCACGGCTCTGATGGCTACCCGAGATGTTATTCCATATGAAACAACAACGACTTCAGCATCATCCGTTTTTTCTTCTTCTATCCTTATTATTTTATCGGCGTTTTTCCTGATTTTATCGCAAACATGGCGGACACAAAAATCCTGGCATTCGGCGTCGATTACAGGGTATCCCCGTTCATCATGGGTGAGGCCTGTGGTGTGGAAACGGTAGCCATCTCCAGCCTTGATCATGAAGGGAATCATATCTTTATCAGGCTTATAGGGAAGGTATTTATCTTTGGGTCCTGTGTACCATTTCCGTTCCACGATTTCTATTTCATCTGCTGGGGGAATGATCACCTTTTCGTGCATATGACCCACGCATTCATCAGTCATCACAAAAGTAGGAACACGATACATTTCAGAAAGATTGAATGCGTCTATGGTCAGGTCAAAACATTCTTGAGGAGAATCAGGAGATAGGGCGATGATCTCATAATCACCATGAGAGCCCCATCTGACCTGCATCATATCTTGCTGACCTGTCAGGGTAGGAAGCCCAGTAGATGGACCACCTCTCTGGACATTGGCTATAACCAGAGGAGTTTCCATCATGCAGGCAAGGCCGATGTTCTCCATCATAAGGGAAAAACCAGGACCAGAAGTAACGGTCATGGCTTTTTTTCCTCCCCAGGAGGCCCCGATCAAAGCTGCAATGGACCCGAGCTCATCTTCCATCTGGACAAAGACTCCTCCCACATAAGGAATTCTCGCTGAAAATCTCTCTGCGGTTTCTGTGGAGGGAGTGATAGGGTAGCCGGCGAAGAAACGGCATCCCGCTGCCAGAGCTCCTTCCGCAAGAGCATAGTCTCCATCCAAATAATGGGCTCCGGTTAAGACTCCCTTAGAGTCGGTTTTCACCTTTTTCACCTTCTTCCTCCTCTTCTTTTTCTCTGAGAGTAACAAATATGGCAAACTCAGGGCATATGGTTTCGCAAAGTTGGCAATAAAGGCATTTATCTTCATCCTTGACAAAGGGAGGATGATAGCCTTTGATGTTGAATTCGTCTGACATCTCCAGAACATCTTTTGGGCAATATTCCACGCAAAATCCACAGCCCTTACATCTCTCTTTAAGGATATGGATTTTACCTTTTTTCTGTTTTAAATCGCCAAAATAGACCATTTTGTCCTCAAATGAATCCTTTATTTTTGAGAATTGGCTTGGGATCAATATAATGCAGGTCAAATCGTAAATCCTTCTCTGAACAGCCCAAAGCGATAGCCATTGCCTGGGTAAAATAGAGAATCGGAATATGCTCGAAATCAGGATATTTTTGTATGGTCTCTTTCTGTCGATGATCCAGGTTAAAGGCGCAGAGAGGGCAGCTGACTGAGACGATTTCTGCACCCTGGTTTTGGGCAGAGGTAAGGATATGGTAAGTGCGTTCCGCTACGATTTCTGGCTTATCCACTGTCTGATAAGCTCCGCAACATTCAGTCTTGTAAGGAAAATCTACAGCTTCTCCTCCCAAAGCACCCACTAAATCCTCCAGAACAGTGGGATTCTCTACATCATCAAGTCCTATCTCTTTGGGCCGAACCAACATGCATCCATAATAATTAGCAATTCTCAAATTTTTGAGAGGTTTGACCACTTTCTTGATGATTTTTTCGAAGGTAATTTCATCCCTTAATAGCTCTAAAAGGTGAAAAACCTTCACATCCCCTTGGTATTCGATGTTTTCCCTGTACATGAATTTGTTGATTTTATCCAGGCTGTCTGGATCAGATTTGACTCGTTCATTAGCTCTTTTCAAAGTGTTGTAGCACATGGCACAGAGAGTCATCACCTTATCTGAATTGGTTTCTTTAACCCGAAGGAGGTTACGGATGGGTGCCACATGATGAATCAAATCATCTGTGGCTAAAGAGAAAACAGTTCCACAGCAGTTCCATCGTGGAAGTTCTTCGACCTCCACTCCCAAGTTTTTTAAGGAACAAAGTGTTGAATCTTCAAAATTTTTCGCATTGCTTTTCAGAGTGCAACCGGGATAATAACTTATTTTCATTATGATTTCCTATCTGTTTTGTCGTTAATATTCTAAATTGCATAATATTATGATGTTATGATGTGAACTTTCTAAAGTTGCTGACTAAGGCGATAGGAGGAACATTTTCTTTTTCTTCATCGGTGAGCTTTTCCACTTTCACATGATCCATTCTTTTCCGCAGCAGTATCTGCCTTAAGGCTTCGATGACTTCTGCGATGTTGATTCCCTTTGGACACCGCGCATTACAGGTCATACAGGAGGCGCAAATCCAGATGGCTTTGGATTTAAGAAGCTCATCCTTGAATCCGAGCTGAGCGTAGCGGATGATCTGATTGGGAAGAATGTCCATTTGGGAAACAGCAGGGCAGCCTGCAGAACATTTCCCACACTGATAACAAGCAAGAAGATTCTGCCCACTCAATTCCTGGACTTTGAGCACAAAATTGTCTTTGATTTTTCTTTGGGAGATGTTTATTCTCATATGAATCGACTCTTCTTAGACTAAAGAATTCAATTTCCTATAATTTTTATAGAAATTGTAAAATGACGAATTACCTTTTAGTAAAACATAAATTGCTAACCCTGTCAAGGAGTTTGAGGCGATCTTAACGGTTAACTATATGGTTACGGAATCAAATGTACAAAATGGGAGAAAATCCTGCGAAATCAGCGCCTGAAGAGTCCGCCAACAAGGAATAACAGACAGAAGGAGTTGACAAGAAAGAGATACCTGAGAAGCAAGGGAAGACCTACTAAGGGGATGAGAAAAGAAGAAGCAACAAGAGCTCCCACGAAAGAGCCCAATAAATCCAGGCCATAGCCCAATCCATAGTTTTTTCTTTCTTTGAGGAAGAGATCATTGGAAACCACAAACAGGTCTCCTCCTAGAAACCCAAGCATGAGGAGAAAGATGAAAAAAAGGATCTCAGGAGGGTGGAGTTTCAGGGTTAGATAGAAAAACAGGACAATGAGCATGAAACAAAATTGAATGGAGAGCAGACGTGCAAAGTCAATTCTTTTCCTTTTTTTTCCTCGAAACGCGCCTAGAGATAGCCCAATCATGAAGGAAGCCAGAAGGAGGGCAATTCTATGATAGAGATATCCGTATAATGTCTGGAAAGAGATGATGACAATGATCTCAAAAACGATGGTAGTGAAACCCATAACAGCCAGAGGAACCAGGGAAAAAGATGTTCTCATTTTCGCCAACCATAACAAGATCAGGAAGATGACAAAAAGAAGAAGGGGAAAATCCAACAGCCAGAATAAGCTCAGATGGGAGAGGAATGTAAAGACTCTTTTTTCCAGCCCCCTGAACAGAGTGCTCCACAGGACAGAATTGTAGAAGTAGCTTATGGGAATGAAGTCCAGGTTGACTGCCTTATTCCCTTGGATTAGCTTCTCTTTTAACATGTTGACTCTCAGCGGGTTTAACCGAGCAAAAAGTAGTTCAGGACTTACATAGGTGTTTTGGAGACGGAGCTCTTTGATTCTTCGGGTAAGGTGTTCAAAGTCTATTGTCAGAGGACGATCCGATGCCAAAAAGATATTTGTGCTCCCTGGAACTACTTCGACTTCTGGAAAGACCTCCTTGAGAGTGAAATAAAGAGAGGAAAGGAAATTCTGAAGCTCTACGCTGATGTAATTTTCTGCTGAGGGGACTCGGAAAGAAAAAATACCGGCCTCCTCTAGTTTATCTCTGGCAATGAGAAAAAATTCTTTGGTATAAAATCGATTGATCTGAGCAGTAGCAGGCTCGGGAAGGTTAAGAATGATCATGTCATATTTTTTTTGAGTAGCGCTGAGAAATGCCCTTCCATCTTGATAAAAAATATGAACTCGTTTATTCTTTAAAGCAGCTTTTCCCTCCTCTGGAAGGAACTTAAAAGACAGTCTTATGATCTCAGGATCTATTTCCACATAATCGGGCTTTACCGAAATGTATTTCAAGATTTCTCGGAGACTCCCGCCAGCACCGCCTCCTATGAGAAGAACTCTCTCTGCTTCTGGTCTCTGGAGAAGAGTGAAGTGGACAGATTCTTCGGCAGCTGCAAGATTGGGGTAGGAATAGACCAGAAGAGAGTTGTTGTAAAGAGAAATTTGTTCTTGAGTTTGGAGGACTTGAAGCTTTCCATAAATAGTATCTTTGCTCTCTTCAAGATTATAGGGTTTCCAGTAGATTCGCTGGCTGGGGAGATCGAAGGCTCCAAATAGGATTAATGTTGTAAGAGTGAAGAGAAAGAGAGGCTTATATTTTTTCCCTCCAAAAGAAAAAAATACGGCTGAACAAGCCAGCAAAGCAATAAGGGCCGCTCCATGCCAATTGGAAAAAAGAGGAATGAAGAGAAGATAGACCGCTAGACCTGCCGCCGAAGAGCCGACTGATTCAAGAAAATAGACTTGATAGAGATTTCCTTTTAAGTAGTGAGTATTGAAGACAAATAGAGTTCCCAAAGGAAAACTCACAAACAGAGTCACTAGAAGAGAGTAGATCAGTATGGGGAGCATTCCCGTGATCTCGCCAGGGAGGAGATGAAGAAAAAAGCGGGAAAACCTGAGTCCTACTAAGCAAAGAGGGTAGAGGAGGATGACAAGATAATAGATCTGAGGGAGTCTCTGTGGATTGTACCTAAAG
>CAYVAT010000003.1:120363-141855 GCA_964449165.1 uncultured Eubacteriales bacterium | reverse complement strand
TCCCAACCCGCCCCATAGCAACCAGGAAGCAAGAAGCAAGCCGAAGGTGATTTCATTGCCATAAAAATGAACAGAAAATTCCCTGAGCAAGAAGATTTGAAAAGAAAGAGCCAGAAATCCAAGTAGAAAAGGAGGGAGGGCTTTTTTCAAACCCAAATCCCAGGAATAGGATGACCGCAGAACTTGCATTGCCCTTTTATAAGTTCCACTTTCTTTATCTGGTAGCCAATGCGTTTGATAACAGTTTTTTTACAGTTAGGGCAGTAGGTGCTTTCTGCTTCATGGCCTGGGACATTCCCTATGTACACATAGTGAAGACCTTCTTCAAGAGCAATGTTCCTTGCTTTCTCCAGAGTTGATATGGGAGTAGGGGGGAGATTTTTGATCAGATACATGGGTTGGAAACGAGAAAAATGAACAGGGACGTCTGGCCCCATTTCCTTCATGATCCAGTGGGACATCTTGCGGATTTCTTCTGCGCTGTCATTCAAACTTGGGATAACCAGGTAGACGATTTCCAGCCATGCATCGCTTTTGTGCACGATTTTTATGGCTTCCAACACCGGTTGCAATTCTCCTCTGACATAATCAGTATAAAAATCCTGAGAAAAAGCTTTTAAATCTATCTTGATGGCATCCACCACTTTAACTAAGTCTTGAAGTGGTTCAGGGTTGATATGTCCCCCAGTTATAACGACGTTCTTGATGTCCCGTCTGTGAGCCCAGAGGGAAGAATCATACATGTATTCAAAGAAAACAACCGGTTCTGTGTATGTGTAAGCGATGATGGGACAGCGGTTGTTTTGAGCTAAGGTTGTAACTTGGCGGGGAGGCAGGTCGTAATGGTGAACCTGTTCAGGCCTCACCTGGCTTATTTCCCAATTTTGGCAGAACTTGCAGTTAACATTACAGCCGGCAGTGGCCAAGGAAAAAGTGCTACTTCCGGGAAGAAAGTGGAACAAGGGCTTCTTCTCCACAGGATCGATCTGAATCGAACATGGTTTCCCATAAACCAGAGTATAATAAGTTCCTTCCATATTTTCTCTGACTCCGCAATATCCTCTTTCCTTATCTCCCAATTTACAGAATCGGGGGCAAAGCTGACACTCAATTTCCCTGTCAGGTAGTTTCCTGTAATAACGGGCCTCCTCCTTGGATAAGTTAGCCTCATCACCAAATGCGTAAAGATCCATCAAAAAGGGTTTCAGGTTTGAACAGGCCAGGAGGCCAGCGCCTCCTGCAGTCTTAAAAAAATTTCGCCTTTTCATCTCTATTCACACTTCTTCAATGGCGATTTGTATCCTCTCCCAATCAGCTGTCCCCAATCCAAGTTTTTCGGCTGTGCGAATATATGACGGCTCCCTTCCTTCCTCCTTTAGAGTTGGTAATCCTTTTTTTGCCCTCAGGTTCTCTATGATCTGCCATCCGATAGAATCGACCGCGACCGGATCACGGCCGAAAACGAGCGCTTCGTATTTTTCAGCCCATTTTGCGTGATAAGAAGGGCCACGATGATATTGCACCAGCAGAGCATCGAGGATGGAGAACCTTTGCTTATTCCTGATGTACTTCGTTTCGAACAACTCAGCGATGAAGGGATCACAATGGGAATCGTGATATTTATTGGGATTGTGGATAGCTCCAAAATAATTTTTCATCCCGGCTGTAACTCCTGCCATTCCATGATCCTTCAACACAGCAAGGCTTACAGAAGCGTTTATGAGACGCGCCTGAATGGATGAAAAGAGGCTCCCGATATTTCGATGGGAAACCAGCTCCCTTTCGTAGCCGACACCGTTGGCATCCGTACCAAAAACCTTTATTCCTCTCTGGTTCATGTTGAGACGATAGCCGGCTTGCTTCAGCTCTCTGTTTGTCCTATCCCAGATGAGTATATTTTCTTCGCTCAGTCCGTTTGTTGCGATTAGCTTGGCTAATGATAAAGAGGTTACAGGAAGAGAGGAAAGTTTTTTGCCGCTGATAGTATTGATTTTAATACCGACTCTGTCATTCTGTTTGAAAAACTGACGGAGACTATCTCTCATATCAGCCTGATCCGTTAGACTCTTTATTCCTTGTCTGTACATCTGAACGAGTTTCTCCTGGTTGGCATTACCGCTGGAGTCGATGAGGCCCTTGCCTTTGACTATGATGACCTTTGACATTTGTTTTCAATTAAAAATTACTCTTCGTCAACTGAGTTGTCAACCTCCCCTCCCTCTCTCTCTTCTTTGATTTTGGAGATGAAGTTATTTGCTTTTCTTTATTAAATCTTGTCAAACTTTGAGATACATCTTATATTAAAAGGGAAATCGACAGGATATTTTGATAATTGGAGTGAGTAAATGAAATACTTCGCAGACAAAAAATCTGTAACGATTTTGCTTGTTGCCCTTTGGTTTTTCTTTCCATCAGGAAAAAGAGGAAACCTGATGGGAAATGAGAACACACCATCCCTCCAGTCGCTCCTCCCTGAGATGGAATACTGGAGTCTGACAGAATCCGCAAAGGATTACTTTCCCGAGACACTCTATGAATATATCGATGGAGCTGCAGAGATTTATCTTGGATATGATTTCAAACAATTGATAGTAGGTCAATACGAGAAGAAAGACTCCCAGGCATCTCTTTCTGTGGAGATATACGACATGGGGAGTGAGAAAAATGCCTTTGGGATATATAGCGCGGAACGGTTTCCTGATACTCGATTTATTCCCGTGGGTAATCAGGGATATTTGGAAGAAGGTTCATTGAACTTTTTAGTCGACAGATATTATATCAAGCTCCTCTGCTTTGACTGTGGCGAGGAGTCTGAAAGCTTTCTGAAACAATTTTCCCAGGCGATTCTAAGAAGAATTCATGATGAGGGACAACTCCCATTTTTACTCGATGTCTTTCCAAAGGAAGGATTAGTTCCAAACACGGAGAAGTTTATCTTGCGTAATTTCATGGGATACAGTTTTTTCCATGACGGATATCTTGCCGATTATAGACTCGGGGATCTCGAATTCCAATGTTTCCTCATTGAGGGAAGAGATGGAAAAGAAGCCCAGAGCATGCTGGATAAATTCATAACTGCCAGAGGAGAAGGAAATACCGAAGAAATTCCAAGTGGTTTTCATCTGAAAGACCGTTATTACGAGCACATTTTTCTAGCAAGAGTGGAAAATTATCTGGTCGGCGTGATGAAGATTAAAGATGGGCAAGAAGAAACAGGGAAAAAATATCTGCTGGCTCTGATTCAATCTTTAGAAAAACATATTGTCCAGATGCTCGTATAGTTCAATTTTATCACTTTTGCGGGGAGAAAAATTTAATCTCTGTTTTGAAGGAAATTTTTCAATCTCTGGAATTCTTCTATGAGTAGATCGAGATTTTTTTCGGCCCTCTCGAGATTCCCTTCCTTACCTGCTATTTCAAATTGGTAGGAAATTTCCTGGAGAAGAGTTAGGCTCAAATTTGCTGATGATCCTTTCAGACTATGGCCGATATCTGTTATGGTCTCAAAATTCCCCTCTTCTACTGCTGCTTTAAGCTTCTCAAACTTATCTGTAAAATCTTCGATATAAATGTTGACCAGGTCAAAAAGGAAAGATTCATCTCCTCCTATTCTTTCCAGAGCAGAGGGTATATCTATAGGAAGAGGAGTCTTTGAAGTATTGATATCGCTCATTTTCTTCCTTCCTTCAGATTTTGAGAATGCTTATTGATCACTACATAATTGCGTCCATTCCTCTTTGCCTGATAAAGAGCACGATCACTGGTCTTGATCAGACCTTCAGCCGAAACGACAGACTGATCTTCAGATGAAACACCTCCCAAGCTAAGGGTAACAGCGATAAGGCCAATTTCTGTCTTGATTTTCTTTTTAGAAACTACTTTCCTAAGCCGTTCTGCAACTTCCTTGACAAGGGAGAGGGTACAATTGGGAAGAAAGATCAGAAGTTCATCGCCACCATAACGGCCGATTTTATCATAGGATCGGATGTGCTTTTTCAGACGGGAGGAAACCTCTATCAAAACCTCGTCTCCAACATGATGACCGTGAGTGTCGTTGATGTTCTTGAAATAGTCGATATCTACCAGGATGGTACCGACAGGTTTTTTTTCTCTCGAACTCCGATTAAGTTCCTCTTCAAGGTGTTTGATGATGGTTGCCCTGTTCAAGAGTTTAGTAAGGCTATCTTGGGTGGCCAGTGTCTCCAGCTGTTTTTTAGATTTAATAAGCTGGTTTTGAAGGTCGATGATTCTCTTTCCAGTCTGGAGTCGGGCTTCTAGCTCCAACGTGTTGAAGGGTTTTACAATATAATCGTCGGCTCCTGAAGAAAGGCCCTCCACGATATCTTCTTGTTGATCCCGGGAGGTAAGAAGAATAATGTAGGTGTACGTGTCTTTTTTCTGCAGCCGCACTTTCTGACAAAGTTGTACACCGTTTATTTTGGGCATCATCCAGTCGAAAATTGCCATTCTAATCTCTTCTTTCTGTAAGGCCTTCCAAGCGTCATGACCGTTATTAACGATAATCACTTTGTATCCCCAGCCCTTTATGTTTTTCTCCAAAATCCTCCGGGAGATGGGATCATCATCTGCTATAAGAACCTTAAGCAAACTTGTTTTATCAAATTTCATTTCTCGTATTTTCAAATTCGCTCTGTTTACTTTTTAATTTTTTTATCACACGATCTATTGTGTCGAAAAGATCTTCAGGTTTAATCGGCTTGGAAATATAGTCGTCCATTCCATTTTCAATGCATTTTTCCTTATCTCCCTTCATGGCATGAGCGGTGAGGGCAATGATGGGAATATGAGAACCTGTTTTCTTCTCCTTCTCTCGTATGGCGGATGTTGCTTCAAATCCATCCATTTTGGGCATCTGGATATCCATCAGGATAAGATCAAAAATCTGCTTTTCAACGGCTTCCAGCACTTCTTCCCCGTTGTGTGCTGATGTAACCTGATGTCCATGTTTTTCGAGCATGTAGCACACCACTCTTTGATTGACGATGTTGTCCTCGGCAACGAGCACACGATATCCCGGACTGGTTTCCTGTTTCGAGGAAGAAGATGGCTGAGGGACAAGCTCTTTCTCTTCGGTGTCATTGTTCAGAACTTTCATCACTGATTCAAGAAGTTCATTCTGCTTGATGGGTTTTGTGATGAAGGCGAAAACGCCTAACTTCTGCCAAGGGGCAGCATCTCCCTGCGTTTCAGCCGAGTTCAGCATGATGATCGTCGATTTGGCAAGGTCTGGCTTTTGCTTGATTTCCTGAGCCAGGATGAAGCTATCCATTCCAGGCATATAGGCATCCATGACCACGAAAGCAAAGGGATTACCCTCACTCTCAGCACGATCGATAAGGACACGTGCTTCCTCTCCGCTTTCAGCTTCTGTGGGCCTGGTATGCCAGTTGGCCAGCATTTTTTTGAGTATATCCCTGTTGGTGGCATTGTCATCGATAATCAATACAGGAAGGCCCTTTAAAATATCAAGTTTCATTGAAAGGGATCTGCCTTCTTGATCCTTTGGCAGTTTAAAAGGAACTTTAAAGTGAAAAGAAGAGCCTTCTCCAACCTTGCTTTCCACCCAGATCTTTCCACCCATAAGGTTGATGAGCTGGTAGGATATGGCTAAACCTAATCCAGTCCCTCCGAATTTTCGAGTCATAGATCCATCCGCTTGGGCGAAAGCATTGAATATCAATTTTTGTTTTTCCTCTTGTATGCCGATTCCAGTATCGGTTACCATGAAGTGGATAACAACTTCTTCTTCCGTGTTTGCCTCTTCTTTAACAGAAACAATCACCTCCCCCTTCTCGGTGAACTTTATAGCATTGTCAACAAGGTTAATGAGAACTTGCCGTAATCGCACAGGATCTCCCAATACCTGGTATGAAATTTGAGGAGGAATATCACAAGCCAACTCAAGTTTCTTCTTATGAGCATGAAGAGAAAGATTACTAACCGTATCGTAGATGATCTCCTGTAGGCTGAAGGGAACCATCTCCAGTTCAAGTTTTCTTGCTTCCACTTTGGAAAAATCCAGGATGTCATTGATCAAGGCCATCAGGGATTCAGATGATGATTTTATCCCTTCGATATATTTGCGCTGTTCTGGAGTTAGATTTGTATTGAGAGCAAGCTCAGCCATGCCTAACACACCATTCATGGGAGTTCGGATCTCATGGCTCATGTTAGCCAAGAATTCGCTTTTCGCTTGGTCGGCTGATTGCGATTCTCTTTTCGCTCGAACAAGTTCAGTGACGTCGCTGATGTTAGCGATAAGACCTTGGTATTGATCCTTGTGGTAAATAGGTTGAATGCGAAGAATGGTTTCCAGGCCAAACAGGGATTTTTGGGCTTGAATGGGTGCTGCCTGAGGGCTTTTCCTGAACTCTTCGATCTGATTCTTTGTTTTTTCATCCGATATGATAGAATTCAAATCCCAAATCTTCTTACCTATTATTTCAGTCTTTTCTTTGCCAATGAGCCTGATAAAATAGTCATTCACCTCTTCAATCTGATCCTCTGTGTTGACAAACAAAATGCCCTCTTCTAGTCCAGAGATCATAGCAAAAAGCTTGGAAGCTTCCTTCTGGATAGCCTCCTCCTGCTGTTTCCGCTCTGTGATGTTCCGCAAGACACCCTCTACACCAACCGGCTGATTGAGCTCGTCAAAAAGAATACGGGCATTTGTAGAAACATCTATAGGTTTTCCATCCTTTGTTCTAAACTTTAATTCATAGTCATGCAGGACACCTGATTCTCTCAATTTACGCATGAAAACTTCTCGATCAGCGGGATTGAAGTAAAAATCAGCTGAAGGTCGACCGATGACTTCTGCAGGCTCATAACCTGCTTGATATTGAACAGAGGGACTGATTACAGTTATAACTCCTTCATTATCAGTACGATAATAAATATCATGGAAAGATTCGAATATGGTTCTGTATGTTTGCTCACTCTCTTTTAATGCTTTTTCCGCTTTTTCTCTTTCGGTAATATCTCTCGAAACAACAGACAAGGCTTTTCTTCCGTCACAGGTAATCAGGCTCGCGCTCACATCCACATCTAGAGGCGTCCCATCCTTATGCTTGTATTTTCGTTTTCCGATGAAGGCTCTTTTTTTACTGGCCATCTCTTCTATTACCTGATCGATATTTTCACGAGAGTGCATCACAAAATCGTAGACAGTCAGGCCTTTCATTTCTTCTTCAGAATACCCTAATAAGCTCCTCAAGGTGTCATTAGCCTCCAGCACTTTTTTAGTTTCCACATCCATGATATAGATGTTATCTGCGCTTTGTTCTAAGAGCGCTCGGTATTTCTCTTCACTCTGCCGAAGTTCTTGTACTACTCGCTTGCGGTCTGTAATGTCCTTATCCACTCCCCGATATCCAAGAAGCTCACCTTTCTCATCCAGAATAGGAACTCCATTGGTTAAGAGACAGATTTTTTCGCCATTTTTGGTAACGTTCCAGCTCTCTACATCAACTATTGCTTTTTTTTCAGAGGTTATTTTTTGAACTATCTCTTTTACTCTTTCTGCCTCATCCTCGGGCATCAAGTCGAAATGTGTTTTCCCTAAGATCTCGTTTGGTTCATATCCAAGAATTTGCTTTACTTTTCCTGAGGCAAAGGTATAGCATCCGTTCCGATCTGTCTCCCAGATCCAGTCACCTGAGCTTAAGGCAACATCATGAAATTTCTTTTCAGACTCTTTCAGTTTATCTATAAGCTCCTTCTGCAAAGAAATGTCTCTATAGATTCCATAAATAGCCTCCAATTTCCCATCGACCATTATGGGAGAGGCAAGGACAGAGACTTGGATGAGAGTTCCATCTTTACGATGGCGAGTGGCTTCGAAAGCAACATTCTCTCCATCCGCCACTTTTTTGGTTATGGAGAAAGCATGGTTGTGCTCTTCCTCCGGGGCGATCAATTGATCCAACTGTTGACCCAATATTTCGTCCCGGTTATACCCAAACAATCTGGAGAACTCGCTGTTGACCCGGAGCACTATACCTTCTTTGTCCGCCATGACAATAGCTTCCTGCGCGTTGTCGAACAGTTGATCCAGTCGTGCTTTTTCGAGGATGAAATTTTCTTCTGCTCTTTTGAGCTCAACGATTTCTCCAAGCCTCTTGGCAATAGCCTTAAGCAATTCTTTTTCTTCCTTCAGAAAGAGCTCTGGGCTTGATCTCTCAGTTAAGAAACAGACCTGTAAAGTGCCAATTTGATCACCGTTGACATTGATGCTTTCACTGAGGTTCCATTTTGTTTCTTTAAACCCGCTTGTCTTAAATTCCTGATTCTTTAGAGCAATACGGGCACATATCCTATCAGGATTTTCCCAGACAGGAGGGATAATCTCGACGATGCCTTGAAAGATTTTGGGCAAGGAAAGCCCTTTCTTTTCCACAAGGTTTGAGATAGAAATAAGACAATGCAGTTCTTTTACGCGCTTAGCCAGCTCTTGTTCCCGTTCCTGCAGCTTTTCGTTGGTAGCCCTGAGTTCTTCATTAGTAGCCTCAAGCTCCTCATTTGAAGCCCGCAACTCCTCAGTAGTGGCCTCTAGCTCTTCATTCAAAGATTTCAGCTGTTCGGACGCTTTCAACTTTTTATTAAGAAGCAGCATTTCTCTATGCTTCTGGAAGAGGCTTTTCCGCGCTTCATCGATATCTAGGTAGAGCTTTCTTAGGGATTGGACGTCTTGTCCCAGAATTTCATAAAGCTTTTCAAAGCTTTCTGATTGATTTATATCCTTTTTTTTCATTGCCTATTCGAGGTCCCTGTTAGTCTGATCATGACGGAGCTTTTTTCCTATAAATGCGGTTTTGAGCTGCGATACATCGAAACAAGCTGTCATCCTTCAGTGTTTCTGCCTTCCCCAGGACCAGGATGCCATTTCTCTTAAGAGAAGTGTGTATTTTTTTTAATATTTTTTCTTGCAACTGCGGTTCAAAGAAAATAAAGAGATTCCGACAGAGGATAAGGTGAAACTTGCCCAATGAGTTTCCCTTTATAAGATCGTGTCGGTTGAACCTCACTAGCTCTCTCAACTCTTTTCTCACTCGATATGCATCATGAACTTTCTCAAAATATTTCTTCAGAAATTGGGTGGGAACGCTCTTGACTTCTTCTTCATTGTAGATAGCGAGTTTGGCTTTTCTCAGGGCAGCTCTATTCATATCAGTAGCGCGAATGAAGATTTGGACATTGTTCTTATTTTTTTCTGAGATCTCCTTCAGCAATATGGCCATGGAGTAGGGTTCTTGTCCCCTGGAGCATCCGATCGACCAGATGCGCATAACTTTCCTCTTTTTGTCTTTAATGTTCCGGATAATATCAGGCAAAATGTTCCTTTTCAGATTATGAAACACACTTTTATCACGGAAGAAATCTGTTACATTGATGGTTAAAGCTTCCAGAAATCTTTCATATTCAGATGGATTATTTTTCAAATAACTCAGATAATTTCGGCAGGTAACAGAACGGGTCTCTCTTATTCTGGAATCGACTCTCCTGATCAATGTGGATTTTCTGTAGAATCGGGCATCGAAATCGGTTACTCTCTCAACCTCATCTAAAAGCTTATGCAAGGCTTTGCTCATAGTCATTAAATCCCAGCTTCGAGACGTTCGACGATGACAGCTTTATTGCGTCCTTTCTTCTTTGCTGAATAGAGAGCTTTATCACTGGCTTGAATGAGCTCATCCGTGGAGGCCTCCGAAGAGACATCTGATGAGATCCCTCCCAGGCTGATAGTAACATTCAGGAGACCTTTCTTTGTGCTGATTTTTTTCTCACAGACGCTGAGACGAAGGCGTTCGGCAACATCCTTCACATGAGTCAACCCACAATTGGGAAGAACTAGAATCAACTCATCTCCGCCATAACGGCCAAGCTTGTCATAACCACGAATGCACTTCTTTAAGCGAGAAACAACCTCAATGAGCACTTCATCTCCTGTGAAGTGTCCATGGGAATCATTGACATTCTTGAACCAGTCTATATCGGCGATGATCACTCCTGTGGCTTGATTTTCTCGACGACCCCGGGAAAGCTCTTCTTTGAAAAAATCTAGGATTTTTTTTCTGTTCCACACTTTTGTCAGACTGTCATAACTGGCTAATTCGATTTGATCGTCCTCAACCTTGATTATCCGCTCACCATTTTGAATCCTGACTTTCAACTCAACAAAACTAAAAGGCTTGGTGATATAATCATCGGCTCCAGCAGATAGTCCAGTTATGACATCTCCCTGCTGATCTTTGCCCGTAAGAAGGATTATGTAGGTGTATTTGGATTTTTTCTGCTGATAATCGTGACGTATTTTCTGGCACAGTTCAATCCCATCCATACCCGGCATCATCCAATCTACCACTGCTATTCGAATCTCATCCTTTCTCAAGGCTTCCCATGCTTCTTTGCCATTTTTTGCGATTACAGTTTCATATCCCCAACCTGCAACACTCTTCTCCAGTGCCCGGCAAGAGATGAGTTCATCTTCCGCTATCAAAACCTTCATGATAGTCCTTTTCTCTTATAATGTTGATGTAATACAGGAGTAGGCAACGGTCAATCGCCTTTCAAGGTGAATAACGGGGTGATATTCATTCCTTATGGGTCACCTTTTTAGGGGAAACTCTCTATTCTAAAAGGGTCTTCAGCTTAGAATTTTGATTCCTGTGTCAAATGAATTATAATGATCGGAAGGAAAGTCAGTTATGCAGGGAAATAAGGTTATTTCGGGCTCTCTTGTGATTGTCGTTATATTCATCGCTGGCGTTGTGTTGCGTCTTGCCAAACCCGTGCTTTTTCCCTTTTTCTTGGCCATTTTTCTATCTTTTGTCCTCTCTCCTGTAGTGGATTTTCTGACTCGACTTAAAATCCCTAAAGCTATCTCAATCGTCTTTATCGTTATCATCACATTTTTCGTCATCTATCTCCTGGGAGTTCTTTTTTACTCAAGTGGTAAATCTTTTGCATCTGAATTCCCAAAATATGGCCAGAAGCTCAACTCTATCCTTTCCTCACTTCAGGAAAGACTCAAACTCGCAGAACATATACGAGACCCTTTTGACTGGGTAAGTCAGCTGGATATCAACAAGATAGGGAGTTTTCTTCTTTCCTCCCTCGGCCCTTTCTTCTCCTTTCTTTCCAACCTCTTCTTGATCTTTGTTTTTCTGATCTTCATCTTGGCGGGACGGGGCAAAACAAAGGAAAAAATAAGAGGCTCCTTCAACACAGACCGAAGTTTAAAGATTATCAATGTCATCCAGAACATAGATAGCCAAATCCAAAGATATCTGGCCATAAAGACCATCGTAAGCTTTTTTACAGGTGTCATGGTCACAGCAGTTCTGATGATGTTCGGCGTGGATTTTGCTATTGTTTTTGGATTTTTAACATTTCTTCTCAATTATATCCCTACCGTCGGCTCGATCATTGCCACAGCTCTTCCCTTGACCATTGCAGCTTTCCAGTTTGAAACCCTCTGGCCAGCCTTCTGGATTCTTCTCATTCTAGGTGTTATTCAAATGACTATGGGAAATTTCATTGAGCCCAGGCTAATGGGAAAAGGATTAGGATTGAGCCCGCTGGTGGTCCTGTTTTCTCTCTTTTTCTGGGGCTGGCTGTGGGGGATACCAGGAATGATCCTGGCTGTTCCTATCGCTGCTATGATCAAGATTATCTGCTCTAATATCCCTTCCCTGGAGTTCGTTGCCTTACTTATGAGTAAAGACTAATGCCCAGATTAACCTGCATTATTCATGAATAATCCAGGTTAAGAAGCGAGGATAAATTTTTTTTGGGGGGATGATCGCTGTAAGCGAGAGAATCGCTCCAGAAGGCGATCTGTGTAGTTTCGGTCTTCAAAATTATCCTTAGCCCAATATTTAACCGAAAAACTGATTCTTTCCAGGCATTTGATCTTTTCTTCACTGGAGTAGCTTTCTTTCTCTCCTGGCAAAACGATCTTTTTTTCGTATCGACATTTTTCAACGCTTTGATAAATGGCTTCACCCAATTCATTCCTGGGGCCAGTTTTTTCATCAGGCACAATAAGGATTCCCTTCCCTTTCTCTATTTTTTCCTTTGCATATTCCAAGGCAAGAAGAGCGTCTTTATCCATGAATGAGGCATTTTTTTCTGCGAAAGCTTTGATGGGCATTTCTATATAAAAAGCCAGCCAGACCAGCCTCTCATCTTTTGTGATGTCATTTTCAGACAAGGTCTCGGCTGAAGAAATTTTTTGTTTTTTCCCTATGATTCTTTTTTCCTGATAAGGCTTGTGTTTGATAAGAAAAGTGCAGTTTGAAGGACAATGAATTTCCTTCTCCCTGAGGATTCCGCAACAGAGGCTGCAGATAGACTCACCTAAAGCAATACAGAATCGTTTGGCTTTCCTCTTTTTGCATCTTGCACATTTTGCCATTTATCTTCAGAGAGAGAGGCTTTAACACGTTAAATGGAAAGCCCCTACTGTTCTTTTCTTGGGAGAGTTTTCATTGAATCTTTCCACCGCCTTTTTTGTCTTTTCAATGAAGAGACGGACTTCATTTGTATGGGCATATTGCCTCACTTCTTCCTCTACCTTCATCAGTCCATAAAATCCTGTACCCACAACGAAAACCTCTGGTTGGGATTTAAACACATCTTCAACATCCTGCAAGCAGAGTCTATGTCCTGATTCTCGCCACCAAGATTCATGAATTCTCTCAGGAAAGATGATGAGATCCGAAGTAAAGACACTTCCCTCAACAATCATGCGACCGAATGAATAGAACTCAATCATTTCTTTTTCCTCAGGAGGAAAGTGTCTGAGGTCAGTGTTCTGATTTTCTTGCCAAGAAGATTCTTGAGGGCTTTCTGGGCAGCCCTTTTTTCAGCACTCTTCTTAGATAGCCCTTTTGCTTTCGCAAGAGGCTTATCTTTAGAAAAAACCTCCACCACAAAAACTTTTTTGTGATCTGGCCCCTTGGTGGTGACGGTCTTATAAAAAGGAGCCGGAAGATTTTCCTTTTGGAAATATTCCTGGAGGGCTGATTTGTAGTTGTTTATGAAAAATTTTTCGACATCAACTTTCTTGAACAAACTCTTAAGATAGGGAATCAAGAATTCCCTGGCTTCCTGGAGCCCTCCGTCTAGATAGATGGCTGCAACCAAAGCCTCAAAGGCTCCTGCCAAGATGGTCTTTTTTTTCCTTCCGCCGCTTTTTTCTTCTCCTTTTCCCAGTAAAATGTACTTATCCAGTTTTATTCTCTGACTAAAATAGGAAAGAGATGATGTGCTTCCTGCAGCGGATTTGAGTTTAGAGAGTTCACCTTCTGAGAGATCAGCATAGTAATGACAGAGAAAATCAGCCAAAACTAAGCCCAATACCGAATCCCCCAAAAACTCCAAGACTTCGTTGTTGGAACGGTTTTCCTGGTAGTTTTCATAAGCATAAGAACTATGGGTGAGAGCCTGCAGAAGAGTTTCTCTGTCTTTAAATGTGTAGCCTATCCTTTTTTCCAATTGGGAGAAGTTTGTACTCATTTGCAACTATGCTGAAAAGGAAATTTTACCCCCCACAATTGTCATCACCGGCATTCCTTTGAGTTTCCAGCCATGAAAAGGATTATTTCTGCTTTTGGATTTAAAGGTGTTGACATCGATAATAACTTCCTTGTGGAGGTTGAGGATGGTAAGATCCGCATCCGCTCCTTCTTGAATTTTGCCCTTGTTTCTGAGTTCGAGGATTCGAGCCGGGGTGGTGGATATCATCTCTATAAACCTATCAATAGGGATGATATTTCTATTTACCAGTCCAGACAGGAGAAGGGAGACAGCTGTCTCCAGTCCATTAATGCCGAAAGGAGCATTATCAAATTCAACACTTTTCTCATCAACAGTGTGAGGGGCATGGTCTGTGACAAAAACATCAATCACTCCTTCCTTAACAGCCCGGATCAAGGATCTGACATCATCTTCACTTCTCAAGGGAGGATTGACTTTAAGGTTCGTATCGTAGCTATCAAGATGACTATCATTCAACAGCAGATGGTGGGGAGTCACTTCAGTGGTGACTTTGACCTTCTTCCGTTTGGCCTCTCTGATGAGCTCAACCGCACCTTTTGCACTCACGTGAGCGATGTGAATTCTGGCATCTGCCTTCTCAGCCAGGATGAGATCACGGGCGACTATGATCTCTTCAGAAGAAGCGGGCATTCCCTTCAGGCCAAAGAGATAAGAATAATGTCCCTCATGCATCACGCCATCCTGAGTGAGGCTTCTATCCTCACAATGATCGATGATGGTGGTGTCCAGGAGTTTGGAATATTCTAGGGCACGCCGCATGATCTCGCTTGTTTTGACTGGGAGGCCGTCGTCAGAAAAAGCAACAGCCCCTGCCTCTGTAAGGTCAGCCATCTCTGTTAGTTCTTCTCCCTCTTGAGACCTGGTGACAGCGGCGATAGGAAAGACATTCACCACAGCTCTTTTTTTTGCCACAGAAACGATGTATTCCGTAACTCCTCTGGTATCGTTGACTGGCATTGTGTTGGGCATACATGCGATGGAAGTAAAACCTCCTTTGGCTGCGGCAAGAGAACCCGTACGAATGGTCTCTTTATCTTCTTGTCCAGGTTCCCTGAGATGAGTGTGCATATCGATAAATCCAGGAGCAACTACCATCCTGGAGACGTCGATTGTCTTAGCTTTATTCGCCGTTATTTTAGGTTTAATGGAGACAAATTTCCCTTTTTCAATGAGAATATCTAATGTTTCATCCGTTCCTGAAGCAGGATCGATCACTCTGCCGTTCTTAATCAGAAGACTCACCCTCTTTTCCTCCCAATAAAAGATAGAGAATGGCCATCCTGACAGCTATTCCGTTCTCTACTTGTTTGAGAATAACGGATTTAGCAGAATCAGCCATCTCTGCTGATATTTCCACCCCTCGATTTATGGGTCCGGGATGCATGATAATGGCATTCCGCCTTGCCTTTCTGTATCTCTCTCGCGTCAAGCTGTATAGATTCCTGTACTCACGAAGCGAAGGGAAGAAGTGCCTCTGTTGTCTTTCCAGTTGTATCCTGAGCATCATGATCACATCGGCGTCTTTGCAGGCTCTGTCGAAATTAAAGTCGATATCGACTTTAAATTCTTTGAATTCCATCGGAAGAAGGGGAGGAGGGCCGCAAAGAATCACTTTGGCTCCGAGTTTGTTCAAGCAAAGTATATTGGATCGGGCGACCCGACTGTGCAGAATATCACCAGCAATAACAACCTTCAAGTCTTCGAATCTTTTCTTTTCCTGTCTTATGGTGAAGGCATCAAGAAGAGCCTGAGTAGGATGTTCATGAGCACCATCCCCGGCATTGATCACATGAGATCGACAGAATGTGCTTATGAAATGAGGGGCACCTGCTGCTGAATGCCTGAGGATGATAGCATCAGGGTTCATGGCCTCGAGATTGAGAACCGTATCCTTTAGGCTTTCTCCTTTGACCACACTGCTGGCTTGACTGCTGAAATTAACGATATCCGCGCTCAACCTCTTGGCAGCTAACTCAAAAGAGCTTCGTGTGCGTGTGCTCGGTTCAAAGAAAAGGTTAACGATCGTCTTCCCTCTCAAAGTCGGAACTTTTTTTACTTCTCGAGTGGAAATTTCATACAGCGATTCTGCTGTATCCAGGATGGAAAAAATATCAGAGGTGGTCAAATCTCGAATGCCCAGAAGATGTTTATGTTTGAACGGCAATTTTTCTCTCCTACTTGATCCCTGGAGGCTCTGTAATAAGTACCTCATCTGTGTTGTCAATTTCTTTTACCTTGACTTGGACCACTTCCCTTTTAGATGTAGGGAGAAACTTACCAACGTAGTCAGCTCTTATAGGGAGTTCTTTATGTCCGCGGTCGATAAGGACTAGAAGCTGGATGGTGTTAGGTCTTCCCAAATCGATCAAGCTATCCATGGCCGCTCTGATGGTTCTTCCTGTGAAGAGGACATCATCAACAAGGAGAACGTCTTTTTTGGTTACCGAAAAGTTGATCTCTGTTTTCTTTACCATGTGCTGAGCTTCCAGCTCTGAAAAATCGTCACGGTATAGCGTGATATCCAGTACTCCCACGGGGATGTCAACTTTTTCCATCTCTTTGATCAACCTGGAAATTCTTTTTCCGATATAAATTCCCCTGGTTCTGATACCCACGATCACTAAATTTTTCAAATTACGGTTGTGCTCAATTATCTCTGTTGTCATTCGATGGAGAGCTCTTTTTATTTTTCGTACATCCATAACCCTGGCTTTTATTTTTTCCTCCATGGACTAACTCCTGATTTTGGATATTTCAGTGACTCCTTAATGGCGCAACTGGAGTTTGTTCAAAGAAGGATTTTTTCTTTCAACAAGACTCCTTCTTTCCCTATGAAAATGCAATAATACACGTAAAAAGTCAAGAAAAGATGAAAGTGCAGAAGCGCATTTCTCTTTGATTTTGCGAGAGGATGAGATGTCAATGCTTTGATCAGCATAGCAAGAGCTTCAGACGAGACGAAAATAGGCTTTAGCAGTTTCAATATCTTTTTGTATCTGCCGAGAGAGGTCTTGGGAGGTGGCAAATTTCTTTTCTTCTCTAATTTTATCCAAGAAATGAATCCGAATCTTATTTCCGTAGAGGTTTCTGTTAAAATTGATGATGTAGGATTCAATGTTTGATTCATGTTGCTCGAATGTGGGGCAGTGTCCGATGTTTGTTAGAGAAGGGAGATCTTGTGAACCGACTCTTACTTTGGTTATGAAGACTCCAGGGGGGGTAATCTCATTCTCTGTTTGTATGTTTGCTGTGGGAAAACCGATAACTTTTCCTCTAGATTTACCCTTTATAACTCGGCCGTCTATGGCATAAGGTCTGCCCAAAAAAGCAATGACCTTTTTTACTTGACCTTCTTGGAGATATCTCCGAATGAGGCTGCTGCTGATCTTCTTTCCATTCTTTGTCACTGATGGCAGTGAAAAAAAGTGTATATTGAATATTGGTGCGATCTTTCGGAAAAAAGCAATATTTCCTCGTCGATTTTTGCCGAAGCGAAACTCGCCACCAACCACTACCGCCTTGGCTCGCAGGAGGTTGACTACAATCTTCTGAATAAATTCACGGGGAGTGAGGCTTGAAAATTTCTTGTTGAAGGCAGCAACTAAGGTGGCATTAACGCCGAATCTTTCGATCTCTTCCAATCTTTGTTCTAAGGTTTGTATCATTTTTATTCTTTTTTTCCCTAGGATGTTTTCCGGATGAGGAGAAAGAGTTAATACAATGGATTCAAGATCGAGCTGGGCGGCTTTCCTTGTGACAAATTTGAGGATTCTTTGATGACCAAGGTGTACACCGTCGAAGTTACCGAGAGCAACGATAGTCTGCCTGCTGAATGAGAGGAGATTCTCGAATCCATAGATGACTTTCATGGACTCACAGCTTGATGATCTTGGCCCTCTCCATGTAGCTCAATTTCAGCTGATGGAGGCATGAATCAAGGAATTTCTCTTCTTCCGGTTGGAGATTGCCTTGAGTTCTTTTTCTCAGCAGGTCGAGCAAATCGATCATCCTCTTTACTAAATCCAAATTCTTTTTATCCTTGTCATGTTTGCTGTCCTTCTCTATGCCTAATGATAAAAGGGCCTGAGTATAAAAAGGAAGCACGAGTGAGCTGAATTCGAGGGGAGGGATAACGATCTCCGCCTCTTGTGGCTTCTCATTTTTTGTCTTACTTTTTTCCTTGTTATTTTTCATTCTAATCCCCCGATCCTCACGTTGGAAAGAGATGACATGAATATGATAAATTTTTGTCTTAAAATGACAAAAAATATTACAATATTCTCTATAATAATTCAAGGGAGTAAAGACATGAAAGACACAACAAAAGCAGGGAAAAGATTCGAGCGTCTAGTGGAAATTCTGGACGTTCTTCGAGGTGAGAATGGATGTCCTTGGGACAGAGAGCAGGATGAACGGTCCATCTCCAATTATTTTTTAGAGGAAGTCTATGAGGCTGTAGAAGCCATCAGCCAAGATGACGATGAAGCTCTGGCTGAGGAATTAGGAGATGTGCTGATGGAAGTTGTCTTTTTAGCGCGGATATACAAGGAAATGAAAAAATTCACCATCTCCGATGTTCTGGAAAGGATCAACCAGAAGATGGTTCGTCGCCACCCTCACGTTTTCGGACAAAAGAAGCTAAAGACTTCTCAGAAAGTCATCGACCAGTGGCATCGCCAGAAAAAAGAAGAAAAGGCAAGAGAGTTTCTCTTTGACGGAATGGTCAAGAACACTCCTTCTCTTTTGGAGGCTTTCCAAATAGGTCTTCGAGTTTCACAATATGGGTTTGATTGGCCTCATCCTCTCGAAGCTCTTGAGAAAATTAAAGAAGAGATATCAGAATTTGAAAAAGCTCTGCAAGCAAAGGAGGAGAGTACAGCTTTCCAAGAGTTAGGAGATGTATTTTTCGCTATGGCTAATGTGGCTCGCCTTTTAGGATTCAATCCAGAGATTGCTCTGAAGCATGCTAACAAGAAATTTATCCACCGTTTTCAATACGTGGAAAAGAGAATCAAGGAAAAAGGGTCGGATTTGAGCCAAACAGACTTGAGTGAGATGGACAAGTTATGGGAAGAGGCCAAAGAAAAAATCGAATAACATGATTTTCGTGAATAATTCAGGATAATCCAAAGAACAGTATCATCGCTTTTCCTTTTCATCCTTACGAAGAAGAAGATTGGCTTCGATGAATTCATCAATATCCCCATCCAGGACCTTCTCCACATCTCCCACCTCCACATCGGTACGCAGGTCTTTAATCATCTTATATGGGTGGAGGACATAGGAACGGATCTGATTGCCCCAGGCAATCTCCGATTTTGCATCTTCCAGCTTTTCCAGCTTTTCCAGCTTTTTTTTCTTCTCCAACTCATAAAGCCGGGCTCTGAGAACCTTCGTCGCTGTGGCTTTGTTTTTGTGTTGAGATCTTTCATTCTGACATTGAACAACGATCCCGGTAGGCAGGTGAGTGATTCTCACCGCAGAGTCTGTGACATTGACATGTTGACCTCCCCGGCCTGAGGAACGAAAAGTATCAATGCGCAAGTCGTCAGGATCGATTTCTACCTCGATCTCCTCCTCTATCTCCGGATAAACAAAAACCGCAGCAAATGAGGTGTGACGTCTTTTGTTGGCGTCAAAAGGAGAGATGCGCACAAGCCGGTGAACTCCTGACTCCAGGCTTAAATGGCCATAGACATAGTCTCCCTCCATACGCACAGTTACACTCTTAAGCCCGGCTTCTTCACCTGGAAGATAATCCAGAATTTCTGTCTTGTAGCCTTTTCTTTCAGCGTATCGGAGGTACATCCTTAAGAGCATCTCAGCCCAATCTTGGGACTCTGTGCCTCCAGCTCCAGGGTGAATGGTCAGGATAGCATCGAGCTCGTCATCCTTTTCAAAGAAAAGTGTCTGAAGCTTAGCTTCATTCAAGTCTTTTTCAAAATCGAGAAGAGCTTGGTTGAGTTCATCGAAAACATTTTCTCCTTCCTCAATCAATTCCTCTAGGACTTCAATCTCCTCTTTTTTCTGATTAATCCTTGTGTAAAGCTCAAGCTCCTTCTGCAGTCTTTTTTTTTGCTTTTGAAGGGATTGCGTTTTTTCTTGGTCTTTCCAGATATCAGGGGAGGATAACTCTTTGGTTATAGCCTCGACTCGGGCCTTTTTGTGGGTTAGGTCAAAGAAAACCTCTTAATTCTTCATATTTAGATATATACTCTTTTATCTTTGCCTGAAACTCTGAAGCTAGCTTTCTTGAGGCGGCCTTATTTTCTTTCACGGGTTCTCTTTATCAAAGCCAGAATAAAAAATAAGGAAGAAAAAGTCAAGCTGAGCAGAGGAAGGATATCGCCATATTTAGTATAAAAGGTAAGCTTCTGGGAAGGAGTTATTTCTCCAGTAAAATAGGTCACTGTCATCATCTCAGATTTATGCACAATACGTCCGTAAGGATCGATAATCCCGCTTACTCCAGTTGTGGCTGCTCTCAGCAGAAAACGTCTGTTCTCCACTGCTCTCAAAACCGCCATCGAAAAATGTTGATAAGGAGCAGAACTTTTATCATACCAGCCGTCGTTGGTGATAGTAACCAGAAAATGGGCCCCTTTTTTAACGAACTTTCTTACCAAATCAGGGAAGATTATCTCGTAACAAATGGGAGAACCAAAAAGGAGAGAGTCGAACTTATGGAGAGTCTGGTTTTTCCCGGGAGTAATATCTCCTATTGCATGAGTCATCTTTTCGATAAAGGAAAAAACTGTCTTATAAGGCGTGTATTCTCCAAAAGGAACAAGATGCATCTTGTGATATTGAGTCATAGAAAGATCAGGATGGAGGCATAAAGCAGTATTATAGTAATGCATCTCTTCATCAGAGGCAGCCACTTCGTTGGTGCCCAGAAGGAGAGTGCTTCCTGTATTCTGCACAAATTGGAAAAGAATTTCTTTGAATCCCTGGTAGAAAGCCTGAGAGCAAGAAAAACAGAGGGGAACAGAAAATTCAGGCCAGATGATAAGCTGCGCTCCTTCTTCATAGGCTTTGTGACTGAGTTCCATATGCCTTCTAAACAGGCCTTGGGTTTGTTCTGTGGAGATGCTATTCCAGTAGATATCTGAGGAAACGTTTCCCTGAATAACAGCACCCTTGAAAGAATCTTCGTCCAAGGAGGATTCTTTCATACTCAGAAATCCACCAGTGTAAACAAGTATTAACAATCCCAGAGCAATGAAGAACGGAGCCTTTTTCCGGTATTTCATGGAAAAGACAAACATGCTCTGAAAAAAAACGATAACAAAAGATAATCCATAGACACCGGTTACAGAGGCCATCTGGATAAAAGGAAGATTTTGATATTGGCTACTGCCTAAAAGTCCCCAGGGGAATCCTGTGAGAAAATGCGTCAAAATATATTCTAAAGCAACCCAGATGAAGGGGGAAAGGACAAAGGCCGATTTGGGGAAAGATTGGTGAATCTTAGATAAGGTGAGACAGAAGATCCCCCAATAAAGCGCAAGAAAAAGCACAAAAACAACGTAGATCAAAAAACTAAACAGGTAAGAAAGATTTCCATAGTGAGCTGGTACTGCAGGAATCCAGTAAATCAAAACAGGATTGTAGGAAATCCCGGCCAAGAGGCCTAAAAAAAACGCTTTCCCTGGATTAAATTTGACAATGATGAACAGGAGCGGGATAAGAGAAATCCAGACGAGAAAAGAAAAGCTAAACTTGGGGAAAGCAAAGGCTGTCGAAGCGCCGCTTGCTATAACCAGAAAAACATCGCGTATCTTTATTGGCAAGTTCGATCGGCTTTTTCTCTTGATTCCAATCTGAAATGCTCCAATAAACTTTCGTCTCTTTCTATTTTTTGATTATAAAGTAATCGCTCTTCCTTTTTAGCTTCAATCTGGCCAG
>CAYVAT010000003.1:103355-120263 GCA_964449165.1 uncultured Eubacteriales bacterium | reverse complement strand
CCTTTGGTTTTTGGTGAAGCGCAAGCTCCTTGTTGATGGAATCCCTGGTTTGTTCTGCAGGTTGAGGAGTTTGTTCTTGAACCTCCTCTATTTTCGCCTGGTTCGATACCTCTGTCTCTCCAAGAATCTGGGCCTGCTTCTTGCCTACCGAGACACCGAGTAGAAAAATAATCACTCCCAGGATCAATATCCCGATAAAAATGAAGACCAGATGGCTGCTGGATAGCTGGATTTCTCTATAGTCTCTGTTTTTCATTTTTCATCGCTTTTTTTAGGATGTTGTCCTCCATATCGGAAGGCTTTCATCATTTCTAGCGGAACAGGAAAGACGATGGTTGAATTTTTTTCAGTGGCAATCTCGGTGAGAGTGCCGAGAAATCGGAGTTGGAGAGCCTGGGGATTTGTAGATATGATATCAGCAGCCTTGGTCAGTTTATCCGCTGCTTGATATTCTCCGTCTGCATGGATGATTTTGGCCCTTTTCTCTCTTTCCGCTTCAGCTTGCCTGGCAATAGCGCGGATCATGTTCTCGGGAAGATCCACATGTTTCATCTCCACCAACTGCACTTTGATGCCCCAGGGATCTGTATGTTTATCGATGATCTCCTGGAGTTGGGCGTTGAGTTTTTCTCTCTCTGAGAGAAGTTCATCCAATTCTACTTCTCCCAGGACACTACGAAGGGTTGTCTGCGCTAACTGAGAGGTGGCGAAGAGAAAATCTTGAACTTCAATGACTGCTTTTTTTGGATCCATAACCCTGAAATAGACAACAGCGTTTACTTTAACGGAAACATTATCCTTGGTTATCACATCCTGAGGAGGGATATCCATAACCACAATCCGAAGGCTGACCCTCACCATGCGGTCGATGGGAGGAAAAACAAGAATAAGCCCCGGCCCTTTGGGCTCTGGAAGGACACGGCCAAGACGAAAAATCACTCCTCTTTCATATTCTCTCAATATTTTAATTGCATTCAGTAAATAGAGTATCACCAAAGCGATTATGATGATGGGAAATGTTAGCATTTTGACCTCCTTGTTTTCGATTTATCTCTGGAATGTTTCCAATCTATAGGAAGACTCTAGAATTTTCAAGACAAATTTATCTCTATTTTAGACCTTGGTCACTCTTATTCTTAAGTTGTCCATCACTTCAACCACCCGGACTTTGCTGCCCATAGGAATTTTTTCTGATGATTCAGCTTGCCAGAGTTCTCCATGGACAAAAACTTTTCCTTCCTGGTCAATATCTGTCTGTGCCTTTCCTATTTCTCCTATCAGGCCTTCTTTCCCTGTATAAACTTTTCTTATGTGGGCACGGATGGCAAGAGTAATCAGGAAGACGAAGATCAAGGAAATTCCTACAGCCACAGGAATGATGACACTCAGACTGGGTCTGAGCTCTGGAATAGGGGTGTTGATGAGCATAATCGAACCGATCACCATGGCTATAATTCCTCCTATAGTTAAAATTCCGTAACTCTGGACCTTGATTTCTAGGATAAAGAGTCCGATGGCCATCAAAATCAATATCAATCCTACGTAGTTGATAGGAAGAATCTGAAAGGAAAAAATGGCAAGCAGGAGAGAAATTCCTCCCAACACGCCAGGCAGGATAGCGCCGGGATGGGAGAATTCGAAGTACAAGCCGAGAAGCCCCAGCATGAGCAGAATGTAAGCCAGGTTGGGGTTGGATATGGTGATTAAAAATTTCTGACGGGATGTCATGGGAACATCAACGATAGTTTTATCCTTCAGCCTTAGTGTGACTTCCTCACCGTCAAACCTCTTTATCTTTCTGCCATCAAAATGGGCCACAATTTCCTGATCATCCTTGGCGATGAAATCAATCAATCGTCCTTCCAGAGCTTCTCTTTCTGTATAAGACAGGCTCTTTCTGACGGCGTCCTCAGCCATCTTAGTGTTTCTGTCCCTCTTTTCGGCTAAGGTCTTTATGTAAGATGCAGCATCGTGAGTGACTTTCTCCTCCATCGTCTTATCCATGGCCTGACCTGTGATGGATACTCCTACGGGGTGGGCTGCTCCAGTGTTAGTCCCGGGAGCCATGACGAAGATATCACAGGCAATGGCGATGAAAAATCCGGCAGAAGCAGCCCTGGCCCCACTTGGACTGACATAGGCAGCAACTGGGACATCAGAGCTGAGAATCCTTTCTATGATCTCTCTCATGGATGTATCCAATCCGCCGGGAGTATTGAGAGTCATAATGATCATCTGAGCCTTTTCCTTCTCCGCGCGGTCTATGGTGTTCCGGATGTACTCCGAAGTTACAGGGTGGATAGGGGCATCGACGTTGATTTTGAGGATGGAAGAAAAACATAAAGAAGGGACGAACAGACTTAAAAAGAGAGTTAAAACCTTCCTGCTCATTTTGATTTCATTATAGGGACGAACAAGAAACAAGTCAATAATTTATCCTTTTCTTCCAAAGAGACAGCTGGTGCATGTTTGTAAAAAAAAGAAGTTTCCCACTTGACTTTTTATTCTCAATTCATTAATTATAACTTACTTAGGAAAAAAAGGAGACTCGGATGATCAAGAATGATATCGCCCTTACAATCGAGCAAGGAACAGAGTTCAACAGGGCTACATCATTCCAAATCGTAGAGACCATCCTCGCTTCTCTAAAAGAAGCTCTGATAAGAAACGAAAAAATAGAAATCAGAGGTTTTGCCAGTTTCAAGGTGGTTCCAAAGAAAACAGGATATGGAAGAGATATACGGAGAGAAAAACAGATAAAGATCAAAGAAGGAAAAAGGATTAAATTCAGACCTGGTCAGGATTTAAAAAAAATTTGATATCTTCAAAAACTGCGGGGCTCAGCCAAAATTTCATCAGGTTAATATTTCCTTCGGGCAAGTGCTCCTTCCTTGAAACAGGCTGTCTAAATTTAATCGTCACCCGGAAAAATTCCCTTCATTAAAATGGAAAAAAGTAAAGGCAGAGAAGCACAAAAAGCATCAATGAGTAAATATAAAATTCAACCTGCTTCCCTCATAGGGATCAGAACATACCCACTTTCCTCGAGAAAAAGCAAGGTGAATGTCTCCCATTTTGCCCATTCATTCATTCCCCAGCAGAATTTTAATTCTTTCTTCAACAGCCTGCCAAATATTCTTGCCGGAAAAGATTTTAAAACATTCATCTCCTTGATGAATACAGCTAGAAAAAAAAACAGGGCTATGATTTTTGCTTTGGGTGCTCATGTGATAAAAGTCGGGCTGAATCCAGTCATCATTGATTTGATGGAGGAAGGATGGGTAACGGTTCTTTCCTTGAACGGCGCCGGAATCATCCATGATTTTGAGATAGCCTTTGCTGGCCATACATCAGAGAATGTCGAACTTCAGATAAAGGACGGACGATTTGGCATGGCCCAGGAAACAGGGGAATGGCTCAACAAAGCCATAAATTCAGCACATCGCCAGCAACTCGGTCTTGGAGAAGCTGTCGGGAGGATGATTGCTAACTCTGATTTTCCTTACAAGAAATTCAGCCTTCTGGGTAGGGCCTATGAGCTGGATATCCCAGTTACAGTTCATGTGGCTCTCGGTACGGACATTACCCATTTTCATCCAAAAGTCAGAGGGGAAGCCATAGGGAAGGGAAGTATGCGAGATTTTTTCCTTTTCTGTTCTGCTTTGGAAAAACTGGAAGGGGGAGGTGTATTCCTCAACATGGGATCAGCAGTGATCTTACCAGAGGTTTTTCTTAAAGCTCTGTCATTTGTAAGAAATAAAGGGAAAAAGCTTAACCAATTCTCTACTGCTGTTTTTGATTTTATCCATCATTACCGTCCTTATCAGAATGTGGTTAAGAGACCGATAAAAGAGAAGGGAAGAGGTTTCTATTTCATCGGTCATCATGAACTTATGGTTCCCCTTTTGGCAGCCTCACTGAAGGCCATGGGTCAAAAACATAAACGCGGCTGAGGATCTTTCAGCCTCATTGCTTCTCCATTCCATATCTGAGTTCATAGTCAAGCATCAGGTTTCGAAAGACTCTTTCTGTTTGTTCTACAGTATGGGCGAGTGATCCAGAGGAATCAATGAGATAATCGGCCTGTTTTGTTTTCTCCTCAGGCGCCATCTGAGCCCTCATCTTTTTCTGGGCTTGCTGGCGGTTTATGCTGTCTCGCTCCATCAATCTTTTTATTTGAGTCTCGCGCGGACAATGGACCACAACAATTTTATCATAGAATGAGGCAAACCCGGCTTCAAAGACTAAGGCTGCCTCAGAAACAAAGATTCTGTACTGACCCTCTTTGCGAAGGCGGCAGATCACTTCTTTCTTCTTTTCCATCACTAGAGGGTGGAGAAGCGCATTGAGAAAGTTTCTTTCTTTTTTGTCGGCAAAGATCAATGTCCCCAAACTCGATCGGTTGACAGTCCTGTCTTTATTAAGGATATTGGTTCCGAAACGATCAACAATTTCTTTCCATGCAGGCTTTCCGGGCTCCATAAGTTTATGGGCAATCTCGTCAGCATATTGGATATAACACCCGAGCTCTTTGAGTAACTCCGCCACAACAGATTTTCCTGTTGCAATTCCTCCGGTTAGTGCCACAACAAGCATGAGAAATATCCAAATCTATTTTATAAAATTTCTATCCGGTGTCCAAAAGTTTATGATCCTAAAAAAGTATTTAAGAGTAAGAAAAAGAAAATAGATGATTTTACAGGTTAATTTAATCAGGTTTTCTTATTCAGAAATGAACTCAAACTTTTTTCGAAAGCGAAGTGCAACACCTTGCTTCTTTTTTTTCTTGTCGGGTTTCTCAAGACGAATGGTTAAACCGCCTAATGAAAGCTTGACCTTTTTCCCTTCACTCAATTCCGCGGGAACCTCTATGACCAGGTTGAGCTTTGCGCCCACCACGACGCCTGAATCAAGACAGAAATAAGCTCCTCCTGAACTGATATTCTCCAGGGTTACATCTTCCTTGAAGCTTTCTCCGTCAGGAAGTTCACCTTCGACCGTGGCAGAAAGAGGCAGTTCGAATCGCCACTCTTTTCGTCTATCAACCGCGATGTCAGGCATGGCTTTTTTCTTCTTCGATGTTTTTCTAGAAGATGTTTTTTTTGTTTTTGGTGTTTTGCTCATTTTTACCTCTTGCTTTGCTCCATGCGCTTAGAATAAGGCAGAGTTGATGGCATAGAGGGCAAGCTGGAGTCTGCTGTGCGTATCCAGTTTAGCATAGATGCTTTTAATATGAGAGCGGACCGTGTTCTTGCTGATAAACAAGGCCTCAGCAATCTCGTCATTGCTCTTTCCCTGACCTATGAGCCGAAGAACCTGAAATTCTGTAGGCGTGAGCTGATCGAGTGTTTTTTCCTTGAGGTCTCTTCCAACCACAGATATGATCCTGTCCATTATGCTGCTCATTTTATCTCTCGGTAACCAGATTTCACCTTTATGAATGACACGAATGGCTTCAGGCAGCTCGCTGGCGGAAGCATTCAAATCAAAATAGCCTCTCACACCCACATTCATAAGACCAACGATCTCTTCATGAGAGGGAATGTTTCCTAACAGGAGTAGCTGGGACATTATCTTACCTTCAGAGATTTCTTTTATGGCTTTGCAGATTTCTCGCATATTGGGAAGGGGCTCAGAATTGGCAAAAAGGATGACACTCGGCTCTAAGCTCTTGATTGATTCTATGAAGGATTCAATAGTGGTTTTTTCAATATTGCTCACTTCGATTTCTTTGGCTGATTCAAGGGAACGTAAGATACCCGAAAGGATCAATTCCGAAGGACAATAAATAAGAACACTGATCTTTTTGGGTTCAGTGGATTGAGATTTTTTGCTCATTTTTTGTTACTTTCTTAGCTAACCCCTCGGTTGGCTGTGTTTCATAATTTTTTTAATAGTATAAAATCAAAAAATTAATGTCAAGTAATAGCGTTTTAATCTCCGTGATATTGGATAAGGGAGGAGGGTAATCAGTACTGTGAAAAGTACTTCTATAGGAAAAGAGCGATAACAGAAAAGTTATTTAGAAAGAGAAAGAATCTTAAAGTTTTTGTCTAGATCCACAGAGATAATCTGTTTTTTTTCACTGTTTGTTTCAGCTTTGACGAACTTAACTCTGCCGTAAAGCGATAACCTCAGATGATTTTCCAGGATGAGAGTCTTCGGCACTTCTAAGCACAAATTCAACTTGCAGCCTATTGTTACTCCGGAATTCAAATGAAAAGTGGCCTCTTGAGAACTGATTGATGAGATATCTGTTCTTTCTTGAAAGGAATTTCCGTAAGCGTCTGTTCCAGATACCAAAGCTGGGAGAGAGAGCTTGAAGCTTCTCTCTCTTTTCGCAGCTTCGGTGACACCCTGGATGGAGGTCTTTTTCACTGGTTTTGATAGGTTCATTCCACAGCAATTCTGCCAAACCACTTGGGGCCAATCAATAGCTTTTTGGGATGAATTCAAGGGTGAATTTTCTCTTTCTTTTATCATCCAAAATGGTTAAAACCGCGACTAATTGCATAAATTTCTGTGTGTTCCCCTTCTTCCTTTACTCGTGCTTAAAGACGATTCCCGATGGAGAAACAATCATGCTTCTTCCTTGATGATGTATTTATTATCAAAATGAAGAGAAATGCGTTCCTTGGAATCTTTTCCGTTGGAGACCTCCACAAAGGCTACTTTCCCTTTTATGATCAGCTGGAGATTTTTATTTCCAGAAAGATTTGAAGGCAGATCGATGATGAGTTTAAGTTCAATCCCAATAGGCACCGAATGAGCCAGCCAGAATGAAGAACCTTGATAACTGATATAGGAAAGAGTGGTTGCTTCCCTGAATTTCTCACCTGAACTATCTGTCCCCTCCACAAAGCAGGGGAGAGGGAGTTTGAAACCTTTTTCAGAATGCTTTTTATGGCTCAAATCGCGAAGTGGAAATTTTTCGTACATGAAAGCTTCCTTTTCCTTTTTTGTAGAGCTTAAAATTACACTATTTCCACACCTGGTCAATCACCTTTTTAGATGAAATAAGGGGTGAATTTTATTTCGAACCCTTCATCACGCTGTTTTCCTTGGTTATTCTCTTTGAAGAGACTTCCCTAATCATCTCATATCGCCTTTCTTGACAAAAAAAGGGCCTCTATATAGAATGACCGAGAATTGAAAATACGGAGAGAAAATGAATCAGAATGAACGATTTGTGAAGAAACTCACCTCCAAGAGCACGGACTTCTCCAGATGGTATGTTGAAGTTATCCGCAAGGCAGAGCTCGCCGATTATGCCCCCATGAAAGGAATGATGGTCGTAAAACCGTACGGATATGCGGTTTGGGAAAACATCCAAGGTCTCCTGGATAGGAGGATAAAACAGACTGGTCATCAAAACGCTTATTTTCCTCTCTTCATCCCGGAGAGCTTATTGCAAAAGGAGACCGAACATCTAGAAGGATTTTCTCCTGAAGTGGCTTGGGTCACTCATGGAGGAATGGAGGAATTGGAGGAGAGACTGGCTGTACGTCCCACTTCAGAGGCTATAATTGGAAACATGTATTCCAAATGGATCAATTCATGGAGAGATTTGCCAGTGTTGATCAATCAATGGGCCAACATCGTCCGTTGGGAAAAGGTCACCCGACCTTTTTTAAGAACCACTGAATTCCTCTGGCAAGAAGGTCATACCGCCCACGAAACCTACGAACAAGCGCAGGAAGAGACGTTGATGATTCTCTCTCTCTACAAAGAATTTGTGGAAACAGAATTGGCTATTTCGGTCATTTCCGGAAAAAAATCTGAAAGAGAGAAATTCGCCGGCGCACTTGAAACCTACGCCATAGAAGCTCTGATGAGTGATGGAAAAGCGCTTCAAATGGGAACATCTCATAACCTAGGACAGCATTTTTCGAAGGTATTCAATATCCGGTTTGAAGACAGGAATCAGAAGCTTCAACATGTCTGGCAGACGTCCTGGGGTGTATCCACTCGTCTGGTGGGGGCTTTGATCATGGCTCACGGAGATGATTCTGGTTTGATATTTCCACCCCGCCTTGCCCCAGTGCAGGTGATTCTCATCCCTATCTCTATCGGCAAATGGAAGGAAGAAGTTCTCCCCGTAATCCAGAATATCAAAACAAATCTGGAAGAGAAAGGAATCCGGACAAAGCTGGATGATCGTCCTGAGTTCACACCCGGATGGAAATTCTCAGAGTGGGAGATGAGAGGTGTGCCGCTGAGGATTGAGGTTGGACCTAGAGATGTCAAGAATAATCAAGCGCTCTTGGTGAGAAGGGACACCATGGAAAAGGAAATAAGGAGCCTTGATTCGATTAACGAAGAAGTGACGGGTATTCTTGATGAAATTCAAAAGAACATGTTTGAGAAATCAGTTCAGTTCCAAAAAGAAAACACCCATCAAGTTAGTGATTATGAAGAATTCAAAGAAGCCATGCAAGCCAAAAAAGGATTCATCAAGACATTCTGGTGTGGCAAGCCAGCTTGTGAAGAAACAATCAAAGAGGAAACCATGGCTACTATTAGAGTTATTGTTCTAAAAAGTAAGGACTCACATCCTTCAGGAAAGTGCATTCTCTGCCAGAAAAAAGCCGATAACCTGGTTTACTTTGCCAAAGCTTATTAAGTTTTCTGAATACAACTCTCTACTTTTTCTGGTTTTGGAAGATGAAAAAGAATTACAACCGTGAAAGAGAGAGGATGGTTAAATCTCAGATCGAGGCGAGGGGAATTAAGGATAAAAATGTTCTGGAAGCAATGAGAATGATTGCCCGTCACAAGTTCGTTTCAGAAGATATGAACTCCTTTGCTTACAACGATGAGCCTCTGCCTATCGGAGAAGGGCAGACCATCTCTCAGCCTTATATTGTGGCTTACATGACAGAGATGCTTCACCTGAAAAAGGAAGAACGCATCTTGGAAGTAGGAACAGGATCGGGTTATCAGGCAGCTATCCTTGCAGAAATAACCAGTGAGGTCTACACCGTTGAAATCATAGAAAGCCTTTCTCTTAAGGCACAAAAAGTTCTTAAAGAACTAGGATACACAAACATATATTTCAAAATTGGAGATGGCTCTTTTGGTTGGAGAGAATACGCTCCGTATGATGCCATAATAGTAACCGCAGCTCCGGAAAAGATTCCAGATGCCCTGCAAGAACAACTCAAAATATCTGGAAGAATGATTATTCCCGTGGGAATGACATTCCAGGAATTGATCTTGATAACGAGAGAAAAGAAAAAGTTCAGGAAGAAGAGACTTCTTCCTGTCCGTTTTGTGCCTTTGATCTCCAGACACTAAAATGTTTGCTTCGAGGAAAAAGCTTCATATATCGCTCATCCCTTCCAAAGAGTTAAAACCTTTATTTTTTCTACTGGTTTTTCCGGCTCTCTTTTTGATCTTTATCTCTGCTATGCCTGGAGAGAAGAAGTTCGTTCAAGTATTTTTTCCTGATGGCTTTTCCGTAACAGCTGAATTGGCCATCACTGATGAGGAGAGGCAACTGGGCCTTATGTTTCGCACTGAAATCTATCAGGACCAAGGGATGCTCTTTATTTTTGAGGAGGAAGGATATCATTCTTTCTGGATGAAAAACATGAATTTTCCCCTGGATATCCTCTGGCTGGATAAAGATAAACGAATTATCCATCTGGAAAGTTGTGTCCCTCCCTGCCAGAGGACTCCTTGTCCATCCTATGCTCCTCTGCTACCTGCACTTTATGTATTGGAACTTAAGGCAGGAAGTATCGAGAAAAAAGGACTGAAGCTCTATGATAGACTTGATTTCATCCTCCCCGATGGATTCAGGCCCCAATAAATGTAATAGTGGCAGGGCTCGATCAATGGATTTGTAGATAGCTGAAGAATATATTTCAAAGGGAGTTGAGACTCGAGGAGGATTGATTTTTTGAAGTTAGCGGATTTCAAAATCGATGATCTTGATCACTGATTCACCCCTGAGTTGATCCTTGAAAGTGGCCTTGAATTTGTATTTGCCCGGCGGAATTTTACCTTCTAAATCAATGCTGTTTTGGGCGAAAAGATCCATCACTGGGAGTTTAGTTGTGTACTGGAAGCGAAGGATATCTTTCCATTCAGAGATGATTTCTCCGTTTTCCTTAAGTAACGCCATATCCTGTGTGCACATGATTTCATAAAGCCCGTCTCTTTTACTCGTGTAGACATTAACTGGCTCATAATAAACCAGCAGAGACCCGTCCTTGCTGATCACAGGTTCCGGAAGAGGGACGTATGAGGCATACCCAAAGATCTTGGAGCAGAGAGTAAAGTTTCTAAAGTTGAGTTTACCTTTATTTTGCAGTTCGATGATTTTCTCCTTAAGCTTAAGAATCTCATCCTCTTGCCCATAGCTTACCGACAAGATCAAGACAAGAATAGTAAATAAAATCATCACTTTTTTCATGATTTCTCCTTTCGCATATGACCTTTCCCAGATCATTATACTAATAAACACTCGATTTTCAATAAAGGATCACCCATCGGGATATTCCCATAAATCGGCGCTTTGAATGATATCCTCCCTCATCATTAACTATCACAGAGGCTGGATCAGCTTTTCCAATTCTTGGGCAGCATTTTGCGATGCCCTGCGATCCCCCAAGATCCTTTTTAGAGATTTAAAATCCCTGATCATCTCCGTTCTTTTTTCCACAGAACATAGTATTCTCTTTGTTTCCCTTTGAATGTTCTGGAGAGTGAAGGCTCGCTGAATCAGCTCAGGAACAATCCTTCGTCCTGCTAGGATATTAACGATACTATAATTGCGGATATGGACAAAAGGCCTTCCCAGAAGATAAGTCAAAGGCTGCATCCGATAAAATGAAATGAGAGGAACTTCCAAGAGAGCAGCTTCCAAGTTGGCAGTTCCGCATGCTGCTAGAACGACATCGCTGGAAGCCATGGCTTCATACTTGTCTTCGGCCAAAATCTTTATCTTGTCCATGGAGGATGAGATGAATCCAGAAATCAGTTGATCATCGATATTCTCTGCCTTTAAGAGAAGAAATTGGGTGTCGAATTCTTCCTGAATTCTTTTCATAGCTTTAACAATAACAGGCATGTGGAACGTCAACTCGCTCCGCCTGCTTCCGGGCAGGAAAGTGATGATTTTCTTTGACGGATCAAGGTTATACTTTTTTAGGAATTCTTTTTTTGGAAGAGAAAGCCTGAGAATCTCTCTCAATGGATGACCCACATAGACAGCAGGAATCTGATGCTCTCTATACATTTTCTCCTCAAAGGGAAAGATAAGCATCATCTTATCGACTGTATTTTTTATGGTTTTCAACCTCCCTTTTCTCCACGCCCAAACAGTAGGGCTTATGTAATAAAGAACAGGAATAGACTTTTTCTTGAGGATTTTCGCCAGACGAAGGTTAAAATCCGGTGAGTCGATGAGAACAGATGCAACAGGCCCTCTTCTTGCTATCTCCACCTTGAGATGGCTAAAGATCCTTCTTAGGCGAGGAAGGTGAGCGATTACTTCGAAGGCTCCGACCAATGCTAGGTCTTTTACGGAAAAGAGAAGGTCAACCCCCTCTTTCTCCATTTCTCCTCCGCCGATGCCGAAGAAAGTGGCTGAAGGATGGAGTTTCCTGAATTCATGGACGATTCTGGCTCCGTACTTTTCACTGGAGTTCTCACCGGCTATGATGAGGAAGGGACCTGTCATTCTTTTTCAGCCTGACCATAATAGATGATCTCAGGCATTTTTTGGGGATCCTGGCCATAAAAGAATAACCACTTGTCATAGGTCTCTTGATCCTGATAGATTTTTATGGATTTTTTCGTCGATCTGCTGACCACGCCCAAGATTTGAGGATTATCTATAGCAGAAAGAGCAGGTTGAGGAGCAATCATTATCTTTTGAACAGCGCCTCTTCTTTGTGATGCGGCTCCCTCATGGTGAAGGATGATGCTCCAACTTCCCTCATCAGTCATGGGGTCTGAGTACAACTTACGGATACACTTTTCTTTGAGCAGCTCATCAAGAGATTTTGGAAACCGGCCTGGGTATTTTATCTGAAAAAGCCGAATAGCTTCTACATACTGTTTTCCCCTAAAAATCAATTCCTCCTCTTTCTCCCGTCGGATTTGGGTCTCCCAAACAGGAATAGCCACCAGAAGACCGATACTCAAGACTGCAATAGCCACCATAAGGATAATAAGGGTGTAGCCTTTTTCTTTATTCATGAATTTGGGAATATGTTAGAAAATAGCATCACCAGGTGTTATAAGGTGTCCCGTTTATACTCTCTTCTTCAGACCCGGATAATACATCGGCCACTCCCGGCTCAACACCGGTGAGTATCTCTTCGTCGGTCAGATCCTCCCTTACCTCCACCCACGTTTCTGAGGATTTGGTCATCGGATCCACGGGGATCTTCATCAGATACTCTTCTTCAACCAAAGCCTGGAGTGAAGGAGGGTATTTGCCTTTATCAACATGGTACTGGTTGATCAATTTTCTTAACTGGAAGAGGTTTTCTTTCAAAACCGCCTCCCGGGCTCTTTTTGTGGCATATTTATATTGGGGCAGTCCAAGACCGACCAAGATCCCGATCAAGGTAAAAACAATGATGAGTTCGATGAGAGTAAATCCTTTCTCTATTCGCATTAAACCTGGATGATTCATTTGTTTACCAATCCTTGTATTTAGTCCCATCAAGGGCTTTTGCACTGCTTCTGGTATACACATCATAGACATTCTCTCCCCCCCAGACATCGGAATCAGGATCATCCTGGTAAGATCTCAGTCCCCATTCATTGGAATTTGTCATAGGGTCCATAGGGATACGCCTTAAGAATTTAATGATTTTTGTCCCTGATTTTTCCTGGTCAGAATCAATTTTGACCTCAACACCGAGCACCAGCGTTTCCAAATCGGGAGGATAACCTTGCGTTTCCTCTTCCACTTCTATCTTTTTCTCGTCAGCATACTTCTTATAGGCATCGATCGCTTCGCGAATGAGCCTTAAGTTTCTTCTGAGTTCAATCTCTTTTTCCCTCTTAACCGTGGTTTTTGCCAAAGGGAGGATAGCCGAGGCTAAAATGGCTAGAATGGTCAGGGTGACCAACATCTCTACGAGGGTGAACCCTCTTTGCGTGCAAGTTTTTCTCCTCATCCGTGGCGCCATTTTGATCAGAATTTATTCTTGTTATGAGAAGACCTGTTCGGCCTGTCAGATGATGATGTCTTAAAGCGATTCCAGCTGGAATCGTATGGCCTGTAATCGTTTTTTTCCAGAGCTTTCATGCTCAATCTGATTTTGTTATCCTCGTCTATGGAGAGCACTTTCACCCGAACAGTCTGACCGATCTTAAGAACATCCCTTGTATTCCTGATCCTGCGATGGGAAATCTCAGAGATATGAAGGAGGCCGACGATATTGGGTAGGATTTCAACAAAAGCTCCATAGTCCTCGATACGGACTATCTTCCCAGTGTAAGTTTTTCCCACTTCAGCCTCTATCGTAATCTCTCGAATCATCTGCCTAGCTTTCTCTGCTGATTCTATATCATCGGCGGCAATGGTGATCTTTCCTCCCTCCTCGATGTCTATTTTGGCATTAGTCTGTGAAATGATTTTTTTGATAACTTTTCCGGCCGGTCCGATAACCTCACCCACCTTTTCTGGATTGATCACCAGATTGATGATACGAGGAGCATAGGGGGAAATCTCACGCCTCGGCTGTGGTATGACTTCTCTCATTTTCTCCAACACTTGCAAGCGTGCTTGCTTGGCTTTGAACAGACCTTCTTTAATTATCTGTATCGGAATCGACTGAATCTTCAAATCGAACTGTATGGCATTGATCCCTTTTTCTGAGCCAGCGACTTTGAGATCCATGTCTCCGAAATGATCTTCAAGACCAGCGATATCTGTAAGAAGCACGTATTGATCATTTTCTTTAATCATACCTATGGCGATTCCCGCTGTGATCATGGATAGAGGCACTCCTGCATCCATCAAGGATAGAACACCGCCACAAACAGTAGCCATGGATGATGAACCGTTGGACTCCAGTATGTCAGAGACGATGCGGATAGTATAGGGAAAATTCTCTTCATCAGGAATAGAAGGAAGGATGGATTTTTCGGCCAGAGCTCCATGGCCGATTTCACGCCTTCCTGGTGCTCTTAAAAAAGCCACCTCTCCTACACAAAATGGGGGAAAGTTGTAATGAAGCATAAATCTTTTTTCCCCCTCATCACCCAATCCATCCAGACGCTGCACATCCTCAAATGTGCCCAGCGTTACAGTGGCCAAACATTGGGTTTCACCCCTGGTGAAAAGGGCAGATCCATGAGTCCTGGGAAGAATACCCACTTCAATAAGAATGGGACGTATGTCATCAAACAACCTGCCATCGGTTCTTTTGCCATCCTTCAAGATGAGATCTCGGACCAATCGTTTCTGGGTCTGGTAGAAGATTTCATGGATTTCCCGGACTTCTTCTTCATTCTCTTCTGGAATAGGCTCGAGCAATTCATCCAGAATTTCCTTTATTGCTTCTTCTCTGTCTTTTTTTTCTTTGAGTTGAATAGCACTTTTTAGAGGCGGAGAAATTTCTTTTTCTATCTGAGTCAGTCTAATTGGATCCACTTTTTTCGGACTGTATTCTTTTTTTTTGATTTCTAGTCTATTGAACAGCTCTTTCTGGGCCTTGATGATTTTTTTTATGGTTTCCTGGGCAATAGTGATTCCTTCGATAACCCTGTCTTCTTCGACTTCGACACCGGCAGCCTCTATCATCACTATGCCATCTTCTGTGCCGGCCACTATCATGTTAAGCGGACTATCTTCAAGCTGGCTCACTGTAGGATTGATTATGAATTCATCATTGATGTATCCGACTTTTACCGCTGCCAGAGGAGTTTCGAAAGGAATTTCTGAAAAATAGAGTGCTACTGAGGCACCAATAATTCCCAGGGTATCAGGCTCATTCTCGAGGTCTGCAGAGAGGAGGAGAGCGATGATTTGAGTATCGTAAAAATAGCCCTCTGGAAAGAGAGGCCTGATTGGTCTATCTATCATGCGGCTGACTAAGATCTCTCTTTCAGAAGGTTTTCCCTCCCTTTTGAAGAAGCCTCCTGGAATCTTGCCTGCTGCGTAGGTGTTTTCTCGATAATCCACGATCAAGGGAAGAAAGGGTTTTTTCTCTTTAACCTCTTTTTTTGAGGTAGCGGAGACGAACATGATTGTGTCTCCGTAGCGGAGGAAAGCAGTGCCATCTGCTTGCTTGCCGATTTTCCCTATTTCGATGGAAAGAATATGGTTGTTTACTTCGAGGCTAATTTTTTCATAAGACATTTCATCTCCCAGGAACTTAGCCTACTTTCTAAGGTTAAGCTTTTGGATAAGATTCTCGTACCGACTGACATCTTGAGACTTAAGATATTCCAGAAGCCTTTTCCTGCGGCCGACCAGTTTCATGAGGCCAGTCTGGGAATGATAATCTTTCTTGTTTCCGGAGATATGCTTAGTCAAATCATTGATTCTCACGGTTAAAAGCGCAACCTGAACTTCTGGTGAACCTGTGTCAGCAGGATGAGTTTTATTATCTTTGATGATTTTCGATTTCTTCTCTTTCTTCAACACCTGATAAAATTCCTACTTGCTTGAATAGTGAATTATCATATCAGAAAAACAACTTGTTGTAAATCAAATGATATTTTGTTGGAATGCTTTAAAATGACAGATTCATTAAAAGACTAGGGTTTGATGAATCCTGACTTTTCTTTTATGATAAATGGAAAACGATACATTCAAAATGGGAAAGAGGACTTTATTGTTTCTTACTCTAGCCAATGTCCTCCTTCTCTGTGTAGGCTGGATTATGGCAGTCTATGCCTATCCTCGTCTTCCCACAAAGATACCTATGTGGATAAACTTTTTGGGGCATCAAACTTTGTTTATGAAGAAATCCATCCTCTTTTTTATTTATCCACTTGTCCAGAATGTTTTCTGCATTGGGTTCTGGCAGTTATCTAAGTTAAAGAATAAAAAGAGGGTCGCAGACAATCTTCCTTTAAAATCTAAAGTGAAAATACTCCTCTCCCGTTTGGACAGGGAGTATGTTCTTCTGGTTCTCATTTTTTTCAATCTGATTTTTATTCATATCCAAAGAAGCCTCATCCTCGTTTCCCATGGAATAGAAAAAGGAGTGAGTGGATATTACTTCCTTTCACTCTTCGGGATTATCCTGATTCTGATTCCTTACTACCGGATCAGAAAGAAATTGATCGAGAAAAAAGCGGAATCCTGAGAATTTAAGGCACTCCCCATTTTATCGACTCTGGCTATATCTCAAAGTTATTGGATATTTGACATTTAGATGAACTACAGGATAAGGATTATCAGGCGATCTTGATGGAAGCAACGAGAGAGGAGAGCCTCTTTTTATTTTAGAGTGCGCAGAAAATTCTTTCTTTGGAGGAGCTGTTGAGCATATTTAGAATCCCATCCTCCCATTTTTTCTTTGACATCTTCCAGCCTCTTATCAATTTCTGCTAAGGTCATTTGATTAATTTTTTTTGGCTTGGGGGAAGGAGGGACAGCCTCTGGCTCAGGTCTTTCCTCTTTGGGCTTTTCTTCTGCTTTTTCTGGTTTTTCTTCTTCAGGCTCGGCGGCCTTCTCTTCCTCTTTTTTCTTCTCCTCGGGAACCTCTTTCTTTTCTTTTTCCTTTTCCTCTTTCTCGACTTCTTTCTTTTCAGGCTTGGCTTCTTTTTCTACCTCTTTTTCCTCGGCTATCTGTCCTTCCGGTTCTATATCTTCTTCCTTCTTCTCTTTTCCTGCCTCTTCTTTTTCTTCAGGTTCTAACTCGGCTTTTATCTCCTTTTTAGGTTCTTTCTCTTTTTCTTTCTCTTTTTCTTTTTCTTTCTCTTTTT
>CAYVAT010000003.1:2090-103255 GCA_964449165.1 uncultured Eubacteriales bacterium | reverse complement strand
CTTAGCTTACCAAAATCTGGATAGAGAGGGAAATATTTTTTTATAGAGGATGGATGGGAATCGACGCTTTTATTATCGGAAATATGGATGGTTGCCCGCTATCTCAATGTCTTGCACAGCTATTATGAATCTAGTATAGTCTTTAGACGTGTATGTCTTTTACTCCTTCCTTCTCTTCCTGGCGCTTTTCATATATATTCCTCTTTATTTTGTTCGCATGAGGATCATGAGAGGCGAAAATCTCTATCTTAGAGAGAGGCTTGGATGGAAACTGTCTTTGGGAGATGAACAGAAAAATTCCCTTTGGATCCATGCCGTTTCGGTGGGGGAGGTTCTATCCCTTCAAAATTTAATCAAGATGATTAAAGAAAAGCATCCCGGGTGGGTTATCCATTTCTCCACTCTTACAAGCACAGGAATCAGAGTGGCTAAAGAAAAAATGAAGGAAGCAGACCACATCTTCTTTGCTCCCCTTGATTTCGGAATTGTGGTTAAAAAATTTTTTAAATCTTTAAGGCCTGACATCTTCATCCTGGCTGAATCGGAATTTTGGCCAAATATTCTCAAGGAAGCCCATAAACGGACAAAAGGAGTTCTTTTGATCAACGGCAGAATTTCCGAGCGCTCTGCTAGAAGGTACAGAGCGTTAAGGATTTGTACTCGAAAAGTTTTAAACAATATTACTCATATCCTGGTGCAGACAGAAATGGATAAAGTGCGTCTTGTGAAGATGGGCGCAAATCCTTCTCAGATAAAAGTGGCTGGAAATTTGAAGACAGAAGTTATGCCACCCCCTCTTAGTGAAAAAGAAATCCTGAAGCTGAAGGATGATCTGGGGATTGGAAGGATGAAAAAAGTCATCGTGGCAGGGAGCACTCGAAAGGGAGAAGAGGAGAAGCTTCTCCGAGTTTATGCAGAAGCCAGGAAGATAGAAAAAAACATTCTTCTCATCATTGCTCCTCGACACCCCCGAAGAGCCGATGAAATCACCAGATTATCTCAACATTTCGGTTTAAAATCAGAAAGAAAATCCTCCAGTATTTGGAGAAAAGATTGGGATGTGTTTATCCTGGACACCATAGGAGAACTATCCACATTTTATGCTCTCTCTGATATAGCATTTGTCGGAGGCAGCCTGGTCCCTTGGGGAGGCCATAATATTCTCGAACCAGCTTTCTATAAAAAACCTGTCTTTTTTGGCCCTCACATGGAAAATTTTTCTTTTTTAGCTCAACGCTTTCTAGAAACAGGCGCAGCTCAGGTAGTCAATAAGAAAAAAGATCTGATGGATATGTTTCTTTTTAAAAACCAAATTTCCTTGGATGAGATGGGGCAAAAGGCAAATGATACATTAGCTTCTCTCCAGGGCTCCACAGAAAAGACCTTACAAGCCATCGAGTCTCTGATGGAGAAAACTTATTAAAACTTCGGTCATTCGTCCATGAAAAAACAGGCTGGTACCCTGATTCTTCTTTTGATTCTGCTTTTTTCCCCAGAAAAGAATCTTCTATTTGGAGGCGACAAAGTCCATGATTTCAGATTGAACAAGCAATTCTTAGAATCATTTTCAAATGATTTTTTTGCAGTAACGTCCTCGCCTAAAGGCTGGTCTGAGAAGGATGTTATTAGGCTAGGAGCTGTCATAGCATCTGGATCTTTCCTTTTTGCCTTCGATGGAAAAATTCGCAATTGGATCCAGGATAAAAAAAGTTCCGCCTCTGAGGACATTTCTCGGGTGATTTCTCCTTTGGGCAATGGTTTCTTTCTGGGAGGTTCCTTGATCCTTGTCTATGCAGCGGGCGAAATTGTCGAAGATTACAAACTGCGAAAAACTGCTCTTTTATGTTTGGAAAGCTGGATCATATCTGGAGTGGTTGTCACAGGATTAAAGGTTCTCACAGGAAGAGCCCGACCCTATCCAGACGAGGATAGCACTCGTTTTTATCCATTTTCCCTCCGATCCAGTCATCACTCCTTTCCCTCAGGCCATGCCTCAGCAGCTTTTGCTGTAGCCACTACTATCGCAGACCAGTCAGAAAACCTATCTGTAGATGTTCTATCCTACTGCCTGGCCACTTTAGCGGCCCTCTCCCGCATTCATGATGATAAACACTGGGCATCAGATGTTTTTATAGGAGCTGTTATCGGCTATTTCATTTCAAAAAAAATCTCTGCCCTTAATCGCAAAGAATCTCAACAAAAGCTCAATTTTGGCTTTAGATTTTCTTCCCAAAGCCAGACAATCGTGCTTACGTATTATTTCTAGAGAAATGATCAGTCATTCTTTATGCGATTATCTAGAAAATTATGACAAGAAAATAAATGTGTTATCTTGGAGAAAAAAATGAGAAATGAGTTCTCTCAGGATAGTCGGAATAACTTCAGAAGGGCATACAGACTATCTGTCCTGGTCGGCATAGCCATGGGAGGAAGCTTGCTTATTTATGCGGTTGTGGTTGAGATTATGAAGAATCATCAGACTTTTTCCCAAGGGCTGATGACATTCCATGGTATGAGGATACTCAGGTATATCCTCTACGGCTTCTCCATCATCAATGTTCTTATTTTGAGAATAATACGTGGAATGCTTTTACGGAAGTCCCCGACAGATGATCGTCAGGCATTGATCGCGAAACTTCAGAAGACCTCCATTCTTTCCACAGCATTATGTGAAGGCCCGGCCCTATGCGGATTAATCCTTTTCCTTTTAGGCGGTATGAGGAGGGATTTTTATTTTCTTCTCATCGTGTCTCTCATTCTCATCTTTATGTACTTTCCTCGCATAAAGAATTGGCAAGCCTGGCTGGAAGGGAATAGATCTTAGCTACGTCCACAAAATATGATCTCCACACGATCTTCCTGTAGATGACCGCTTCTACAAAATCCGCAAGATTTGCGTCGACTTTGATCAGCATAAGGTATAAAAAGGAGAATATTTTCAAGTCATCCTTGGAAGAAGAGGATTCAGACCCAGCAAAACTTTGTAAGTGGAAACTCCGGCCCAGCGAGCCACTTCATCAGCTGTGACCTTCTGATTGCCTTGTGTTCCGATAAGGACAACTTCATCTCCAGCAGAGACTTGCTCATCATCACTCAAGAGAGCTTCCATGTGGTTGGCTGTGATCGCGCCGATGAGGGGAAATCTCTTTCCTCGAATCAAAACAGAAGCCTTGCTCACGGCATGAGAAGGATAGCCATCGCTGTAGCCGACTGGAATGAGGGCCATCTTTTCTTTTTTTTTGGCAGTGTAAGCTCTGTGGTAGGAAATGGAATCTCCAGGACGCAATGTTTTAACAGTATAGACACGGCTTTTCAATTGAAGAACAGGCCTGAGAGAAAGGCTGTCTTTCTTCTGTGTCTCTTCGGAAGGATAGTAGCCGAAGAGTGTTATGCCCGGTCTTACCATATCCAGATAGGATGAAGGTAAGGTCATGATTCCGCTGCTGCTAGCCGCATGCTTCAGTCCCAACGAAATTCCTTTTATTTCCGCCTCCTGACAAAGAGAAATAAAACACTTGATCTGTATGTGATCAAAATCAGGATCTTCAGTCAGGGTGGTGGAAATTCCTTCCACTGCTATGGCTTTTAAGGAGCTAACCTTCTCGATATAGGGAAGAGCCTTATAATATTGGATGCCAGCTCTTCCCAGACCTGTGTCCACATGGATATGGACTTTTGCCCTTTTTTGGAGTTTTAGAGCAGAAGAATTAAGATCCTCCACTTCCTCAGTGAATACGGATTGAGAAATGCGGTATTGGACTATTGTATCGGCTTCCTCTCTACTGAAGGGGCCAAAATTCAAAATCGGGCTTGAGATTCCCGATTCTCTTAACCTGTATGCCTCCTGCAGCTTTCCTACCATTAGATGGTCGATGTTGTTCTTTTCCAGGAAACGAGCAACTTCCACCAATCCGTGACCATATCCATTGGCCTTGATCACAGCCATGATAGGCACTTTGACTCGTTTCCGAAGTTTTTCCAGGTTCCAGCCCATATTCTCAACATTCAGTTCAATCCAGCCATCAAATTGAGAAAGTGATTCTCCTTTTTCATAGTGCGGTTTGTTTGTTACCCACTTCTTCTCTAATCCAGCAAAAAACGAAGCTGCACTTAAGCTGGATACCGCAAAAAAATCTCTTCTTGTCAGTCGCATGCTTCCTCACTTTTATAAAAATTCGAACAGCACGATCATTATATCACGGTTTTAAATTCTGAGATTAATGCTTCAAGGGATCATTCTTCAGGATAGAAGTTCCGTTAGAGTATGGACATCTCAATTCCTATTGTATATATTAACCAATGATTCAACCACAGAGGAGAGAGAGATGACAAAAATCAGTCGGAGACATTTCCTGCAAAAATCATCAAAAGCTCTTGCTCTATTGAGCGCTGGAAGCTGCGGCCTTTTTCTGAAGGGATGCCAGTCTACAAAAGACTTTGACCTTCTCATCAAGAACGGACACCTCTTTGACGGCTTGGGAAACGAGCCCATTCAAGTCGACATTGGAATAAGAGGCACTTTCATCCAAAAAATAGGGAAAATACACAGTTCTAAAGGGAAAACTGTTATCGACGCCAAAGGTCTTGCTGTTTGCCCTGGTTTTATCGATATTCATGAACATACAGACATTGGACTTTTAGTCAATCCCAAGGCTGAAAGTGCTGTCCATCAAGGGACCACGACTTTGGTCAGTGGGAACTGCGGATCTTCACCATTTCCTATCGCTGAGGAAATCTTTGATGAACTAAAAGGCAATCTTAAAGAACAATTCGATCTCGATTTAACCTGGACAGACATTCAAGGTTTCTTTTCCAGGATAGAAGAACAAGGCACGGCAGTGAATTACTCATCGCTAGTCGGACATGGAGACATACGCGGAGCTTCGATGGGATTCAATGACCGGCCTCCAAAGCCGGAAGAGATGGATAAAATGAAACAGATGGTAGAAGAAAACATCAAAGCCGGGGCGTTTGGCCTTTCCACCGGCCTTGAATATGCCCCCGGATGTTATGCACGTCCCGACGAAATCACAGAATTATGTAAGGTTACAGCCCGCTTAGGAGGGATCTACGCCACTCATATGAGAGATGAAGGAGACCATTTGCTGGAGTCTTTAGATGAATCAATCGAAACAGCCAGGCAAGCAGGAATCAGCCTCCAAATCTCTCATCTTAAGGTCGCCTATCCAAGAAACTGGCATAAAATCGCAGATGCTTTGAGGAAGGTTGAGGAGGCCAGGAACGAAGGAGTGCCTATCTTCTGTGACCGATATCCTTATATAGCTGGATCGACAGGCCTCAGCTTCTACTTCCCTTCCTGGGCCAGACAGGGAACCACGGAAGAATTCTTGGCAAGATTGAAAGATCCTACTCTGGAGAGCAAAATCAGATCTCATCTCGTTGAACAAGAGAGGAAGCTCGGTTCTTGGGACAAAGTGGTTATTTCAGGCGTAGTCACGGAAAAAAACAAAAGATTCGAAGGCAAGAATGTCCTGGAAGGGGCAAAGGAATTGGGGAAAGAACCTTATGACTTTATGAGAGACCTGCTGATCGAGGAGAATAACAGGGTAGGGATGGTCATCTTTATGATGAATGAAGAGAATCTGAAAAAAATTCTGTCTCATCCACTCGTGGGAGTAGGGTCGGATGGCTCGGCCATCGCGCCCTACGGCCCCTTAGGAAGAGGAAAACCTCATCCCCGTCACTATGGCACTTTTCCTCGAGTTCTGGGCAAGTATGTTCGGGAGGAAAAGATTATTCCACTGCCAGATATGCTGAAGAAAACAACCTCCATTCCGGCTGAAAAATTCGGGTTTGAAAAAAGAGGTATTCTTCAGAATGGATTTTTTGCCGATATCGTTATCTTCGATAAAGATCGCGTCATCGATACTGCCACCTGGATCGATCCTCATCAGTTTCCTAGAGGCATTGAATATGTCATAGTCAATGGAACAGTGGTTATTCAGCAGGGAGAACACACAGGAAATTTACCTGGGATGGTACTGAGAAAACAGGCCAGGCTCTAGAGAGTTGCTGGAATTGTGGAAGCAAAGTTTATCCGCGTCGATGGAAACAGAATCAGATACATTGAAGAAGGCAAAGGTCCTCCAGTCTTGCTTCTCCATGGGCTTGGAGCTTCCCTCGAATGGTGGAAGCTGAACCTGACGAGCATCTCCCAAAATCATCGGACTGTTGCCATAGACTTTCTTGGTTTCGGATTCTCTTCTAAACCAAAAGAGGAATTCAACACCAGTTTAGTTACTCGTTTCATGCATTCCTTACTCGATGCTTTCAATCTCGACAAGGTAACCCTTGTGGGAAATTCTTTCGGTGGTTATATCGTACTTATTACAGCCCTCTGTTTTCCGGAAAGAGTCGACAGGCTTGTTCTGGTCGACAATGTCGGCTTTGGAAAAGAAATTTCCCTGTTATTGCGGGTGGCTTCTCACTATCCTGTAGGTGAATTGGCTCTCACAGCGAGGAGTCGCTTAACCGCACGACTGATGCTTTCAAGGCTGTTTTATGACTCGAAAAAGCTTCCTGATGATCTTATAGAGTGTGCTTTAAGGGTGTTCGAGCAACGGCAAGTTAGAGAAATCTGCCTTGAGGTGCTGCATCAAGGTGTGGACAGCAAAGGCCTGAAAGAAAAAATCTGGAAGCCCTTGTTGGAAGAGATCCCTCATTTGTCTCATCAAACTTTGATCATCTGGGGTGTTGATGATAAAATTGTCCCTCTTTCTCAGGCTCGTAGAGGATTGGCATTGATAAAGAACGCTCATTTAGTCATTTTTGAAAAATGCGACCATCTTCCTCAGCTAGAGTGGCCAGATAAGTTTAACCGGAGTGTACTCCATTTTTTAGAGCTTTAAAGTGAAAAAAGTTGTTGTCTTTTCTGTCCTTTTCCTGCTCTGGGTTCCAATCCGGATTCTATTATCGAGCCATGAAAAGTGGTTCAGTCCCGCGGGATTTTCAATTGAAGTCCGCTGTCGGAGTTTCCAGCCGGGAGAAATCGTGATTCTCTCTATCGAGGGCGGCCACGAGGCCAAGAATGCCCAGATTCGATTTTTAGGAAATAAGTACCAAATGGTAAAGGATCTTGAACAAGACAAGTTTCTCGCTATCATCGGAATTGACCTCGGCGTGAAACCTGGGATATACCCATTGACCATCTACACCAAGGATTCGGCTGGAGAGTGGGGCACTTTCAAAAAGCAGATCACCATCTCAGCAAGAGAATTCCCGGTAAAACGACTGTGGGTCAAGGAGGAATATGTTACACCTCCGGTCGAAGTGAGGGAAAGAATCAGAAGGGAATCAGAACTTCTGTTGTCCATCTACCAAAGGTTCACTTCTGAGTGGCTTGGAGAAGGGACATTTATTCTCCCCGCCAACGGTAAGGTCTTTGACAATTTCGGTGAAAGAAGAATCTATAACGACCAGCCTCGCTCCTCTCATGGAGGAGTGGATATATCAGTACCCACAGGCACTCCTGTTCTGGCGTCCAATTCGGGAGAGGTAGTGCTTGCCAGCGATCTATACTTTTCAGGGAAAACCGTCATCATCGACCATGGTCTCGGTCTCTTCAGTCTGTATTGCCACTTCTCCAAGTTCAAGGTGAAGAGGGGCCAGCATGTGCAAAGAGGGGATGTCATCGGCGAGGTGGGAGCCACGGGAAGAGTTACAGGTCCCCACCTCCATTGGGGGATAAAAATCTTTGGGAGCAGGGTTGATCCCCATTCCCTCCTACGTCTCAGCTTCGATTAACCTATTTTAACCCAAAGCTACTTCAGATACGCAGCCAACCATTCATGAACTGTTTTCCACCATAGTTCAGCGTTCTGAGGTTTCTGGATAAAGTGATTCTCATCAGGGAAATAAAGCATTTTGGAGGGGATCCGCATCCTCTGAAGAGCTGTAAACAGCTGAAATCCTTGTGTTACTGGAACACGGAAATCGTTCTGGGAATGGGTTACCAGGCAGGGTGTACGAAACTTTTCCACATAAGCACTGGGTGACCATTTTTCGTACATCTCTGGGTTTGTCCAGGGAGTTCCCCTGAATTCCCATTCAGGAAACCAAAGTTCCTCAGTCGCACCATACATGGAACGCAGGTCAAAAACACCGGCATGAGAAATGAGACAGCGGAAACGATCAGTATGTCCTTCCAGCCAATCGATCATGTACCCGCCGTATGAAGCTCCGGCCGCAGCCAGACGCTCTTTATCGATAAAATCATATTGGGAGAGAAGATAGTCACAACCTTTCATGATATCCTGGAAAGGCTTTCCTCCCCAGTCTCCGCTTATAGAATCGGTAAACTCCTGGCCATATCCTGTGCTTCCATGGAAGTTAACCATAGCCACCACATAGCCAGCAGAGGCAAACATCTGCGCATTCCATCGGTAGTGAAAATTATCGGACCATGCTCCTTGGGGCCCCCCGTGAATAAGCATGACCATCGGGTACTTCTTGGTCTTCTCAAAAAAAGGTGGCTTGACTAGGAAACCGTGGATGTTATCACCTTCCGCACCCTCAAACCAGAACTCTTCGACTGGATTCATCTCGATTCTCTGGAGAAGGGAACCATTGACATCAGTCAGTTTTTTCAGCTTTTTTGACTGGATATCAAAGGAATAGACTTCAGATGGATAATGGATGGCTTGTTTGAAAAGATAAATGGTCTTTCCATCAGGAGAGAGGTTAGGGTTGCTGACATAATGGCCCTCCAACAGCCTCTCTATCATCCTGTTCTTAAGGAATATTCGGGCAAGGACACTTCTTCCTTTTTCCTCAAAAGTGAAAAAGATGGAGGAGCTGTCAGCAGACCAGAGTATCTCATCAACCGATCTATCCAGAGCTTCAGTCATATTGGTAATCTTCTTATTCTTTTTTTCGTAGAGCATAAGGCTGTATTTATCTGCTTCAAAGCCCGCCCTGGCCATTGCCCTGTAGGCAATAAAGCGCCCATCCGGAGAGTAATGAGGAGAATTGTCATTGGCCTCGTTGGTGGTAAGTTTTTCTATCCGCCCTTCATCGATAGCTGTGACGAAAAGATCATTGTTTGTTCCCAGCGATATCCTAAACTCGGGATCTGTGTTTTGAACAAAACACATTTCTCTTCCATCTGGAGAGATAGCATAATCATGGTCGCTGCCGAGGGAGATGGGAGGTGCATCATAATCTCCAGGTGTCACATCATGGGCCTTCCCGCCTTCAAGAAAAAGTATAAAAAGGTGACTTCTCTTCCCATCTCTCCAAGAATTCCAGTGGCGGTAAAGAAGGTGCTTGAAGGTCTTTGCTTTTACCTTCGATTTTTCCTTTTCTTCTTCTCTCCTCTTGTTGCATTCATCATCGGTGCAATCAGGAAAGACTGAAGAAGAAAAAGCTAACTGCGTTCCTGTCGGAGACCAGATGAAGCCCGCAACTCCTGTGGACATGTCAGAAAGCGGAGCAGCCTCTCCACCATGAGGATCGATAACCCAGATTTGGGCAGTTCCGCCTCTTGTGGAAATAAAGGCGATTCTTCTCCCATCAGGAGACCAACGAGGATTGAAGTCAGCTCCGGAGCTAGAGGTCAGCCTCCAAGGCTTTCCTCCTTCTGCGGGAATGATCCAGATATCGCTGTTGGACGAGTTTTTTTCCTTATTCATCTCGGTCACAACAAAAGCGATAAGGTCTTCGGCAGGAGAAATTTGGAGATCACTTACTCTCTTTATCTGGATAAAGTCATCAAAGCTTAGAGGTCGAACTTCATGCTTAGCCCATACCAGGGTAACGACCAGGAATAATAACAAGAAGAAAAAAAGGGCATTTTTTTTCATGGTCCCTCCTTTCAGAGTTATAATTTAATCATGGCCCAGACAATCGTCAAGGACATTTTTGGGGTGAGGATGAAGCTAATAATCACCTTTAGCCCTTGTGAGTTGACATCCTTTCTCGTCCTACCTATAGTATAGGCTTAAAACTTCAGGATATGAGTGAAAAAAGAGAACATCGAGCTTCTTCTTCAACTATGGTGAAGGCCATAAAAGAAGCCTACTTTTCTGGTGAGGAAGATGAAGCTCTGCAGCCCCTTATCGCCGTTGATTCCTCAGGTCAGCCAAGGGGAAGATTCACAGATGGGGATTATGTCATCTTCTATGATATTCGGGGGGAAAGAGAGATTGAACTCACAGAGAGTCTCACCCAAAAAGATTTTTCCCGTTTTCCCATCAAAGAGAATCTTTATTTGAATTTTGTCACCATGATTGACTACCACCCTTCTCTGGATGTGAAAGTTGCTTTCCCTTCTGAAGGCCCGCTCAGGCACACTCTGTGCGAGATTCTTTCTCAAAAGGGAATGCACGTGCTCAAAATCGCAGAATCCGAAAAAGCTGTCCATATCGGATATTTCCTCAACGGGAAGAGCAATCAGGTTTTCCCTGGAGAGGAAAGGGTCATCATCCCTTCTCCCCATGGCATCTCCTCCTATGCCTCTATACCTGAGTTGAGCGCCCGTAAGGTTGGAGAGACGATTGTAAAAAAAAGTAAAGATCCATTTTATCAAGTCATTATCGCCAATTTAGCCAATGTGGATGTGATCGGGCACATCGAGAACAGAAAAGCCGTGATCAAAGCTGTGGAGACGGTGGATCAAGAGCTGGGAAAGATCCTAGAGATCTGTCAGCAGCAAAGAATAACCCTCCTGGTGACTTCAGATCATGGAACAGTGGAAGAATGGCATTATAAAAATGGAACCATAAACACGGGACACACAAGTAATCCTGTGCCTTTTATTCTCGCTGATTTCTCCATTCAGGAACAGAAAACATGGAAGCTAAAGAAGGAAGCTGAGCTTCAAGATGTGGCTCCAACAGTCCTGAATCTACTCGGTTTGGAAAAACCAACGGAGATGACCGGAAAAAGCCTGCTCCCCGATACCGAAGTTATACAGGCAGGGAAGAAAAAGATTCTCCTTCTCATCTTGGATGGATGGGGATTGAGGAAAGAGAAGGAGGGGAATCTGATTGCTGAGTCTCATACAGGGAACTTTGACCGGCTTTGGTCTGAATTTCCTCATTCTTGTCTTCGTGCTTCAGGAGAGGCTGTGGGCATGCCCGCTCATGCAGTGGGGAATTCAGAGGCCGGGCATCTTCATCTGGGAGCAGGAAGAAGGATTCCGCTCGATCGGGTGCGCATAGATAAGGCCATTAAAGAAGAGGTTTTTTTTCAGAATCAGACCTTTCTTTGGGCCATGAAAGGAGCACAGCAGTACGGCCGTTCTCTCCATCTTCTGGGTATTGTTTCCCATTATAGTTCTCATGGCACCATAAGACATCTTGAAGCACTGCTACAGATGGCCAGCTCTCTCAAGCTGAAAAGAGTGTTTGTTCATGCCTTGATCGGGCGAAGAGGAGAAAAGCCGGAAAGCGGCTCTGCCTATGTGGAAAAAGTGGAACAGATGTGCAAGCACATCTCCACAGGAGAAGTGGTTACAGTCATGGGTAGATTCTGGGCCTTGGATAGGGAAGAGAACTGGGATCGTGTGGAGAAGGCATACAGGGCCTTGGTTTTCGGAGAGGGGAAAAAAGTACCTCTCTGGTAAGAAGCGTGAGCTGAGGGAACTTCTGTCATAGATTATCGTATTATATATATTAAGTAAGTCATCGAGAAAGAATATATGAGTATCGCCATCAGAGAGATTCATTTCAGCTACGGGAAAATTCGAGCTTTAGATGGAGTGACCATGGACTTGCCTCAAGGGGCCATTGGTCTTCTGGGTCCTAATGGAGCTGGCAAAAGTACTCTTCTTCGTCTTTTGCTCGGATTCCTCGCTCCAGCAAAAGGGGAGGGGACCGTCTTGGGATATGATATCAAAAATCAACAAGCCATCATCCGCCGCTATGTGGGATACATGCCAGAAGACGACTGTTTCATCCCGGGAATGGATGGTGTCTCCTTCACTTCTTATCTGGGAGAACTATCAGGAATGCCTCATCAGGAGGCAATGAAACGTGCCCATGAAGTTCTCTTTTTTGTCGGCCTGGAGGAGAGCAGATACAGATTAGTTGAGACCTATTCAGGAGGAATGAAGCAACGCCTTAAACTGGCCCAAGCCATTGTTCACGACCCCAAGCTCATTTTTCTGGATGAACCAACGAGCAGTTTGGATCCCCAGGGGCGAAAAGAAATTCTAGAGTTAATCACGGATATCTCTTCCAAAAAAAACATTCAGGTTTTAATCTCCTCTCACATTTTGGCTGACATCGAGGCAATCTGTTCTTATGTGGTCATCCTCAATAAAGGGAAGGTGGCGGCTCAAGGGACCATGAAAGAGCTTAAAGAGATCAAGTACAGCCTTTATGAAGTCAAGATAAAAGGAGAGAAAGAAAGTTTTCTCCATAAGCTGACAGACATCAAATGCAAAGTGGAGGAGACAGAAGAAGGACTTTTTAAGGTCTATATGCCGCCCGGCCAGAGCCCTCAACAAATCTTCAGGATTGCAGCAGAAGAAGCCACCCAGGTCAGGCATTTTATCAAGAGCCAGACCTCGTTGGAGGATCTTTTTGCTAAAGTTGTGGGAGTAGATTGATGACCATAAAAGAAAAAGGTTACACCCACTGGGAAGGCGAATTAAAGGAAAGTAAGTTTCCCTGGCTGCCCATCACAGTCTGGGGAATCAAATTGACTTTCAGAAGAAAATTCTTCAAGCCCCTCTTTTTTCTCTCTTTTGTACCAGCTCTGGTCTTTCTTGTAGGAATATACATCTCTGAGCGACTTGAAGATTTCCAGTTCATGATTAAGGAATCCACACAATTCATAAATATTAATCCCAGTTATTTTAAGGCTTACTTTACCAATGATTTCCTTTTGTTTATCATGATAGTCATTCTGGTCTTCTGCGGGGCAGGGCTTATCTCTGATGATCTCAAATACAACTCCCTCCAGCTTTACTTTGCACGACCTCTCAAGAAAAAGGACTACTTTCTGGGTAAAGTCTCAGTTATCGTCTTCTTCCTGTTTCTCATCACTCTTATTCCGGGATTGATACTCTTTCTGATGAAACTTATCTTCTCGGGAAGCTTCCGGTTCTTCCTCACATTTCCCTTGCTGCCTCCAGCCGTTATCGTCTATTCCGTCTTCATCACAGGATTTTTCTCCTTTTACACCCTTTTACTCTCCTCTTTGAGTAAGAACAGAAGATATGTGAGCATTTTCATCTTTGGTCTTTACATCTTTTCTGATATCCTTTTCGGAATTTTCTACGGAATATTCGGAAGCAAATATTTTGCCCTCCTCTCCATAAAATCAAATCTCCAACAGGTAGGAACGACCATATTCAACCAGAAAACGCCCTATGACTTTCCTTGGATCTATTCCTTTCTTGTGCTTCTCCTCTTCTGTATTTTTTCTGGTGTTTTGTTGCAAAAAAGGGTGAGGGGAGTGGAGATCATCAAATGATACGCGTGATTGAAACTCGGAATCTTTCCAAGTGGTACGGAAACATCCTGGGCTTAAGCGATGTGACGATTAAGATCGAGCAAGGAGTCACAGGGATCCTGGGGCCCAACGGAGCTGGTAAATCCACTTTTCTCAAGCTCATCACCGGCCAGATCAGACCAAACATTGGGTATGCAACTATCAAAGGCGAAAAAATCCGGAATAACTATACTCTTTTTTCCATCATTGGATTCTGCCCGGAACAGGATGCTTTCTATGAAGAAATGAGCGGCTGGGAATTCCTGACACATCTTCTTCAACTCAATCGTTTCTCTCCTGCCGAAGCACAAGAAAATGCCCGGGAAGCCCTGGAGATTGTCGAATTGGTGGATGATAAAGACAGGGTTATAAAATCTTACAGCCGAGGTATGAGGCAGAGGCTCAAATTTGCTCAAGCTATCGCCCATAATCCTGAGATCATTGTCCTGGATGAGCCGTTAAACGGTCTCGATCCACTGGGAAGAAGAAAGATCATAAAACTCATCAAGACCTATGGGAAAGAAGGACGGACTATCATCGTCTCCAGCCATGTCCTGCCTGAGATTGAAGCCATGACCAAGCGCATTATTCTCATCCACCAAGGAAAGATTTTCGCCCAAGGAGATATTCATTATATCCGAGATCTGATCGATACCCATCCCCACATCGTGTCTATCAAATGCAGCGATCCCCGCCAGCTGGCTGCAAAAATCATCCATGAAGACTATGTCCTGAATATTCATTTCGGGTCCGATCCAGATTCCGTCCTGGTGGAAACCAGTAACAGAGATAAATTTTTCAGCCTTCTTCCTGACCTCTTCATCGATAATGATATCGAGGTCAAAGAAATCACATCTCCAGATGACAATCTTCAGGCGGTTTTTGATTACCTGGTAGGTAAATAGAATGAAAGTCAGAAATAGCATCACGTTTCATCTTGAATCGATAAGGAATGTCTTTTCTTTTTTCTTCTTCATGGGAAGGAAGACAAGAAAAACTAAGGTCTTTTATCTCATCAGTTTCTTCCCATTCATCATGGCCATGGTCATAAAATTTTCTCAAGTCTTTTCTTTTAGCCGTCATATCGAGGGCATCGCCATCTTCTCCAATATGATCATGGTCTTCTACCTTCAATTCCTCATCCTCATCTTAGCCATTTTTTTCGGCACCTCCATCTGCTCCGATGAGACAGAAGGAAAGACACTGACTTATCTAACCACCCGGCCAATCTCCAAAACCGCTATCATCCTAGGAAAATATGCCGCTTATACCCTGTTAACTATCCTGATGACTTTAGCTGGTCTGTTTCTCAGCTTCCTGATTCTAAATGTAGAAAACCTGCTCGATCTTTCTCTTTACAAGATTCTACTGAGAGACTCTCTGGTGTTAATCTTGGGATTAATCTGTTATACGTCCTTTTTTACTCTGATTGGAACCTTTCTGAAGAGATCCATTCTTTTTGGTCTCCTCTTCAGTTTCGGCTGGGAGAGCGTGATTCAGTATTTCCCGGGCTCAACGCAACGCTTTGCTATCGTCCATTACCTCAAATCTCTGCTGCCTTCTCACACAGGAGGGAGGTTTTCTTTTCTCCTCTTCCGCCTGGAACCCACTCCTCCGGGTATGGCTGCTTTGATGCTCTTTATCATTACTGGAATCTTTCTCTTCTTAGCCGCTTTGTTCTTTTCCCAAAAAGAATATATCCTTCAAGACTAAAGTAGAAGAGTTCTCCAGAAAATCTGAAATTTAAACAGGCAGGGATAGTCTTTTCTTTTGATGGAATGGATGTTTGAACTAGACTAAAGAATCCTGTTTCTACTCTGTCTCTTTTTTCGCTTTCAGTTTATTGATCACTTCTTCCGGGACTTTAGCATAAATTTTCACATGGTCTGGGGCTGAAGTGATTTCGATGCTATTGATCAGCTCTCCGATTTCTGGCTTTTGGGAAGCTAGCATGCCTCCCATGGCCTTAAATCCGTTTAACAGATCAGCCACTTGTTTATTTTTCTCTTCATTACCGCTCATCGCTTTGATTTCGGCTATGACGTTTTTATCTTTGTAATCAAAGGCCAGGGAAACCGCATTGACAGACTGCAAATTGGCCAACATAGGATTCTCCGAGGTCACCTTATCCATGGCTTCAGAAGGTATGAGCACAGATCCCCAAATCATGGCATTCTTATCAGTTTTGGCAATAAGATCAGAAAGAGCTTTGTTTTTGAGCACATTTTCCTTTCTCTTCTGCATCACATCGATAACGGATTTGATCAGCACATCTTTTCCGGCAATGATATTGGAATCGTCCAAGAAGGTAAAATAGTCGGGTTCCCCTTTTTCCTCCCATAAGGTATAGATTGGAATACCGTTATAGTCTTCTTCCCTGACCTCCTGGCCTTCTTCTTCCGCCTTTTTCCTGACCAGAGTCAGCAGAGCTTCTTTGTCGAATTTCATGTTGACTATGGCTCCTTCCTCGACCTTTTGGGCAACTTCTGATAGAGCAACAGTCACAAAATAGATATCCTTCTGGGGATCAATCCCGGTCATTTGGATGAATTCTTGGTACTTCTGGTAATCTTTGCTTTCCTTTATGGCTTTGTCTGCAATCTCTGTGGAGACGGCTTTGTGGAAGTCGATAAAGATGACTCCATTTGCATCTTCTGGAACGAGGCGAAGCATATCGTCTACTGAAGCTTGACCAGCTTTTGGAGCCACTGTTTCCCTTTTGCAGGAGCTGAATGAAAAGAAAACTAAGGCTATAGCGACACCAAAGACTGTTATTTTTTTCATAAAACCTCCTCCTTGTTTACCGTTTTTACCTTCATGGACTATATCAAAAAAACAATGATAAGAGCAAATGATTTTTTCAAGACGTGGAATAATCGTCAGCACGCTGATTTCCCCCTCCCTCACCCTTTTCAATTCAGTATATATTCAAATTCATCACGGTCTTAAAGATGCTTCCCGTTCATGGTATAATTGGCGACCTAATCACAGAAAAGCTATTCAGTTGGAATTTCCTGCTCATATCATCAGAACAGGACCAGAATAAATTGCTATGAATCTAAAAGAGAAGCATGAACCAAAAGCTTCTTTTCGGAGAATTGCTGCCGAAAGAAGAAGTATTCGCCGTTACCTTGATCAACCTGTGGAAAGAGAAAAAATTCTCACCTGCATTGAATCAGCTCGGATGGCTCCTTCAGCAGATAATGTCCAGCCATGGAGGTTCTTGATCATCGATGATCCAGAAGTGAAGAAGGCCTTTTCCAAAGAAGCTTTTTCTGGCATCTATTCCGTCTCCCGCTTTGCTTCCAAAGCACCGGTGCTCATACTGATACTGGCCAGGCTTGATATCATCGCTAACAGGATCGGCAAACAGATTCAAGGAGTCCATTTCTATCTCATCGATATTGGGATCGCAGGAGAACACATCGTTCTCCAGGCAGAGGAGTTGGGTTTGGGAACATGCTGGATTGGCTGGTTCAATATCCGAAGGACAAGAAAGTTCTTCAACATCCCCCGCAAATACAAGATTATCTCCCTCCTTTCTATGGGGTATTACAAAAGTAGGCCTTCAAGACAGAGGAAACGAAAGAAGCTGGAGGAGATTGTCTGGTTCAACAGATTTAAAGGATAAAGAAAGAATCAGAGGGAATCCTGTTTTATATTTCTTAAGACTTCTCCGATGAGATCAAGGGCTTCGATCAATCGTTCCTTTTCCAGTCCATATCCGAAGCGGAGATAATTTCCCATCAAAAAGTGCTTTCCCGGCACGAGAAGCACGGCTTTCTCTTTGCGTATTTTCTCAACCAACTCGGCAGAGGGAATATCCAGATTGTAGCGGGCAAAGGCGATGGCTCCTGCCTTTGGCGGGACGAGATGGAAGAGAGCTCTCTGTTTTTCCATCCAGGATTGGAGGATGGGAAGGTTGGTGCTCAGTATGCTTCGAGTGCGACGGAAAATCCTCTCCCTGTTGGCAAGAGCGATCTGTGCGAGCCGGCTGCTCATGGCATTTAAACATATGGTAGTGTAATCATGATAAGGCCATATACGCTGGATGAAATCTTCAGGCCCTGCTATCCATCCCACCCGGAGTCCTGGCAGCCCATACGCTTTAGAAAGCCCGTTAGTCACCACCAGTCTATCGGTCATTCCCCAAAAACTGGGGGTTGTGGGTCCATCTAATTCTGCTCCTTGGTAGACTTCATCAGAGACAATCCATGCTCCGGCCCATTCGGCTAAATCGACAATAGTTTGCCTTGCTTCATCATCGAGCACTGCTCCAGTAGGGTTATTGGGATTGGTGAGAACGATCATTCGAGTCTTCTTGGTCACTATCCTCTTCAGCTCATCCAAATCAGGATTCCAGCCGAGTTCCTCTCGCAGATAAAAAGGCTTAACTGATGCTCCGAAGCCTCTCAAAAGACCCCACATCTGCATGTAGTTGGGCAGCATGAAGACCACTTCTTCCTCTGGCGCTGCTGAGCTCCAGATAAGCAGAAAATTGGCCTCGGATGAGCCTGTTGTCACCAGAATATTATCCTTGGTCGATCCAGTATAGAGCCGACAGATGGCCTCTCTTAATTCTTGCGGGCCGTTGGTCTGAATATACCCTAATTCAAGTTCTTTAATCTCTTCAAGAACTTCGTGAGCGACCAATGCACTTAGAGATAAGGGATGGACACCGCTCTCAGAAAGATTGTACTGAACCTCATTCTCCCAAGTGCTCTGCCAGCGTTCCATTTCAAAAGGTTCTATCTTCACCAGTCCTTCCTTTCATCCTGATTCTTTCTAGATTTCAACCTTAAGTATACCCTTGAAACCATAGCCAAAGATGATGGAAAACACAAAATAGACGATTATCCAGTGAATGTGCCATCCAAAAAGGTTCATGCTCTTTGAAGGATAGTCAACCTCTACGGCTTCGATCGGGCAGTCGGAGGGTAGAGGGGATTCGCCCGGATTGAGCAGCTGTGCCAGAAAATTATTCCTGACTTTGGCGGGCGAGATACGGCTGAGAGATCTCTCTCCGACCACAAGCTTCTTGTGGATTTCCTTTCCGTTGACAACCAGTTCAATATCTTGAATTCCTTTCTCCTTTGCTCGAAAGCGCCAATTGATTTCATTCTCCTCTACAATCCTGAGAGCGGGTGTCTCGATTGCAAATCCTGATGAGGGGGCCACAGAAATGGGAATATCGAGCGGATTATATCCCTCTTTCAACTTGAGCTTCAATATCGACTGCTCTCCATTAGAGAGAGGCTTGTATCCAAACCAGAGGTTGAGATGGATGATGATCAATATCAAAGGAATGATCATAACCAGCATCGGTCGGGTAGAATAGCTTATGTACCTGAGATTTTGGCGTAGGATGTTTCCCTGGGCTTTAAAAGAGGTGGCGAAGCTGTCCTTAAACAGGCGAATTTCGAGAAGATGAGCCTTGATCCTGTTCTTGACCTTTCGTATTCCTTCCTGATTGGAAGTAAAACGAAAAATATAGAGCATAAAAAGACCCGTCAGGAAGGAGACAAATGCCATTCCCACCCAAGGGCTTAGGCTACGGAAAGGGAAAAAGAGAATATCAAAGATTTTTCCGAAGAGGGAATGAAAAATCCACATTTTATGATCTCTTCTTCATTCGGAATAAGATTTTTTGGCTAAATGAACCAGACTCAGGAAATGTATCCCAACCCTTTAAGCTTCTTCTTGATTTCTTCCTCTGATTCTGACTCCTCAAGCTTTCCTATCTCTTTCTCTAAACAGTGGGTGATGAATTCTTCCTGGGAAGAATATCCAGCAACTTGGGAGATCTTTTTTACTCTTTCCATCAATTCCTTATCCAGCTTTATTTTCGTCTTACCCATCTCTCTCTCCTTAACCAGAAAATAGAGATTTTCCGATCATTTCTTTGGTTTTGTTGATCCCGAAGACATTCAAGATAGTGGGCGTTAAGTCATAAAGAGCAGGAGATGCAATTCTTATTTTTTGGCTCGTCAAAAGAATTCCCGGAATCACCTCGGGAGCCATACAATGGTCGCCACTCCATTTTTCGGCGTTGTCTTCAATGAGAGGCTTTGGGAGTCTTCCTAAAGGTGTAGCCCATGAAGACCGATACCCGCGGTTGTAACCAACGATGATATCAGGAGCTTGTTCCACATAAGGACCCTGGTAAACATCCCTTGCCACATAAGCACGAAGGATAACCCTCTCGCCTGTTTGAGGATCCCTGAATTCCTCCAGCTTTCGGGCTATTTCTCTGACCAGTGCCTCTTTTTCAGCTCCTGGATTGACAATCCCTTCTCTTTCCCTTCCCTTTTGATTGATATAAAGGCCATTGAGTCCATAGGCATAAGCCTGAGTTCTTGACCAATCGGTGTTGAGGAAGAAGGATTCCTGGCCTTGTTTCCAGTTGTTAATCAAGCGATGGTATCCACTTTCTTTGAGCCATGTGTTTAGATTCAGACCGCGGCGGAAAGGTGTGAATCCATGGTCGGAGAGAACCATGATGAGCGTATCCTTATCGACTTTTTGCATGGCTCTTGCCAGTAGATTATCCATCTGCACATAAATATCTCTGATGGTGTTCCCATATTTGGAGGCTAAGGCAGGGTCATAGGAGGGATGCTCTTTATCGATGAGCCGCCAGAACATGTGCTGTCGCTGATCTGTGCTGGAGACGTAGTAGAAAAGAAGGCCTGAGTCAAACCTATTCAGTTCATAGTCAAAAATCTTATGCCTTTCCTTCAAGATAAAATCGTCCTGCTCCAGAAACTCCCCGTCGTTGAGCACGTCATTATCCAGAGCTGACGTATCAGCCGGCAGACCTTTGGTGAAAAAGGGTCCAAAAATCTCTTCCAGCTCCTGAGCATAATTCTTGGGTGTAGAAAGGGGAAGAGCAGGCTGGCCTGGATCGATGTTTACCGGAGAGACATAAAGCTTGAATTCCGGATGAATCTGTTTAAGGTAGAACATGCAGATTCCGCTTACACTCTTGGTAGGAATCATACTAAAATGGATTCTCTTCCACCCGCTCCATTCTCCTTCCTTAAGGATTATTTCGTGATCTTGGATAGCAATCTTGGCCACAGGATGAACGGGGTCGACAAAGACTGTGAAGTCGATGAAGGATTCGGGTCTTTCCTTCTTGAAAGTGTTAGTCGGCCCAGGAAGTTTGGCTTCCACCCTGTTTCCGATCACATAGACTTGATGAACCCTTCCTCCTCCTATGTCCTCATTAATCTCTTTGGCTTGGGTAGTATAGTAGTTGAAAATACCGTACGTCCCCAGGATGTCCGGTGTTCCCATTCCTGATATTGTTTTTTGGTGAGTGGAAGCGGGAGGATAATTGGAAGGGATTTTGAAGACAGTAGCGGGAATGTCATAGTCTTCCAGAATCTGCCAGAAAGCCCTGCCTCTTCGAAGAAGATTGACCTTGCCTCCTGAGATGGGAAGTACCAGGTTGCCGATGGAAATCGTCTTGGAGGCTTCATCTGTCCTGGATGCGGAAAAAAGAGGAACATAGCTCTCAGGATCTCTGTGGATAAAGTCAAAAATAGCATGGCCTCCGGGATTCGTACCTGTGATGAAGTTGGACCATGCCACCGGGCTCTGGGGAGGGATGCTTGTCCTGAGGGACCGGAAATCTCCTTCACTGGCGAGCCTCTGGAAGTGGGGAAGAATCCCTTCTTTCATCCAGATACTGAGCAGATGGGGATCCATCCCATCAAGACCAAGAATAAGAACTTTCTTAACCGTCTCTTTGCTGCCCGCAGTTTTTGTGAGCAGGTCTTTGCCACTTCCCAAAGCTAACAGAGAACCTGTTGTGACACCAAGCTTGAGGAATTCTCTTCGCGTTATATGCTTCATTTTTTTTGCCTTTCTTTATTTTCTATTCTATCATAAAGATAGATGTTCGACATCTACCAATCCTTTCCCATCCATATGTGGAGGCACAGGAATCCCGAATAAATCGAGCACAGTGGGAGCGATATCGATGATTTCCGGAGATTGGCTGTTTATTTTATTATTACAAAAGAAAACACCGGGCACAAGGCGAGGATCTATACAGTGATCTCCACTCCAAGCCTTATGGTTATCCTCAAAGACGACAGAGTTGACTTTTCCAGTCACTGAACCCCAGGAAACTCTGTAGCCCTCATTGTAGCCAACGATAAGATCAGGGCAGTTCTCCTTGTAGGGACCTGGAGGAAGTTTATCCCGGTCAAAGATCTTGTTGATGGCCACCGAAGAATGAGCATCGTCCCTCAAGCCGCTGAGCTTCTTGATCAATTCTTCCTTCAGAGTCAATGTCTGTGAACCAGGGTTGACAATTCCTTTTACCTCCCGTCCTTTCTGATTGATGAAGATTCCTCCCAGGCCTACACCGTAAGCTTTGGTTTTCTCCCAGTCCACATCTGCAAACCATTCCTCGCTTTCCTCTTTCCCCTCTTTCAAATGGAGATAGCCGTTGAGGTAAAGCCAGGAATTGAGGTTGACCCCCCTGCGGAAGGATTTGAAACCATGGTCAGACATGATGATCAGGATACTCTTCTCATCTATCCTTTCCAGGACTTTTCCCACTAGCTGATCCATCTTTATATAGAGCTCTTCAATCACCTTGGCGCTCATCCTGGCCTGAGAACTCTGGAGTGCTGGATGTTTGGAGTCGAGATAGCGCCAAAACATGTGCTGGATACTGTCGGTTGTCTCAAAAACACAGGCCACCAGGCCTCTCCTCGTTTTCTCTATGGCGTTGAAGAACATCCGTTCCCATTCTTGATGATTGAAATAGGTGAGTTCGAGGAAAGCTTTTTCATCGAGCACACCTTCGTTGAGGGCCCAGGTGTCATTGGCCTCACCCAGAGTGATAAAGCTCCCCAGCAGTTTTGCCAGATAAACAGAATAAATAAACGGATGAGATATGGGGAGAGCGGGCTTTTCAGGATCGATGTTGAGCGGAGTGATATACATCTCGAAATGAGGATGAATCGAAGAGACATAGAAACGACAAATTGCTTTGATTTTCATTCCCAGGCCAGGCCGGAAGGTCAGTCTTATCCAATCGGAGAAAGTCTTTGTTTTCAGCCTTAATTTCTGGCCCGAAACCTCCAACAAGGCTTCCTCTTTCTCTCTATCCAGATTAATAATCAAGGGAAGGTGAATCTCTCCATTATTTTTAAGAAGGGTGTTTTCAGGGCCAGAAATATAAGTTTCGATTTTGTCATCTTGAATAGTGATAGGAATATTGATTCCACCTTCCCGTTTTTTGATCTTTTCTTCATCTGAAGTATAGAAAAAGAAGGTTCCCTGGCTTCCCTTCAAATCAGGAGCACACATTCCTGAGAGAAGATGACCTCGGAATTTTTCGGGAGGGAAGGTTATGGGGACTCTGAGCACAGTGCTTAATATTCCATTTTCCCCCAATATTTTCCAGAAGGGAACGCTTTTTCTCAATCCTCTAATTAAAGGCTTAGAGAGGGGTATGTTGTATCTGCCCACAGAGAGGACCCGTTTGGGCTTTCCTATCTCAGCCGAAGAGAGATCCGGTAGATAGCTTTTCGGATCTCGGGTGAGAAAATCAAAGATGTTGTGTTTGGAAGGGTGGGCACCTGTCATGAAGGAGGACCAGGCTACAGGTGAGATGGCGGGGGTTGTGGTTTGAAGCCTTCGATAAGCTCCCTGCTTTTTCAGCTTGGAAAAATGGGTAAGTTTTCCCTCTGTCATCAACTTTTCGGCTATGGTTGGTTCTAAACCATCAAGACCGAGGATGATCAATTTATGGATTTTACTTTTTCTGAAAGCTTTTTGACCTCTTATCATTCTCAGGATGAGGCGAAACGGCCAGGAGAGAAATGAGAATACGGCCAGAAAGAATGTGAGAAAGAGGACAAGAAAAGACGATAAAAATGCAAATCCGGCCCCTGGCCCGATGTAAGCATGGGCAACCAGAGGAAATGCTAGAAGCAGGAAGACTAAAATTTTTAACCTGTATGCCATTTTAATCATTCGTAATGTTCCATGATGATAGAGGCCAGATCTGAGATAGTCAGATCTGAACCGTGTTCTCTTTTCGACCAGAAAAAGGCATCATCCCATGTGTGCATTCCCTGGAGAGAAGAACGTCCGAAAATTTCTTTTTTCTTGACCGAACCTTTCATATCGAATCCTGGCTCGGAAAGGACGATTAAGTCTGGACCATCTGGAAGGTAAGGACCGGAGTAAACCTCTTGAGCATCAAAAACTTCTCTGACCACATTTTTCCCGTTGTATTCCAAATCCTTTAATCTACCGGCAAGTTCCTGTTTGACATTTTTCTTTTCCGACTCTTCCACGCATCCCTGAGGAAATCTTCCTCTGAGATTGAGATAGATGCGGTTGGGATCCAAAGCAAAGGCATAACTCGACTCATCGATTTCATTAAGACTCTGAGGAGATTTGGTTTTGAATTTCAGGTAACCTTCCTTTTCCAAAAATACATTAAGGTGGACTTCTTGTTGGATAGCCATAAATCCATGGTCTGAAAGAAGGTAAAGGCTATCCTCCTCCCTATTAATTTTTCGGAAGGCTGTAATGATCCTCAAGATAACCTCATCCAGCCGACGATAATAATCCAGAAAATTCTGATGATAAGAATGGTCTTGATCGGGATAAGCATTCCAGAGAAAGTGGTGAAGCCTGTCTGTCCCTGTAATCACTAATTCAAAATAATCCCAGTCTTCCCTCCATAAAGTATCAATGACTTTTATTCGACTGCTCAAGGTTCTATCCAGTTCTTGCCATAGGAATTCATGATCGTTTCTGGATTTATAGGTGTCAATATCGATTTGATAGCCCATCTTCTCCAGAGATGTCTTAAGGTTGATGGGATAGACAGCCTTGGAGAGATCAATGGCCACAAACCCGGAAATCAGGATTCCTCTGATTTTTCGGGCAGGATAAGTGGAAGGCTGGTTGACGATGATGCATCTTTTCTTCTTCTCCCCAAGCTTGTCCCAGAACGTATCCTTCTTGAGATCAAGAAAATTAGGAAAACGAAGCTCATAAGAATTTTTTTTCAAATCGGTAAAACCAAATATCCCGTGAGAACCAGAATCTGTTCCAGTCATGAAGTTTGACCAGCTGACAGCAGAAATTTCTGGGAGGCTGGCTTTGATGCGGTGAAGATGGCCTCTTTCCAGGAGACCGGATACAGTCGGCATAATCTCTCTATGAGCAAGATCAGAGAGGAGAGAATAGGGGACTCCATCCAGACCTATCACACAGACTCTATCCTTTTTTTTCCTCTTAAAAATAGCCATAGAACTATCTATTATAACAGGGGGTTAGGTATTGTCAATTTAGACAATCATACGGTAAGCCCCCTTTTCAATTCAGTATATATTTAAATTCATCATGGTCTTAGGGATGCTTCCAGATATATGGATAGTTTCTCATATCGTGTGATATCCAGAGGTTTATAGAGATAAGCGAAGATCGGTTCAGCCGGACAAAAAGGTCTTAATCTGATTCCAGAAATCTATATTTTAATCAGGCAAAGGAACAGCTTCTGCTCATTCCTTACTCAAGATGATCCGGGCATCGACAATCTTGCATCCCTTGCCTTTTTCATAAACAATGAGGGGATTGATATCCAATTCTTCGATTTCTTCAAAATCGACAACAAGCTGGGAAAGCTTTTTCAGACAAGTGGCTATGGTCTCAATATCATAGACCGGACCTCCTCTGTATCCATCCAGGATTTTATGGGTTTTGGTCCTTTTGATCATCAAGGTTGCAGTCAACTCTCTTATGGGAGCGAGTCGGAAGGAGACATCTTCCAAGGCCTCCACATAGATTCCTCCCATACCGAACATGAGCAGCGGGCCAAACTGGGGATCTCTATTCATCCCCAGGATGACTTCCTTTCCCACAGCAGCCATCTCTTCGACAATCATCCCCATGATACGGGCTTTCGGATTCTTTGAATGAACATTCTCACAGATTTCATTGTAGGCTTTACGGACATCGCTGGCATTCTCAAGATTCAGCTTCACACCTCCCAAGTCGAACTTGTGCAGAACATCTGGAGAAACAATTTTCAATACCACCGGGAAACCGATCTTGCGGGCGATCTTTACAGCCTGACTATCGTTTTCTGCCAAGAGGGCTCTGATTACAGGAAAATGGTAGGCCTTGAGCACCTCATAGGCTTCATGTTCCAAAAGGAAAAATCTTTTCTCTTTTCGCACAGAGTCGATGATGTCTCTGACCTTGCTCTTGCTTACCCGGAATCTCCTTATCCCGGTCAGAGGTCGCTTGAGCCACCAAGTAAAATGGCTCATCTCTGCCAGAACTCTGGCGGCGGATTCGGGGAATCTGTAGGAAGGTATGCTGTTTCTCTCCAGAGTCCTGATTCCTTTGGAGACATCATAAACTCCTAAAAAACAACAGACCACTGGCTTTTTATGTGCTCGAACCGTCTCGACTATAGCTTCAGCAACTTTCTCCACATCTGTGAACGCTGTTGGGGTCAGGATGACTATGGCAGAATGAACGTTTTTATCTTTGAGAATCTGGTTTAATGTATCTTGATACTGTTTATGTTGGGCTTCTGCAATCAAATCCACCGGATTGTTTAGACTCGCCGTAGGAGGAAGGATCCTCTTCATGAACTTTTTGGTCTTCGGAGAAAAAGATGCAATATTCAATCCGTAGCGAATACAAGAATCCGTAGCCAATATACCAGGGCCTCCAGAGTTAGTAACGATGGCCACATTCTTGCCCTTGGGCAATGGCTGACTGGAGAAGGCTTGTACATAATCGAAAATTTCTTCCAGTGTATCTCCCCTGATCACCCCGCATTGACTGAAGATAGCGTCATAGACTTTATCTGATCCAGCCAGAGAACCGGTATGAGATGATGCTGCTCTGGCTCCTAAGAGAGTCCGTCCGGCCTTGAGAGCGATGATGGGTTTAGGATGGGAAGGGTGGCTGGTGATGTCCCGGGCGATGTTCATGAATTCCTTCCCATTGACCAAGTCCTCAAGATACATGAGAATCACATCTGTCTGAGGATCATCCCTTAGGTAAAGAAGAAGGTCGTTCTCATTGATTCCTGCCTTATTTCCCATACTGATGAATTTTGAAAAGCCGATGCTAGCTTCTTTGGCATAATCCAGCACAGCCACACAAAGAGCTCCGCTTTGCGAGATGAAGGCGATATTGCCTTTTTTGGGCATTAAAGTGCCGAAAGTAGCGTTCATCGACGAACGAAGATCTGTGTTCACCACTCCTAAACAATTCGGGCCGACCAAGGATAAGCCATATTCATTCATAATATTCTTGACCTTCTGTTCCAGTTTTGCGCCTTCTGTGCCAACTTCCTTGAAGCCGGCTGAAATGATCACAGCACCCTTGATCCCTTTCTTCCCACATTTCTCTAGCACCGAGGGAACTAAAGGAGCTGGAACAACCACCACTGCCAAGTCAACTTCATCTGGGATATCCATCACCTGGGGATAGCTCTTGATCCCCAGCACGCCTTTGGCTTTAGGATTAACCGGATAGACAATTCCTTTGAAGCGACTATCAAGGAGGTTGGCCAACAGAGACTGTCCCACGCTTCCTGCCTCCCGGGAAGCCCCGATTATAGCGATGGAGCGGGGATAGAAGATAGAGTTCAATCCAGAAGACAATTTCTCCAACCGGCCGGAATTTTTCATTTTGAATCCTGGTGCTCTTTGGTTGTGGTGGCTTTTAGCACATTTTCAAGGAAAGTCTCCTCAGGAACCGCTCCGTCAATAGATATAGTCTCATTGATTATTGTTTTAGGAACTCCAAAAATACTGTATTTCTGAGCAAGGTGAGGGAACTCTGTGGATTCTATCAGGCTGGTGTATTCATACCCTGATGGGATCCCAAAGAACCGAAGACCATAATCTTTTTCACCCAAGACTAATGTAGCCGGGATCTTATCGACCCCGTAACCGGATGCCATATCTTTATCCCCTTGAAAATCATAGATTTCAAGGCTGATTTTCTCAGAGAGAGAGCAGACCTCAGTCAACAATTGCCTGGTCTCCTTGCAGAAGAGACATTCCTGTCCCTTGAGATGCTCGGGGGCAATCAACCGTTTAGGTTCCTGAGTGAAGAAGAACAGCTTTACCTTATTTTCGAGATCTTCATCGAACTTTTTCTTGGTTGCTTCTCTGACTTCTTTGTTTAATATTTCTTCCATGTATTGCTCCTCGAATATTTTCGATCATTTTAAGGCTAAAAAAGGATAAAATCAACATAAAGGAGAGAGCAAACATTTCCAAATTCATGATGAGCGAAGAGATTTCATTCAATTAGGTAGTGAGGCGCCGGTTACGGTCCATCCGAAGCCCATGGTGGAGGGTGGGAGGGTCTTGGCAAGGATGGAGGGGAACCGGCGCTGTGGTTAATTGTATCCCTCATTATTAGCTATCAGGAATGGATTTTCCCAAGGAAAGATATCACTGGGCTCGAGCCAAGAAATAATCCGAGACGTTGATACCATATCTTTGAGGGTCCAAAGACTTGAGTATAGTCCTTTTATACCTGTTCGTTTCAGGATCGACCTCTGTCAAATCCACAAGCTCCCCGTCGATCTTTTTTCTCTTCTCATCGGTAATGAGCTTGATTCTAGGCCGGTTGATATAAGCCTGCTCCATGTTTATCTCGAAAATGATGCCTATTTCCCCAGTATCCATGAGAACCAGCGTTCCTACAGGATAGGATCCCATCATGTTGATGAAAACCTTTAGCAAGATAGGATCGAATTCCGTGCCCCTCTTTTCCATCATCATCATCAAAACTTCATCTCGAGAAAAAGCTTTCTTGCGATAAGGTCTTTCTGTAGTCAGGGCATCAAAAAAATCGCAGATTTTAACAATCTTGCTGAAGAGGTTAACGTTTTTCTTGCTTTTGTATCGAGGATAACCGCTAAGGTCCTCCTTGACATGGTGTTCCATAGCCACATTGACCGCCCTTAACGGCAAATAGCTAACTTCCTGTAATTGGGCAAGTTTTTGTGCCCCCAAATGAGGATGTTTTTCGATAATCTCTCTCTCTTTCTCATCCAGTCTTCCGGGTTTGAGAAGAATCTCCTTGGGAATCTCTGTTTTTCCGAAATCATGGAAAAAAGCGCTCATCCCCAAATCCACCAGTTCATTCTTATCCAGTCCCAAATGCCTTCCTAAAGCGATGGATAAAAAACAGACGTTGACTGAATGGTTGAGGGTGTATTCATCGAAATTCTTTATGTTGGTCAGGCCATAAACGAACGCTTCGTTCTCCACCGAGTGGTTGAACATGGATTGCATAAGTCTTCGGGTGATGTTGAGAGGAATTTTTTCATTTCTGCTAAATTTTTCAAATGTCTCTTTGAGGTGGGTAATCCCCAGGAAAAAGACCTTGGCTGCATATTTTTCATTATGCTCCGATTCGTCTGAGGAAGCCATCTTTTCGACGCCGATATGCTCGACTCCATTCTCCTTTAATTCTGCGAGAAAATCCTCAAAGGGTGTTTCCGATTCTTCTTTTTTCTTGGACCAGAGAATAACAAACTGCTTGACCTCTTCCTCGGTCACTCCTGTACTAAACTTGAGATGGCTCATTTTCCTTTTCTGAAACTCGCTACTGATGAATCGGAAGAGGTTATAATTGGAAAAAGTAAAATGTACCTTCATCCCTGAGAAAAAGAGACTGCTCTGTCTGAGCATGAAAGAGGCCTCCCTCTCTGTTTTAAAGACACTTTGCAAGAGCGAGATGAGGCCATGAATTTGCTCGATAAAAATCAAGTTGTTAGGCTCATAGATTTTGGCGATTTTTGTGGCCATATTCAGACGCAACAAGATTTCAAGGGCAATTTTAACCGTTCTTTTCTCATCTATTTGAGCATCCTGTTTTCTTTCTTCTTCCTGCATTTGGCTCAATTTGTCATCCTTTTCACTCTTTTGGACCTGATAATTTTTGCAGGGCCGAACGGGCAGCCTGCCTTACTCTTTTCCCAGATGATTTAGTCGCTTTTCTAAGGATATTTATGGCCTCAGGAGTCCCTGCCTTTTCCAGAGCTTTAATTGTACAAAGGGAGGATTCGATGCGCTTGGCTCGAGAGAAGAAGCCTGTCTTCAATATCATATGTTGAAGGAATTCATATGCCCTATCCATTTTACTTCTCGCCAGAACATCCATCAGGGACTGTTTTTCTTCTGTTCTTTTCTTCTTGAATGATTTGTCCTGAACTACCTGCATCATGGATTTTAGCAACGATTCGTCTTCATAGATTCGAAGATTCTTGGCTGCCAGAATGCGCAGTTTTTCATCCTTATCGGCCATGAATCTGATTAATATTTTACTTGCTGAAGAGTCTTCCACCTTGCCCAGAGATTCTATGGCAGCTTGCTTGATGGATGCGTTCTGGTAGGAGATAAAGTTAGCTAGGAGAAGGATCATTCTTTTATCTTCTGCAGAACCAAGAATAGATATAATCTCTTTGGTTAAGGATATCCTGTCTTCCCGGGCAAGCTCCATGAGAGCTGAGAAATCCTCTTTGCCCAACTTTTTGAGATAATTCACAGTCCTTAACCGAAAGTCAGTGCTCTTAATTTCCTCATACAAATCTCCAAGTAGTAAAAGTTTTGGTTTGAGAATCTCAATATATTCAAAAAATGCGGCGTAATCAGTAAATTCCCTTTCCACCAGGACACTTTTTATCAAATCAAGATGCTCTTTGGCTCGGGCTTCATGGAAAAATCTATGGATAAGGTTTACCTTATCAGGAGATTTAGAAAAAAAGGTGAGACAAAAATCACCAAGACTGCTTAAAAGCTTTGTAGCAAGAGAGAAATTCCCTTTTTTTATGATATCCCTATGGTTATGAACCAACACCTTGAGAGTAGCGGAGAATCGATCCACATCCTCTTCCAGACGGAGCATCTCCATAACCAGCAGAAAGAGTTCTTCCTCTGCGGATATCTTGCGGTTTTTCTCCAGCATAGATTTAAGAGTGAGGCTCTCTTTCTCATCAAGGGAGGAAATCCTGATCTGTTCATCTTCTTTCACTTCATCCAGGGTTTTCTCCCCCACTTCTATCTCTCTTTCTACAGCTTCCGAAGGAATTCTTTGAGAAAGAATTGACATGTCCTCAGAGGAAAGCTTAATGTCTCCAGTCTGGAATGCCTGTGTATCCACATCAATTTCGATAGGTTGCTTCCCCACCCCAATTTTTGTCTCCAAGTAGTCGTCTGGAGCAAAGTACCTGATATGGGCAAAATCCTTCTCCCACAAAAGGCTAACGATATCGCTCTCTTCAGGAGGCAACCTGTAATATTTCTTTATCAATTCAAGAAATTCCTGGAGCTGCTCATCGTTCAATCCTCTGTAGAATGAGAGCTTCTGCATGCCATCTTTAAAAAAGAGAAAGGGAAGGCTTTTTAAAGGAGTGGGATCGTGATAGACTGTTTGATCCATAAAATCAAACGAGAATTCTCCAATATCTATCTCCAGTTTCCAATATTTCTCAAGATAGACAGTTAATTTTTCCAATAACTCATCTTTAAAACTCTTTACCGAGCTATGATCGGCCGGATAGATTTTAACCTGTGAGACTGTTTTCGCCAGCAAATGAATAATCTCTCTAATTTGCTGGACTTGTTCTTCGGTAAATTCAGCCTCTTTGGGTTTGGGTGTTTCCTGGGGAGATGTTTTTTTGGAATATTCCTTCATCAGCTTCTCTTTTGAAGAAATAAACCATAGGGGCAACTGCACCCCTGCATGGATATTTATGTCTCCTTATACAATTTAAGGTATTTCTTCCTATTTGGCAAATGATTTCTGTTCAATATCACCATCTTCATTCCCGTGATGATTTTGCACTCGGGGTCAGGCTTCGTCATTCATGTTATGCCAGAAGCTATATTCTTGCTTTGTCCTTTCATTCCTGATGAAGCCTGACCCCAGAGGAATGAATTGAAAAAGGTGCTTACATGCTGCTCGATGCGCTTGTGAGAAGATAGCGCATGTGCTATATTCAATCTTTTCATGATTTCTGTCAAAGAAAAGAGGAGGTAAAATGAGATCAAAATCTTTTATGGCAACCATTCTCCTTTTGGTTTCTATTTGTATGTATTCCACAGCGGCACAAGAAGCACGGATCCTTCGTTTTCCGGCTGTATTCGAGGACCACATCGTGTTTACCTTTGCTGGCGACCTTTATACAGTGGCTGTTGAAGGAGGAATAGCAAGGAAGCTAACTATTCATGAGGGCTTTGAAATTTTTGCCCGCTTTTCTCCAGATGGAAAAAACATCGCCTTTACTGGAGAGTACGATGGGAACAGGGAAATTTACCTTATTCCACGAGACGGAGGGATACCGAAAAGGTTGACATACACACCCACCCTCAGCCGAGATGATGTTTCAGATCGAATGGGACCGAACAATATCGTTATGACGTGGAGCCACGATAACACCCACATTGTGTTCCGTTCTCGGATGCGAGATTGGAATCCTTTTAACGGACAGTTGTATTTAGTCTCTATAATGGGTGGACTGCCAGTGCAATTACCGGTTCCTCGAGGGGGATTTTGCTCATTTTCTGAGGACGATAAGAAAATGGCCTACAATCGTGTCTTTCGTGAATTCAGAACCTGGAAGCGTTATCGGGGAGGTATGGCAGATGACATCTGGATCTATGACTTTACTACCAGAAAGGTCGAAAATATCACCAATAATCCTGCTCAAGATATAATACCCATGTGGAACAGAGACAAGATTTACTTCCTATCAGATCGTGATGAAGAAAAAAGAATGAACCTTTATGTCTATGACCTCGAAACACATGAAACACGCAAGCTCACCGATTTCAAAGAGTTTGACATCAAGTTTCCTTCCCTGGGTCCCAGAGCTATTGTTTTCGAATACGGAGGCTTTATTTACCGCTTTGACCTGGAGAAGGAAACAGCCCAAAAAGTGCCCATCATGATTCCAGATGATCACTATACAAGCCGAAACAAGGTCATCAATGTCAAAGACAAGATCACCAATTATGAAATTTCGCCGGATGGGAAACGGGCCCTCTTCGGGGCACGCGGAGAAGTTTTTACCGTTCCAGCACAACATGGTAACATACGCAATTTGACCAACACATCAGGAGTTCATGAGAGAAACTCCAAATGGTCCCCTGACGGAAAATGGATCGCCTTTATTTCTGATCGAAGCGGTGAGGATGAAATCTATATTCTAGCCCAGGATGGCTCAGGATCCCCCGTACAGATCACCCAGAGAGCTGATACGTACAAATACCAGATCTATTGGTCTCCTGATTCCAAAAAGATCCTCTGGGCTGATAAGCTCCTGCGGCTTAATTATGTAGATATTGAAACCAAAAATATGGTGGAGGTGGCAAGAGCCAAACGATGGGAGATTAGAGATTATGCTTGGTCTCCAGACTCCAACTGGATCGCCTATGCCAAACCGGAAGAAAAAATGATGACCAGGATCTATCTTTACAACTGCAGCACAAAACAGACTCATGAAGTGACAGATGGCTGGTACTCATCCTATCGTCCTTCCTTTCACTCAGAGGGAAAATATCTCTTCTTTATTTCTGACCGTGACTTCCACCCCATCTACAGCCGAGTTGAGTGGAACTATGCCTATCTTTCCATGGCCAAAGTCTATCTTGTCACCCTTTCCAAAGACGAAAAATCCCCTTTTGAGCCAAAAAGTGACGAAGTGGAAGTGAAGGAAGTCAAGGAGACCTCAACGAACAAAAATGAACCGAAAGCCGAGAAAAAAGAAAAGATGAGCATAAAAGTCGACCCGGAGGGGCTTAAAGACCGTATCATAAGCCTCCCTGTTGAGACAGCGAATTACTGGGCTGTCACTTCGGTGGGAGACAAGGTTTATTATATGAAGAGAGAGGACAGGCAGAGAAAAGCTTCTCTCCTCATGTATGATTTGAAAAACCAGAAAGAAACCAACCTTGGTGAAATCAATGGTTACGAGATTTCCGCCGATCATAAAAAAATGCTTGTCTCTCAGCAGAATTCCTACGCCATCATCGACCTCCCCCTAGCACCGATCAAGCTGAAGGAAAAGCTGGATCTTTCTCAAATGGAGATGAAGTTAAACTTGAGAGAGGAATGGGATCAGATATTCAACGAATGCTGGCGGCAGATGAAATACTTTTTCTACGCTCCCAATATGCAAGGAGTGGACTGGGAAGAAATGAGACAGCGCTACGAACCTTTGGCCCAGGCTGTCCATCACAGGGCTGATCTGACTTATGTTATCGGAGAGATGATTGGAGAGTTGAATGTCGGTCACACCTATGTAGGAGGCGGAGACATGCCTCATCCCAAGAGGATTAACGTGGGAATGCTCGGTGCTCAATTCAAGAAGGATGAAAAATCTGGCTATTATCAAGTGACCAAGATCCTTAAGGGAGAAAGCTGGAACAAGGATCTCCGTTCGCCTTTGACAGAAATTGGGGTCAACATCAAAGAGGGTGATTATATCTTGGCTCTCCAAGGAAAGCCTACTAATGCCATGACTAACATATATGAAGCCTTATTCGATACTGAAGGCAAACAAGTCACTCTCCGCGTCAATTCAATACCAGAGGAGAAAGGGAGCCGGGAAGTCGTTGTGATTCCGATCAAAGATGAGCTCTCTTTATACTATTATAACTGGGTCGAGAGCAATATCGATAAAGTCAACAAAGCCACGGACGGAAAGGTTGGCTACATCCATGTTCCTGATATGTCAACCACAGGCTTGAATGAATTCGTGAAACATTTTTACCCTCAGCTACGCAAGAAGGCTTTGATTATCGATATCCGGGGCAATGGTGGAGGAAGCGTGTCTCCAATGCTCATCGAACGCCTCCGCCGGGAGGCAGCGATGATGGGTATGTCCCGGGATACCACTCCGCAACCAGATCCTGAAGATGTGATGATAGGTCCCAAGGTTTGTCTGATGGACGAATTTTCTGCATCTGATGGAGATATCTTCTCTTATCGCTTCCGCCATTATAAACTCGGAAAACTGATCGGGAAAAGGACATGGGGCGGCGTAGTCGGTATCCGTGGTCCCTTGCCTCTTTCGGATGGAGGCTTTCTGATGAAACCCGAATTTGCTCCCTACAGCCTGGATGGAAAAAGATGGATCATCGAAGGGAAAGGCGTTGAGCCTGACATCTATGTGGATAATGATCCAGCCAAAGAATTCTCTGGAATCGATGAGCAGCTGAACAAGGCTATCGAAGTTATCCTGGAAGAGCTGAAAACACAAGAGAAAGAAATTCCAAAAATTCCTCCCTATCCCAAGAAAATAAAATAAGATGAGCAGTCCTTAACAAAGCTAGACAGCCATAATGAAAGCGCATTAATTGTCAGAAAAAGTCAAGGTCAGTTGCTTCCATTGCGGAACAACAAATTATTATCCACTCGCTTCATCAGGTAAAAAGGTGGTCTGTGGCCGATGCAAAAATGTGCTTCCCAATCCTGGATCAGTCCTCGAACCAGCACCTCAGCAAGTCTATAACCTGATACAAAAATCTTCCCTTCCTCTTCTTGTAGACTTTTACTCGCCTACTTGCGCTCCCTGTCACATGATGCATCCGGTGGTCAATAACCTGGCTGCAAGGAGGGCAGGTGATCTTATGGTTTTGAGAGTCAACGTAAACCTGCATCCTGACATGGGAGCGGCGTTTGGTGTGCAGGGCGTGCCCACATTCCTGATCATGCGCAAGGCAACGGAGATTGCCAGAACCACGGGAGCCGTGTCTGAGGCAGATTTTGCCCTCTGGGTGGCAAGCCGAATATAAAACGATTGCATTCTCTGGATGAATGGATAAAAATAGAAGAAGTAAATGCCTGCGACCAACCGAATAGGGGATAAAGGGAGAGGAACGATGGCCACTTCTATGAGACCTACTATCGGCAGACGTCAGTTCAGGGAGCGATCGTTATTCGGTTTGACCTGCTTTCACTGACTCAGAGACAAATCTTAACTGGAGAGAACAATCATGACGCTTTATGATCTAATTACTTCAAGAAGGACGATCCGCCAGTTCAAGAGAGAGCCTATTCCTAAAGATATTCTGAAAAAGCTGGTCAATGCAGCAAGGTTAGCTCCTTCAGCTGCTAACCTGCAGCCTTTAGAATTTATTGTTGTGGACGATGAGGAAATGAAGGATAAGATTTTTCCCTGTCTGCGCTGGGCTGCCTACATCGCTCCAGAGGGAAATCCCAAACCCGGAAAGAAGCCAGTCGCTTATATCGTCGTTCTTATCAACACAAAGATCAGAGACAGGGGATTTGAACGAGACACAGGGGCAGCTATCGAAAACATACTCCTGACGGCTTGGGCGGAAGGTATCGGAAGTTGCTGGGTGATCTCCATCGACAGATCCAAAGTTCATCAAGTTCTCAATATTCCGGATTATTATAACATCGACTCCGTCATCGCCATGGGTTATCCTGCTGAAAAACCTTTTCTAGAGGAAATAGAGGGTACAATTAAGTATTGGAAGGATGCAGAGGGAAGGCTTCATGTGCCCAAGAGGAAACTGGAGAATATAATCCATTTCAACAAGTATTGAGATCTCCTTAATGAGGAGGAAAAAACATCTTATTCTCCAGCTATCATTAATTCTCCCACTTTGACTGTTGGTCCAGAAAAAGTACCACGGAATTCCAGATCCTCTCCCACTGCTTCAATACTATTCAAGATCTCACTCAGATTGCCAGAAATAGTTATTTCTGAGACGGGATAGATTATCTCTCCATTTTCCACCCAGAGTCCGAATGCGCCTCGCGATATATCTCCGGTGATAGGATTGAGGCCATGGCCGATGGTTCTGACCAAGATCAATCCCTTATCCATGGAGGCCATGATCTTCTCAGGTGCCAGCTTTCCGGCTTGGAAATAAAAATTAGTTGGCCCGACGCCTTTTCCTTCAGAATTTCCAGTGGATTTGAGTTTGAGCTTCCGTGCGGCATAGGTGTTGCAAAGGTAATTGCGCAGGACGCCCTTTTCTATTACTAAGGTCCTCTGAGAAGGTACTCCTTCTCCATCAAAAGGCCTGGTTCCTAATTTTGAGGGGAGCAGACCGTGGTCATAGACATTGACATTGTCACCGGCGATCCTCTCTCCCAATCTGTCAACCAAGAAAGAAGCTTTCCGGTAGATCGAAGTTCCAGAAACACAGGTAAAAAGGAAACCCAGAAGCCAGGAAGTCATCAGTGGTTCAAAAATGACAGGAGCAGGTTGAGTTCTTATTTTTCTCGGATTAACCATTCGAAGAGTGCGCGCAACGGCATTCTTGGCGATATCCTCGGGAGCATCAAGCTCATGGAAGTTGCGTTTTGCGCAGAACCAGAAATCCTCAACCCTCGAGTCTGTCTCTCCAGCTTGAAGCCCAACACTGAGGCTACAAAAAGTTTCCTTATATTCCTGGAGAAATCCGTTGGAATTCGCCAGCAGATTCCTGATTTCTTTGGTTTCAAAGCTCGCTCCATGGGAGTTTGTGATTCCTTTATAGGAAAGAGCGATTTTTTCAGTCTGGAGAGCAAGAGAAATTTTCTTTCTCGGAGAGAGCCCCGGAATTTCAGGATCATAAAGCTCAAGTGCCGTGAGAGCCACGTCTTTTCTAGGAAGTAAGGGGAGACCAGAGAATTCGTCAGGGCTGGAAAGTTCGGCTCTCTTGATAGCGCTTATTATCAGGCGCTGAAGAGTTCTCTGCGAAAGGTCAAAAGATGTGAAAGATGCCGTCTTTTTATCTTTAATTACTCTGAAGTTTAACGACCTGGAGCCTGCTTCAACCAGGTTTTCAATCTCACCAAGCCTCACATCGACATTAAATTCATCAGCGTCGACGATAGTGAGTTCACATTCATCGGCTCCGTGAGCTCTCCCTAAAGTCACCAGGCCTTCAGCCATTTCCATCAGAACAGATCTTTCTCTTTTTTCTCTTATCGCCGCCCTCCCACCGTCATCCTCGAAATCTTGATGGTCGGACAACCGTCGTTGACAGGAACAACTTGGCCTTCTTTGCCGCATGTCCCTGTCTGTAAGCCGAATTCAAGATCAGAGCCAAGCATGTCAATCTTTTTCAGGATGTCAACATTGGTTCCGATAAGAGTGGCCTGCTTGACCGGGGCAGTCAACCTTCCTTCTTCAATCAAAGATCCTGAGCTTACAGTAAAGGTGAACTTACCGGAATCTTCCACCTGACCACCCTGAAACCTATGGGCATAAAATCCTCTCTTGACTGAGCGAATGATCTCCTCAGGGTCATATTCTCCTCTATCCACATAGGTATTGCTCATCCGTGGCAGAGGGATATTCATGAAGTCCTGCCTGCGACCATGCCCTGTAGGTGCCATGTGCATCACTTTGGCTGAGAGCCGGTCCTGCAACATGCCGACCAGCCTTCCTTTTTGAATGAGCACTTTCTTCTCAGGAAAAGTGCCTTCATCATCGACATTGTAGGAGCCTCGGAAGAAGGGAATAGTCGGGTCATCAAATATATTTAGTTGACTCGACCCTACAATTTTTCCCATCTTGTCCCAGAAAACAGATGTCTTTTTCCGGTTAAAATCAGCTTCAAGAAGATGCCCTACAGCTTCATGGATCAATACTCCGCTGTGGCCAGGAGCAAGCACAACAGGCATTTCCCCAGCCGGAGGTCCAGCTGCTTCCAGAAGAAGAAGGGCTTCTTTGGAAGCCTCCTGTCCTATCTCCTCTGGAGTAAGCCTTTCTTTAAAATAATCAAGGCTCACTCTTCCTCCGCCGCCACAATAACCAGCCTCTCTTTTGCCATTTTCTTCGGCGATGGCCAGGCACGTCAATCTCACCAGGGGACGGTGATCTGAGACCAGCAATCCCTCTGAATTAGCCACAGTGACTAACTGTGACGAATCGGAGAATATAACCTTGATCTTCTTGATCCTTTGATCGAAATTCTGAGAAGAGGAATAAGCTCTGTTGACCAGTTCGATCTTTTCATCCAACGGCTCTTGGTGCGGAAAACGGGATATGGGGTAGAAATTATGTGATGTAATAAGAGGAGAGAAAGGAGTAATATGCCTCTTTGACTTCTTGTCCGCGATGACTGCTGCGGTCAAAGCGGCTTTTTTTATCTTTTCCTGGGCGAGATCGTTGGTGTATCCATAACCAGTTCTGTCTTGATGAATGGCCCGGATTCCCAAGCCACAGACAATACTCTCTGAAGTCTCCTTGATGATATCCTCTTCCATGTGGATAAAGCTGTGAATTCTATGCTCGAAAAATATCTCTGAAAAATCAGCCCCATGACAGAGAGCTAACTCCAAAATGTTGTGAATGTCTCTCTTGCTGAGAGGGAAGGTCTTTTCAAAGTTCAGAACTGAGTAGTCATTCATTTTCGTATCGACTAAGAATCATGATTTCAGCCGTAATGACAGATTCTCCAATGGGGAGATTCTCTTGTCGCAGAAGCCTTAGATCTCTCCTGTAACTGCCAGGAGCCGGATTTCTCTGATAGACTTACCTTTTATCCCCAGCCTCTCCACAGTTCTTCCTGTTTCCCAGTAATCCTCCTCTCTCATGATCGAGGCCATATGGATGACGGCGTTGATTGTCGGCGTTTTTACACCCAGCATTTTGCCGATAGAAGCTATCGGAACAAGACTCATGGGAACGTCCTCATCGATGTAGCGATGGTGAAGCCTGTCTGGTGCTTTAATCCCTATGTAGCCTGGATTATCATGCATAGCCTCATACAGGTCTTTTCCAGTAGCACTGTAAGCTGTGTACAGCCAGTTTCTGGTACTCATGGCCTTGATTCCAAGCGCAGCAGCCACATCCTGTCTCTCTCTGTCCAGCTTTTCCAAGACTTTAGCCACAGATACACTGGCTCCCTGAATATAATACTCAAAATCTCCGTGGGTTTCTTCAATCCATGCGGCATTGAGGACGGTTAAAGCTGGATGAAAAACAGCTCCGATGTTATCAAAGCTCGTCTTGAAGATGTTATCCCCAGGCACAAATTGAGGAAAGGCACGGTTTATAACTTTTACAACTCCAGGAATCCAGTAAGCGGGGAGTGTAGCCAGAGGAACGGAGTTTTTAATAGTGAAAATCTTGGCCTGAGCTGGACCGATTGCTCTGGAGGTATAGAGAAATGTCTGAGCCTCGGCCAAAAAGGGAAATTTTTTTAACCCCTCTTTCTTAAGAATATGATAGAACTCCAAGGCCCCACCTGTTCGGCCAGGATTGAGGATGACAATCTGATTCTCCTTTAGATGGGGAGCACAAGTTTGGGCGATGAACTCGTGGCCATTGGCAGGGATGGCAACCATCAAGACATCCACTCCCTCCAGGCAGTCCTTTATGTTTCTTGAAGCGAGTTCTACCTTTCCTATTCCTTGAATTTCTCCCTCGATCTTGATTCCCTTTCTGTATTGCAAGGGGCGGATCTTATTTCCCCCTCTATTATATAGGTTGACCTTGAAGCCCATCAAGCCAAGATGTCCGGCCATGGCCAGACCTCCGTGCCCTGCGCCCAGAACACAGAATTTAAGTTTTCTGGGATCTTTACTGAGAAGGTCTCTGAGGTAACCCCTCCTTCTTTTGTCTAATTGAGTAATCTTTTTCTTTGGCATTTTAATCAGCCTCCTCCTTTAAATTGGGGCCCTGAACTCATTTTTCAGAAGTCTATTTTTATGAAAAATTCGATTGTTCAGCTATATAAAAGAAAGCAAGCTTATTATTTTTGAGAAATCAAAAATATTTTAATATATTAAGAAGATAAAAGGCAATCTCTCTCTAGTTATTTTATTTTCTTCCCTTTCTTGAGAAGCGGAAAGACCAGGATGAGGATAGCTGCTATTCCCAGAGAATACTCGAAAAGATTAGTCAGAAGATGAACTCCGATCCCTGATAGGATAGCTAATCTGGAATCGAAATTCATCAGCCTAAAGGTTAAGGCCCAGGCAGATTCCCAGGTTCCAAATCCTCCGATTCCTTTGATGGGAAGAGCAGAGGTGAGCTCAGCTCCAGTTGTCCCCAGGATTGTCTTCCAAAAGTTTATTCTTTCCAGGCTCAAACCATGACTGCGGAGGAGAGAATAGAGAAGAAAATAGAGTGAGCCGTATTTGGCAAGACGAATAAAGAGAGAAAGGAAAAAAAGAGGGAAAAGGATTTTCCTTTTCTTGCTCTGAACAAGATGCTCTTTTATCAACTGAATTTTTTCTGTAGATATTCGGACCCATTTTTGACCTTCCAACCTAAAGCTCCTGGACAGGAAGGACAAACCTCTTCCAATCAGGGAGAAAATCTGAGATATTTTCCAAAGGATAAGACTGATGACAAGGAAAAAAACTAAAGATGCCAAGAGAAGTGCGGAAAGGGGAAGGGCTGAAGAAGCAATACCCACAGCAAAAATTGAGATGAAGAGAAAGGGGCTTAAAGTGATGAAATCAAAGATGACGGCTATTACAAGAGTGGAAGTGGCCACCTCAAAAGAAAAGTTTAGTCTTCTATTCAAAAGATAGATATAGGAAAGTGATCCGATACGAGCCGGGAAGAGATCGACAAAGAGATTGCGGATGAAGGTCACCAGAATGATATTCTCCCAGCTTATGGGATATGGCTTGAGCAGCCATCTGTAGCGCCAAGAACGAAGTAAAACTCCTGCCAGTGCAATGCCCATAAAGGCCAAGAAAGCAGGAAAATAAATACGGGAGAATGTCTGGACAAGATCTTTTGTTTCGACCTGAGAAATAAGAATCCAGATCAGAACAGCGGAAACAATAAAAGAGAGCGAGATGTAGAAAAGTCTCTTCTTTTGCATTTTTTTTATATTAGATGGCTTTTCTTGGAAGATGTCAAACTGGGGGCAGCCTAAATGAAAATGCTATCGCTCTTCCAGAAAGCATCTTTAAGACCTTGATGAATCTAAATATATGCTGAATTGAAAAGGGTGAGGGATGGGAGATGAGGAAGCCCCTGTGAGGGCTGAACGGGCATGGTTCCTCTCCGCAGGAGAGGAGAGTGAAGCCCGAACGGGAGCTGATTTTCTCGCTGGGGAAATCAGCGTGCTGACGATTCCCCATTCCTCACCCCTTTCACGGAAATATTGATGCTTACGCTTTTCCAGCTTTATTTGACTGAAAAACAGGAAAAAATTATAATCTTCTCAAATGAATGAGGAAGAAATAGACAGCATCATCAAGAGGGCCCTCGAAGAAGATATGCCTGAGGGCGATATCACATCTGAAAGCATCATTCCCTCCAATTCTCAATCCAAAGCCGTCCTTTTGGCTAAAGAAGAAGGAATCCTGGCTGGAATCGATGTGGCCAAAAGAGTATTTCAGCTCATCGATCCATCCACTGCATTTGACAAGATGAGAGAAGATGGCCAGACCTTCCATCAAGAAGAGATGCTGGCTAAAATCAGTGGTCCCGCTGTTTCTCTCCTTAAAGGTGAACGGACAGCATTGAATTTTCTCCAGCGGCTCTCTGGCATAGCCAGCACTACACGTAGATATGTCCAGGCCATCTCAGGAACAAAAGCAAAGATTCTTGATACGCGGAAGACTACCCCTGGATTGAGAATCATGGAAAAATATGCCGTGAGAATGGGAGGGGGCTTGAATCACCGACTGAATCTTTCGGAGATGGTTCTGATCAAAGATAACCATCTTCAGATAATAGGAAGCATCGCGGAGGCGGTGAAGAAGGCTCGGGAAAAAGTCAACAAGGGTGTAAAAATCGAAGTGGAGACAACTACCTTGGAAGAGGCAAAGGAGGCTTTACAAAGCGGAGCAGATATGATCATGCTTGACAACATGTCTTTGGAAGAAATGAAAGAAGCGGTGACTTGGTTGAGAGGAAGAATTCCTGTGGAGGCATCAGGAAAGGTAAGTCTCGATTATGCCAAGGAGATAGCTGCTCTAGGCGTGGATTATATATCCGTGGGAAGCTTGACTCATTCCTACAGATCCGTGGATATCAGCATGGAATTTTCATCTTAAAAACCAATGAATAATCAAGAGACTCTAACAACCGATGTTTTAATCATAGGCTGCGGAATCGCTGGCTCGAGCGCAGCCTTGGAAGCAGCCAAGAGCGGGCTACGTGTCATCGTCATCTCCAAGAATTCTATTCTAGAGGAATCTAATACCTACTATGCTCAGGGAGGAATAGTCTCCCTTGGGTTAGGTGACTACCCTGAGCTTCTGAAAGAAGACATCATCAAAACAGGGGATGGGATCAATAATACTGAGGCTGTAGAACTCCTGGCCGTCGAAGGTAAGAAGATGGTGGACGATATTCTAATCAAAGAGTTACGCATCCCCTTTACCCGCAGCTCCCCCGATTTACTCGATTATGCTCAGGAGGCCGGTCACTCCAAAAGAAGGATTCTTCACATTAAAGATACTACAGGGCGTACCATCGAAGAGAAATTCATCATGACATTGAGAAAGTTTTCCAATCTCACTCTTTTGAATAACCATACTGCAGTCGATCTTCTCACTGTTCCTCACCATTCCAAAAATCCTACCGCTTATTACAAAGAACCGCAGTGTATAGGCGCATATATCTTGGACAACGAAACCCGCAAGGTAAAGATCATCTTTGCTCCTTACACTATTTTGGCTACCGGAGGTTGTGGCGCACTTTATCTCTATACGTCCAACCCCCAGAGTGCTATCGGGGATGGGTATGCGATGGCCTACAGGGCCGGAGCCAGGATCGTCAACATGGAGTACATCCAGTTTCATCCCACTTCGCTCTTTCATCGAGATGCGGATGGCTTTTTGATCTCAGAGACGGTGAGGGGAGAGGGGGCCCGCTTAAAATCAAAGGATGGTCGTCTCTTCATGGAGAAATACTCAGAGAAGAAAGAGTTAGGCCCCCGTGATGAGGTTACCAGGGCTATCTACGAAGAAATGACAAACACAGACTCCGGCTATGTCTACCTGGATCTAGCATCTTATGCCAAGATCGATATCAAAAAACGTTTTCCCAACATCTACCAGACTTGCTTGAAATACGGGATCGATATCAGCAGGGATCCCATTCCTGTGGTTCCAGCAGCTCATTACTGCTGTGGTGGCGTTCTGGTTGATACACAGGGAGTCAGCTCGCTCAAAGGCCTTTATGCCGTGGGTGAGACAGCCTGCACTGGACTGCACGGAGCAAACCGTCTGGCCTCGACCTCTCTGCTGGAAGGATTGATTTGGGGAACAAGAGCAGCCCAGCACATCGTTTCTCATTTTAATTCCACACATACTTATAAATCCACTGATATTCATGAATGGTATTATCCCGCCCGGGAAGAAGAAATCGATCCTGCATTGATCAACCAAGACTGGGTTCTCATTCGCTCCACATTATGGAATTATTCTGGAATTATCCGCACAAAAAAAAGACTAGAGAGGGCTAAAGCCGACCTGGATTATCTAAGGCACAGGATCGAAAAATTCTACAAAGAAGCCAAGATGGATGCCAAGGTGGTAGGTCTCAAACACGGCATCCAGGTTGCTCAACTGATTACCTCTGCTGCTATGAACAATCCTGTCAGCCGTGGAGCTCACTACAGAAAAGACTGAATCTTAACAAAATCATCTATATACTATTTTTCTTGAAATCCTAATTTGTTCACCATGTTGTTTGCCTATCAATATAATAGACTTATAAATCTCTGGATTTCAGTCATACTGCCAAATTTGAAATAAGAATCATCTCAATTTCCGCATCCCTTACCCTTTTCAATTCAATATATATTTAAATTCATCATGGTCTTAAGGATGCTTCCGTTGAGATTCCTCTTATTGACTTTTTCTTATGGCGTAATAAAATAACCTCTTTTATAATAAAATAGAAGAAACAGGTGATTAGTGGAGAAAGATTATGTCAAGTAGCGAGAAGATCAAGGAGAGTTTAAATCTTCCTCAAACCTCCTTTTCTATGAAAGCCAAGCTTCCTCAGATGGAACCAGAACTCATAAAAAAATGGGAAAATATGCGTCTCTATGAGAAGATCCAGAAAAAAATGGAGAACTCTCCTATCTTTGTCCTTCATGATGGACCGCCATATGCCAACGGCAATATTCATCTTGGAACAGCCCTCAACAAAATTTTGAAGGATTTCATCATCAAGACAAAAACTATGCAGAATTTCCGCTCTCCCTATCTTCCGGGATGGGATTGCCATGGTCTTCCCATCGAGATCAAAGTGGACCAGCTTTTGGGAGACAAAAAGAAGGATATGTCCATCATAGAAATCAGGGAAGAATGTAAAAAATACGCCCTCAAGTATGTTGACATTCAACGTGGACAATTTAAAAGACTGGGTGTCTTTGGTGAATGGAAAAAACCTTACCTAACCATGGATCCCCTATACGAGGGTGAGGTGCTCCGGCATCTGGCTGCTTTTTTTGCCTCTGGAAATGTTTATAAAGGGAAGAGGCCCGTTCACTGGTGTCCCCAATGTCGTACAGCACTGGCTGAAGCTGAGATAGAATACAAAGATCGACTCTCTCCATCTATCTATGTGAAATTCCCTCTGATCTCCGACCTCTCCCGAAAGTTTCCTTCGCTGAAAGGGAAAAATGTCTTTGTCCTGATTTGGACCACAACGCCCTGGACTCTCCCTGCCAATCTGGCTATCGCTTTTCATCCCAGCTATGAATATGCTGCTTTCGAGGATGACAGCGAAGTTTACATCGCCGCCAAGAGGTTGATTCCAGTCGTAGCAGAGGAGCTGGGCTTAAAAAAGACAAAAATCTTAACCACTTTTCTTGGAAAAGAAATGGAGGGTTTCAAAGCCCGCCATCCCTTCATCGATCGAGAATCTGTCTTTGTCTTGGCCGATTATGTCACTCTCGAACAGGGAACAGGCTGTGTCCATACCGCTCCTGGCCATGGTTATGAGGATTATATGACTGGATTGGCCTACAAGCTGGATATCTACACTCCTGTGGACAGCGAGGGCAATTTCATCCCTCAAGTCGAAAGATACGGCGGGATGAACGTGTTCGACTCTAACAAAGTCATCATCGAAGACATGGAAAAAGATGGAAGCCTTCTTAAAGTAGGCCAAATCGTCCATTCCTATCCTCATTGTTGGCGATGCAAGAATCCGGTGATCTTCAGGGCTACAGCCCAGTGGTTCATCTCAATGGACAAGAATGATCTACGCAAGAAAGCACTCCAAGAGATAAAAAAAGTGCGCTGGATTCCGGCTTGGGGAGAGGAGCGGATTTCGAACATGGTTACGGCAAGACCGGATTGGTGTATATCCCGACAGCGTTCATGGGGAGTGCCCATTCCTGCCTTTTACTGCCACGACTGTGCCCAGATTTTAGCCCGAGATGATATAACTCTGAGAATAGCTGATATCTTCTCCAGAGAAGGCTCCGCAGCCTGGTACAACAAGAATGCGGGGGAGCTTCTTCCACCCGGGATCAGATGCTCGCAGTGCGGGTCAGCTAAATTCAACAAAGAAAACAACATCCTGGATGTCTGGTTTGAATCGGGAGCCAGCCACAATGTTCTGGGAAAACGAGAGGACTTGCCCTGGCCTTCTGATCTCTACGTAGAAGGTCACGATCAATATAGAGGGTGGTTTAACAGCTCCCTCTTTGTCGGTCTGGCTGCCAAGCATTCCTCTCCTTATAAGTCGGTAATCACTCATGGCTTTGTCCTTGATGAGCAGGGGAGAGGAATGTCAAAATCACTGGGAAATTTCATCGAGCCAGGAGAAATCATTTCACAGAATGGAGCCGAAATACTCCGGCTTTGGGTAGCCATGCTCAACTACAAAGAAGATGCTCGATTCGGAAATGAGATTCTGCAGAGACTGGTGGAAGCTTATCGCAAAATCAGAAACACCTGGAGATTCATCCTGGGAAATCTCTACGATTTCTCTCCCGACCAAGAAATGGTTGCTCAGGAAGACATGAATCTCCTGGATAAATGGATTCTCGAGAAATGCTCCCGGCAGGGAAGAAGAATCCTTAAGGCCTATGAAGAGTATGAATTTCACATCGTCTTCCATGCGCTATACAATTTTTTCACTGTAGATCTGAGTTCATTCTATCTGGATGTTCTCAAGGACAGGCTCTATTGTTCGGAAAAAAGCTCTCTGCTTCGAAGATCTGCCCAAACAGCTCTCTTTTATCTATTGAAATGGAGCCTAGTGCTTATGGCCCCCATCCTGCCTTTCACTTCAGAAGAAGCGTGGGAAGCCATGCCGCACTATGAGGGGAAGGAAGAATCCATCCATCTGGAGCTTTTCCCCTCTTTTAAAGAGAAATGGCTGGAGGATGAGCTCTTCAGCGAGTGGACAGACCTGACCGCTGTCAGAGAAAAGGTTTTAAAGGAACTGGAAAGAACAAGAAAAGAGAAGCTTATCGGAAACTCATTGGAGGCATCTGTGACTCTGTATGTCCCTGCCTCCAAGAAGAACCTTCTCAAAAAGCATGAAAAAGAATTGGCCTCCCTTTTTATCGTCTCCGCAGTTCATCTTACGCACACTGAAGAGGAGGAGATCAAAGTCAAGGTTACCAAGGCTGAAGGTAAAAAATGCCAGAGATGCTGGAATTACTCCCCATATGTAGGAAAGAGCTCCCGCTTCCCTCTCTTCTGCAAGAGATGCGAAGAGGTGGTCAGCCAGATTGAGACATGAAAAACAGATTTCCCTATTTTATCCTCGTTGCTCTGATTATCATCACCGACCAGGCGAGTAAAATCTGGGTTTCTCGCACTTTTCCCTTGTTCAGTCACCGCGTTGTTATTCCTGGCTTCTTCAACCTGACTCATATTCACAACCGGGGAGCCATCTTCGGCTTTCTCTCCAGATCTCCTGGCCTGTTAACCCATTATATTCTGATGGGAGCCTCGATAGTTGCCTTTTTCCTAGTCTTCTATTATTTTTTCAAAACTTCTGCTCAAGAGAGATTCCTACAAACATCTCTTTCCTTGATCCTGGCCGGGGCTTTAGGCAACTTGATGGACAGAGTGTTGCGGGGATATGTGATAGATTTCTTAGATTTTCACATTAAGAAATGGCACTGGCCCTCTTTCAATATAGCGGATGCCAGCGTGAGCGCAGGAGCAGTGATTCTGGTTTTTCTCCTCCTGTTCAAGAGAAAATAAAAATGTTGCCAATCCTCTTCAAAATCGGTCCTCTGACCATCCATACCTATGGATTCATGATGGCCCTGGGTGTGGGTATGGGCTTCTGGTTTCTCTATGTCCAAGCCAGAAAAAAAGGCCTTCCTGCTGCCCGCATGATCGACATGGCTTTCTACACCATCATCGTCTCCTTGATCGGAGCCAAGCTCATCCTCTTTGTGGGGAATATATCCTATTATATCCGTTATCCTTCAGAGCTCTTTTCCCTCGCTCGGTCAGGGGGTGTCTTCCAAGGTGGGTTGACCTTCGGTTTCCTCTTCGCCTTATGGTATCTCCGAAAACACCGTATTCCAACCTGGAAAGCAGCTGATATCATCGGTCCAGCCCTGGCCTTAGGGCATGGATTTGGCCGGATAGGATGTTTCTCAGCAGGATGCTGTTATGGACGGGTCTGCGATTTGGCTTGGGGAGTGAAATTTCACAGTGAATACGCCCACAACCTGACAGGAATTCCTCTTAATATCCCTATCCATCCCACCCAGCTTTATGAGTCTGTGCTGAATTTTTTGAATTTTGCCATCCTCTTCGTCATCTTGAAAAAGAAAAGATTCGATGGTCAGGTTTTTGCCTTCTACATCATCAATTATTCCATCATCCGCTACTTTGTTGAATTCTATAGGGGAGACCATCCGGATAAAGCCTTCCTCATCAAAAATCCCTCTCCTTATCTCAGCCTTTCCCTCCCTCAGCTCTTCTGTATCCTAGGGTTGGTGGGAGGACTAGGTCTTTATTTTTTCCTCAAAAAAAAGAAAAGTGCCTAAGAAGGAATTCCTCATCGCTTCTTCAGATGAAAACAAAAGGCTGGATGTGTTTCTCTCTCACAAGATCAAAGAGCTGAGCCGCTCTCAGGTTCAGAAACTCATCGAAGAAAAGAAGGTCTTAACCAATGGAAAAGGTTCAAAATCAAGTTATCATTTGAAATCCGGGGACAGAGTGGAAATAGAGTACACATCCCACAGCATCCCAAAGATAAAGCCAGAAAATATCCCTCTGAAGGTCATACACAGCGACGATCATATCCTGGTTGTGGACAAGCCTTCAGGACTGGTTGTCCATCCAGGAGCAGGAGTGAAGAGCGGGACATTGGTCAATGCTCTGCTCCATCATTTTCCTGATATAGAAGGGATCGGCCCTGTGGAAAGGTCAGGAATCATCCATCGTTTGGATAAAGAGACCTCAGGTGTAATGGTGGTGGCCAGAAGCTCTAAAGCCCACAGTAGCCTTCAGCGTCAATTTAAGGAAAGAGCCGTGGAAAAGGTTTACATAGGCCTTGTCTGGGGAAGAATGCCTCAAAAATCGGGTGAAATGACCTGGTCATTAGGCCGCCATCCTAAGCACGGAGGAAGAATATCGACAAAGACGAAAAAACCCCGTGCTGCCAAGACTCAATATTGCGTGGAAAAAGAGCTGGAGAAATTTACCTTACTCAAGATCAAACCCATCACCGGAAGAACCCACCAGATAAGAGTTCATCTTGCAGCAGCAGGTCACCCTGTAGCCGGAGACAACCGTTACGGCCGCAGGAAGGAAAAGATCAAGTCTCCCCGGCTCTTCCTTCATGCAGCTCAAATCTCCTTCCATCATCCTGACTCAGGGAAAAAAGTCCGATTCTCATCACCTCTTCCTGAGGATCTGAAAATTTTCTTGAATAAAATCGAGCGCACTGCAAATTAAGGATTCAATATATTTCCCAATACCTTCTGCAAAAAATACCTTGAGAAGAAAGTTAATTTTATTGTATCATATTCGTTGCTTGCCTCTTTGGCAAAGAAGATTTTCCTGCGTCTTAAAATCAAGTTTTCCATTCCATAGGGAGGCTCTAAGATGAAAGATTATTCCCCTGATAGGATAAGAAACGTCGCCATGATTGGACATGGTTCTTCAGGGAAAACATCCATGACATCCGTTTTTCTTTTTAATGCAGGGATGACTTCCAGACTGGCTAAAGTTGAAAAAGGAAACACCATCACTGATCATGATCCAGAGGAAATTGAAAGGCAGATTTCAATAAACTCTGCTGTATGTTATTTGGATTGGAACAACCACAAGGTTAACATAATAGATTGCCCTGGATACACAAATTTCCTCTGGGATACAAGAGCGTGTTTAAGAGCTGTCGATGGAGGAGTGGTTATAGTCTGCGGGGCAGCAGGAGTGGAAGTAGGAACGGAGAAGGTCTGGGAAATGCTGGAAGAATTCAATCTTCCCCGGATCATCACCATCAATAAGCTGGATAGAGAAAATGCGGATTATCAACGAACTCTTGATTCTATTCAACAATTCTTCGGCCGGCAGGCCGTTCCTGTTCAACTCCCTATCGGCAAAGAGAAGAATTTTTCGGGAATTGTGGACCTTGTGGAAAAAAAGGCCTTCACCTTCGAAAAAGACGAAAGCGGAAAATTCAAGGAGACCGAAGTGCCCGAAAACCTAAAATCGGAAGTTGAGAAGAAAGCCGAAGAGCTCGCAGAGATGGTGGCAGAAAACGATGAACAATTGATGGAGCAGTACTTCGAGAAGGGCAGCCTGACGTCTGAAGAACTCCGGGAAGGCCTCAATAAGGCCGTGCTCTCCCGAAATCTTTTTCCCATTTTTGTGGCTTCAGCTCTGGCGAACGTGGGAATCCAGCCTATTCTGGATGGAATCACCACTTACATACCCTCTCCTTCAGAGAGAGCAGAAATCGAAGCGACAGTCAAAGGAAAAGAAGAAACAATCAAACCCACTCTGGCTGGTCCATTTTCTGCCTTGGTCTTCAAAACTCTCTCCGATCCCTATACTGGTCGCGTCTCCCTGTTGAGGGTTTTCTCGGGAAAGATTGGTCCTGATTCCACCGTATACAACACCAATCATGATATAGACGAGAAACTGGGGGGATTGTTCTTCCTCAAAGGCAAAGAACAGATTCCTGCAGGAGAGGCAAAAGTGGGGGATATCGTGGCAACAACCAAGCTGAAAACCACATACACAGGAGACACTCTATGTGCTAAGGGAAATAGGATTGAATTTCCGCCTATAAAATTTCCCGAGCCGTCCATATCGTTTGCCATTGAACCAAAAACACGAGCCGACGAAGACCGGATTTCCCAGGCTACCCACCGTATCTCAGAGGAGGATCCTACGGCAAAGATAGAAAGAGACTCAGAAACGAATGAGTTGATCATATCTGGAAATGGCCAGCTTCATGTGGAAATCATCGCTGATCGTTTGAAAAAGAGATACAACGTGGATGTGGTTCTGAAGCCTCCAAAAATACCTTACAAAGAAACCATAAAGGGACGGTCCGATGTGCAGGGAAAGTACAAAAAACAGACTGGAGGAAGGGGGCAATACGGGGATGTAAAAATCAAGATGGAGCCCCTTACCAGGGGAAAGGATTTTGAGTTTGAGGATAAGATCTTCGGAGGGGCCATACCAAAAAATTTTATCCCTTCCATAGAGAAAGGTATCAAGGAAGCCAAGAAAAAGGGAGTTGTGGCTGGGTTTCCGACTGTCGATTTCAAAGTAGTCCTTTATGACGGCTCTTTCCACGAGGTTGATTCCTCTGATATTGCCTTTAAGATCGCAGCCTCCATGGCCTTCAAGAAAGGAATGAAGGAGGCCAAGCCTACCATTCTCGAGCCGATCATGAATGTTGAAGTCTACACGCCAGAGGCATACATGGGAGATCTCATGGGAAACCTTAACGGCCGCCGTGGAAAAGTACAGGGCATGGAACAGAAGGGAAGTCTGCGCATCATCAAGGCCCAAGTTCCTATGGCTGAGATGCTGGATTTTGAACCATCGTTAACTTCTATAACAGGAGGCAGAGGTTCGTTCCTTATGGAGTTTTCCCATTACGAAGAAGTCCCCAGCCATCTCCATCAGAAAATCATCCAAGAAGCGATCAAAGAAGGACGGATCAAACCTGAACAAGAGTAAATCAGAGATTTTTACTGCTTGATTGAGAAGGGCTACAAAAAGGGAAAAGCTGAATATCATTCTTCAGGCTTCACAGGAACGTTCTTCTTTCAACAAGATAAGCATGACGCTGGCTCCCAAGGTCAGGATTAACGAAAAGAGAAAAGTTGCAACCATTCCCAAGCTCTCCCAGAGGATTCCAGCAATAAAAGAAGCGGGAAGAGCACAAAGACCTGTGACCATCTGAAAAAAGCCCAAAGAGCTTGCCCTGAAAAGCCGAGGAGAAAGCTCACAGACGAATGTTTTCTGGACCGGCTCCAGAGCTCCTCGGTGAGTTCCGTAGAGAAAAAAAGCAAGAATGATCATCCCAGAACTGCGCACAAAGATGAAACAGAGACAAACAGCACCCCAGATTAAGTAGGAAAACAGAAGCACAGGCTTTCTTCCAATTTTATCCGAAAGTCTGCCCAAAGGAAGAGAAAGAAGAGAGGCGGAAGCTGTAAAGATCAAATACAGCACAGGCACAAAAGTTGTCTTGAACCCGAATGTTTTAGCAAATATCAGAAGAAAGGAATAGCTGAAGGTCCCCAGAGCAAAAAGAGAACTCAAAAGAAGGAAGAGCCGGAAATTCCGATTCAATTCTTTAGGGGATACTCCTCTGGATATATGGATATTATTGGATTTCCTCTCCTTGATCAGAAAGATGATCAGAATAGCGCTGAAAAGAGATGGGATTGCAGCCAGAGCAAAAAGAATCCTGTATCCTAAAAAACGGAAAAACACAATACAGATCAGGACTCCGCACAAAGCTCCTAGATGGTCCATGGTTCTAATCAGACCGAAATGTTTCCCTCGGTTTGCTGTAGAGGAAGCATCGGCTACCAGGGCGTCCCGCGGTGCGCCCCTTATTTTTCCTACTCGATCCATGATACGGAAAGGAATCAGATGGGGCCATACCGATGAAAAGGCATAGCCTAATCGCGAGAGTGAACCCAAAAGATAACCCAACCAGACAAACACTTTCCTTCTTCTCAGCCTGTCAGAAAAATAACCTGATCCTGCCTGAGAAAGAGAGACCAGTGCTTCTCCCAGCCCATCCAGAAATCCTAGGGCAACCATGTTGGCCTTCAGGACAGCGGTCACGAATAGAGGCCAGATAGGATAGATGATGTCTGAGCCCAAATCGTTAAGAAAGGAAGCAGCCGCAAAGGTCTTGATAATCTTCTGGCTTTTGGTTCGTTCTGTTTCCATCTCTAATATAAAGGGAACCTTCCCATTTGAACTGCCAATTTATTATAATTCGAGACGTTAAAAAAAAGAAAATGTGAGGCTGTCTTCCTTACTGTTTGACAGCAGATGAGACGAACAGATATCATAGTCTAAAATTTTGACTTGAAAGAGAAAAAAATGAAAGCCCGAAAAATCACCTACCTGTTACTATTTTTATTTATTGCAATCAATCTGACAGGAGAAGAGCAGGGGAGGATATTTCTTCTTCGAATAGGAGATAAAAATCTTAAAGACAAAACCATGGACATCTTTCCCGGTCAAATCTATTCTGTTCAGGAAGAATCCTCCCTATCATTCGAAGAAATGGCCCGGGAAATGATGAAAAACCAATTTATCTACCTGGGTGAAACACACAATAGCCTTGCTATGCACGAAATTCAGCTCAAAGTCATCCAAGCCCTTTATCAAAGGGATAGAAATTTAATCATTGGCCTGGAGATGTTACCTGTATCAAGCCAGGAAGTATTGAATAAATGGAGCATTGGCATCCTCACCAAAGAAGAATTCCTGCGCGAGTCGAGATGGTATGAACATTGGAATATCAACTTCTCATTTTATGAGAAGATTTTTCAGTTCGCAAAGGAGAACAGGATCCCTCTATATGCCCTGAATGCCTCTCGTAACCTGATCCACAAGATCAGGATGCAAGGATGGGATGCCCTCTCAGATGAGGAAAAAGAGATCATTCCCCGCCCTGACCTTTCCAACCAAGAACATCGGATTCTGATCCGAACCATTTTCGAAAACACCTCTATTCCTCATGAAATGAAAGGCAAAGGGTTAGAGATGGCCTTTGAAGGACTCTATCGAGCTCAGGCAGCCTGGGATGAAGTCATGGCCTACAATGCTGACCGAGTAGCCAAGAGAGAGAAAAAAAGGATGATTGTCTTGGCTGGATCCGGGCATTTTCTCTACAACCTGGGAATCAACCGCCGTGCCTTCGAAAGAGACCATCTTCCCTTTATAACATTTATCTGTGTGGAGATTCCTGAAGAGCAAAAAAACCTCCTCATCTCAAGGAGCTTAGCCGACTTTATCTGGGGCATTGCAGAGGAGCAGAGACCTGCTTATCCATCCATAGGCCTCGAGCTAAAGAAAATCGAAGGACTGGACAATCTCATTCTGGGAAGTGCCCCTATCCAAGGAGTAGCAAAGTATTACGATTTTCAAAAGGGAGATGTCATTCTTTCTGTAGATGGCAAGACATACTCAGATATCAATGAACTCAGAATGTATTTGGCCCTATTCCATTGGGGTGATGAAGTCTGTTTCCGCATACTCCGTCAGGGCGAGGAAAAAGAAATAACCATGGAATTACTCTATAAAGAGGAGAAGGAGGGTCAGTCTGGAAGATAAGAGAAGAACCTAAAAAGCGAAAAACATCGAAAGACTGAAAAAAACAGATACATATTTTATAGAAAAGGAGAGAAAAAAGTGCTTAAAAAAGGATTCTTGGTAATTGCCCTTATAATCTATCTATTCTTATTTTTTCCAGCCCCGGACTTGGAAGCAGAGTCCATCAAAACGCCAGGAGAAAAGATCAACTACATTCGCTACAGTCAGAATGAAGACATTGCCATCTTCCTCAGTCAAGTGGAGCATCTCAGTCCAGAGTTAGAGGTTCAGATTATAGGAAAGACACGTGAGACTGAAGAGTACGGTGCCAAGGATCTTTTTCTCTGTATTATCACAGAAGAAGGAGCAGGCTGTCCGCATAAGCTCAGCAGAGAAAAACCAACATTGCTCCTCATCGCTTCCCAGCATGGCAATGAACAATCCGCAAAAGAGGCGGCCCTCTGGATGATCAAAGATCTGGCCCAAGGAGAGCTTAAGCCTCTGCTCAAGAAGCTGAATTTTCTGATTATCCCCCAGGCAAATCCTTACGGGAATTGGTCCAACCAGCGTGCTAACGAGCAGGATTTGGATCTAAACCGAGATCATGTCAAGTTGGAGACTCCTGAGGCTGAGGCCATCCATCGGGTCTTCCGAACGTGGATGCCTGAAGTCACCATAGATGTCCATGAGAAAGGAGACGATTACTACCGTGTCTCCATCGGCTGTGTGTCCAACCTCAATATCAGTCCTGAGCTGCAGAAATTTTCTCAGGAAACTATTCTTTCTGAGGTGGAAAAAAAGCTCCAAAAGAAGAAAATCACCTTCCACGAATACATCGTCACTCAGGAAATGGGGATTAACTCCTCGGCAGGAGTCAGATACCGTCCAGAAGATGTAGGAAAACGCAAGCTGATGAGACGCTACAGCACGGCTGACCTTAACGACGGCCGGAACAGCCTGGGAATATACGAGACTCTCTCCTTTATCCAGGAGGGAGCCTCCCGACACAATATCAAAACCTTAAAGGAAAGAACCCGTTGGCAGTACTTTGGTTTAAGATTTTTTTCGGAAAGTGTTTCCCTCCATGCTGACAAAATCAAAGAGATGGTTAGCACTTTGCGACAAAATCTTCTGGAAAAAGCTAGAACGTTTAAAGAGGATGATCTTATCCATCTTAAGATGAGGTATGCTAAAGACCCGAAACAGCCAACTCTAACTATCAAAAGATTTGAGCGTGTCGATTCCCCGATTCGCGGCATCCTTAGAAACGACAAAAAAGCGGGTGATCCTCTCACTAGAGAAGATATCGCTCCTTATCCTTATCCATCTCAATACAAAGTGGTCGAAGAGGTGGTTAAAAACTGGTTCCCCAAGGTGGAACCAGAGATCAGTGTGGCAAGGCCTGTGGGCTATATCATCCCTTCTGTGCATCAAGATGTTATCGAAACCCTCCTTCATCATGGATTGAATGTTGAAATTTTTAGCAATGATTCGGCTCTTGAAGTGGAGGCTTATTCGGTAGCAGACATGGTTCCTGCCGAATACGACTATCTTCCCCCTCAGGCAATTGAAGTGGTGAAGAAAACTGTTCAAGTCCTCGTCAAGAGGGATGACTGCTATGTCTGCTGCGCCCAGGATGGTGCCAACCTGATCCCCTGTCTCCTAGAGCCCCAGTCACAGTACGGGCTCATACGCTACAGGAAGTACAATCTGGTAACAGAAAAGGGTGATTTCTTTCCCATCTACAGGGTTGTCAAAAAGGAGGATTTTCCCCTTTTACCTTACAAGCAATGGAAAAGATAGAGGCTGATCTTCAACTCAAAGCCTCTTTCACCTTATTTCCAATTTCGGCTGGACTCTTGGCCACGATAACACCCGCCGCCTCCAGGGCCTCCATTTTCTCCCCGGCTGTTCCTTTCCCACCAGCGATGATAGCTCCTGCATGCCCCATTCTCCTCCCGGGGGGAGCTGTTTGCCCGGCAATGAAGCTCACCACGGGTTTGGGAAATTCTTCTTTGATATACTCGGCTGCCTCTTCCTCGGCAGTCCCTCCGATCTCTCCGATGAGGATAACAGCCTCTGTTGCTGTGTCTTCCTTGAACAGCCTCAAAAGATGGGTAAAAGACTGGCCGACGATTGGATCACCTCCAATTCCGACTGCCGTAGATTGACCATAACCAAGGCTTGTGACCTGATCCACGGCCTCATAAGTCAATGTTCCGGAGCGGGAGATGATGCCCACTGTCCCGGGGGAATGGATATGACCGGGCATGATTCCTATTTTGCACTTTCCTGGAGATATTATTCCTGGTGTGTTGGGACCGATAAGACGGCATCCTTTATCTTTGAGGAATTGTTTGGCCTTGATCATGTCAAAGGTAGGAATTCCCTCTGTTATACAGACTGCCAGGCTGACTCCTGCATCTGCGGCCTCCATCACGGCATCAGCTGCAAAAAAGGCTGGAACAAAGATGGCGGAAGCATTGGCTCCTTCTTTCTCTACGGCCTCTGAAACTGAATTAAAAACAGGAACACCCAGATGAGTTTGCCCTCCTTTACCAGGAGTCACTCCGGCCACCACTTTTGTTCCGTACTCCTGCATTCGCTGAGTGTGAAAGGTACCTTCTCCACCTGTTATTCCTTGAATCGCTACCCGCGTGTTTTCATCGATCAGAATGCTCACTGTGAAGCTCCTTTCTCAGCTAAGGGAACGACTTTCTCAGCCGCCTCTCTCATGCTCTCTGCCGGATAAAAGGCAAGTCCTGAATCTTTGAGAATTTTCTTCCCTTGATCGACGTTGGTACCCTCCAACCTGACCACCATGGGAATTCTGAGCCCTATCTCTTTTGCCGCCATGACAATGCCGCTGGCCACCAGGTCACAACGGACAATCCCTCCGAAGATATTGATCAAAGCAGCCCTGACGTCTTTATCAGAGACGAGGATTTTAAACGCATTCTTTACCGCCTCCTCAGAAACGCCACCGCCCACATCGAGGAAATTGGCCGGCATTCCGCCTGAATACATGATAATATCCATGGTAGCCATAGCCAATCCTGCCCCATTAACCATGCAGCCCACGTTTCCATCCAGCTTGATATAGTTGAGGTTGGACTTGCTAGCTTCCACTTCCAGAGGATCTTCCTCATCCAAATCTCTCATCTGGAGGATATCTGGGTGGCGGGGGAGGGAATTGTCGTCGAAATTCATCTTGGCATCCAGTGCCATAACATAACCTTCCTTGGTGATCAGAAGGGGATTGATTTCAGCCAGAGAAGCATCTGTGGCTTTAAAAGCTGCATAGAGACTGAGGATGAATTTTACGGCTTGCTTAAAAGTCTCTCCTTTGAGACCTAACTTGAAGGCCAGCTTTCTCGCCTGGAAGGGCAAAAATCCAGTCGCAGGATTAATGTATTCCTTAAAAATAAGCTCAGGAGTTTCCGCAGCCACCTTCTCGATTTCCACTCCTCCTTCTGGAGAGGCCATGATAACCGGAGCCTCTTTGGCACGGTCGATCACCACTCCGACATAGAGCTCACGATCGATGTTGAGAGCCTCTTCCACAAGAATTCTCCTCACCAGCTTTCCCTGGGGCCCAGTCTGGTGAGTGATGAGCGTCATACCGATCATATCTTGAGCTAGCTTTTCTACTTCTTCAAGGGAATTAGCCAGCTTAATCCCCCCTCCTTTCCCCCTTCCTCCTGCATGAATTTGAGCCTTGAGTACAATCTTGGGACCGATTCTTCCGGCAATTTCTCTAGCCTGGGCTGGTGTTTCAGCTACATCTCCCTCGGGGATCTGAACCCCATATTTTTTAAGGATCTGTTTGGCTTGATACTCATGAATTTTCATTATCTTTTTCCTTTTTGTTCGACTTTCTGCCTCAATCAACGGGATAGAAAAAGATTCCTTTCCACCCCGGATAATTAGGTCAGACAGATCAAGAGAGCAAGAAAAAGCTTTCTAACGAATGTGCTTCAGGCTATTCTCTCTGATATTTTTTCTTTCCTTCCTCGTAGAGATCACCGCCATACATATCATTGATAACGATGCAGGGGAAATCTTTGACTTTTACTTTCCGAATGGCTTCTGGGCCAAGCTCCGGATAAGCAATGACTTCTGCGTCCTCTATACTTTTGGAGATCAAAGCTCCTGCTCCGCCGACAGCAGCAAGATAGACAGCCTTGTGCTTTTTTAGAGCCTCTTTGACTTCTTCGCTTCTGGATCCCTTACCGATAGTCCCCTTTAGACCGAGAGCGTGCAAGGTAGGAGCATAGGAGTCCATCCTGTAGCTTGTGGTTGGACCGGCAGAGCCGATGGATTTTCCTGGACGTGCTGGAGTAGGACCAACATAATACATGAACTGTCCCTTAACATCTATAGGAAGTTCTCTCCCTTCATTGACCAATTCGATTAATTTCTTGTGAGCTGAATCTCTCCCCGTGTAAAGGTATCCCGTGATGTACACTCTGTCTCCGGCTCGCATTTTAGCGATAATATCATCTGAAACTGGAGTTTGGATTCTGTGTTCAGCCATTTTTCAGAACTTAAGCAGATCCACTACATTACGCACGGCAGCCTCTGAATTTTTGATAGCTTCCTTTTCTTCCTCCGTCAGGTCGATCTCGATTATCTCTTCAACTCCCTTAGCGCCCAGTTTGATGGGGACACCAAAATAAAGACCGTTGATTCCATATTCCCCTTCAAGATAGGCCGCACAGGGTAATATTTTTTTCTTATCCCTGACTATGGATTCAACCATCTCTGTTATTGCCAAGGAGGGTGCATAATAAGCACTCCCTGTTTTGAGATACTTGACGATTTCACCGCCGCCTTTTCTGGTCCTCTCGATTATGGCATCAATCCTGTCTTGTGGAAGAAAATGGCTGAGGGGAATGCCGGCGATAGTGGTATAACGTGCGACGGGCACCATCGTGTCTCCATGACCTCCCAAAACAAGAGCCTGGATGCTCTCTACAGAAACTTTGAGTTCCATAGAAATGAAAGCACGGAATCGTGTGGTATCCAGTATTCCGGCCATACCAAAGACTCTGTTTTTAGGAAATCCGCTCACTTTAAACGCTGTGTACACCATAGCATCAAGAGGATTGCTGACAACAAGGAGAATGGCATTGGGCGATTGTTCAGCCACCTTTTCGGTGACAGACTTAACAATGCCGAAATTCGTTCCCACCAGCTCATCACGACTCATTCCAGGTTTACGAGGGACTCCAGCTGTAATGACCACAATATCGGAGTTCGCTGTATCTTCATAGGCATTAGTCCCTATGATCTGTGAGTCATACTTTCCAACAGGACCGCCTTCTCGCATATCCAGACCTTTCCCGATGGGCATATCTTCAATAACATCGAGGAGAACTACATCACCCAGTTCCTTCTCAGAGATTTTGAAGGCTGTGACTTCTCCAACATGACCAGCTCCGATGACAGATATCTTTTTTTTCATAATATTACCTCCCTTCGATTAATTATAAAAAAGATTTGCTTTGTTAATCTCTTTCTTCTCCGTCCTCAGCGTCTCAAGCATTTAAAGTCTGGAACGGCTAAAACAAGGTTTAAAATTCTGTGCTGAATATAATTCAAATCAGACCTGGAGTCAAGAAACTCTCTCCTGTCAGGCTCCTTGCTGATATTTTTCCCACTTCTCCTTTAGCTGGGGATCCTGAATCGTATCCATAAGATAATCTGCAAACTCAGCTCCTGTGCAGCCGGTGTCTCTTCCCGTGATTACCAATTTCTTCTCATACTGTCCACAGACATCCAAGGCCATCTCCAAATTTTTGCTTTCTTCTGGATAGCCGATGTGGTTGATGAGCAAAGCCGCAGCTCGAATCAAACTGCAGGGATCAGCATATTTGGCCCGGCCTTCCCTGACCATCCGGGGAGCAGAACCATGGATGGCCTCAAACATGGCATAGCGTTTTCCGATGTTTGCACTTCCAGCTGTACCCACACCTCCTTGGAATTCAGCAGCCTCATCGGTAAGGATGTCACCGTAAAGATTGGGGAGGACCATGACTCTGAACTGAGTTCTGCGCTTGGGGTCGACCAGTTTAGCAGTCATGATATCGATATACCAATCATCGGCTTCAATCCCGGGGTATTCTTTGGCGATTTTATAGCCGATGTCCAAAAATTTTCCATCAGATGTTTTAACTACGTTGGCTTTGGTCACGATAGTCACACGATCAATGTTATTCTTCTTGGCGTACTCGAATGCCAAACGGATGATCCTCTCTGAACCTTGAGTGGTGATGACCTTGAAATCCATGGCTAAATCGTCGGTGATGTTGATTCCATGGCTTCCCATGATATAAGCACCTTCGGTGTTTTCTCGGAAAAACATCCAATCGATTCCGTCTTTGGGCACTCTCACAGGTCTGACGTTGGCAAAAAGGTCAAGATAGCGGCGCATGGCCACATTTGCGCTCTCGATATTAGGCCAGGGATCTCCTCTTCTCGGAGTGGTTGTGGGGCCTTTCAGAGTGATATGACATTTCTTAATCTCTTCCAAGATATCATCAGGGATAGATTTGCTGTGTTTGGCTCGATTTTCAATGGTCAGACCTTCAATATCGCGTATTTCAATCTTTCCCGTCTTTATGCCTTCATCCAGAAGAAATTCCAAGACTCGACGAGCCTCCTTGGCTATATAGGGACCGATTCCGTCGCCGCCAATGATTCCGATGATGATGGGTTTGAGTTGAGAATAATCAATCCAATCAGCAGCCTTTTTGAGTGCTTCAACTCTGTTGAGCTGTTCCTCTACAATTTGGGCAAAATGTTCCTTGGCTCTTTCGATTGCGGCTTGATCCATATTAAAACTCCTTTTTTGGTGATTATAAAAGAGAGAATATTATATTTTTTTTCGAGCAAAATCAACTCATTATTCCCGATAATTCGAATTCATCAATGAAGAAGCCAGCTTGAATGCCATTGCTGTTTTGGAAACTCTCAGTATTCTCACTAAGCATCCTTAAGATCGTGATGAATTTGAATATATACTGAATTGAAAAGGGTGAGGGATGGGGGATGAGGAAGCCCCTGTGAGGACTGAACGGGCATGGTTCCTCTCCTACTCTCCTCGCTGGGGAAATCAGCGTGCTGACGACCCCCCATCCCTCACCCCTATCACGGAAATAAGGATGCTTACGCATTCTCAAAATATTTTGACAAAGAAGGGTAAACATTTTATACATGATAATGACTATGATCTTTGCTTCGGAGAATACCAATGTTAAAAACTTACTTTGAGCATGACTCCCAGCGGCAAAAACAAGGTATCCCTCCTCTACCTTTATCCCCAGAGGATACGGAAGAAATCTGCACGCTCTTGGAGAACCCCCCCGAGGGTAAGGAAGAACTCCTTCTGGATCTTATGGTGAACCGAGTGGCACCCGGAGTTGACCCTGCGGCAAAAGTTAAAGCTGGATGGTTAACAAGAGTGGCCAAGGGAAGCACTTTTTCTCCTGTTATATCCAGGAAAAAAGCAGTAACTATCCTGAGTACCATGCTAGGAGGATTCAACGTCCAGCCTCTTTTGGAATTGCTTCAGGATGAAGAACTGGCCGAAGATGCAGCAAATGCTCTCAAGATGATCACCCTTGTCTATAGTGGCTTCGATGAGATAGTACGTATGGCCAAAAGCAATCCTTTTGCCGAGAGTGTCCTCCGCTCATGGGCCCAAGCCGAATGGATTCTTGAGAAGCCAAAATTTCCAGAAAGACTAATCCTTAAAGTCTTTAAGGTCGATGGGGAAACCAACACCGATGATCTCTCTCCAGCAAAGCATGCGTGGAGCCGACCCGACATCCCTCTCCATGCCCTGTCCATGGGAGAGACCCGGTTTCCCGGAGGAATAGATGCCATCAAAGGGTTTCGTCAACAAGGAGCGCGAGTGGCTTTTGTGGGAGATGTCGTAGGGACAGGTTCATCCCGAAAATCCGCCTGCAATTCCCTGATGTGGCATATAGGCGAGGATATCCCCTATGTCCCAAACAAGAGAAGAGGGGGAGTGGTTATCGGCGGTCTGATCGCCCCTATCTTCTTCAACACAGTTGAAGATTCTGGAGGACTTCCTCTTATGTGCGATGTATCGAAGATGGAAACAGGGGATGTTATCGTCATTGATTCGAAATCACATGTCATCACCAACGAATCTGGAGAAAAGATTGCCTCCTTCGATTTCAAGCCAGCTACACTTAAGGATGAGTTCCGAGCAGGTGGGCGACTCAACCTCATCATCGGACGTTCTCTGACCGAAAAAGCTCGAAAAGAGCTGGGCATGGGAGAGGCTAATCTCTTTACCAAAATGGAATGGCCTTTTCCTAAAGAAGGGCAAGGCTTTTCTTTAGCCCAGAAAATCGTTGGGAAAGCCTGCGGTGTGGAAGGTGTGCTTCCTGGAACAGCCTGTGAACCAAAGATGACTACAGTCGGCTCTCAGGATACGACAGGACCCATGACCGCAGATGAACTCAAAGAATTGGCCTGCCTAGAGTTTCAGACAGAACTCTTCATGCAGTCTTTCTGTCATACAGCTGCTTACCCCAAACTTCCAGACGTCAAGATGCACAAATCGCTCTCTCGATTCATAACCGACCGTAAGGGCGTTTCCCTCAAGCCCGGTGATGGTGTTATCCATTCCTGGTTAAACCGCCTGTTGATTCCCGATACGCTGGGAACCGCGGGTGATTCGCATACTCGGTTCCCGATAGGATTGAGCTTTCCTGCAGGCTCAGGTCTGGTGGCTTTTGCGGGTACCCTCGGATTTATGCCGCTGGATATGCCTGAGTCAGTGCTGGTCAAATTCAGCGGAAAACTTCGACCAGGGATAACACTCCGGGATGTGGTCAATGCCATTCCTTACTTTGCAATCCAAGAGGGTCTGCTTACAGTAGAAAAAAAGGACAAGAAGAATATTTTTAACGGCCGGATTTTAGAGATAGAGGGTCTGCCAGATTTGCCAGTCGAGCAGGCCTACGAACTCACCGACGCCAGTGCAGAGAGATCTGCCGCAGCCGCAACGGTTGCACTCAGCATAGAGAGTGTGGTCCAGTGCATCAGAAGCAATGTGGCCCTGATGGAAAAGATGATCGGGGAAGGATACCAAGATGGCGGTACTTTAAAGAAAAGGATTGAAGCCTGCAAGAGATGGCTGAACAATCCAAAGCTTCTGCAAAGGGATAAGAATGCCGATTATGCGGCAGTCCTGGAAATCAACCTCGAAGATATCAAAGAGCCTATCGTAGCCTGCCCCAATGATCCTGACGACGTGAAAGTCCTCTCTGAAGTAGCTGGAGACATGATCGATGAGATATTCATCGGGTCGTGCATGACCAACATCAGTCACTTTCGGGCGGCTGGAAAAATATTCGATGGAGAAGGTTATCTCCGGACACGTATTTGGCTGACTCCCCCTACCAAGATGGACAGAGCTCAACTCCAGAGGGAAGGATATTATTCCATCTACGCCGGCGTAGGTGCCCGGACAGAAATTCCTGGTTGTTCGCTCTGTATGGGAAATCAGGCCAGAGTCAGGCCCGGAGCAACCATCATTTCTACCTCCACACGTAACTTTGACAACCGAATGGGCGACAATGCCCGCGTCTATCTTGGCTCTGCTGAACTGGCTGCCACAGCGGCCCTTTCAAGCAAGCTTCCCACACCTGACGAATATTTCTCCATCTATAAGAAGAAAATTCAGCCCAAAAAGCAAGAAATCTACAGATATCTCCAGTTTGACCAGATGAAAGATGTAGGCCTTGATTATGCATAGGGAAGGTCATTTTCCCTTTGCTTCGAGTCTTCGCTCCTTTTTAAAAAAAAGACGACTGTATCGCATGATGATTCAGTGTGTAAAATCAAAAAAATTTTAATTCTCCTCAGAGGAACTGAGTTTCTATGTCACAGAAAAAAAGAAAGGAGGAACGATGATTAATCTTAGCGGAAGGAGAGTGCTTGTCACCGGCGGGTCAAGGGGAATCGGGCGCTCAACAGCCATTCTTTTTGCCAAGGCCGGAGCCGATGTAGCAATCAATTTTCGCATCCACCGAGAAGCAGCTGAAGAAGTCAAGCAGCAGATCACGAAAATGGGAAGAGAGTGTTTGACTTTTAAAATCGACCTAGTAGAGAGAGGCCAGATTCACCAGATGGTGGGAAAGATCATCCAAGAGTGGGAAAGGATAGATGTTTTGGTTAATAATGCCGGTATCTGGACTTATGGAGAGATAGGCAACATGGATGAGGAAGTTTGGTCAGAAACAATGAGCATCAACCTGGATGCTGTTTTCCATACCTGCAACGCTGTGGTACCATTCATGAAAGAAAAAAAGAGAGGATGGATCATCAATGTTTCCTCCACGGCCGGAGTAAGAGGAGAGGCTTTCCACTCGCATTATGCAGCGAGCAAGGGTGCGTTGATAGCCCTAACCAAATCTCTGGCTGTTGAGCTCGCTCCCTTTAACATTCGAGTCAACTGTGTGGCTCCCGGCTGGGTGGATACGGATATGTGCGCTGAGGTCTTCAGTGACCCAGATTACCGCATGAGCATCCAGGAGAGTATTCCCTTGCGGAGAATCCCGCCACCAGAAGATATTGCCGGGCCGATAATCTTCTTGGCCTCAGACCTGGCCAGGCATATTTCTGGAGAGGTTCTGAATGTGAACGGAGCCTCGGTTCTCTGTGCTTAAAACAGCTTGCTTAAATCCCCCAATTCTGATAATTTTGTAATCATCTAAAAGGAGGCCTCGATGGAAGAAGAAATCGGAAAAATCACTCATTATTTCTCCAAGATTAACGTGGGTGTTCTTGAATTGTCAAAGGCAAAGCTCCAGATAGGAGACACCATCCACTTCAAAGGCCATACCACAGATTTCTATCAAAAAGTTGAATCCATGCAGATAGAACACAAATCGGTTGATGTGGCTGAGCCCGGTGAACCGATCGGTCTTAAAGTGGAGAGTCCTGTCAGGGAAAATGATTTGGTTTTCAAAGTCACCGAAGATTAAAGAAATCATTCCAGATTGAATTATCATTCAAATTCATCTTTAGACTTATAAGGGAGAAGGAAAAATTTTGAAGAAGAAACCAGGACAAAATGACATTAAAAAATCCTATCTTCGCTGGAAAAAAGAGAATTTCGATAAAACCTTAAAAAGCGGAGGAGAAAAGAACAGAGATTTTACCACTGTATCTGGAAAAGAAATAAAAGAGCTCTACACTCCCGCAGATTTAGAGGAGTTCGACTATAAGAGGGACCTTGGATTTCCAGGTGAATATCCTTATACAAGAGGAATTCATCCCACCATGTATCGGGGCCGGATGTGGACCATCAGGCAGTTTTCCGGATTCGGAACTGCCGAGGACACCAACAAAAGATATAAATATCTTCTCTCTCACGGACAAACAGGGTTAAGCGTGGCCTTTCACCTTCCCACCTTGATGGGAGTTGATTCAGATCATCCGCTATCGCAAGGGGAAATAGGGAAATGTGGAGTAGCTGTGGATACACTGGCTGATATGGAAATCCTTTTTGATGGCATTCCTCTGGATAAGATCTCCACTTCCATGACCATCAATCCCACAGCTGCCATTCTCTGGGCGATGTACATAGCAGTGGCCGAAAAACAAGGCATCTCTCCTGGAGTGATATCAGGTACCATTCAGAATGACATCCTCAAAGAATACATCGCTCAGAAAGAATTTATCTTTCCTCCCAAGCCTTCCATGAAGTTGATCGTTGATACCTTTGAATTCGGATCAAAGAATGTTCCCAGATGGAACACCATCTCTATCTCGGGATATCATATCCGGGAGGCGGGAGCAACAGCCTTACAGGAACTGGCTTTCACCTTGAGAGATGGAATCGAGTATGTGGAATGGGCTCTGGAAAGAGGACTGGATATCGATGAATTTGCACCGAGGCTTTCTTACTTCTTCAACGCTCATAATGATTTCTTCGAAGAAATTGCCAAGTTCAGGGCTGCCAGAAAAATCTGGGCTGAGATGATGCGTGAGAGATTTGGTGCAAAGAACTCAAGATCCTGGTGGCTGAGGTTTCATACCCAAACTTCAGGCGTCTCACTCATGGCCCAGCAGCCTTATAACAATATTGTTAGAGTGGCCATTCAAGCTCTGGCTGCAGTTCTGGGAGGAACTCAATCTCTTCACACCAATTCTCTGGATGAGACCTATGCCTTGCCCTCAGAGGAGGCTGTCACTATCGCGCTCAGAACTCAACAGATCATTGCGCATGAAAGCGGTGTGGCCAATTGTCTTGATCCTCTGGGAGGAAGCTACTTTATCGAAAAATTCACCAAAGAAATGGAAGAAGGAGCTAAGGAATACATCAGGAAGATCGATGACATGGGAGGCATGGTCAAAGCCATAGAACTTGGATTTCCCCAGCGAGAAATCGCTGACAGTGCCTATAAATACCAAAAGGCGGTGGAAAGAAAGGAAAAGATCATCGTGGGCGTTAACGCCTTCCAGATGGATTACGAATCCATTCCCTTCCTGCATATTGATGAGTCTGTGGCTAGACAGCAGCTGGAGCGGTTGAAGGAAGTGAAAAAAACGAGGAATCAAGCCCGAGTCAAACAAAATCTCCAGGATTTAAAGAAGGCAGCAGAAGACAGCCAAAACCTCATGCCATCTTTAATCAAAACAGTCAAGAGTTACGCCACATTGGGCGAAATCGTTGATTCTTTAAAAGAAGTTTTTGGAGTGTATCGAGAGCCGGTAACCTTTTAGTATCCAGCATAGCCTATGAATATAGACCGAGGTTTCGAGACAAGAAAAGATAACAAGGATCAGAGGAAAACCATTCATTCCCTGTTCTTGTTTTCTCTTGAGAGGTTATTCGCTCTTATTTTTGGAGGGAGTTATGCCTGAGAAGAAAATCAGAATCTTGATCGCTAAACCAGGACTGGATGGTCACGACCGAGGAGCAAAAGTGATCTGTCGTGCTCTGCGGGATGCCGGCTACGAGGTCATCTATACAGGATTAAGGCGCACACCTGAAGAGATCGTACAAGCAGCCATTCAGGAGGATGTGGATCTCATAGGATTAAGTATACTCTCTGGGGCGCACAAAGTCCTCTTTCCTAAGATCATAAATCTGCTCAGAGAAAATAAAGCCGAGGACGTCTTTGTTATCGCAGGAGGTATAATTCCTGATAAAGATATACCTTACCTGAATGAAATAGGCATCAAGGAAGTCTTTTTGCCAGGATCATCAACTCAAGACATCATAAAATGGATCGAGCAGACTCTCCCTTAAATATTTTTCTGTAAAAGGTGCTGTCTCTGTAAATAAATCGCTTGACATTGTTTTTTCAATTATGATAATCAAGGATACAGATTGATGCCGGAAAAGGTCATATCTCTCATCATCCTTCCTCATCGTAAAGGGAAACCTAAAACCGTTTCACTCTCCAAAAAGACAATCCGAATCTGGGCTGGCATTCTTGCCTTCATCTTTGTGGCCTTTATGGTCTTTCTTGTCGATTATTTCACCATGAATGTCACCAGGAAAAAATATAAACAGCTTATCCAGGAAAATATCAAGAAAGATGAAACCATAGTTCAGTACAAAAGTACTGTTGCCCAGCTCGAGGCCACTATCGAACATTTCGAAAATTATGCCAAGAAGCTCAATATTATGGCCGGGCTCAAATCACCAGATGTTCTCAAAGAGGCGGGAATCGGCAGTGGAACGAGCAATGGACAGGAATCGAGCACTCCAAATCTTTCTCAGCAAATGAGCCTTCAGAGTCTGGAGACAGTCAGCCAGAAGGCTGAAGGTGTAGAAAAAAATCTCAACACTCTGGTCACTTTTTTTGAGAATGAGTCCTTAAGGCTTGCTGGTACCCCCAGCATAGCACCCACGAAGGGCTATTGGGTTTCTTCCTTTGGCTGGAGAGACGATCCCTTTACTGGAAAGAGGGCATTCCACCGCGGTATTGACATCGCCACTTATTTCGGGAATCCAGTGGTTGCTACTGCAGACGGAGTGGTTATTCAAACCAAAAGAGATAAAATCGGAGGAAAGACGATCAAGATCAGCCACAGGGGAGGGTATACGACAGTTTACTGCCACCTCAGCAAATTTTTGGTTAAGCCAGGGCAAAAAGTAAAAAGAGGAGATACTATCGGGCTTATCGGAAAGACAGGAAAAGCCTTAGGCCCTCATGTCCATTATGAAGTCCGCCTCAACGGGAAGTCTGTCAATCCTTACTATTATATTCTCGAGGAATAAGACTTTTTTTCCCCCTAATTAAACGCATCTCTTGACTTCAACTTCACACCCAGGGAAAAGGCATAGGCTTTCATATGTTTTTTCCCCTCAGGTTGCAGCTCTTCGATCAGAAAAAGACTTCCCTCTCCGCAAATAACTTCGATTCCTTCTTTGGTGCTGTCTTTTATCCTCCCAGGAATGTCGGTCAGAGTCAGGCGAGGCGACAATCTCTTCCCCTTGAGGATTTTTATTCTTTTCTCTCCCCAGAATGTGAATGCGGAGGGCCAGGGATTAAAGGCCCTTACCAGCCTTTCGATATAAAGAGCATTCTTTTGCCAATCGACCTTTCCGTCTTCCTTCTTTAACAGGGGGGCATAGGTGGCTTGAGAGTGATCCTGAGGAGAGGCATGAATCCGGTCAATCTCTTCCAGAGTCTTCACTAGGAGACTAGCTCCTTTTTGAGCCAACCGGGTCTCCAACTCTCCCGCTGTCTCTCGAGGACGAATCACCACCTCTTCCTGAGAGAGGATGTTGCCTTCATCCATCCTCTCGTTGAGTTCAAAAATGGTTACACCCGTTTTTGTTTCTCCTTGGAGGATAGCCCATTGAACGGGAGACGCACCCCGGTATTTAGGGAGAAGAGAGAAGTGAACGTTGATAGAGTTGAATTTGGGAAGATAGATGATTGAGGAGGGGATGATCTGGCCATAGGCAACCACAACGTTGAGGTCTGGACCTATTCTTCCTATTCTGTCCAGAGCTTCAGAGTCTTTCCTGATACGCGGGGATTCATAGGTGGGAATTTGGCTAGCCATGGCAAACGATTTAACTGCAGAAGCACGGAGCTTCCTTCCTCTTCCTGCAGGCCTATCCTGCTGGGTGATAACAAGTTCAATCCTGTGTCCAGCTTTAAGAATTTCTCTCAGCGAGGGAAGCGCCGCTGGGGGGCTACCAAAAAAAACGATTTTCATCAGGCCTTGCTCAGCCTCTTGCGTAATATCTTCTTGATCAATCCTCTCTTCAAAGGAGATAAATTATCTATGAACAATCTTCCGTTAATATGGTCTACCTCGTGACAGAAAACTCTGGCCATCAGTCCATCTGCTTCGATCCTTCTTTCTTTACCGTTCAAATCGATCCCCCTGACCACAACCCGAGTAGGCCTCGTAACTTTCTCCTGAATATCCGGTACGGAAAGACAGCCTTCTTCCTCGACTTGCTCTCCCTCTTGGCTTACGATCTCTGGATTGATCAGCACGATAAGGTCTCTCTCGTTCTCTCCCACCGAGATGTCGACTGTTATCAGACGGATGCCTTGATTCACCTGAGGGGCTGCCAACCCTATGCCTGGAGCTGCATGCATGGTCAACACCATGTCTTGGGCAAGCTGATTGATGATCCGATCGATGTTCTCTATTTCTTTTGCTCTTTGGACGAGAACAGGATTTCCATATTTTACGATTTCAAGGACAGGCATTTATCTCTTCTGGCTTTTATTTTAAAAAAAAATTACCATTTGTTCAACTTCTGTCATGTCTTGAGACATAGGCAACATCAGAGTCAGGTTTCGTCTTTTTCTCTGTACAGTATGAATCGATTTCTTTCCAAGCTCTGGAGAAAGAGAGCTAACCGGTCATAAACAGGTTCAACTTTATCCCCAAACTTCTCACTCAGAGAATCTGCTATCTCCTTTACAGTCTGGATTCCGTTGCACTGCTCCCAGATGAAACTTCCTACATCGTCTAATCTGATCCTGTAATAGGGATTTTTCAGACGGGGAATAATATGTTTAGCCAAAAACGGATTTTTTACCTTAGGCTTAAGAAGAACGGTCAGTCCTTCATCGCTTTTTTTCCAACCGATGTTTCTTATTGGGACAAGCTCGAGGAGGTTGATTTGTTCTTCTATTCCTTTTTTTCTTGCCACAACCTATTGATTTACTGTCCTAATCTGGAGATACCTAGATTTCCCTCTGTTCATCCGGTTCACCGTATTCACCAGAATTGACCATCTTTTTATAAGGAAGGTAGATCAGGATGAATCCCAGAATAAAGAAAATCACCAGACCCAGCCAGGCATTGTTCCAGATGTCTGGCAGGCTAATCTTTGCACCCTCTAAACCTGCAGTTATAATTCCCATCAGTGCCTGTCCTGCAATCAATCCTGAAGCAAGAAGCAGACCGATGTTTTCTACGATTTCTTTTCCTCTTGCTGTGGGTTTCTTTTTCTTCACTCGGCTATTCAAGAAATATTTGATAACTCCTCCAAAGAAGATACAGGCAGTCGCCCGGAAGGGAAGATACATACCTACAGCGATAAGCATGGGTGATGGAGAACCGATAAGAATAAGTACAATAGCCAGCAGCATTCCAGCTACCACCAGCGGCCAGGCCATCTCTCCGCCTACGATTCCTTTGGACATGGCTGCCATCAATCCAGCTTGAGGAGCAGGGAGAGTATCGCTTCCGATTCCTATAGTGCTATGCAAGAGCTGAAGGGAGAAGGTCAGAGTCAAAGCTGCTGCAACAACTCCAATCATTCCTCCGACCTGCATGCGCCAGGGAGTTCCACCAAGAATATGTCCCACCTTCCAGTCCTGAATCATATCTCCAGCCACTCCTGCCACACAGCATACGACTGCAGCCACACCTAAAACAGCAGCGATGCCTTCTGAGCCTCTTTGTCCCATGATCACCATCATCAAGGCTGCTATAAGCAACGTGGTCAGGGTGAGACCGGAAATAGGATTAGAGGAGGAACCGATGATACCTACCAGATATCCAGCCACAGCAGCAAATAAAAGCCCCATAACGATCATCACCAAGGCCGAGACAGCCGCAGAACCCAGGTTGCGGGTAAAAATGTTATACAAGATGATCATGGGAATAATCAGGGCAATGATGGCGAGGATGATAGAAGGGAAAGGCAAATCTTTATCTGTCCTAACGATTTCAGAGTCCATTCCAGCCCGGGCCCTTTTGACATCAGCAAAGGAGCGGCCGATTCCGGTTATAAGGCTTTTGCGCATCTTGAAGAGGGTGTAAAAGGCACCCACAAGCATGGCTCCTACCGCCACCGGTTTTATCTGAGAGTTGTAAGCAGAGACAGCCATAGCAGTCCAGTCCCCTTGAAATTCGGAAACGATGGCACTGAGGTCTCCGCTGATAAAGAGGAGAACAGGCATCAGGAAGAGCCATCCAAGAACTCCTCCCGAAAAAGTAAGAGCTGCCAGCTTAGGTCCGATGATATATCCCACGCCTGTCATAGCTGCATTGGCTGCGGGTGACTCGATAAACATTCGCCCTTTAATCGTGCCCGTCTTGGTAACCTCTACATTCTCACTATCAAGATAAGTGATGCGAGATAAACCGGGAATCTTAAACACAGTGTTAATATATGGTCTTATAATGCGGATACCGTTCTCGCTGGTGAAAAATTCTATGAAACCACCTAAACCCATGGCCCAAAACATGTAGGAAGCATTCGAACCTGCCTTCTGTCCGGTTTTGACCATCTCTGCACAGGCCACACTCTCCGGGAAGGGAAGTTCGGTGTCCTCAACAAGAGTCCGCCTGACTAGGATGATAAGAAGCACTCCCAGGATTCCTCCGACTAGCATGAGCAGAGAGGACTTAACAAAATCAAATTTTGTCCAGACTCCTGTCATAAGAAAGGCCGGTATGGTGAAAATCGCTCCTGCTGCCAGAGCTTCTCCTACTGCTCCTGTAGTTCTAGCTAGGTTTTCTTCAAGAATAGTTCCCTTAAGAGGCCGAAGAATGGCCATGGAAATCACTGCTGCTGGAAAAGTGGCTGCCACGGTCATCCCTACCAGGAGTCCTAAATAAGCGTTAGCTGCTCCCAGGATAATGGCCATGATGATCCCCAAGAATATAGCTCTGAATGAAATCTCTTTCATCGATTGTTCAGGAGGGATGTAAGGCTTGTAAGGCATGTTATTCATCGTATCCTCCTTGTCCGAGCGATTTTTCTGAAATATATCTTTCTCAGCTGCAAAAAGTCAAGGGAAAATAATGTCACTTTTTTTAATTGCTTGATTTTAGGAATTGTGATAGATTTATATAAACAATAGAGGATAAAGAAAATAAAGATGAGTCTGTTCAGCTGGATCAAAGAAAGCTTCTTCTGTGACTTGGCTATCGACTTGGGCACGGCTAACACTCTTGTCTATCTCAAAGGCAAAGGAATTGTGGTCCAAGAGCCCTCTATAGTGGTTGTTAACCGAGAGAATGGCAAGCCTGAAGCTGTGGGGAAAAGAGCCAAGGAAATGTTAGGGAAAACCCCGGCCAATATCTTGGCCATTAAGCCAATGCGAGACGGCGTGATCGCTGACTTCGAGATAGCTGAAAAGATGCTCGATTATTTCATCAAGAAATCAACAAACAATCGCAGCTTTCTCATCAGGCCAAGAATAGTCATCGGCATTCCCACCGGAATCACTCAGGTAGAAAGACGGGCGGTTAAAGACGTAGCCATGAGAGCAAAGGCCTCTGAAGTCTATCTAGTTGAACAGCCTATGGTGGCCTCTGTTGGAGCTGGATTACCCATCTCCGAACCGACCGGGAACATGATAGTGGATATCGGAGGAGGGACAACAGACATCGCCGTTATTTCTCTCAACGGAATCGTCTTTAATCATTCTATTCGCATCGCTGGCAACGAGATGGACGAGGCCCTCATTCAGCACATAAAAAAGAAATACAACCTGCTCATCGGAGAAAGAACAGCTGAACAGCTGAAGCTCCAGATTGGATCGGCTTATCCTCTGGATGAACCGATGACACTAGAAATAAAAGGGAGAGACCTTAAGGAGGGAATTCCAAAGACTATCGTCGTAGATGACCAGGAAATAAGAGAGGCCCTTGAGGATGTAGTCTCCTCCATCATCGGGGCCATCAGAATCGCCCTGGAGAAAACACCTCCAGAGCTATCGGCTGATATCATAGACAGGGGGATTGTCCTGACTGGAGGAGGATCCCTTCTCAAGAATATGGACAAAAGAATACGTGAGGAGACTCAGCTTCCTGTTTTTATCACCGATGACCCGTTGGCTACAGTAGTCTTGGGTGCGGGAAAGATGCTTGACGATCTTCCCCTCTTAAAAAAGATTTCTCTTATTTGATCGGCTTCATGCCTCTGTCTCTAAAGGAAAAAAAGAGTCTAATCGTACTCATCATCTTGATCCTCATCCAGCTGGTGCTGATTTCCCTTCAGATTCCGCTGGAGGAAAAAAATTACTTTGAAAGAGCTGTGTTTGCTGTGTTTTCTCCTATCCAGCACGGCATCGTTTCCTTTTTCCGAAAAGCAGGAAACATCTGGGATAGTTATTTTTATCTCCGAGATGTGGAAAAACAGAATCAGAAATTGAGAAATGAGATATTCTCCCTGCGTCAGGAGAACATTTTTCTCCGGAATTTCCTCAAAAAGCTGCAAAGCGAAAAAGAGATGAAAGAGAAACTGAAAACACTCCATGAAAACATACTGGCTGCCCAAGTTATCGGGCTAGACACGGGAAATATCTATAAATCTGTTGTTATCAATAGAGGTTCTCTCGATGGTCTGAAGAAGGATATGGTGGTTCTGGATAAGAATGGCCATCTTTTGGGAAGAGTCATCGGACCGATTTCAATCAAAGAATCGAGAGTCCAGCTGATAACAGACTCCGAGAGCGGAGTCAGCGTCTATTCCCAGAAAAATCGGGTGCCAGGAATCATTTCCGGAGATGGAGAGGGAGGATGTATCCTAAAATATATTCTCTCAGACCTTCCGCGAAAAGAAGGTGTGTATAATGGTGAAACCCTTTTGACTTCAGGTTTTGACAGCATATATCCGAGCGATATCCTGGTAGGTGAAATCGTTTCTATAACTCCCACCACGTCCCTTTTCAAAGAAGTAAAAGTCAAACCATTTTTCGATTTCCGCCATCTAGATTATGTCGCTGTTCTCCTTAAAGATCCAGGGGAAATCTTTTAATGCACTGATGAGAGACTTTATAGAAGTATTTGCCGGAATTATCTTCGCTTTTGTCATCTACTTGATCCTGGGAAAGATTTCTGTCTCTCTTGTCCAGCTGTTTAATATCTTTGGCTTAGTTGTGATCTATTTTGGCATCAGAAAGGGAGAGATATTCGGAGCCTGCCTGGGCGCATTCTTTGGGCTGATCCAGGATTCTTTCACATTGGGAGTTTTCGGAGTTGCTGGACTCTCCAAAACCATTATCGGCTTCATATCAGGGTATGTTCCAAGGAGAATCGACATCATGCCCTTCTTCCGATGTTCCTTATTCACCTTCATCCTGCTCTGTCTGGATTTCATCCTGTGGGTGTTGCTCTCTTCTTTCCTTTTCTCAGAGAAAATTTTTATCGGGAAATCCCTGTATACGTTCCAACCCTTGGCCACGGCGATTTTAGGCAGTCTCATTTTTCTCCTCCTTCGTAAGTTGAAATATTTCCCTTCGTAGTAGGTAAGATGGAAAACAACAAGATCTATGAGGAACTCTCCTCGGTCCGCAACAGAGCTCAACGTGTCTACATCGCGGTCGGAATCCTGTTTGTCCTCCTGATGGTGAGTTTTTGGAAGATCCAGATCCTAGACTATAAGAAGTACTGGAGACTTTCAGAATCCAACCGTAAAAGGGAGGTTATCCTTCCTTCTTCAAGAGGACTGATCGTTGATCGTAACCAGGTTCTCCTGGCAAGGAATGTGGCCTCCTTCAGGACCTCTGTGATCAGAGAAAATTGCAGAGATTACGAAGCATCGTGCCAGAAGATTGCTCACATCTTAAACCTAGAAACAGAAGTGCTAAAGGAAAGGATAAAAAAATACGAATCTCTTCCTCTCTCTATACCCATAGTGGTCAAGGATAATCTCTCCTTTGAAGAGGTTTCTCGGATCGAAGCCAAGAAAATTGAAATGCCTGAGTTGATTCTTCAATCCGAGCCCAAGAGGTATTATCCTCACGGCCGTTTCGCTGCTCATGTACTTGGGTATCTGCAGGAATTATCTCCAGAAGATATTGAAAGCGGTCATTACCCTCAGAAGCATCTGGGAGATCTCATCGGGAAAACAGGTGTAGAAAAGCAGTATGACACTTTGCTGGAAGGTCAAGACGGGACTTTGATAGAGATAGTAGATAGTCAGGGAAGAAGGAAGGGAGAAATCTATAGAAGAGAGCCTATTCAAGGCAATACTCTTAAACTGGCTCTGGATTTTGATCTCCAAAAAAGGGCTGAAGAACTTCTAGAAGGAAAGGAAGGAGCTGTCGTTATCCTGGATGTGAAAAGCGGGGACATCCTGGCTATGGCCAGTTATCCTGATTTCGACCCCAACAAATTCATCAATCGTTTTACTCCTGAGGAATGGTTGGATTTGATTCAGAGCCCAGAATATCCTCTGGAGAACCGGACAATTAGGGGACTGTATTCCCCTGGCTCCGTCTTCAAATTAACCATAGCTTTAGCTGCACTTGATCTTGGCATAATCAACGAGAATACTTCCTATTTTTGCAGTGGATCGACCCGAATTTACGGTCACCCTTTCAGATGCTGGTTCAAGGGTGGCCATGGAGCAGTCAATCTCTATACTGGAATTCAAAACTCCTGCAATATCTATTTTTACCAGCTGGGAAAAAAGATTGGCATCGATGAAATCTACCGTTATGCCACAGAGCTGGGATTTGGGAGAAAAACGGGAATAGATTTGCCAGAGGAGAAGGAAGGACTTGTACCCAATCCTCAATGGAAGATGAGAGTAAAGAATGAACCCTGGTATCCTGGAGAGACTATCTCTGTTTCCATCGGTCAAGGCCCTTTGTTGGTGACTCCTCTTCAGATAGCTTTTCACACAGCCCTGTTAGCCAACAGAGGAAATACCCCTGTTCCCATCATCATAAAAGCGGCCGATAATCAAGGAAAACCTGCCCAAAACAAGTATTCCGTAAATATCCAGCCTGCTGTGTTTGAAAAAGTCATAAGAGGCATGTGGAAAGGGGTCAACGAGAATGGAACTGGAAGAGCAGCAAAGATTCCTGGGTATGATGTATGTGGCAAGACAGGTTCAACGCAGCTGGTGAGTACAGAAACACAGGAAAAAATTCCTGGCCAAAGCCAGAAATTCAAAACTCATTCCTGGTTTACTGGTTTTGCTCCTAAAGATGATCCTAAAGTAGTGGTAACGGTCCTGGTTGAGTACGGAGGCATGGGCGGGGCCACAGCTGCACCTTTGGCCCATAATTTGTTTGAGCTGTACAAAAAAAAATATGATTGACAGACGCCAAATACAAAATATCGATTGGGTTCTGGTTATCTATCTTCTCCTGAATTCAGTCATCGGTGTGATCGTTATCTATAGCGGATCACATTACCTCCGCGGTAATTTTCATCTGAAGCAGATTTTTTGGATTATTATTAGTCTAATTGCCCTCTTTATCTTCATTTCCATAGATTATAAATTTCTAGTTGCATGGTCTCTTTACCTCTACGCAGGCACTGTCGCCGTTTTGGGTTGTGTCCTGCTCTTCGGAAAGACTGTATCTGGAACTAAAGGATGGCTCAAGCTTCCCCTCATCCAAATCCAACCTTCAGAAATTGTCAAGGTGATCCTTATTCTTGTTCTAACCTATTTTTTTTCCGAATATAGAGCAGAACGCCTCTCATGGAAAAAAATGCTGTTTTGCAGCGCTGTTGTGGCTATTCCTGCCTTTTTAGTCAGTTTGCAGCCAGATCTTGGAACGGCCCTGAGCTATCTTCCTATCCTCCTGGCTGCTTTTATCTTGGCCGGATTGAACAGGAAAATGCTTGTAATCTTGGTGATAGTAGCTCTCGTGTTCTCCGCTGCCGGATGGAACCTGGGCCTTAAAGAATACCAAAAAGAGAGATTGAAAATACTCGTCTTTCCCGGTCAAGATCCTCTGGGAGCAGGGTATCATATCCAACAATCAAAGATTGCCATAGGATCAGGAGGCTTTCTGGGGAAGGGATACAAGAAAGGGACTCAAAGCCAGTTGAGATTTCTTCCTGCAAGACACACAGATTTCGTCTTCTCCGTCATCGGAGAAGAGATGGGTTTCCTCGGAGTGTTAGCAGCCTTATTGTGTTATTTTCTGCTTCTCTCCCGGCTGTTCCGTTCGGTTAACGAATCCAGGGATAGGCCAGGAGTCTACATTATATTCATGGTAGCTGTGATGATCTCTGCCCAATTTTTTATAAATGTCATGATGGTTATCGGGTTCTTTCCCATTGCAGGAATTCCTGTTCCTTTATTGAGCTATGGTGGATCATCTCTTCTTACAACCTATCTGAGCGTATCCCTTGTCTTGAATGTGAAGATGAGGCGGTTCGCCAACGTCTGATCAAGAGCGAAGGACAATCCTCAAAGCGATGCCCTTCCTCACAACTTCTATCCTGGCCAATTCGCAAAATTAAAAAAGTACTTCCGGAGGTATTTCCACAGCTTGCTTTGTCTGCAAAAAACAGTGAAAATGAATGCGAAGATGAAAGAAGCCTGGGAAGACATCCTGAAGAGGGTAGAAAAGCCCGGACGTTATCTAGGAGGAGAATGGAATGAAATTCGAAAAGATCCTAAGAGTGTGAAGGCAAAAATTGCCCTTGCCTTTCCTGATATCTATGAGATCGGGATGTCTTATCTGGGACAAAAAATTCTGTATGCTGTCTTGAATCAACATCCTTCTTTCCTGGCTGAAAGAGTTTTCACACCTTGGGTAGATCTCGAACAAGAACTCAGGTCGAAAAACATCCCTCTTGTTTCGCTTGAAAATAAACTTCCGCTTTCTCGATTCGATATCATCGGTTTCTCTCTCCTCTATGAACTCAACTACACTAATATCTTGACCATCCTCGATCTAGGCTGGATTCCTCTTTTTTCCTCAGAGAGGAAACTGAACTCACCTCTTATCATTGCAGGAGGACCTGCTGCTTTTAACCCTGAGCCAGTGGCCGATATCTTCGATCTTTTTCTGGTAGGAGATGGAGAAGAGGGCTTTGTGGAAATTGCAGAGAGATTTGTGAGCCTGAAAGAAAAAGAATTGGAGAGGGAGGCTATCCTCAAAGAGTTGGCAAAGATTAAAGGAGTCTATGTGCCTTCTCTCTATGTCCCTTATCATCCCGCAGAGTCCTCTCTCCTGGCCGTAAAGGCAATACAGGATGCTCCCAGCAAGATCGAAAAAAGAGTCTTTCTCCCATTGGATCAAGCATCGTTTCCAGAGAAAACTGTTGTTCCCAATGTAAAAATTGTCTTTGACCGGGTGGGTGTGGAAGTAGAGAGGGGTTGCCCCCAGAAATGCCGCTTCTGCCAAGCCACAAACATCTATTTTCCACCCAGAGCCAAAAGCCCTTCTTTTGTCCTGCATAATATTATGAAAAGCCTGGATGCAACGGGATATGAAGCTGTCTCTTTAGCCGCCCTTTCCATAAGTGATTATCCATATCTGGATGAAATGGTCGCTACATTGATGGATAATCTGGAAGAGAGAAAGATTTCTCTTTCCTTGCCTTCGATGCGTCCTAAGGGTCTTACTTCTGATATTGCCCGCAGCATCACCAGAGTTAAAAAAACAGGATTCACACTGGTTCCTGAAGCTGGCTCAGAAAGATTAAGGCGTGTCATCAATAAAAATCTTCAAGACAGAGAAATCTTCGAGGCAGCGGAAACCGCTTTTTCACTGGGCTGGAGACTGCTCAAACTTTATTTCATGGTAGGACTCCCAACAGAAACTGATGATGATTTAGATGGAATCGTGGCAATGGTCAAAGAAATCATCAGGATAGGTTCCGGGATTCTCAAATCCTCACCTCGAATCAACCTGAGCATTTCTTCCTTCATCCCTAAACCCCATACGCCATTCCAGTGGTTGGCCATGGAAGAAGAAGAGTCCCTGAGAGAAAAACACAGATTCATAAAATCCAGATTGAAAAAATATCCTTTCGTCAAATTTAAAGAACATTCTCCGAAAACCTCGCTGATAGAGGCTGTTTTCTCCCGAGGAGACAGGCGCCTGATGCCTGTTCTGGAAGGAGCATGGCAGAATGGAGCACGATTCGATAGCTGGAAAGACCTGTTCCGCTTCCAAACCTGGATGGAAGCTTTCGAAGCCAAAGACATCGACTATCATCTCTACCTCGGTGCTCGAAGGAAGGATGAAATCCTGCCTTGGGATCATATTGATCCAGGAATCTATAAGTCTCACCTCTTGGAAGAGATGGAGAAAGCTTTGAGGGAGGAGTCGACCGCACCTTGTCTCGAGCTTTCATGTAACGTATGCAGAGGATGTTCTTTTCCCTCCCTCCTATCTAAAAAGCATGAGGAAGAAATTAAAAAGTCTGCTATACATTCCGCCCCTCTGGGTAAAAAAACAGACCAAGTTATCCGCTACCGAGTCTTCTACTCCAAGAGCCAAAACGCAAGATATCTTTCACATATGGATCTCAATAATGTGATTCAACGAAGCTTCCGAAGAGCAAACATCTCCATTATCCATTCAGAAGGCTATCATCCCAAGATGACGATTTCCTACCTTCCTGCCCTCCCTCTGGGCATGGAAGGAAAAAGAGAAGCCTTGGAATTTAAATCTCTGTATCTTCTCCAAGAAAGACAATTTATTGCCCGTTTAAACGCCAATCTCCCCTCAGGTATAAAATTTCTGGAATTGCAAAGACCCGATGAGAGAACACCCAGGCTGAACCAGGATTTGGGAAGGCTGGTCTATTCAATCGATTTAAATGCCCCAGAAATAAAACAGGTACTGGAAATCAAAGATAAGAAAAAGCACTATTCTCCACAAGAGTGGGAGAGGATAAAGAAACAAATTGAAGAAATTCTACACAAAAATAAAGAAAACGCACCTGAAGAAGTCCGAGTCGACAGAAAATCTGGGAAACTTTTGCTTTATTTCAATTACTCTGCCCAGAAGAGTATCCGCCCCCGGCAGATAGTAGAGAATGCCTTCGGAATTAAGAATCCTGTATTTGTGATGGCACGTGAAGCGGCATATTTCAAATCAGCTGCACAAAATTGACATTGAAATAAGATTTCAGTATAAAACTTGTGTTCAATAGAAGCGAAAACCCGAATCAACCAACAAGGAGGAAAGATTGATCGATTTTAGTTTAACAGATGAACAAAAGGCCCTCCAGGAAATGGCGAGAGAGTTCGCCCAGAAAGAAATGAAGCCCAACGCCGCAAAATATGACAAGGGAGAGGAATTTTCTGAGGACGTTATGCAAAAGGCTTTTCAAGCAGGATTTCTGACTTGCACCATACCTCGAGAATATGGAGGAGGAGGACTGAGTGATTTGGACACCATAATCCTCAGCGAGGAGCTGGCTGCCGGTTGTGCTGGGATGTACACCACTATGATGGTCAACGCTCTGGCCTATACTCCTATCATTTTCTTTGGGACAGATGAGCAGAAGAAGACCTTCCTTACTCCTCAAACAGAAAAGATGTCCTTCGCCGCGTTCTGTCTGACAGAGAGAGAGGCAGGCTCTGACGCCGGGGCCATCAAGACCAAGGCAACAAAAGTCGGTGACGAATATATCATCAACGGCTCCAAATGCTTTACCTCCAACGGTGGGATTGCCAGTATTTATACTGTATTTGCTCTCACTAATCCTGAAAAGGGAGCGAGGGGAATCAGCGCCTTTATTGTTCCTCGCGAAACCCCAGGGCTGACGGTTGGAAAAATCGAAGACAAGATGGGCCACCGGGCATCCAACACGGCTGAAATGTTTTTCGACGATGTTAGGGTCCCTGCCCAAAATCTTCTGGCCAAAGAAGGAATGGGGTTCATCATTGCCATGAAAACTCTGGAAAGAACGCGAGCTCCTGTGGGAGCTGCTGGAGTGGGTGTGGCCAGAACTGCCATGGAATACGCAGTCGATTATGCCAAGACAAGGGTTCAGTTTAGAAGACCGATTGCCCTTTTCCAGCACATCGCCTTCAAGATCGCCCAGATGGCCACAGAAATCAACGCAGCCCGTCATCTCGTCTGGCACGCGGCTTGGCTTTTGGACCAGGAGAAGTCCTGCAACAAAGAATCGGCTATGGCCAAATGCTTCGGGTCAGATGTGGCCATGAGAGTGACCACAGAAGCCCTTCAGATCTTTGGCGGCTACGGCTACATGAAAGACTACCCCATGGAAAAATTGATGAGAGATGCCAAGCTGCTGCAGATATATGAAGGAACGAACGAAATTCAACTCCTCATCATATCAAGAGAGGTCATCGGGCCTATAAAAAAGTGAGTCAATCAGGACAGAATTCACAGTTATGAGATGTTGAAAAGAGCGATAGGTTAACAGGAACAAAACTTCAAACAGAAACTCAAGGGTTAAAAAAGTGGATCTTACATAGAGGATTAATATATTTTGCTTTCTATTATATCCACCAAATCTTCTTCAACAGATTTTTCTGGACGTTCTATGATTCTCCCGATCTCTTCACCGTTCAGGGAGACGATAAAAGTTGGAATTTTCTGGATGTTCTTACCCTGGATATAAGGCTCTCGTTCTCCTTTTTCCTTAGGAATGCCGATATAAGAGGAAACAATAAGGGGATTTTCCGCTAATTCAATGATTTTGAAATAGGCACTGACATGTTCCTTGCTGTCAGGACACCAGGTGCCTAGTATAATTTCAATCTCGACTGTAAAATCTATGGCTTTTAATTTCTCTATGGCTTCTTCTTGGGGAGCGTAAGAAGACATGACTTCCCGCCATTCAGGAAAACTCTCCAGGATATCATCCTGGGTCACGGGACCGATTAAGTCGTTCCCACCATAGATGGAGAACATCATAAGGAGGAAAATCAGAATTAAGGGAAAGAGAGTGTTTTTCATTCGTGGCTACTCCGGAAAGCAGGAAGATGCTTGGTTGAGGCTTTACATCTCTTCGTCAGTGAAATACTCGGGGATGATTCCCAGTGTCTCAACTCCCGCACCCTTGGCAATATCTATCAATTCAATCACCCGGCTGTAGGGGAGCTTGGCATCAGCTCTGATGAATATGGTTTTATCTTGGCGGGTGGAATAGATGTTTTTGAGACGATCTTGGAGCATGCTTAATTCAATCTCTTCTGTGTTGATGAGTACACTCATATCTTTTTTTAGTGTCAAGACAATTAGCCCTGAAGGAGTAGCACTTGTGTCCGCTGTGGTTTCAGGAAGTTTGACATCGACTCCTTTTTGAACCATGGGTGTGATCACCATAAAAATGATGAGCAAAACCAACAGGACATCACACAGAGGAACAACATTGGGTTCAGCCTTTGAAGCCATTTGATCCTCCTTTTCTCTCCATTACTCAGAAATTAATTTTATGATAACCTTTTGAGCTTTGTCAACGTGTTTATGGAGTTTATCATACTACAAAAAAAAGATGCTTTACTGCTTCCTTGATTTTTTCCTCTATGATCTATATATTTTTTGTGTAGGGAAAGGAGAAAAAATGAGAGAATTAAAGGTAGAAGTGACGGGGATTAAAGAGCGCTGTGGAGCCAAACACAGGATCGGCGACATCTTTTATATCAGGGGAGAAGGAACTATCGAAATACCTGACGGAAAGAAAGTCTGCCTTTATGCCTTGAACAGCCTTTTTCCTTTTTTAACAGCGAAGCAGAGAGAAGATGAGCTTCCTCACGATGACTGGATTGCTGAGACAGAAATCCTCTGCTGCCCTGATCCCAAAGGAGTCATCTTCAGAGTGACCACGCTTCCCGAATAGGAATAGCTCAATCCCTCTCCAGTCAAATGTGAAATCGTCCAAGACTATTACAGGATAAGCTGCATTCTTCAGATATCCAGGAAGACTAGTTCCCCTTCAGCTATCAGCTCTAAAAAGAATTGCCCGGGCATCATAGACAATGACTGCAGCAAGTGCCACTAATACAATGGAAATACTTCCCAAAAGATAACTTTTCGCCTGAAAGAAATGAAATCCTTGGAAGAGCAAAGCAGCTATGGTTGTGACCAGCATAAAAATAGCCGGGTAAACGGTGTACTTTTTGGGCCTTTTTATCCCTACAATATAAGAGGAGACCACGATCAAAGCCAGGGCAGCTACAAGTTGGTTCGATGCTCCAAAAACTGGCCAGATCGCCTTGTATCCTTCGGTTCCTCCCAGCAATGCAGCAAAAATGAGGATCATACCTGAGCTGATCCATCTGTTCTTGAACACAGGAGCCTTTTGACTGAGAAGCTCTGAAAAAATAAAGCGCCCTAATCTGGTACCTGTGTCCAGCGTAGTCAGAACAAAGGCATTGAGCATCACCATGCCAAAGAAAAGCCCAATGGTGAGAGTAAGACCGGGAAGAGAGGAAATAAATCTTCCATATCCAGTAGCAAAGGCACGAATAGGATCACCGAGGGAGACCATCAGATATTGAAAGCCAAACAGGCTTTCTGTTCCTTTGGGATCCCAAACCAAGGCGCTTGAGGCAATGAGAATCACCAGGCCTGCTAAGGCTGCCTCTGTTAACATTCCCCCAAATCCGATCAACTTGCCACTGGCCTCATCAGGCAATTGCTTGGCAGTCGTTCCTCCCGCCACAACGGAATGAAAACCAGAGATAGCACCGCAGGCAACGATCACGAACAGGATGGGCCAGAGCGGCCCACCTTTGCTGGTGAAAGAGACAAAAGCGGGAGCATTGATGGAGGGATGAGAGATCAGGAGACCTAGATAACCCAATCCCAAGCCTAAGAAGAGAATCCAGGTACTGATATAATCACGCGGTTGAAGAAGGAACCAGACAGGAAGCGCAGAGGCAAAGAGACTGTAGATGATGAGAATATAAAACCAAAAATTCTGAGCAGAAACTCCCAGGACTTGAGTCGGAGCCTGGATAGGGCACAACTGTCCTAGATAAATAAGAATAAAGAGCAAGGAGAGAGCAAGGATGGTAGCGATTGGAACATTGATTCCTTTCCTGTAGATCAACCAACCGAAGATCATAGCGATGAAAATCAGGCCAAAGGTGGGTATCACAATCTCAGGCTGAGAAACAAGCGTTTGTGCAGCCACCACGGCAAAAACAGCTATCACCATAGCCAAAGCCAGCCAGAGAAAAACAGAGAAAATAATCTTTGTCCTCAAACCCAGAGTTCGCTCTGAAATATCGGCTAAGGATGTTCCCTTGTTCTGAACAGATGTCATAAGCGAAGTATAATCATGCACCGCTCCCAAGAAAACACTGCCTAAAGCTACCCATAGAAGCGTTCCCAGCCAGCCAAAATAGAGAACCCCCAGAAGCGGGCCCAAGATAGGGCCTGCTCCAGCAATAGAAGAGAAATGATGGCCAAAGAGAAGAGGTTTCTTTGCCGGCGAGTAATCTACTCCATCGAAGAACTGTTTGGCCGGAGTCAGGCGGGAGTTGTCCATCTTCACGACTTTTTTTTCGATAAAACTTCCGTATATCTTGTAGCCCAGAACGAGCCAGATAATGAGAATAACAGCGATGACGAGTGCGTTCATCTTGAAGTCCTCCTTACCAGGTAGGCAATCAACAGTAGAAACGCAGCCAAGGCTATGAAATCTCCGAGATCGCCCGGCCAGACAATTCCAATTCCTTTTGGTTTGGCTTTGGCAATGAAAGCATAGAGGGCAATCAAAACGCCTGCAATCCCTTCTCCAGCGATGAATCCTGAACCCAAAAGGATCCCTTTCTCTTTTTTGCGGGTTCGAAGCTGCTCGTCTTTTCCAGCTCTACTTTCGATAACCTGTCTAGCCAGTCCGCCCACGAAGATGGGCGTCATGGTTGATAAAGGTAGATAAATGCCCACGGCAAAGGGCAGGGAAGGGATGCGGAGAAGCTCGGCTACTATGGCAAAAGCCCCTCCTATTAACACCAAGCCCCAAGGAAGATCGCCTCCTAACACGCCCTCAACCACAGTCTTCATCAGAACAGCTTGAGGAGCAGGCAATTCAACAGAACCAAAGGAAAAGGATCTTCCCAGAAGCCAGACTGCCGCGGCAATGGCGAAGGCTGAAGTCAGAACTCCAATCAATTCTGACGTTTGTTGTCTCCTCGGTGTGGCTCCGATGATATAACCAGCCTTGAGATCTTGAGAGATGTCCCCGGCGATAGATGCTCCTACGGCCACTACAGTGCCTATGGTTATAGCGGTGGCCTGACCCAGAATGTCCGTCCATCCCAGGGCATAAAACAGAAGGCTTGTACCCAGAAGAGTGACGATAGCCATCCCTGAAGTCGGATTAGAAGTCACTCCTACCATGCCCACAATTCTTGAAGAGACAGTCACAAAGCAAAAAGCAAAAAAGACGATACACAGAGAGGCGATGAAGCGGATGATGAGCGAAGTCTGGATACCGAGGACTTGAGGGGCTAAAACCAGGACGGTTATTGTTATCAAAACTCCCACGCCTAAAATAGTGATGGGAAGATCCGTCTGTGTCCTCTGTGTCTTCGTCCGCACGCCTGCCCTTCTTATGCTTATTTCCTTTATGCCTGTTTTAAGAGAGTTATACATGGTGGGCAAAGATTTGAAGACTGTTATGATTCCTGCCACAGCCACGGCCCCGGCTCCAACGACCCGGATATATTTATCCCAGATCTGCTCGGCAGACATCTGGACTATAGCCAGCTCTTTCTCAGGGAACAGGGGAAGATTGAGACTTTCCCCAAAATAGGCGATAAGAGGAATGATCCCCAACCAGGAGAGCATTCCACCGGCAACCATGATACCAGCGATGCGGGGTCCCAGGATAAAGCCCACGCCAAGAAGGGCTGGAGTAGGTTCCATTCCAAGTGTGGCTTTTTTGAGTACAGGAATCTTGAGGTAGATCTTCTCCGACCAGAGGTGGAAAAAACCCACTAAACTCTTGAAGACAGCTCCCACCCCTAATCCGAGGAAGACGTTTCTGGCCTTAGTCCCGCCTGTATCAGCTGCGACCAGAACTTGAGCTGCAGCGGTGCCTTCAGGGTAGGGAAGGACTCCATGCTCCTTGACAATTAAAGACCTCCTCAAAGGAATCATGAACAGGACTCCCAACACACCTCCAAGAAGCGCCAGGATACCTATCTTGAATACACCAGGGCTGAATCCCCAGAGGAAAAGGGCAGGAATGGTGAAAATAATACCCGATGCCAGGGAGGAGCTTGCCGAGCCAGTTGTCTGAGCTATGTTACAATCCAGGATGTTGCTTTTTCCTAAAACAGGAGTGAGGATTCTAAACACAGCAACAGCGATAACAGCCAGAGGGATGGCCGTGGAAATGGTCAATCCCACTCTGAGACCCAGATAAGCATTGGCTGAACCAAAGATCATCCCAAAAATGGCTCCGAACACAACGGCCTTGAGGGTAATATCCTTGAATGGAGTTTTATCTGGAACATAAGGTTTGTGCTCGTTCATTTCGTCTTTACCTTACTTTATATTTATAAATACTCTCTTTCATAACTCAACTTTCACAAGAATCCAGTGAATTGCTCTCATAGGATAAGTTTTTCCACTGCTTTTTCCCAGGTCAAGTGAGAGATAAATGCATATGCCTTCTCACCCAAGCTTTCTGCCAGAGCACTATTTTCAGCCAGCTCATCCAACTTTTCTGCAATGCGTTCTGGACGAGCAGGACAGATATATCCTCTTTCACCGTCTTTGACCAGTTCTGCTGGCCCTCCGCTATCCAAAGCGGTTATCACGCACTTTCTGGAAGCAAATGCTTCCGCGGTCACCAGGCCGTAGTCTTCCCTGAGCGGAGCAAAAAACACAGCTAAACAGCGTGAATAGTATTCAACAAGGATTTTCTCGTCTGTTTTCCCCAGGAACAAGACCCTCTTTTCAAGCTGCTTTTCTTTTATTTTTAAACCTAAATTCTTCTCTTCCGGCCCTTCTCCAATGATAACTGCCTTTAAATCTCTATTTTTCGTGAGCGCTAAGGCATCCAGGAGAAGGTCCAATCGCTTCAACCTTTGGAGTCGAGAAACAGAGAGAATAAAGTTTTGGTAGGATTCTGTGCGATAATCTCTTTGAGGGGGAGGAGGGTAGAGCAACTCGGACGGAATACTCCCCCAACGCTTCAGCCTCTCTTGAATTGTTTTCGATTGGGCAAAAAGCTTTGTAACATTGTGCTTCAAGAGCCGTTTATCCAGAAGATGAATGATCCTTCTTCTCAAGCCCTCCTTGAGCTTTGCTCGAAAACCCAGTTGAGGGAAAAAACTCTCCCAAAGATCATAATATTCCCGCATCCGATGATTAAGCCAGCAGACATGACAGGAATGCTTGACAGCATAACTGGGATAACGAAAAGAAATGACTTGTTGAATCTTGCGACCAAGACCATCCTCACCCACATCAATCAACCGTGAAGCCATATAAGCCCTGAGTTGATGACCAAACCTGTTTTGAGGAGTAAGGATTAAATCGGCCTCATAGCCCCTATCTCTGAGAGCCCTTACAGTGCTTTGAGCGATGGTGATATGCCCCCCTTTAACGAAAGGGACATCTGAGGTGACAACTGCAACCCTTTTCTTGTTAGACATATGTTGACTTTATTTTATTTTTTATAGGAAATTATGCAAATTTTTTCTAAAAAAAATCAAGAAAGTTCTTCTTCTCTGATTTTTTCGATGATCAGGGGCTCGAAGGGCGGCGGTGTCGTATCGATCACAAAAAGATCCTTAAAACGGTTGTTCAAAACAGAAACATTCCTAATCCCATCATGGAATATTTCCGCCAGGAGATCTCCCTTTTTTATCCGGTCTCCTCTTTTTTTTAAAATGGTAAATCCGGTTCCCAGCTTCTTAGGTTTGACATCCATTTCAGACCGAAGGTATGCAAACTTATTCTCATCCAGATTATGGAGGAAGCCCTCTTTCTCAGATAAAATGGGTAGACTCTTTTTTACTTTAGAAAACAGAGTGATATCGTCTACATAAAGTGGATTTCCTCCTTGAAAGGTGATCATTTTTTTGAATATTTCCAAGGCTTTCCCTTCATCAATCTTACTTCTTAAAGACTTTTTAATCTCCGTTCTCTGAGAGAGAGGATAGGCTAGGCGTGCCACTTCAGAAGCAACCTCCATGGCCACTTTTGTTAAATCCAGGGGGCCTCTTCCCATGAGCACCTCCAGGGCTTCCTTGATTTCCAGATATTCTCCTGCGGCTTGTCCTATAAAATGGTTGGTGTTGCACAGGATGTAAGAAGAGTGAATACCACACTGATTACAGACATTCCTTATGCGGCGAGCAAAACCCCGCCCTTCTCTTTGATTTCGAAAAATAAAATTCCCATTCACTCGAATATCAAACACAACACTTTTTGCTCCACTCATGTACACAAGGGTCATGATATGCCTAATCCATTCTTCTGAGTTGAACAATTGACAGGGTATTGACTTTGAAGAAGAAAATTCCCATGCCTTCTTTGAGGAGAAGAGTGGCTCCGGAACTGAAAATATTGCTCCTTTCAGGGCATGGAGCTGAGCCTTTATCTGGTCTGGCGATAAAGAGCTTCTGGCTCCAAAAATCAGATTGATAGAATCGGCCAAAGCGTGCTTTTCAGGGGAGGGTATTGAAACCTGAGGAATCCAAATACCCAAAGATGCACAAAGGGAGAGGGCTATAAGGATAACTTTATCACTCAGGTTTCCCAAAGAATAAATGACAACAGAAGGTTGTTCTGGATCATCATTGGCCAGATTTTTCCTCCAATTTCGTATGGTTTTGAGTAGAACATGCCGCTTTTCCTCCTCCAGGTTCTGGGGTATGAACGGAAGGTTCAATGTTGCCGACATCTCAGAAGATGAAGAAAAGTTATGCTATCAATCTTAGAGGCTAACCTGAAAGACAGGATTGAAATCTGAACTATAATCTATGGGCTCAGCGGAGAGTTTCAATTGCCTTCTGATTTTTATTGGTATTGAGAACAAGAATCGCCTTTCCTGTTTCGGCTGAGGTTCCGTAACAGTACTCGATGTCTATAGCTGCATTTCCAAGAAGGGCACCGATTTCTGCCCCAGCCCCAATTCTGTCATCGATTTTGACCGCAACAACTTTTCTGGACTTTACCTCATACTTCAAGGCCTTTAGAGATTTCTCCGCTTTCTTATTGTCAGAGGTAACAAGCAAAAACACACCCTTATTCCCTTCAGAATAAATGCAGAGAGCTTTTAGATTTACCCCAGCGTTAGCCAAGGTTCCCAAGACTCGCCCCATGATGCCTGGCTCATTTGGAGTAGTCACATGAAGTTCGATATCTTCCCATACATTATGCACTTTTACCTCCTTGTTGAACCAGAATTATACCAAAACACAGCACTCAAACACAAAGAAAAAAAGAAGGTGGGACAGCATTTCCATTCCCGTGATCAAGGAAGAGAGCATTGCCTTTCCCCAACAATACTCTTGATTTTTTCCTTGACAAAATATATTATTATTTCTAATCTATGTTAAGATTAAACCTAGTGATTACATTATCATAGCGAAAAGGAGGCTTTCATGAAAAACAAAAAGGTAGTCTTCCTCGTCATTGGGCTTCTCGTTCTTCTCTCTCTGAATTCTTATGCTGAGACAAAGAAACTGAAAAGAATCGGGCGTTATACTTTTGTTCGAATCAAAGGAGAAGTCCCCACGGCCGAAGTGATGAAAATCCTCATTGATCGCTACTCAGGGGATATCAAGTATGGTTTTGATATGGTTGGTTATGGTGATCTTTTCCTTCCCTTTCTTGACCAGATAAAAGCAGCATCTTTCGAGGAAAAAGAGCTGCTCATAGGGGATAAATTGATGTGGATGCTCTTTCGTTCCCAAGGAAAGGTCAAAGTGGTAGAAGATATCGAATGGGCAGGTAAAGAACCTCTGCCTGTCTTCTCTTTTACAGTGGTGAAAGATTTCAAGCACTATGAATTTGTCATGCCCAAGCCTTGTGGTAATATTGCCCTTCGCAAAATTGAGGAAATCATCCCAGAGGCAATATGTGATATCAAAGTTGAACCTGCCAAGGCCAACATCAACGACCCAATTTCCGTGGATATGAGTGGCACTCAACACGCAAAATCCATGGAAGTCGAAGTCTTCGGACCTGACGGAACAAAAATGACCACTCAAACTCTCACTCCTGATTCGGCAAAATGGCAGACCAAATTTGATAAGCCAGGCGAATACACTTTTAAGGGAAAAGCAATCAATTTTGAGGATAAGCCATCAATGAATCCCTGCGAGGCAAAAACATACATCAACTTCCCTCCCACCTGCAAACTCTGGACTTCCTGTCTTCCTTGTGAGAATTATGTGAAATATCCTGTCACCATAGATGCCTCCGAATCCTCAGATCCTGATGGACAAGTTGTAAAAGCTGACTTCGAAATCAGTGACCAAGAAGGAAATGTCGTCGACAGATACTCTGATTCAGAAACTCCTTTTACCTGGGAGAAGATTTTTGATGTTCCAGGTCTGTACACCATCACGTTGATTGTCACCGATGATTTTGGGGCTGTTTCTCAACCCTGTCGAGTGGATCTTGAAGTGACCCAGAAGAGATTGTTTGTCCTGGTTGAGGGAGGTCCTTTCTTTTCAAGAGGATCGTATGGCCCTTATCTGGCAGGGCGAGTGGGTCTGCTTTATAAAATTATCCCTGACACTCTGTCCTTCGTTATCTCTGGCGGAGGTGCCGCGGCATTGAAAGGAGACCCCTGGAAGTCAATTTTTATGGCCAATATTCTGTTGAATGTTCACTCTGGACCCGCCTTTTTCGGAGCCGGAGCAGGATTCACCACCAAAGTCAAAGAAAATAGAAATTCAGACGCTGATATCATCGGTAACTTTGGTTTGGATGTCTTCAACACACGTACCAGCATGGGCTCTCTTTTCTTCGAGGTCAGAGCTCCTGTTGGAGAAGGCCGGAAATTCTCCAAGCACCACAAACTGATGCTTGGATTCAGGTTGCTCTTCTAAGAAGCAGACATCGTCTTTTATGGACAAAAAATAAGGCCAGGGAAAAATCCCTGGCCTTAATACTATTTCCAGATCACGATCATATTCATTCCTTATTCTTGAGAGAAGGACTACGCTGGAAAAATGAAGATCGCCGTTATCGGAGCAGATGGGCAGCTGGGCTCAGACCTGATGAAATTCCTTAGGGATGATCAGCTGCTGCCTCTCTATTATCCTGAATTCGATGTCACCAAGCCAGAGAAAGCAAAGGACACGCTTTCCAAAATCCGACCTGAATTGGTGATCAACACCTCTGCCTATCACCGTGTTGACGAATGCGAGGACAATCCCCGGGAATCATTCCTGGTGAATTCTATAGCTGTGAGAGATTTGGCACTGATCTGTCGGGATTTTGATCTCACTCTTGTCCATTTCAGCACAGATTATGTCTTTGATGGGGCGAAAAAAAGTCCTTATATCGAAGAGGAACCGCCCAATCCTTTGAGCGTTTATGCCTGCTCCAAGCTGGCCGGAGAATATTTCGTCCGCAACATCTTAGAAAAATTCTACCTTATCCGCACTTGCGGACTCTACGGAATAGCCGGCTGCTGGGGAAAAGGAACAAACTTTGTAGATGTGATGATTGCTTTAGAAAAAGAAGGAAAACCATTGACAGTGGTCAATGACCAGTGGGTCACACCCACATCCACGGCAGAACTTGCCCCGCGCATCGGAGAGCTTATCCGATCAGGGCATTTTGGTCTGTACCATTTGACCAATGAAGGCCAGTGCACTTGGTTTGAATTTGCCCAGACCATCTTTACGCTGATGGGGAAAAAGACAAAAATTTTTCCTGTGGATACAAAAACCTATGGTGCCAGGGCCTTGAGGCCCTCCTATTCTGTCTTGGAGAATAAAATAGCAAAAGATATAGGTTTGAGCGGTTTTTCTCAATGGAAAATTGCCCTCAAGAATTATCTCATCGAGAAGGGATACCTTAAGTAGGGCAGAGGAAAAAGCTTGCTTTTTGACTTTTTCAGCTAGGGATCGTGTTAAGCTAGGACTCCAGAAATATTCTTCTCCATTTAAGCTTTGATTTTTTCTAAAATCTCTGGGGGCAAGGAACAGACTTTAGCCCTGGCATTGGTCACCACATGGACGGTATATCCAGATGCGACAATCTTTTTTTCTTCCTTAGTAAGAAGTACATACTTGAAAATTATCTTCTTCGGAGTCACCTGCTCGAGCACGGTTCGGATAATGAATTCCTCATCATACCCCAAAGGCTTTTTGTATCTGCAGAATGCCTCTGCCACAACTAAAAAATAGCCTTTTTGTTCGATCTGCTTGTAAGGAATACCTCTTTGCCGGCAGAATTCTGTCCGTCCTATCTCAAACCATTCCAGATAGTTCTTGTTATGAGCAACCCCCATCTTATCTATCTTGGAATAGCGGACTCTTTCCTTGATCTCAATCCAGGGCTTATCTTCAGAGGAGAGATGAGTTTTATTCGATAACCTTACCGAGTTTGGAGATTTCGTCATTGTAATATTTTCGGTAGAGAATTTCCCACTCTCGGCTTCCCTCTTTGATGGACTTTTTCTGGGTGTTGATTTTTTCTATGGCTTTCTTATCCAGAAGTTCATAAAGCTTCATCTCATCTTCGATGCTCTTCACTATGGAGAGCCTGATTTCATTGGGCTCATCCAGGAATTCGACTTGATCATCGTTGAAAAGAGCGTCGAGGATTTGACGGGAAAGGTAATTGACTTTTTCTCGACTCAGGCGAATACTCACAGCACGATATCCCTTTCTTTTGCCAGTTTGGATTTTATCATCCGGAACATGGTCTGGTATTCGATGTTCTCCTTACGGATTTTTTCCATGTGCTTGCTGAGGATTTCTCTGACTTCCTGATCTAGCTTGTCCTCCTTCTGAAACTCCTCAGTTATGAGATTGGTCACATCATCGACAAGCTTGTTTTTGTTGTCCGCGATTATCTTCTCGGTCTTGATCAGGTTGCGGACGATGAGGAAAGCCATGTGTTCGATCTGATTCCTGTTCAATCTCATAGCATATCTAAAATACAATACAATCCCCCAAAATTCAAGGATTGATTAAAGAGGGTAAGTATCCTTATTTCCGTGAAAAGGCTCTTCGGATTATTTGTTTTTGTAGGAAAGGTAGAGGGTATAGACAAAGCCGCCCACGCACACGGCGAAGATAAAAATCATAAAGAGAAGAGCCTCAAGCGTCATTTCCGTTCCCCAATACCTTTTTATTGATAACCTTGTTCAAAAAAATGAATAATCCAAGGGCAATAATCCATTGAAAAAAGATGGTCCCCAGGGAAAATGGAGAAAATATCTTATACCAGGTGTGAGGATCTTCTGTATAACTTTCCCAAAACCACCAGCCTATCATGGCCAGAAACTGAAGAGGGAGCAGAATAGAAACCGCAAAGTCAAACCATCTTCCCAATTTCACTTTGGACCCAGGTGATGTGATGATTTTCTCACGGAAATTCCTTGGACCGAACTTAAGAAAAACTAGAATGAAGAAAAAGCCGCTGAGCATCAGCCCAAACGACCAAACCCAATCCTGATTGTTAAAAAATCCCATGCTCAGAGCTGAAGGCAGGCCAAAAAGTAAGCCAGCTGCACCGACCACAAAGATGGCTTTTCTCCTGGAAAGGCCGGCATCCATGAGAATACGAGTGTCCAGTTCAAGCATGGAGATAAGGGATGAAAAAGCAGCAAAGGAAAGAGCCAGGAAAAAGAGAGCGAGGAAAAAGGAGCCAGCAGGAATTTTCGAAAACAGGTTGGGAATCCAGATAAAAGTCAGGCCTTGGTTGTCCGCCTTCATCACTTCCAGAACCTTTTCCTGAGAGATATTCTGGGCAGAAAAGAACGAAAAAACAGTAGGGATGACGGCCGCGGCTGCCAGCAGCGAGGCCACATTGTTTCCAAAACCAATAGTTGCAGATGTCAGGACAGGATTTTCTTTTTTATGTGAATAAACGGCATAAGTGAGAATCAGGCCCCAGCCAGCTCCCGTGGACCAAGCCGACTGAGTCAGCGCATTCAACCAAACCTTGTGGTCTGTCAAGCGAGAAAGATTGGGTGAGAAGAGAAAATTTAGTCCTTCAAAAGCATGGGGAAGAGTCAGTGTACGCAGGCAGGCTATTACCAGAAGAAGAAACAGAGAAGGGATGAGTATTTTATTCGCTCTCTCGATGCCTTTCACCACCCCTGAGTAGATGATGAAGGCTCCTATTCCGATAGCCGCGAGATGAAAAATCACAGGTTCCCAAGAAGAAGTGAAGGAATTCCAAAAATTGGCGTAGTTCTTCTTGATCAATCCTTGAAAAGAGGTGGCAAAAAAGTATTTCAAACACCACCCTGTAACCACCGAATAGTAAAACATGATTGCAGTGGTGACAAAAGCAACAAAAGTCCCCATCCAAGAGAATCCAGGACCCATGATCTTGCCAAAGGACCCAATCACTCCTAGCCTGGTCTTCTTGCCCAAGGAGATCTCAATGATGAGAAGAGGAATTGACCACAAAAAAAGAAAAAGGAGCCAGGCGATAATGAAGGCTCCACCCCCTTGCTGGGAGACGATCCGGGGGAAACGCCATATATTCCCCGTCCCCACAGCCATTCCAATTCCGGCAAAGATAATGCCCCAACGGGATGCAAAGAGCTCCTTTTTTTCCATGGTTTCTATCGTAAAGCTTCTCTTTTTAAGAGCCAATAACCAGGAAAGGATGAATACTCCTTCTCTGGATATCTTTTTTTCCAAAGGCTAACAGCTTCCCTTCCTTGTTGAACAGCCTAAAGATATGCTCTTGGGTAGGGATAAAAAGCGAGTTATTTTGAGGAAAAACGCTCAAAATATCTTCCGAAAAAACAATATTCCCATTTCTAACCAGAGCGGTTCCACTCTCGTTGAGAACAACTTTGGGAAACTGGGGAAGGAGGGTTTCCAAAGGGAAAAGAACGCCTTCTGTTTTTCCTCGCTTGATAAGCCTTTTTATATCCTCCAGAGAATAAGCCTGATCCAAGCCGAAATCACCAACTTTTGTCCGGGTGAGATGAGAAAGATGTGCCCCACATCCTAAAGCCTGACCCAGATTATGAGCCAGTGATCGAATATAGGTTCCGGAAGAACATTTGACAGCAAAATGCACAAACGGGGGATTATAGGAGATCAAATCGAAGTAATGAACAAAAACCTTGCGTGATGTCAGCTCGAATTGTTCTTTCCTGCGGGCAAGAACATAGAGGGGCTTCCCCTTGTATTTTTTTGCTGAAAAAGGAGGCGGTATCTGATAGATTTCTCCCTGGAATTTTTTCATTTCTTTAACCAATCTCTGCTTAGACGGAAAATCCTCTCTTTCTTGTGAGGCAGGCTCGCCTTCGGAATCGTAGGTGTCGGTGGAATAACCCAATCTTACCTGACCTTGGTAGACTTTATCCACTTTGGAAAAGAAAGGAAAAAGCCTCGTCGCTTTACCCACTGCCACTACCAGAAGGCCTGTTGCCATAGGGTCTAAAGTTCCGTAGTGACCTACTTTTTTGGTCCGGATAATCTTTCTTATCTCAAAAACAACATGATGCGATGTGACACATGGAGGCTTGTCCACCAGGAGGAGGCCATCTATAATCACAGTCAATAAACCTGTGTTTTTTTTGGACCTTCTTCTGATTGTTTTTTCAGTAGTCTTTCTACTGTATCAGGAATTTCCTTCAGCAAAGTCTCATATTTCCCTTTGGCGGGAAATCCAGCAGCATGATAATGCCCCCCTCCACCAAATTGTTCCGCGATAGAGGCAGCGTTAGCTTTGCCTCTAGACCTGAGGCTGACTCGAAATGTTTCCTGTTTTATCTCCTTAAAAAAAAGAACTATCTCCACTCCTTTTATCGATCGAGCGAGGGTTGATATGTCCTCGGTATCAATTTCCCTCAAATTAAGAGAGTCAAGATGTTTCTTGAACATAGTGATGATGGCAATGTTTCCCTTCTTGTTCATCCGAAGAGTGGAGAGGACTTGGCCCAAGAGCCTGATTTTTTCCGGAGAATTGTTGTTGTACAGACTCTCAGAGACTTCAATAGGATTGGCGCCTTGTTTGACCAATCTATGACACACTTCAAAAGAACGAGCGCTGGTGTTGGAAAACTGGAAAGAGCCAGTATCGGAGATGATGGCACAATAAAGAAGATTGGATATTTTGGCTGTAAAATTGATTTTCAATTTTTCCCCGAGAAAATAGACCATTTCCGCTACGGCAGAGGCTTTTGGATCAACCCAATTGATATCCGCATAGTAATAGTTGGAGTGGTGATGGTCGATGTTTACTTTGAAGTAATCGCCGATGTTTTTTTGCCCGGATCGGGCTACACTTGCACATTCAAGAAGTATCACCATGTCGTAAAGACGAGCCGGAATCTGTCCTATTTGAATCTTATCAATGTCAGGAAAATGATTGAAAGGATAAGGAGTCACATCTTTGTTGATGTATGCCATTTCTTTCCCTAAGAGTAATCCCATAAAATACAAGGCTAAGCCTGTACATATGGAATCTCCATCCGGTCTGAGATGAGAAGTGACAACGATACGCTGGCTATCAAGAATCTTTTTGCTTATCAGATCTAGGAGTTCTTTTTTCATTTTCTCTCAGGTTCTCAATGATTTTGTCGATTTTATCCTCATATTCATATATTCTGTCCAGAGAAAAAATGAGCATGGGATTATACTTTAATTCTGTCCGAGAGGCAACAGATTTTCTCAAAAACCCTTTCCTTTTCTCTAAAAATTCAATAACTTTGTCATTATCCTCAAAGCCGAACAAGCTTAGATAAACATAGGCTGTCTTCAGATCCTTGCTCATCTCGACCCGGGTAATAGTGATCAATCCAGAAGAGGAGTCTTGAATAAAATCAATAAGCAGACGGCTGAGTTCTTCTTTTATGAGACTTGAGACTCTTTTTTGTCTTCTGCTCTCATTCATTTTAGGTGTCTATTTTATTATCGAATGAGCCTCAAAAAAATTCTTCTCTATCAAGAATATCGAGTTTGCACCAATAAGCTTTTGGCTCGTTCACAACCCAGTGTCTCCCCAGAAGAGCGATCCCTGCACCAGCCCCTTTCCTCACCTTACAGTACCTATTGCCAAACAGTTATTCTCTTTATCAGAAATATTCTACCTTGTAGTCAACGATTTCTCCATCGATAATTTCTTCAGCATTAGCAACGATTCTGCTGAATAAACTCTCCACAATCCTTTTCTGACAATTGAGAGTGACTATTCCGATCTTTGCCCTTTGCCATTTGTTTTGATACTCAACCTCAGCCAAGGCCACATTGTATCTGTTCTTGAATCGGTCTCTAACGCTGTTCAACCTTTTCCTTTTTTCTTTGAGTGAGTGGCAATAGGGGAGGTGGATATCTAAGAGAAGAAAACCTATAACCATCGGCAACCGGAAATTTTGATTAGCCTGGTTTGACTTTCTCGGTCATGAATGCTTCTATGATATCACCTTCTTCTATATCTTTGAACCTTTCAATTCCAATTCCACATTCATATTCCTTGGCGACTTCTGTAACGTTATCCTTGACATGCTTCAAAGAGGAGATCCGCCCCTCATGAATAACTTCATCATCTCTTATAATTCTGACATGGGCACTACGGGTGATTTTTCCATCCAGAACAAAACAGCCGGCAATCACTCCCACCCTTGGGATATTAAAAATTCTTCTGACCTCTGCTCTGCCCAAGTAGGTTTCCTTTACTGTTGGCTCAAGCATACCCGTCAGAGCTCTCTTGATGTCTTCGGTCAGATGATAGATGACATTATAGCTTCTTATCTCAACATCTTCTTCTTTGGCCAAATCCAATACCTTCTGATTTGGCTTTGTGTTAAATCCGATGATGATAGCATTTGAAGCCGATGCTAAAAGCACGTCTGATTCGGTGATCTTTCCTGTTGCGGCATAGACAATATTGACTTTTACTTCCTCGCTGCTGAGGTTGGGAAGTATATCTGAAATGACTTCCACCGAACCATGGACATCGGCCTTGATGATAAGAGGAAGCTCCTTGACTTTTCCTTCCTCAACCTGCTTGAAAAGCTCATCCAATGTCAAGCGTTCGGGTCTGCGCGGCTCTTCCTTCTTGACCTGAGAGAGGCGGAATCCTACGATTTGCTTCGCTGTATTGAAATCAGAGATGACTTGAAAAACATCTCCTGCAGAAGGAACATCGGAAAAACCGAGAACTTCTACAGGCATAGAAGACTCCACCTTTTTTATCCCTTTTCCATTTTCATCAAACAGGGCTCTGGCCTTACCGTAGCATGTTCCAGAAATGAATGCGTCTCCTTGAGTGAGAGTACCATGCTGGACGATAACCGTGGCCACGGGTCCTTTTTGAGTATCCAGCCGAGATTCCAGCACAAATCCCTGTGCTTTTACCTTCGGGTTAGCTTTTATTTCGATGACATCGCTGAGAAGGAGAATCATCTCCAAAAGCTCCGATAAATTGGTCTTTTCCTTGGCTGAAACCTCAACACAGATAGTATCTCCTCCCCATTCCTCTACCAGAAGTCCTTCTTTGGAAAGCTGTTGTTTAACCTTTTCCGTATCTGCTTCAGGTTTGTCAATTTTATTGATGGCCACTATTATGGGAACATTCGCCGCCTTTGCATGGCTGATGGCTTCCTTTGTCTGGGGTTTAACGCCATCATCCGCAGCCACCACCAGCACAACGATATCGGTCATATTGGCACCCCGGGCTCTTAAGCGGGTGAAAGCTTCATGCCCTGGGGTATCGATAAACGTGATGGGACGGTTGTTGTGGAACACACGATAGGCTCCTATGTGTTGGGTTATGCCACCAGACTCCCTTCCTACCAGATTGGAATGCCTGATGGCATCGAGAAGAGTGGTTTTTCCATGATCTACATGCCCCATTATGGTCACGACTGGAGGCCTTGGAATAAGGTCCTTGGTAGCTTCTTCTGCTTGACGGCGGACTTCCTCCTCAACTGAAATCAACTCTACTTCGATGCCTAATATCTGAAAGATCTGCTTCGCTAAATTCTCATCTACTAAATCATTGACACTGATTTCGAATCCTTTCACTGCCAGCTTCCCGATGAGGTCTTTGGCTTTGAGAGAGATCTTCTCAGAGAGGTCTTTGATATTCATACCCTCTCGAAGCTGTATTTTCTGTGATGGACTCTGTTCCTTTTTCACTTTTTTCTCCATGACTCAATCTTTGCAGGTATGTTTTGCTTTTCTCCTCATAAACTCTTTATCTCAATCTTCCAGCCAACCAGTCTGGAAGCGAGCCTGACGTTCATTCCCTTTTTTCCTATGGCCAGGGAAAGCTGATCAGGCGCTACCAGAGCCTGCATCCTTTTTTCTGCCTTATCTAAGATGAATACTTTCTCCACTTTAGCCGGGCTGAGAGAGGACTTTGTATAAATAAGAGGATTGCTTGACCATTCGATGATATCGATTTTCTCTCCATTCAATTCTTTGCTGATAGTCAGGATTCTATTTCCTTTCACTCCAATGCAAGCACCAACAGGGTCGATATCCTTCTCTTTGGTCAGAACAGCCACCTTAGCTCTCTCCCCTGGCTGACGAACAACATCCTTGATTTCTATATTGCCATCTGTGATCTCAGGAATTTCTATCTCCAAGAGTTTGGTCAAAAATTTCGCATCAGCTCTGGAGACAATCACTTGTGGTCCCTTGATCTCTTTCAACACATTAACCACTACAGCCTTGATGCGATCACCTCTCTTGAATTCTTCATCCTTCAGCTTCTCTCTATGAGGAAAAAGAACATCGGTTTTATCCACTTCAATGATCATGTTCCTGTTGGTCTCAAATCTCCTTAAAACTCCTGTTACGATTTCCCCTATTCGGGGAGCAAACTCCTCATAAACTTTTTCCTGCTCTGCATTCCTCACCTTCTGAAAAATAACCTGCTTGGCTGCTTGAGCGGCTATCCGACCCAGAGTTTCGGAGGGTAGATCAATCTGGATTTCATCTCCGACTTTCATAGAAGAGTTTAGTTTTTTTGCCTCCTCATAGGATATTTCATTGGCCAAATCTTTGGGGTTTTGACTCACTTTCTTCACTGCATATACTCTCAACATTCCTTTCTCCGGTTGGAAGGATATGTTGACTTTCTCATCATGACTAAAATATTTTGCTGACGCAACTCTGAGAGACTCTTCAATCGCCTGGATAATGACATCCGTGCTGACTCCTCTTTCTTTACTGAGTTGGACAATAGTATTCCAGACATTAACCTTCATCTCTTTTTCCTTAGTAATCTCTACAGACGGAGTATGAAGAGGCGAGAATTATAACCAAAATAAATAATAATATCAAATCAGGGGAGGGAGCAGGGAACATCCCATTTCTGTGATAGCCAATGATGAGAAATATAATCAGTTACTGTGTGGTTCCTATCCATCCTCGCCAAGACCCTCCCACCCGCCACCATGGGCTTCAGATGGACAGGAACCATCACCTATTTACCCAACTGAATGAAACACCCTCACTCATCACAGAAATACTTCCGAGAGTGTAATCATATTTTCCCGTGATTATACGTTCTTAGGATGAATGACTCATGGTAGGAAAATAAAAAAGGATAAAAGATAAGAAGAGGGTATCTTACTTTTCTTTTTTTACATGATTAAAGGGGCAAAAACCAGACTGACTACAGCCATAAGCTTGATCAGGATATTCATGGAGGGACCAGCCGTGTCTTTGAGAGGGTCTCCTACTGTATCTC
>CAYVAT010000003.1:0-1990 GCA_964449165.1 uncultured Eubacteriales bacterium | reverse complement strand
AGGATATTCATGGAGGGACCAGCCGTGTCTTTGAGAGGGTCTCCTACTGTATCTCCTATGATAGAGGCAGCATGTACTTCTGTCCCTTTTCCTCCAAGATGACCCTCTTCAATCCATTTTTTGGCGTTATCCCAGGAAGCTCCTGCATTGGCCATGAATATACCCATAAGAACTCCTGTCGCTGTAGCTCCAGCCAAGAATCCTCCAAGGGATTCTGCTCCGATCACGAAACCAACCGCAAGGGGCATAATCACTGCAATGAGACCGGGAAGAATCATTTTTGTCAAAGCGCTTCGTGTGACGATGTCGATACACCGATCAGAGTCTGGCTTGGCTTTCCCTTCCATCAGACCTTTAATTTCTTTAAACTGCCTCCTGATTTCCATAACCATCTCGTCTGCCGTACTTCCCACAGCTTTGATGGTCAGCGAAGCGATGACAAAAGGCATAAGAGCTCCGATAAGAAGGCCGATGACTGTCTCGACATTAGTCAGGCTTATTATCGACAAATTGGTCGTTTTCTGGAAGGCTGAGAACAGAGCCAAGGCAGTTAATGCCGCCGAGCCTATAGCAAATCCTTTTCCTATGGCAGCAGTTGTGTTACCCAAAGCATCGAGCTTATCAGTTATCTTTCGGATACCGGCTCCTGCTTTAGACATCTCCGCAATACCCCCGGCATTATCAGCAATGGGGCCGTAGGAATCGGTAGACATAACGATGCCTATTGTGGCCAGCATCCCCACAGCTGAAAGAGCGATACCATAAAGCCCGGATAATTTATAAGATATGAAGATGGCTGCGGCAATTGTTAAAAGAGGGAAAATTGTGCTCTGGAAACCCACTGCTAAGCCAGTGATGATAGTGGGTGCACTTCCCGTCTGAGCAGTCCGGGCTATGGTCTTGATAGGAGGTCCGGAGGTGAAATATTCACTTTCCAGCCCGATCAGGACTCCTGCAACCATCCCTGCCAGGATAGCCCAAAAAGCCCCCAGTTCGCCGATGATAGCTCTGACCGCAAAAAAAGCCCCTCCGATGAACAGCAAGCCGCTGATGTAAGTGGCATTTCTCAAGGCTGATTGAGGGTTAAAATTTTTCAAGATATTTATGGAAAAAATCCCGATGATGGAACTGAGCAGACCGATCACGATCAACAACAAAGGGAGGGACATGTAATGGAGGGCTGGATTCAAGGTGGCGCCAATGGCCATGGAGGCGACAACCGACCCGACGTAGGACTCGAACAGATCGGCACCCATTCCAGCCGTGTCTCCGACATTATCGCCAACATTATCTGCTATTACACCTGGATTTCGGGGGTCATCCTCAGGAATATGGGCCTCGACTTTGCCCACAAGATCTGCTCCAACATCAGCACTCTTGGTGTAAATACCACCTCCTACCCGTGCAAACAGAGCCACCGAACTGGCTCCCATGGCAAAGCCATTGATAATCTTAGGATCTTTGGTGAAAAAGTAAAACAGTCCGATTCCAATAACGCCAAGGGATGCCACAGAGACCCCCATCACTGCACCTCCCTGGAAGGCAATGGTCAAAGCTCGAGGGACGCCCCCCAGGATGGCTCCCTGGGTCGAACGCACAGCCGCCCGAGTGGAGCCTTTCATTCCAATAAATCCAGCAATCATCGAGCAACTGGCCCCGCTCAGGAAGGCAAGGCTCGTATATACCGAGAAAAGCTTCCATAGAACCAGGAATACCACTACAACAAAACCAGCTATATAGGTGTATTCTCTTCTTAGAAAAACCATGGCTCCGGAATGCACGGCCTCGGCTATCTCGTTCATGAGCTCATTACCCTTTGGATATTTTTTGATCAGAAAGTAGAGGACCAGGGCAAAAGCGAGGCCCAGAATACCGATGATGAAGGAATAAGGAATCAGGTTGATGATGGTCATTGAAATCCAGTCTCTGTGAAAATTTTAAACCGATGTATAGCATAAAAAAACGGAAAATGCAATTTTAGTTAAACGAC
>CAYVAT010000002.1:41220-191718 GCA_964449165.1 uncultured Eubacteriales bacterium | reverse complement strand
CTGAAAACAATCAAGGATGCAGAAATAGTTGCCTCTGCCGATGTCGAAAAACAGCTGGGCCAATATTCTAAAAATCTCAGTCCTGATATTCTCTTTTTTTCAAACATAAAGAAGATGATGGATTCTGTCTCTATGGATGCTGTTTACATTTGCACTCCAGCATTTACCCATTTTGAAGTGTCTGAACTGTGTCGAGATTATAAAGTCCATCAATTTATCGAAAAACCCCTGGCTGAGTCACTCGAATCAGCAAAAAAAATATTGGATTTGCATAATCCTGAAGAGATAATCCTAGCCACGGGATACTCTTTTGCCTTTCATCCTGTTTTCCAGAAAGTCAAAGCACTGCTCATAAAAAAAATATTGGGAAGGGTATTCCGGGTCAATGCCTCCACTTTTATAAGTGTGGTCCTCAAAAGACAGTCAGGTTGGCTTTATCAGAAAGAAAAGTCCGGGGGAGGAATCATCATCAACAGCGCATCTCATCTTATTCACCTCTTATGGTGGTATTTCGGTGATATCAAGTATGTTTTCTCCCAAACTCAGAGGGTCTATTCAGATGTAGAAGACTGCGCCTTCGTTTCATTCGAATTCACAAATGGCGTCCAGGGCATGATGGATGCCTCGTGGAGTACCCCCGGGTTCAGACTCCAAGAAATCAACCTGACCATCGAAGGCGAAAGAGGAAAAATGGAAGTGACCAACGATATGATAAAGATCTATCTCAACAGCTCTTCACTCGGTTTTAAAGCAGGATGGACAACTTTACACAAGATCGACTTGGGTGATTCTGCTGATTTCTTCTTGGGGAGCGAAGAGTTCAACATCGAGGATAAACATTTTGTGGAATGCTGCCTTCAGAAAAAAACACCTCTCGTCTCAGGAAGAGATGGGTTTGCTGTCCAGCGTATCATAGAAGGAATCTACCATTCTGCGGAAAACCATAAGCTGGTAGATATGGAAATGGAGATTTCAGATGTTTAAGCTTTCAAAGATTATCCTCGGCTCAAACCCTTTTGATGGTGTGAGCTACCTTTCCAGAGCTAAAGCAAAAAGCTACTTGGAAAAATTCAGCGATGAAGATGAAGTGTACCGAGTTGTGGAGGCAGCTCGAAAAAGTGGATTGGATACAATCACCTGCGCTTATAACGAGAGAGTCTTAAATGCCCTGGAGAGAATTCCCAAAGAAAACAGGATGAAAGTCATTCCCGTGGTCCCCAATGCTTATGAATATGTTCGTGAATCGAGCAGCAAGGGATTGATAGGATCAGTTACATCAAAATTGAAACGAACAGAGACTTTTGAAAAGGTCAAATTTATCATAAAGGGAACTTCCCGTATAAAGGGAATCATTTCAAAGGATATCGAAACTCTGATCAGAAGCATGCTGGAGCTTGAACTCGCCCCCTTTCGAAAATTTGATGTTCCAGCAGTCATCCTCCATGGCCATATCGCTGACTTAGCCCTAGTCAACGACAACAAAAGGGTCTTCCAGGTCTATTGCGACTTCATCCGAAATTCTTTTAAGTCGGAGCCGTTTATTGCCACTCATAACTTTGGGAGATCTTTTCCCAAATACGAGGAATGGAATCTTGACATCAGGGGTGTTCACACATCATTCAACAAGAAAGGATTCATGATGAGACCGTCGGCTTCTGTCTGTGAAGAATTATTGGCAAAAACGGATAAATACATCCTCGCAAAAAAAATTATGGCCGGGGGCACACTCCCTCCTGAAGAAGCCTTTGAATACGCAAAAGGGAAGAACATACCTTCTGTGGTCATCGGCTTAGGCAGTGTCCAGGAAGTCTACCACACTGTGGCTGTAGCCAGATCATATCTTGAAGAGAAGAGCTGAAAGAACGCTTATTGCTAAGTATCTTTGAAATATTTCTCCTGAAGGACTTTTACAACTTCCTCAGGTTTGATCATCTTGAGACATATATTATCCCTGCACCGGGTATCCTTATTGGTATAAACATTGAGACAAGGACTGCAGGATAGGTTCGAGTAGAACGTATAATTTTTATTTCCTGAGTGACCATAAACCTTTGGCGATTCTGGACCAAAAAAACTGATGCTCGGCAATCCACAGGCTTCAGCAAGGTGCAAAGGGCCGCTGTCATTCCCCAAAAACAGATCGCTCACCTTCATCAAAGAAATAAGTTCTTTCAATGATATGCTGCCGGTGAGGTTCAAGACTTTCTCCCTCTCATTTGAAATCATCTTTTCCAAGCGAGATACATAGCTCCTCTCTTCTTTCCCGCCGATTAGAATTACCCTTACTCTCTCTCGGCTGAGCAAAAAGGAAATGATTTGTTGAAAATATTCGAGTGGCCATTTCCTGATACTCGACATCTCGCCAGCATTGATGTTGACCACAACGAGAAAGTCTCTGTTGACATCCACCTGTTTTCTTTCCAGTAAATCCAAGACTTCCTTCTTTGAATCCGAGCTTTCTTTCAAATCCATCAATTGTTTCGCACCAGGAACAGATTCCATATTCAACAATTTCAGGAAATTGCGATATTTATCGATAATATGGATTTCGTTCTCATAGGAAACAATTCTATCACAAAGCGTTTTCCTGTATTCATGTCTTCCACCAAAACAGAGCACCATCTTTGATCTGGAAAGAGAGGATAAGAGGAGGGAAAAATTTGAAAAAAATTCCAGATTAAAAACGACATCATAGTTCTGTTTTCTTATTTGACGAAGAGTTTTGATCAGAGATAAGACAAATCTCATCAGGGATTTCTTCTCCAGGAAAAAGATTCTGTCGATGAGAGGAACAGACTCACAGATCTCAACATTATCCGAGAAAGTCAAAAAATGAATCTCTGTTGAAGGAGAGTTCCTTTTTAATTCGCCCAGAAAAGGAGTTGTCATAAGTATGGAGCCAAACCCTAAGAACTTAATGACCAGAATTTTTTCGAGAGCCTCAGGGAGAGAGGTCCTTATTTTATCCTTGCCTCTGAATTTCCGAAGAAAGCCAAGCAAATGACAAGGGAGAAATCCCAAATAAAAATCGATTCTCCGCATCGAGGTGAATTTCATCTTATCCTGGCTTCTCCTTCTTTCACTCTATTTAACCTTTCAGAAAGGATATACAAACTCAGCAGAGAAAGAAGCCCAATGAACCCTATCAATACTAATATCTTGAAACGTGTCGACACCCGGAACTGAAAAACAATCTCCCCCTCTCCCTCCTTTACGGCCACTCCCCTGAAGACGAGGTTTGTTCTGAGAACCTTCCTCTTCTTCCCGTTGACGGCTACAGACCAGTCCCTATTATAAGCTTCAGGAAAAGTAAGTATTCCATCGCTGTTTGCTCGATATCTATAGATAATTTTGTTCGGTGTATAGGCCATGATACGAATGGAGCAGGACATTCTGTCTTTATGCATTAATCTTAATTTTTTATCATTCTCTATATAAACATACCTTGAGTACTCCATGGTTCTGACTTTTCTTATAATATCTTCCTTATCTTCGGGCATAAAATATTCCGGCTTGCAGAAAAATATTCCTTTATTCCTCCTGTATAAATTATTTTTATAAACTTTTCCATCCAAGTTGCTGTAGACAAGCTTATAATAAGGAGGAAGTCTGCCGCCTTTAAACTCATAACGAAAAATAAGATACTTCACCCCCATGAGTTGAATAAAGGAGGATGAAAAATCAGTTGAGGGAGAAGAAAGCGCAGGGGCTGTTGGGGTCATGAATGATTCTTCCGAAAACGTATCAACAATTAAAGCTTTGTGGTCGGGATGGAAGAACTGATGGACAATTTTTTCTCTTAGGCCATAGTTTCCTAAGGTGCCGTCGGTGTTAAAATTTGAATCGAAAACCAAAATTCCTTCATATTTTTTTAAATTTCTTTTCAAAAAATCAACAAGAGGGACATCCACTTCTGTTATGAAATTAATTCTCTTATTGACCGCAACATAACGATGGTTTTGTATTATCGTCTCAACCGAGACTAGAAGGAGCAAGAAGGTAAGGAAAAAAACCGTATTCTTTTTTAACCAAATCGATGATTGAAAGGCGAGAATAACAATCGAGGCGAAAATAAAGACAGGATAAACCGTATGATATTTTGTCTCTCCATCAGAGATCAAAGAAGTTATTGCAATCAAACTCAACACAAGAAACAGGATCCCAGTCACTGTCAAAAAGAGGTATTTTCTCCTTCTGTAAAACCTCAAAATTCTGCCATATGATTGTAGAAACAATTCTAAGCCTTTAATCCCGAGGATCACAAGAAGAAAACAAGTCATGCTTTGCAGTCTAGAAAGCGGAGAGGAATTCAAAACAGGAAGCTTACAACTAATCTGATAAAAGGGGAAAAGACCAAACATGGCCATTGAAAATGGAACGAGTAAAAGGAGAAAAGAAAAATAATCTTTTTCTCTGTCGATAAATTTTCTCGAAAATTTTCTGAATTTAAGCGCCAAGACGATGAGCCCCGAAATCAAAAAGAGGATCAAAATTGAGCTGATGTATGGTCTAATCTCGGGTGTTATATCCCCACCGTAATAAGAGGGAAAAATAATATTTTTAAAGTATTTAGGTAAAAGATAAGGGACTTTACCGATATGTCTATAGGAAATGTCAATGCTCCTGCTGATGAAAATAGAATAGTACATCGAGAGGAAGTGAAACGAGACAATCATCATGCCTAAAACCCAATAGAGTGATATCTTAAGGGCCTCTTTAACCTTGGGAAGAAGCCTTCGCCTATCAAGCCCATAGAAGAAAATTAAAAAAAGCCCGATCCCATAATAGGAATATCCGGCTACTGGAAGAAAACCTGAATAAATTATAAGGCCACTCCAGAGGGCAAAATAAAACAAAAACTTCAACTTCTTGGTATAGAGGTAACTTATCAGAAAGAAGAAGAGAAAGGGGATGTGATAGGAAACAGAAGATTGAGGGCCATGCAACCAGCCGATAACAAAACCGGAAAGAGCATAGCCGATTCCCCCTATAGTGGCTGCTATTTCTCTAACCCTCATCACACGCAGGAGAAAATACATCCCCATCATGCATAAAAATAATTTGAGTAAGACAACAAGAGTAAGAGCTTCTGTGGGCTCTACAATGAATGGTATCAACTTTTCAGGGTGATAAGATTGTTCATACTGAGGAACTCCTAATCCCTTGTTAAACCGCCATAAAGGGAAGGTTCCCTCTCTTATAGAATGATAGGTATAATTCCATTGGGGTAAAAAAGCATCGAATAAGTCACTTGCCCCGCCAGTTGTCTCTCTTAACCCTGAAACATATGATAATCGATATCCCGGCCAATGCATGTACAATGCAAGAGGGTCATACACATAACCTTCTCTAAAAAGCAAAGGAAAAAACAGTATGAACAAGACAATAAAAAATATGATGATATACAAATTTTTGCGCAGTAACTTTCTGTATTGCAGGGAATTGCAGTTAGATTTGAGATACAGGAATAAGAGGAAAGACAAGAAAAGAAAAAAATATTTACTTATCGAGGATATGCCTGGAACAATATTCACGAGCAAGAGAACGAATGCTGAATAGGGTTTTAGATTTCTAAAGTCAATTCTCTTTTTCTGGATAATAAACGAGAGTATTAGGAGCACGAAAACAGCCAAGTGGCGTATCCAGTAATAATCAAAAAGGATGCCATCCCTGCTGCCTTCTCTGTGAAAAAAACCTTTATTGAAAAAGGCGATCTCTATGATAAGGCTTATCAAACAAAAAAAAAGAAGGAGCAACAACACTTTCAAAAAGTCAGCTCTCAATTTTTTTGAATTCATGATTTGCGCAATATTCAAAACTATAAATTGTTTTTAATCCTATAAAATAGCAAATATTAAGTCAATATAACCGGAATCAAGAGATGCATCCTATCACCACTCCTATTTCTTAGATTGACAAATCAAAGGAATCTTTTTAAAATCAGCTAATTCCGGCAGAAAGCTCGCTCTTTCAGTCGAATCTGTGATTGTCAGAAAGAGTAATGAGTGCCATCAAGGATGAGGAAGGAATGAAAGAGGTTGGGAAAAATTTTTACCTCTTCAGGGTATGGATTATAACAGTTTTCATCTTGCTCTTCTCAACATTGAGTGGAAGCCAGTTCGCGGAAAGAAATATTATCTCTATCCCAGGAAAAGAAGGTTTTCCCTACTTCGATCACCAGGGGCGCCTGAACGTTGTTTATATCAATTCAAATGGAAGAATAGGCATATCTAGGGCAGAAAAGAGAGACACTGCTGAAAGGGTTGCTGCCCAAGAGGTCGAATATACCCATCATGTCAATTTTGTTCGGGTTAAAAAAGATAAAGCAGGGAAAACATGGATAGCCTGGGAAGAGAGAGAATCTGGAAAAAGTGATATCTACGTAGCTCAGCTAAGAAATAAAAAATTAGTCCATCCAACAAGGGTAACAAGCAATCGGGAAGGATTCAATTTTTCACCCTGCATAGATTTTACCTATGGAAACGATCTCTGGGTGGTGTGGATCAATTATTTCCAGAAAAAATACCTTGTCCTGGTTAAAAATTTAAACACAGGTCAAACATGGGAGATAAATTCTTCCTTGACTTCCTCAGCTCTTAGTCCTCAAATTGTCATCGATGGGACAGAAAAAATATGGATATTCTGGGTTGGGCCGCTCCAAAACCATGATGAAATCTTGTACACTTACTTCGATGGTCAAAGATGGATCAGGCCTTTAAGCCTGAATCAAGATTCTGGTGTTCCCCATATCAATCCTTCCATCTCTCTAGATTTTAATGGTTTTCCTCATGTCGTATGGAGCGCATATGATGGAGATGACTACGAATTGTATTATTCATACTGGGATGGAAATAGATGGACAGAGGAAAAAAAAATCACCAACAACCACAATATTGCTGATACCTCTCCCTGCATCTCTATGTTTTTAGGCACAATTCCTGTTGTTGTGTGGCAAAAATCTCAAGATGAGAAGAATGAAGTCTGTTTAACTTACAGGATGGATGAGAGATGGACCTCCGAGGTCATTATTTCCGAGGAAAAAAGTGAAGTTAACTCCCTGAAAATCGTTTCTCTGGATAATAGAATTGGAGTTGTATGGGAAATTGAATCAGAAATAAGAGCCAGATTGCTTCATTTTTATGAATTGTATGAGCCCTTCTTCATAAAGGAGGGAAATATCCACTCCCCTCAAATTCTTGCCTTGGATGAAGACAAATACGTCGGCTTTGGCGACAGCATCACGTATGGAGTCATAAATAATATGCCAGCTCCTGAGAAAGGATATATTCCACGATTAGAGACCCTGATCGATGAGAATATAAAAGATAGCCAGGTCGTAAATCGTGGCGTGGCAAATGAAAAAACATCAGCAGGTTTAAGCCGTATCAATTCTGTAATAAACGAAGAGCTAGCGCAAACACTATTTCTTATGGAAGGCATAAATGACGTTAAAGATGAAACGATCTCCATGGATACAGCAGCTTTCAACTTGAAGAAAATGGCTGAAAGAGCTCTTCAGTTGGGAATGGCTGTCTTTTTAGCCTCTTTAATTCCGAAAGCTCCCTGGGAAGGAATGATAGAAGAAAGAGTATTGGACCTCAATGAAAAGATTAAATTCATAGTCTCTGAGCTCAACATCCATTTTGTCGACCAATTTCAAGCTTTTGGCGGTATCCATTCAGGTGTTCTCTACAGTGATGCAACACATCCTAATGAGCAAGGTTACCAACTGATGGCTAAGACTTGGTATGAGGATCTTGTCGATACCTTTCCTTCTATAGATATTGATCCCACCTCCCTTTCCTTTGAAGCAAAAATTGGAGGATCAAACCCTCCAGCCCAGGTTTTCAAAATAAGTAACTCAGGGGCAGGAAAGCTCAATTATCAAATCAGAGTCGATCAAGACTGGATAAATGTCTCGCCTACAAGCGGAGACGCGAGAAGGGAATGGGATGAAATCGAAGTTACGGTGGATATTTCCAATTTGTCCTGGGGAAACCACCAAGGCCACGTAACCATCACTGCTGAATACGCCCCTAACAGTCCCCGAGTGGTCACGATCAACCTGAACATCGCCAGCCCGATTATCGAACTGAACACCTACTCGCTTTCTTTTGAAGGAATAAAGGGAGAATCAAATCCTCCGTCAAAAATATTTAAAATAAGAAACTCAGGAGAGGAAACCCTCAAATATCAAATCAGTGACAATAAAGCGTGGCTAAGCGTCTCGCCTACAAGCGGAGAGTCAGAGGGGGAATGGGATGAAATCGAAGTCTCGGTAAACATTTCAAACCTCTCTCAGGGCAATTATCAGGGTCAGGTATCCATATCGGCTGAGGACATACCAGACGGTCTTCAAGTACTCACAGTCAACTTGACCGTTTCCGGTCCGATTGTCGAGCTCGACACAGCTTCCTTTTCCTTTGAAGGAACAAAGGGAGAATCAAATCCTCCGTCAAAGGCATTTAAAATAAGAAACTCAGGGAAGGGAACGCTCAAATATCAAATCAGTGACAATAAAGCGTGGCTAAGTGTCTCGCCTGCAAGCGGAGAGTCTGATGGAGAATGGGATGAGATCAAAGTCTCAGTAGATATCTCCAACATCTCTAGAGGAAGCTATCAAGGGCAGCTGATGATTACTGCTGAGAATGCCTCCAACAGCCCCCAGGTAATCGCGGTCCATTTGACTGTCTATGGTCCGGAAATCAGTCTGAACAAATCTTCCCTCTCTTTTCGAGCTGTTGCCGGGGAGGCTAACCCTCCATCACAAGGATTTAAAATAAAAAATTCTGGAGAGGGAAAACTAGATTATCAAATCAGCGTGGATAAGGACTGGATAAGCGTCTCCCCCGACAGTGGGGATTCTTCAGGAGAGTGGGATTTCATCGAAGTTACCGTGGATATCTCCGGACTTACCGAGGAGCTCAATCAAGCTCAAATCACCATAACTGCCCCTGATAGCTCAAACAGCTCTCAAAACTTGAATGTCTCCCTCTACATCCAATTCCCTCTCCTCTTTCCACCCTCGAATTTCAGCGGAGAAAAAAGAGAAAATAGATCTTTATCTCAAATCGAATATATCAATGTCTTGACTTGGGATGTCAATCCTCAGAATAAATTTATCCAAAAATATAAGATTTATCTTTTAGAGGACGGAGGGAGAACTTTATTAGATGAGACAGATGCACAGACCTTCAAATACTGGCACCGAAAGGTTGAAAAAGACAGATCATACAGGTATGAATTGAGAGCTCAAGATGAATTTGGCAGGGAAAGCGACCCTGCTGTGATAGATGTGAGATAGGATGAAAAGCACAAGAAAGAGACTGATCTTAGCTGTTATCAGCTTTCTTCTGCTTCCCTCAATGATGAAGGCAGAGATCGCCCGGTTGGAAATCAGCGGAAGTTATTTCTTCCCATCGGAAAAAGCATTCAGAGACATCTACGGCCCTGGGGGGGAAGTTGGTCTTGATATCGGGAGAGCCATCTGGAAAAATATAGAGTTCCATCTGGAGGCCCGATATTTTTACAAATCGGGAAGACTGACTTTCACCGGGGAAAAAACACAGATAAAAATTCTTCCTCTTGGTGCTCACTTAAGATATGTCTTCCTTAAGAAAGGACTTCACCTCTACGCAGGGGCAGGCTTCTGCTACTTTCTTTTCCAAGAAAAGAATCCTATCGGCAAAGTGGATGATGGTCGATTGGGCCTTTCGGCAAGGATTGGAGGATACAAGAAAATAAAGGGGTTAAAAAAATTTATCAAACATTTTATAATTGATGCCTATGTCAGCTACCACTACTGCGAAATAAAACCGGCTGAAGTAAAGATTGACATCGGAGGGGCAGGTTTCGGGATAGCTTTGGGATTTGAGTTTTGAAACCTTAAAAATGATGCGAGGCTGCGTGTTTTGCTTGAAGATTTCTTCCAGGCAAAATAGAATGATGTAAAGACCACCATGGAAGCATCAGGAATCATCATCGCCTTCTTTCTTCCGGGCCTTCTCTCATTTCTCTTGTCTTTTTTCTTGCTGAAATCATCCTCCATCAAAAAAGACTTCAACCAACAAAAAGAACTAGACTTCAAAGAAAAGAAAATTCCACGAATGGGAGGAATTGTTATCGTTATCTCCATGTTTTTCTCCCTTCTCGTCATGCGCATCGCGTTCAGCCACATTTTCACTGCTATCGATGAAAAAGCCAGCTACAGTCTTTTCTTCATTGCGACCTTTGTCATATTTATTTTGGGGATATACGACGACCTCAAGGGTGCAGATGCCATTATAAAATTCTTTTTTCAGGTCATCGCCGCCATCCTGATCTATTTCGGCGGATTTAAAATCGCAGAAATCAGCATCCCCTTCATGGGAACTAAGAGTTTAGGGTTTTACTTACTCTCCTTCCTGTTGACCATCTTGTGGGTGGTGGGCATCACCAACGCCGCAAACATCATGGATGGCCTTGACGGCCTGGCAGTAGGAGTGTCGTTCTTTGCAGCTCTCTCTTTAGGAATCCTGGCCTTGCTCTCTTCTCAATACCACGTTGTGGTGATTATCGCAGTTTTACTGGGAGCCATGGTAGGATTTTATCCTTTTAATTTCCCCAAGGCTAAAATCTATCTTGGAGACTCGGGGAGTATGGTGATAGGCTTCATCCTCGCCGTTATCTCCATGGCCAAGATTCATCGAAAGGTCTCCCTGGCTATGGCATTGATGATTCCCATCATCATTCTATTCCTCCCCATCCTGGAAACTCTGGTCACCATCATCAGAAGAGTCTCCAGGAAACAAAATATCTTCATCGGAGACACAGATCATTTCCATTATCGCTTTTTAAAGAAGGGTTTCTCTGAAACTAAGACAACATTGCTGCTGATCTTCATCTCCTTCCTCTTCTCAACCGTAGGAGTCCTGTTTAACTTCATCCAAACTCGGCTCAGGTTACTGTCGTTCCTTCTTGTCTGTCTTATCGGCTTCCTCCTCCTTCATTATCTGGATTATTACAACTTGTTCTCCAGAAAAAAGAGACAGGCTCCGGATGAATGATGGAGAGGGAAAGCATTGCTCAAATCTCTCTGATAATCCCATAAAAAGAGACTGGTTGTGGTTCTTTACAACTCTAAGAGAATTTTCCTGATTGAACATAAGCATCTTTTTCTCGTGAAAGCATATGATGATAAAAGCGATCTCTAGCAGCGCGGGTTTCCGTCCCTCCGAAGCCCATGGTGGAGGGTGGGAGGGTCTTTGGCAAGGAGGTATGGAAACCCGCACCACCACTCCTCAAATCCGATGAGAAAGCAGATCACCTTCCTGTTGACCGCTCTGATTCTTGCCGTTGGCATCTACTACTTTTATTTAATATACGTTCCCTTGGTCAAACCTTTTCAGACGGCCCTCTTGCCCATCCTCCTTTTTGCCTTTGTCCTGACCGCAGTCAAGGTGCGTACAGGAACGCTTTTTTTTATCCTCTCTTTCCCTCTGATTAACAGTCTTCCCTATTTTTTCCGCATCTTTGAAAACATCCCCCATGCGCCCACGTCTTTGGTCCTCTTCCTGTTCTATCTCCTTGGCTGGCTGGTTCATCATGCCCTTTATCCCTCAAAGCCTTTCCTTAAGTTGTCTGTCTTCCGGCCCATGGTCCTCTTCTCCCTGATGATCCTTATTTCAGCAGTCATCACTCTTCTAAGATATGCCAATTTCTTCCCCTTCTTATCCGATCATGTCTACGAGCTCGCCTCCAATGTACACGGTGTAACCGCTGGCGGGGCCATGATGAGCGTTATTTTTCTTTCGCTCAACTACCTCACCGGCTTTACCTTCTTTTTTATCCTCCTCAATACCATAGAAACAAGGGAAGATATAAAGCGAATTCTAGTTGTCTTGCTCATCAGCACATCCATCGCTCTCATGGCCGGCTCCTATCAGCATCTTCAAGATCAAGGATTCGGAAACACACCCATGCGGATCAATGAATCTCTTATCAACGCGACCTTCAAGAATCCTCTTTCTTTCGGAGCCTATCTGTCCATACTCCTCCCTCTCATTCTGGCAGCCGCCTTGGCTTTCAAAGGTATCCTCCGTCTCCTCTCCCTCCTTCTTCTCCTCTGGGGTCTGCTCATTCTCCCCCAGACCGGTTCAAAAAGCGGCCTGGCTGCCGTTTTTCTCTCCCTTCTTCTCTTCTGGATATTGGCGCTCAGAAAAGCGGCGGTCTGGAGAAGGCTAAAAGGACTGTCTTTGAAAAAAGTCATCACCTCTGTGATCATTCTTATTCTTGTGGCGGCAGCCCTGCTGCTTTTTCTCATCTCCTTTAAGGATTCAGAAGCATACAAACGGTTGACCCAAAGAGAGTACCCCTATGGCGGCTTGGAAGAGGCTATCCGTATCCGGTGGCACAGTCAGTGGAGAATGGCTTTTCTGATGATGAAACACTATCCTTTCTCAGGAGTAGGAGTGGGGGCTTACATCATCGAACTTCCCAATTATGCGCTTATGTATCAAAGCCCTTACAAAACATGGACAGATTCAGCAGAGAATTATTTTCTTCATGTAGGTTCGGAGATGGGAATAGTGGCTCTTGTTTTCTCCCTGTGGATCTTTTGGGAGATCTTTAAACAAATGAGAAAGGGCCTGGGAGTATCTTTTTCTCGCTACAGGTGGAGATATATTCCTATAGGGCTTTCCTGCGGAATTTTTTGTCTCTTTCTCCAATTTTTCGTTCACACCTATATCGGGAGCTTCGAAGTCAAGTATACATTCTGGCTGTTGGTCTCGCTCATCTTCTCTTTTCGATGGGTCAAAAAAGATGAGATGAAGGGAAGCCTTTTCAGCAAAAGGGCCACAATCGCAGCTTCTCTCCTCCTTGCCTTTTTCCTTGGAGTCCATCTGTGGAACTCCACTCATTCTCTTTCCTTGAAGAGGCGGACGGAGCAATTCCAAATCCAACAAAATTTTGGTCTCTACAAGAAAGAGATAACAAGGGATGGAAGAGAATTCCGCTGGACAAAACGCTTCGCTGGTTTGACGATAAAGATCGAAAAGCCTGTCATGGAAATCACTCTGCATGCTTCGCATCCTGATATAGAGAGAAATCCAGTCAAGGTTAAAATCTTGTTAGTCGAGGACTTCTTCAAAAAAAAGAAAGTCCTGGACCAAGTTATTCTCAAGGAGGGAGGATGGAACACGTTCACCTATCATGTCCAGGATGAAGTAAACAGAGAAGTCCTCTTACTTATTCAAGTTTCAAGAACCTGGAACCCTTTTAAATCCAGAGGAGTACCAGACTCTAGAGACTTGGGGGTAGCTTTAGGGAAAATCCAATTTAAAAGAGCAACCAAATGACCATCAAGAGTCCTTTAAAATTCAACACCAGGAAAATTATTGAGCTGGCTTCTCTGGTGCTTATGCTGCCCTCTTCAATTGCAGTGGGATTGTTTGCCGGTTACTTCTTGGACAAACTCTTTGGAACCCAGCCCTGGCTACTTCTCCTGTTCACTATTCTCGGCGTAGTCTCCGGATTCTACAGTCTATTAAGGGGCTTGAGCAAATATAAAGATGTTTAAGAAAAAGGGGGTAAGTCTCCCTCTTGAAAAGGGAGCTGTCCCCGATGAAGAAAAGATACTGAGGCGAATTCCTGGCGAAATCCTCCTCCTTGCATTTTTCATATCTTGTGCCTCACTCATCTTTTTTGGCGAGTTCACCTCTTTTTTCATCTTTGCTGGAGGAGCTCTCTCTGCTTTAAGCTTTTTCTGGCTAAAAGCATCCATCACCCGATTTCTCATTCCTGACAGAAAGAAAGCGATAAGGACTTCGATCGTCTTCTACAGCCTGCGACTTCTGTTGATTCTTGCTATCTTTTTTATTATAATCATCTTCTTTTCAAAGAGAATTATTGCGTTTATGATCGGGTTCTCGGTGATCGTTCCCGTTTTTCTCGTTGAGGGTATTCTCGGACTAGCTAAGATAAAAAAATGGAAAGGCTAGAACACAGCTTATTCATCGTTGAACTCTTCAATAAAATCTTCGGAAAATCTCTCGCTTTCCTTCTTGGCCTGGTGGGAATCGAAGTCAAAAATCCAGAAAACCTCATTCCTGATTATATAGTGATGTGCCTCATCGTCTCCTTTCTTCTCGTCCTCTTTCTGGGACTTGCGTCTCGCAGGCGACACCTTGTTCCCACCAAGCTCCAGAGTACACTCGAGCTCATCATCGAAACCTTCGAGAGTCTTCTAGTAGATATTATCGGGGAAGAAGGAAAGAAATATCTGCCCATGGTCGCCACCATCGGTCTTTTCATCCTTTTCTGTAATCTCCTCGGGCTCGTTCCTGGATTTATGGCCCCCACCAGCAAACTGAATACAACCGCTGGTTGCGCCCTGGTGGTCTTTGTCTACTACCACTGGCAGGGAATCAAATCCCAGGGTTTTCTTAAATATCTTGGTCATTTTACCGGGCCCATTCCACTCCTTGCTCCACTTCTGCTTCCTATTGAAATCATCAGCCATTTCTCCCGTCCTGTATCTCTCTCTATTCGACTCTTCGGAAACATATTTGCCGAAGAACTGCTCATCCTGATTATCGCCTCCATCATTCCTTTCTTTCTCCCCCTTCCCTTCATGGCTGTAGCTATCTTCACCTCCATCATTCAGGCTTTTGTGTTTGTCCTTCTGTCCTGTATTTACATTGCAGGGGCCGTGGCCCATGAAGAAAAACATTAATTTAAAAAGGAGGAAGAATGAGAAAGAATCTTAAGCCTCTGGTAATACTGTTCTTTCTTATCGCTCTGACAGCCACCCCTCTTTTAGCCCAAGAAGAAACCTTTAATGCCGCCAAAGCTCCCCTGTTCAAGCTCTCCATAATAGTCGGCGGAGCCATCATCACTTTTGCTTCGGCCGCAGGAGCATTCTGCCAAGCAAAATCCATAAGCAGTGCCTGCGAGGGAATCTCTCGCAATCCAGCCGCAGCCCCCCATATTCGGTTTATCCTCATCTTTGGACTTGTCCTGATCGAAACGTTGGTGATCTATGCCCTCCTCATCACCATCATCATTCTCATGGTCCAATGGGGCAAATACTTCTGAGAGAAGCGCTCATTCGCATTTGATTTAGACAATGAAGCTTCCTGCTCTCACCATCCTGAGCACGACCATAAAAAGATTCAGCGAAGACAGGTGCGGAAACTTCGCCATCATCATCTCTTACTTCGCCGTTCTCTGTGCTATCCCTCTGGTCGCCTTGTTTGCCTTCATAACTGCCAGGATATTTGGTGGCTCAGAGATAGCTTTTCGCAGTCTCAACATCTTCTCTGAAGAATTCTTCGCCCAGCTCGACCCTAATTTCTTCACCAGGATTCAGGATCTTTCCCGGAATATCACCAATCTGGGCTGGTTCGGGTTGGCTGGCTCCTTTGTTGCGGCCAGTTTCCTCTTCTCCAACTTGATCTACTCCATAAATTTCATCTTTAAGGCCACATACCAGAAATCGTTTCTCTACAATCGGATTATGGAATACCTCATCATGTTCATCATCGGGATCATCATGCTGATTTCTCTCTCTATAACCGCGTTATGGACGGCTGTCCATCGGACCATAAGGGAAAGCCAGATAGTTGCTGCGCATATCAACCCAAAAATCGTCTCCCTGGTGGACAACTTTCTGATTCAGTATCTTATTCCCTTCACATTGACTTTCCTGGTTCTCTTTTCCCTGTATAAGTTTATTCCAGAGATTAAAGTGCATACCAGAGCAGCAGCGCTGGCTGCTGTGGTCAGTGCCTTTCTCTGGGAAGCCTTTAAGCGGCTCTTTGCTTTTTACGTGGCCCACTTCTCGGCTATAGGGATCGTTCTATCCAGGTTCCTTCAAGGAACTCTGACCTCCCTCATTTTCTTCCTTCTCTGGATCTCTTTCTCCATGGTGATTCTGCTTTGGGGAGCCGAGTTGGCTGCCGTCATAAACGAGAGAATCGATGAGAAAGCTACCTGATCCTCCTGCTCTCTCTGTAGAGGAGCTTGCCCGGATACTGGAATGTCCGTTTGAAGGAGAAGGAAAAACACCTATCCAAGGTGTAGCCAGCCTGGAGAAGGCAAAAAAGGGAGACCTGGTATTTGTTGTTCACGGGAAATATTTTCCTCTGTTGGAGAAAAGCAGGGCTTCGGCTGCCATCATCCCTGTCCAGGAAAATTACAAGAGGATCCCCGTCATAAAATCGGAAAATCCCTACCGCACTTTCATCAAAGCCATCGGACTCTTCTACAAACCGTACCGCCCTTTGCCTGGCATCCATCCCCAAGCCCTTATCTCTCCCTCGGCAAAGATTGGAGAGGACGTCGCTGTGGGCCCTTTCTCATCAATCGGCGATGGGGTTGAGATCGGTTCGGGCACGGTCATCTTCCCTCATGTTATCATCTATCCCAGAGTCTCCATCGGACAGGATGTGATCATCCATTCTCAGGTCTCCATCCGGGAAGGAACCAAGGTCGGAAACAGAGTGATTATTCACAACGGGGCTGTCATCGGCTCTGATGGCTTTGGCTACTTAAAAGAAAAGAATGGCACGCACTGCAAGATACCACAAAAGGGCATCGTGGTCATCGAGGACGATATCGAAGTGGGAGCTAACACCACCATTGACCGAGCTGCCTTAGGAGAAACAATCATCCGAAGAGGGACCAAGATCGACAATTTAGTTCAGATCGCCCATAACGTCGAGATCGGAGAAAACACCATCCTGGCCGCGCAGACCGGAATCGCCGGTAGCACCAAAGTGGGCAAAAATGTCATCATGGGAGGACAGGTCGGCGTTTCCGACCATGTGACCATCGGCGATAACGTGATCGTGGCCGCACAGACCGGAATCGCCAAAAACATTCCTCCAAACTCATTCGTCGGCGGAACTCCCCACATGGATATCAAAGAAGCACGAAAAGCCTGGGTGCTTCTTCCACAACTCTATGAGCTTTTCAAGGATGTGAAGAGATTGAAGAAAAAACTGGAGGAATTGGAATCAGCCCTTCATAACTTCTCTAGACGGGAATGAGCGGCTGACTTCATGTGGACTCCAAATATTCATTGACAGAGAGAGCGGCAATCACCCCTGTCCCCACTGCAGTGGCCATCTGTTGTGGACAAGCATCGGTTACATCGCCGGCAGCGAAAATCCCGGGTTGAGAGGTAGCCATGGATGAGCGCACTTTTATCTTGCCTCCCTCATCTAAATCCAAAAGGCCTCTGATAAGTCCCGAATTAGGAACTGTCCCGATAGAAACAAAAAGCCCATCCAGTTTTAGCTTGGAAGTTTTGTTTGTCTTGACATTTTTCACCGTGATCGATTCGAACTTGTCCTGACCTGAAATCTCCTCGACTAAAGTCTCCCATAAAATCTCGATCTTCTGGCTGGAGAACACTCTTTCCTGGTAGATTTTTTCACCGCGCAACTGACGGCGGCGGTGGATGAGTTTTATCGAGCGGCAGAATTTTGTCAAAAAGAACGCCTCTCTTAAGGCATTATCTCCTCCCCCCACCACTGCAACATCCTTATCTTTGAAAAAGGCTCCGTCACAAGTGGCGCAGTAGGAAACTCCCTTCCCGACAAGCCTCCCTTCTCCTTCCAACCCCAATTTCCTGTAGACAGATCCCGTACAGACAATTACTGTCTGGGTAGGGTACTCTTCTTTTCTCCCTATCACGATCCAGAGGCTGTCTTTCTTTTGTATCTGCGTGATTTCGTCGGTAGCGATCTCTGCTCCAAATTTTCCGGCTTGTTTCCGGAAATCGTCCATCAACTGGAAGGGAACGACACCATCAGGAAAACCAGGATAGTTTTCTACAAAATCCGTAAGGAGGATTTGTCCTCCAGGCATCCCCTTCTCTACGACCAGCGTCTTTAGCCTTGCCCTACCCGTATAGATGGCGGCGGCCAGACCAGCTGGTCCCGCACCTATGATGACCACGTCGTAGGTTTCGTTCATAAGTGTTTGGATATCACTTCGACGATCTTTTCCCGGGGAAGAGCACCCACTATGGTTTCTTTGAGTTCCCCATTTTTAAAGAAAAGCAGTGCGGGAATGCTCATGACTCTGTATCGGGATGTGATCTTGGGGTTTTCATCCACGTTCAACTTCCTGATCTTTATCTTGTCCTTATAATTTTGAGCCAAATATTCCAAGGACGGAACGACCATTTGACATGGAGCACACCAGGTGGCCCAAAAATCCACCAGAACTGGAAGCTCACTCTTCAAGACCTCTTCCTCAAAAGTCCCATCGCTGACGTGAGTGAAATCTTCGGGCAATCTAGCCTCCTTTCCTCATCTCCAATGCACTTCTATAGAGTTTCGCATATCTTCTCGCTGCACTCTGCCAGGAAAAATTTTCTTCAAGACCGGCCTTTATGATCTTTTTCCAGACACCGGGCTTTGTATAACAGGAAAGTGCTCTTCTCAAGGCTTTAACCAGAGATTGGGAGGAATACTCTTTGAAAACAAAGCCGTTCCCTCTCATGGTTTTCGGATCATAGGCCTTTACAGTTTCTCCTAATCCCCCTGTGGCCCGAACCACTGGCACGGTCCCGTAGCGGAAGCTGTACAGCTGATTCAATCCACACGGCTCATACAGGGATGGAATAAGAAAAATATCCGCTCCCGCTGCAATCTTATGGACCAAAGCAGGGTTCAGCTCAAACTTAATGGAAAATTTTCCAGGATAGCGATCCCGAATAGTCAGGAACTCGCTCTCGTACTTTTCATCCCCCTTACCCAGGATCACCAGACCCACATCCATATCCATGATCTTATCCATTGCCTCGATCAGAATATCAAAGCCCTTCTGAGAGCTTAGGTAGGAGACCACACCGATTATAGCTGTCTGAAGAGGGAGGGAAAGTCCGAATTCCTGGATCAAATCTTTTTTGCATTCTTGCTTGGGCCTTAAGTCAGAAGGGGTATAATTGGCCACGATGTAAGGATCTGTTTCTGGGTTCCAAATTTCGTAGTCCACACCATTGCGAATACTGAAAAAGACATCCTTGCGGCTTTTCAGAACATCCTTCAACCCGAAACCATGCTTCATGGTCAGGATCTCTCTTCTATAAGAATAACTCACTGTGTTGAGAATATCGGAAAACAGGAGGCCTGTTCGGAGAAAATTAAACTTGCCGTTGAAATCCAAAGGTCGGGGACTCAGATCGTTCCAGTTCAATCCTGCCAAGGAAAGAGCCTCAGCCGGAAATTCTCCCTGATAAGCGATGTTATGAAGAGTAAGGATGGTAGCAACCTTTTTAAAATGACTCCTGTTGGCGTAATGAGTTTTCAGGAAAACGGGAATGAGGGCGGTGGGCCAATTGTTACAGTGAATCACATCCACAGGCATCTTGGTCTTCCACAAAAACTCCAGCACGGCTCGGCTGAAAAAAATGAATCTTTCATCATTATCCAGGTATTCTCCCTTGCCCGTGCCATAGATATTCTCTCTCCAGAAATACTTGGGATTTTCTATGAAATAGATATTATACCTTCCCAGCTCGCTTCTGTAGACTTGGGCTTTAACTTTTTCTCCCCCTACAGGGATCAAGATTTTCGCCTTTACTAATTCTTTGGGTAAGGACTCAATTTCTGGTCGTCTGTATTTGGGCATGAAGACAGAGACATCCATACCAAAGGAGGCAAGATACTTAGGAAGAGAGGAGGCAACATCTGCCAATTCCCCCGATTTGGCAAAGGGAGAAACCTCTGCTGAAACGTATATCACTCTGATTTTCTGACCCATGGAAAGTGATTATGATAATACCAGGTCAGAAAAATGTCAAATCATTCGGCCCAGCCCAACTTCTCTTTAACCAAGTCGAAATAATTCCTCTTTGGAGAGGAAATAAGACGAAGCGCAAAATCACTCAGCCTGACCTTGATAACATCGTCCTTAACCAACGGATTTCCCCTCTGACCATCGAGAGTGAGATAGACCTCCTCTCCTCCAGTCAGAAGCTGAACCTTTATGGCTAAATCGGAGGAAATGACCAGGGGCCGAAAGGAAAGGGTATGAGGACAGATGGGAGCAATGATGATGGCAGGAACATACGGCTGAATGATCGGTCCACCGGCTGCCAGAGAGTAAGCTGTCGAACCAGTAGGAGTGGAGATAATCAGCCCATCCGCCCGAAGCCTTGCTATTTCCTTCTCTTCTATCCAGATAGTGCATTGAATCATTCGCGCCAGAGCCCCTTTGTTTATAACCACATCATTGAGACAGTAATAGGCTTTTTCTCTGAACGATGCCTCCAGCATCCGTCTGTGGCTGATGATTTTTTCGTTTCCTTCCAGGAAAGCATCCAGAGTCAGATATATTTCGGAAAGAGGAACTTCAGTCAGAAATCCAAGCTTCCCCAAGTTCACTCCCAACACAGGCACATCCTTCTGAGCTGCCAAGTGGGCAACACTGAGGAGGGTTCCATCACCACCAAGGACAACCACGAGGTCGACTCGTTCCGGAAGCTCTTCTCTCGGATATCCTTCTTTCTTCCTCAGCTTTTGGGCAGCCTCTTCCTCCAAAAAGCACACTATGTCCCTTTTTGTAAAATAACGATGGAGCTCTTCCAGTATCTTCTCAATTTGAGGAGCATGGGGCTTTATCACAAATCCTACCCGATGAATTTTATTCATTCCAGACAACCTCCCTGATTGATCTCTTGACCTTAGCCGAAGATAATGGACTCTTTCCTAGAGACCAATAAGCGAAAAATTCCTGGTTTCCTTTCTGACCAAGCAGAGATATCTTAGTCAAGCCTCGAAGCACAAACCCCATTCCTGAGGCCTCTTCTTCTATCTCCTCGAGCACCTCTTGATGCAAGCGCGGGTCCTTGACAATCCCCTTTTTTCCCACCTGACCTTTCCCTACCTCAAACTGAGGCTTGATGAGAGCAAGCAGCTTCCCCTCTCCAAGAAACTCTTTAACAGCCGGTATCACCTTGAGGACAGATATGAAAGAGAGATCCATGGCGACGATACCTAAGGCTTCCGGAAAATCGGTTTTTTTTAAATAACGGGCATTCTTTTCCTTGAGAATAACACGGGGGTCTTCTCTCAAATGCCAATCCAGCTGACGGATGTCCACATCCACTGCATAAATCCGCACCACTCCCCTTTGGAGAAGACAATCGGTGAAGCCCCCAGTGGACGCTCCCAGATCAGCCGCCACTTGACCTTTAACCGAAATATCGAAGGCATCAAGGGCTTCCTCCAGTTTCAGCCCCCCGCGGCTGACGAAGGGCATAGTCTCCTTGATCAAAATGTTCTCATCCAGGGCCAGCCTCTGCCCGGGTTTTTCCACTCTCCGCCCATCAGAATAAACCAATCCTGCCATGATCAGGGCCTGGGCTTTATGCCTGCTCTCGACCAAACCTCGAGCGACCAGGACTTTATCAGCTCTCTCCTTTTCCATCAAGAGCTCTTTCTTTTTCCCCGCAAAAATCCAAAATTTGACAAAAAATCCCCTCTTCATCCAGCTGGTATCTTTTCTTTATCTCATCTACCCTACCTAAGGGGTATATCTCCAAAGGAAGACCAATGCTTTTGAACCTAACGTCACACCTGCCTTCTCTATCCAGAAGCTCGCGCACCGCACTACCAAACCCACCTGTTTTTACTCCTTCTTCTGCAACGATGATCCTTCCTCCAGGGCGAGCAAATCTGAGTATCATCCTCTCATCTAAAGGTTTGACAAACCGGGCATTGACCACAGCTAGGCTTATCCCTTGCTGCTCTAACCTCTTTGCCGCCTTCAAGGCAGGATAAACCATGCTTCCCAGAGCAATGAGTAAATCCTTTCCTTCTTTAAGCTGCTCACTCCGACCCAACGGAATCTCTGTGAAAGTCTCATCAAGAGGCACTCCAAAACCCATCCCTTTCGGGAATCGAATAGCCGCAGGATGAGAGAAGGAGAATGCAGATCTCAGCATATGCTGCAATTCATTCTCATCTTTGGGGGCCATGACAATCATGTGAGGCATATGCCTGAGGTAGATGATATCGTTTATGCCTTGATGGGTAGCCCCGTCAGCCGGGACGATACCCGAGCGATCGAGAGCAAAGATGACAGGAATATCCATCAGGCACACATCATGGTAGATTTGATCATAAGCCCTTTGAAGAAATGTAGAATAGATGGCGACCACAGGTCTGAAGCCGTTAAGGGCCAATCCGGTAGCAAAATCGACAGCATGCTGCTCAGCGATACCCACATCAAAAAACCTATCAGGAAATCGGGAGGCGAAAGGGCTCAGGCCAGTCCCCTCTGGCATTGCGGCTGTTATAGCAACAACCTTTTTATCCTTTTCAGCAAGACGCGTCAGGCTCTCTCCGAAAACAGAAGAATATGTCGGTCTTTGGTTCGAGGAGAATATTTTCCCTGTTTGGAGATCAAAAGGGGAGATACTGTGATACAGGCTCGGATTCTTCTGCGCAGGAGGGTATCCCTTTCCCTTCTGGGTAACACAATGAACGAGCACCGGCCCTTTCGAGGACTTGGCTTCCTCAAAGATTTCCATGAGAGAGGAAAGGCTGTGTCCCTGAATCGGCCCGATATACCTGATTCCCAATTCTTCAAACACCAGACCGGGAAAGAATATCTTCTTGATTGCCTCTTCCACGGCCCGGGCGACTTTTATCATCGGTTCTCCCACCGCAGGAATGACTTTGAGTATCGATTTTGCATGGTCCTTCATTCTCAGGTAGTATCGCCCTGAGACAAGATAAGATAGATATTTGGATAATGCTCCCACGTTATGGGAAATGGACATTTCATTGTAATTCAAGATAATAATCAATTTCTCTCTGAGGTGGCCAATCTGGTTTAAGGCTTCCCAGGCTACACCGCCAGTCAAGCTTCCATCTCCGACAACTGCGACCACGTGGTAATCTTTTTTTTCTTTATCCCGGGCCACTGACATCCCCAGGGCCGCAGAAAGTGCAGTAGAGGCATGACCTGTATTGTAGACATCATACTCGCTTTCTTCCCGGGAGGGAAAACCACAAATTCCCTGGTATTGACGGAGAGTGGAAAATCCTTTTTTTCTTCCGGTAAGAATTTTATGAGTGTAACATTGGTGCCCCACATCCCACAGGATCTTATCCCGAGGTGCATCAAAAACATAGTGAAGAGCCAAGGTCAGCTCCACAACTCCTAAGTTTGGAGACAGGTGCCCGCCATTCTTAGAGACCACCTTCAAGATCAGTGCTCGGATTTCTCTGGCTAGTCGAGCGAGATCCTTCAAAGAAAGTCTTTTTAGATCTTGGGGGCTATTGATTTTATCAAGAATCTTAACCATTTTCATCTTCCGGTTTCTAGAAGTTTCAAGGCTAGATAACGGAGTTTCTCAGATTCCAATCCGCCATCTTCTAAGGAACGAGTTGCCCTCTCGATATAAACTCTAAGCTTGCGCTGAGCCTCCTTGTCTCCAAATAGCAAAACTGCATCGGGTCGAGAAGGATGATCCTTAGAAGAACCTCCGTAAGAATCGATGATGTCGTCTCTTATCTGAAAGGCCAGCCCTAGGTTCCTGCCATACTCTTCCAGAGCTTGAATCTGGGAAGGCACGGCATCCCCTAAAATCGCCCCCACTTTGAGAGAGGCAATGAGAAGCGAGCCTGTTTTTTTCAGGGTAAGTTCATAGTATCCCTCTTCTGTCATCTCAGAGGGAGAAGAAGAAATATCCAATGCCTGTCCGCCAATCATCCCTTCTACACCTGCTAGGCGACTGATTTCACTGATAAGAATTTCTTTCTTTGTTAAGCACTTCTCCTCCACAGGAGCCTTAGCCATAACTTCAAAAGCCATGGTCAGAAGGCTATCTCCGGCCAGAAGTGCAATATTCTCCCCAAAAGCCTTATGACAAGATGGTTTTCCCCGGCGAAAATCGTCATCATCCATGGAAGGCAAATCATCGTGAATAAGAGAATAATTATGAATGAGCTCAAGAGCACAGGCAAAGGGAAGGACAACTTCATGAGAAACTCCAAAGCATTCTCCAGAAGAGAGAGCAAGCAGAGGCCGGAATCTTTTTCCTCCAGAAAAAACGACATATCTCATGGCCTTGTCAATCAAAGAATCTTCTCGAGAAAGCAGCTGCTCGAGATATCGATCGACAGCCTTCTTTTTCTGTGTCAGCTCGTCATCAACTTCCATGTATCTTTAACCTAAAAAGGGAGGTTGTTATTCTCTCCTCCGCCAGAAGATTCGTCTTGTTCTCCAGTATCCTCTTCTCCTTCAAGTTGAAAAGGCTCTGCTTTGACCTGTCCCTTTTCATCCTTGAGAAGAATCTCGACTTTCTTTTCCGCCTTTTCCAGTTCTCCCCTTAAAAACTTGGCCAGCCTCACTCCCTTTTCAAATAAAGACAATGATTCGTTCAAGGAAAGACCGCCCTTCTCTAACTTTTCGACGACCTTCTCTAGATCTTCCAAGGCTTTCTCAAAACTCATTTCACTCATTTTTTCTCCTTCACGATGTGCGTTTGAATGAGTTTGGATCTGTCCACATTCTTGACCAGACAAGAAAATTCACCTTTGTAGAAAGACACCATTAGCTCTTTTCTCTCTTCAACTTCCTCGATGCGTCTGATAAGATGCTTGCCTCCATTACGCCAACAGAGTGTGTAACCCTTTTTTAGTATATTCAGAGGGCTCAGGTTATGCAACTGGACCGAAAGACGCTCCCATATCCTAAGAAGGTTCTGAAGAATGTTCTTCAACACATTTGACATCTTTTCTTCCAGAAGAGAGAGTCTGGCTTTACTCTCTGCAATGAGCTGGTCCTTAGCTCTGATAACATTCCAGGCCCTCGTCTCCAGCTCGTCGATTTTCTGGTGGAGGTTGAGAAGTCTCAGTTTAAAATTCTGAAAAGCCCGATGTTGAATGAGGCTGAAAACCCTGTGTGTTTCCTCTTGAAGAGAATATTTCTGCTGGTGGATCATTCTCTTCTCCAAATTGTCGATGCGCTCCAGGAAAGCCTGCTCCTTCTCTATCACCATTTCCGCTGCCACAGATGGAGTGGAAGCTCGGATATCAGCCACAAAATCAGAAATGGTAAAATCTATCTCGTGTCCAACAGCTGAGATAACGGGGATGGGACACCGAAATATGGCCCTGGCCACCTGCTCTTCATTGAAAGCCCACAAATCCTCTATGGATCCTCCTCCGCGGCCGATGACGATCACATCCACATCGGTTTTCCCTCCAAGATAATCTATGCCTTCAACGATTTCTTGGGCTGCCCCCTCTCCCTGCACCCTTACCGGGTAAACCAGGATGTGGAGTCGGGCAAACCGTCTTTCCAACGTCTTGAGGATGTCGACGATAGCCGCTCCTCGAGGAGAAGTCACCAGGCCGACTTTTTTGGGTAGCAAAGGAAGCCTCTTCTTGAAACGAGAGTCAAACAGCCCCTCTTTCTTCAATTTCTCCTTGAGCTGCTCAAAGGCCAATTGAAGAGCGCCTTTGCCTTTTGGTTCCACCAAGTCGACCAGAAACTGGTATTCCCCCCTGGGCTCATAGACATTTATCCGACCTCGACAGATCACCTGGAGGCCGTCTTCCAACTCAAAGGGGACCGCCGAAGCTTCGGAACGGAACATCACTGTCCGCAACTGGCTCATCTCATCCTTTAAAGTGAAATAGAGATGGCCGGAGTGATGGCGGTGAAAGTTGGAAACCTCTCCTTCCACCCAAAGAAGGGGGAAGGCACTTTCTAACTCCAGTTTTACCAGCTGAGTGATTTCAGATACCGTGTATATCTTGTCAGGTTTAACTTGATGCTCTCTCTTCACTCTTTTCCTCGATGATGCTCTCTCTCTCGACAGAAAGGGCCTTGCCACTTCCTCTATCCACTTCCACCACCGCAGCCGAAAAGAGGATTCCATCCTTTGCCGGTTCGAAACGTTGAGGACGGGCAGTGAGGAAACGGTCTAAAGCCCTGTCTCTCCGAATGCCGATCACAGAATTAAAGGCTCCTACCATACCGACATCAGTGATGTAAGCTGTCCCCTGAGGAAGAATCCTCTCATCGGCTGTAGGCACATGAGTATGGGTTCCCAGTACGGCTGAGACCCTTCCATCCAGGTGCCATCCCATGGCTTGCTTTTCAGAAGTTGCCTCGGCATGGAAATCCACCACGACTATAGAAGTGACTTCTTTTAAGGCCTTAACTTCCCTGTCGGCAACTCTGAAGGGACAATCTATGGGCTCCATAAAAACTCTTCCCTGAAGATTTAAGATGCCAATCTTTCCGCACTTTTCATCCTCAAAAACATAGGTCCCTTTCCCTGGATTCAGTGGAGGATAATTCGCCGGACGCAGCAACCTTGGTTCTTTCTCCAAATAGGCGATGCCTTCGCGCTTATCCCAGATGTGATTTCCAGAGGTCAAGACATGAACCTGAGTCAAGAGTTCTTGACCAACTTCTTGCGTGATGCCGATGCCTCCGGCAGCGTTTTCCGCATTGGCCAAGACAAGAGAAGGAGTATGTTTGGTTATCAGAGAAGGGAGGTATTTCCCTAGTGCCTTCCTTCCCGGCCTTCCGATGATATCCCCCAAAAAGAGAATTCGGATCTTATCTGGCATATTCAACAGCTCTCATCTCCCGAATAACAGTCACCTTGATCTGACCCGGATATTCCAACTCATCCTTTATTTTCCTGGCGATCTCTTTTGCTGCTAAAGCAGCCTTATCATCGGATATCCTCTGACTCTCGACGATGATCCGAATCTCTCTTCCCGCTTGAAGTGCATAAGCCTTGGCCACCCCTTCATAGGAATGGGCAATCTCCTCCAGCTTTTCCAACCTTTTTATGTATTTCTCTAGGAGTTCGCGACGGGCTCCAGGCCGAGCAGCAGAGAGGGTATCAGCAGCCTGAACCAAAACCGCCTCCACCGAAGGAAACTCCACGTCCCGATGGTGGGAAGCGATCGCCTGAATAACAGCATCAGATTCTCCATATTTTTTAGCGCTCTCTACACTCAGCTCCGTATGGGTACCTTCAACATCTTTATCCACAGCCTTGCCTATATCATGAAGAAGTCCTGCTCTCATGGCCACATTTACATCTGCATTCAGTTCTCTCGCCATTACAGCCGCCAAATAGGCTACTTCTTTGGAATGCTGGAGCACATTCTGTCCATAGCTTGTTCGGTATTTCAACTTGCCCAGTAGCTTGATCAACTCTGGATGGATGTCCTGAAGCCGGAGTTCGAGCACTATGGACTCTCCCTCCTGCTTGATTTTCTCTTCCAATTCTTTCTTGACCGTCTCCACGACCTCCTCGATACGGGCTGGATGAATTCTTCCATCCACCACAAGCTTTTCAATGGACAGTCGGGCCATCTCTCGCCGGATGGGATCAAAGCTGGAAAGAATCACGGCCTCAGGAGTATCATCAACGATAATATCCACACCAGTTGCCATCTCCAAAGCACGAATGTTTCGTCCTTCCCTTCCGATGATCCGTCCTTTCATGTCATCAGAAGGAAGGTCGACCACTGAAACAGTGGTCTCCACAACATGTTCTGCAGCCGATCTCTGGATTGCCTGGCTGATGATTTGACGTGCCAGAACCATGCTTTTCTCCCTGGTCTCTTCTTCGATCTTACGGATAGTCTGCACAGCCTCCAATTTAGCTTCATCTTCCAACTTGGCGGCTAACGTGCTCTTGGCTTCTTCCTTGGTCATATCCGAAATCCTTTCCAACTCTTCCACTGCCTGCTTCTTCAATTCTTCACATTTCTTTTCATTATCTCCAATTTCTTTTTCTTTGGCATAAAGCATTCGTTCTTTGGAGGAAAAATCCTTTTCCTTTTTCTCCAGGGTCTGAAATCTACGCTCCAGATTTTCTTCTTTATGGACCAATCTCCTTTCCATCTCATTGAGTTTTCTACGTCTGTCTCTGGTCTGCCGTTCAAAATCAGACTTGAGATTTAAATATTTTTCCTTAGCCTCTATAGTAACTTCCCTCTTTATCTCTGCAGCTTCCTGCTGAGCCTTTTCCAAGATGTTTTTAGCTTCCTGCTGAGCCTTGAAAATGGAGCGTGCTCCGTAGGTTTTCTTGATGAGAATAAAAACGATAAACCCGCTTAAAATTGCGGCTGCGATAATGCTAATCAAAAGGGATGAATTCACTTTGACCACCTCCTTCGATTGTACGTCAAAGGAGAGGAAAGCAAGGAGGATCTTAACGGATGATCACTGTATTCGATTGGACACTGGAAAGGGATTTAAATAAGGGAACCGTTGTGCGCAGATGGAAATAAGGATTTTCCCTTTGTTTCATTTTCATGCCTGGGGTACCCTTTAGCCCATCTATTATCTTGTTTAATTCAAGTGGCTTCCTCAATATTCTTGTATCTATTCTCATTTTTCAAAAAGTGAACCTCCAAACTTTCGATTTCACTCTCCATGTGGCCGATGACTTCGTTGAGTTGATCCAGTTTTTTCTGACACAAGAAGTATTCGTCAGCAATGTTCAAGGCTGCAAGGACTGCTATCTTCAGGATATCAACGGATTTGGATTTGACTGCAACTTCTCGCATTTTTTGATCAACATAAGAAGTCAAATGGCTTATATACTTTTCATCCTCTTCTCCTTTGACTCTAATCCTGTATTTTTGTCCGTAGATTTCGATTTCGATGACTCTATCGATCATATTCCTAACTGATCAATCTGGCCGATGATGGCCTCTATCTTTTCTTTAATGATTTCTCTTTCCTCTTGGAACTTCTTTAAGCTTTCATCGAGCTTCGAAGAATGCCTGGCCTTCTCCTCCAGCTTCTTCCTATCGGACCTCAACTCACTCATCTGCTGCTTGAGTTTCTTATTCTCCTCGGAAAGCTTGCTTATATACTCTACTACCTGAGAAATCTTACCTTCAAGAATTTTAATTCTTTCTAATTCACTTGTCAATTTTCCCTCCTTCTCTCAATTGAAATTTAAAGCTTGCCTTCAGGGTTTTGATGGCTTTCTCCAGATGCTTATCAACTTCCTCAGCCAGCAAAGTCCTTTGAGGATGGCGAAAGATGAACCGGAGTGACAAACTGACTTTCCCCTTTGGGACGGAGGATCCAGAAAAAATATCATAAAGATCAAACTTTTCCAAATAAGGAGTATCGAGCTTTTCTACTTCTTCCTTTATCCTCTGATAAGGAATATTTCGATCGGCAATCAAAGACACATCACGAGTGATACTGGGATATCTGGCCACAGGAGAGAAGCGAAAGCTTTGGGGCTGTTTCTCAAAAAGTGTATGAAGATCAAGCTCTGCGGCCCAAACCTCCTCTTCTAAAGAATAAGAATGGAGGATATCCTTCTTCAGCAATCCCAAACAGCCAATAAGTTCTCCTTTATAGTTGAGGGAAAGAGCATATCTTTTTTCGAAAAAAGAGTGATCCTCTTCCTTGAAATTGTAAGGCTCGTATCTCAGGTTTTTCATAAGAAATTCACATGTTCCTTTAAGATGAAAGAAGTCCGCCTGTTCTCTTTTTCCCTGCCAATGAGGGGGATCCATATAGCCTAGGGTGATTAAGGTAAGAGAGAGCTTTTCTAGAATTTTTTCCTTTTCCCAATAATAGATGTTCCCGATTTCAAAGGCTTGCACTCCATCAGCATCTCTGTTTTTGTTCCAAAGAAGACTCTCCAACAATCCTTCCATCAGAGTAGTCCGAAGAAATGAAGCTTTGGAGGAGACAGGATTTCTGATTTGGACGGCCTTTTTTCCTGTTTGAAAGAGAGGCTCTTTTTCTGGGTCACAAAAACTGAAATTGACAAATTCATCATATCCTTGATGAAAGAGCATCTCTCTTATTTTCCCAATCCATTTCCTCCTGGGATCACAAACAGGTTCTAACTTCTGCAAGGGAGGAAACTCGGATGGAATCTTATCATATCCGTAGAAACGGGCTATCTCTTCAACCATGTCTGCTTCCCTTTCTATATCCACTCGAAAAGATGGAATCTTGGCCCGATAGATTCCCTTGTTCTCTTCTTTAATATCCACTCCCAGAGCAGAGAATGTGCGAAGGACAAATTCCCTATCAATCTCCAAACCAATAAGCTCTGCAATGCGGTGGTTGCGGAGAACGAGTGTTTTTTGATTCTTTGGCTTGGGATAAACATCCAGAATCCCCTGAGCGGCCACTCCTCCCATTTGAGTCAGAAGCGAGGCGGCCATGAGCGCAGCCTGAGGAGGAAATGAAATATCGGCTCCCCTCTCAAAACGATAAGAAGCATCTGTGGAGATTCCTGTCTTTTTGCTTGTTTTTCGTATAGAAATAGGATCGAAATAAGCACTTTCTATGAAAACATGGCGAGTAGCCTCAGTCACTCCGGACTCCTCACCTCCGATCAATCCAGCCAAAGCAACAGGCTTTTCCTCATCAGCAATGACCAGCATCTCAGGAGAAAGAACGATTTTTTTACCCTCCAGGCTCGAGAGAATTTCTCCTTTTTCTGCATTTCTGATGATGATTTTTCTCCCCTCTATTTTATCCAGATCAAAAGCATGAATGGGGTGGGAGGTTGAGAAAAGCACGTAGTTAGTCACATCAACGACATTGTTTACTGGTTTAAGGTCCATGGCTTCAATCCTCTTTCTCAGCCACTCCGGCGATGGCCCAACCTGGAGGTCCCTGATGATGACTCCACAGTAGCGAGGACAGAGATCAGCATTATTTATCTGGATATCCACAACCTGGGAAGCCTGCTCTTCGCCCTCAGTCAGAGGCCAGTTCTTCTTCTTGAGCGGTAACTCCAGGGCAGTAGCCACCTCCCTAGCAATACCCAGATGGCCCAGAGTATCTGGGCGGTTAGCATATGTCTCGATATCCAGGATGATATCCTGGCCGATTCCCTCCCAGCCTTCGACCAGCAACCCGATCATATTCAGCTTTTCTACCAGCTGGACAAGGGGAATATCTACCTCTACATATTCCTTGAGCCAGTTCAAACTTATTTTCATTTGAGTAAAAACTGTCTTATAAACCGGAGATCATTCTCATAAAAATATCTCATATCCGTGATATGATAGGCAAACATGGCTGTCCGATCAACGCCCAGACCAAAAGCGAAGCCTGCGTATCTTTCGGGGTCGATGTTGACGTTCTTGAAAACTTGAGGATCGACCATTCCCGCTCCCAGAATTTCTATCCATCCTCCACCTCCGCAAACGCGGCATTCCCTATTTTTCCCTCCGCAGACGGTACATTCGATATCCACTTCAGCAGACGGCTCCGTAAAAGGGAAAAAACTGGGGCGGAATCGAATTTTGATTTTCTCTGAAAAAAGCCTGCGCAGGAAGTGCTCCAAAGTGCCTTTCAGATGAGCAAAGGTGATTCCATGATCAACAACCAATCCTTCAACCTGAAAGAACATGGGCAGATGCGTCGGGTCTGGGGTTTCTTTACGGAAAACTTTGCCGGGAATGATAATGCGGATTGGAGGCTTTCTCTTCTCCATGACCCGTATTTGAACAGGAGAAGTATGGGTACGAAGGAGCAAATCATCATTGATATAAAGAGTATCCCAGTCATCGCGTGCAGGATGGTGAGGGGGAAAATTCAGGGCTTCAAAATTATAATAATCCGTTTCAACCTCAGGCCCTTCTTCGATGGAAAATCCCATGCCTGAGAAGATATTCTCGATTTCCTGCTGGAAGAGAAGGATTGGATGAGGGGCGCCCCAATATTTTTTCCTTCCTGGAAGAGTGAGATCAACTCTCTTGGAAGGCTCTTTCGGTCTGGATAGTCCCTGTTTAAATTTCTGAAGTTCCGCCTGAATGTAATCTTTGAGCTCATTGAGATACTTGCCTACCTCAGGCCGCTCTTCAGAGGAAAGCTCTTTCAGCTGGTCAAAGAGAAGGCTTACACAGCCTCGCTTACGACTCAAATATAAATTGCGGATCTCTTGAAGACTCTTCTCGTCTTTTACTCGAACGATATCCTGATCAAAGGTCCTTCTGTATTCTTCTATCTTATGTTTGAGATCTATCATGGTCCTCCGCCTCTTACCCCAGAAAAGACTTGGCGACTGAATTCGGCCATCATCCTGCCTTAGGATGTAGCCTGTTTGACTCTCTCCAATATTTGAGAAAAGGTCTGAGGAGCATTGATGGCTAACTCAGCCAGAATCTTCCGGTCAAGTTCAATATTGAGTTTCTTAAGTCCATGGATAAAACGACTGTAGGAGAGTCCGCCTTTCTCTGCTGCCGCCTTGATTCGGATGATCCACAGCCTTCGAAACTCACGCCTGCGCACACGCCTATCTCTATAGGCGTAGAGATGCGCTCTCTCGACAGCTTCTTTGGCTGTGCGGTAGTTATGGCTTCTGGCTCCCCAGTAGCCTTTCGCCTGTTTGAGAATCTTTGATCTTTTTTTATGTCTCTTGGTTCCTCTCTTTATTCTTGCCATTTGACTCTCCTGATTTTAAATCCTTGCCTTGCGTACTGTGAACTTCATGCATCGTAAGGAAGCATCTTTTTGATCCTTTTTATATCGGAGGAACTTATGGTTGTCTTCCTGCCCAATCCCCTTTTTCTCTTCGCTGACTTCTTGGTGAGAATGTGGCTTTTGTAGGCCTTACTGTGAACGATCTTCTTCCGTCCTGTTACTTTGAACCTCTTCTTTGCCCCCCTGTGCGTCTTTAGTTTTGGCATCTCTTCCTCCTGATTTCCCGGGACTCAGCACAGCCGATACAGCCCAGGGCTGTGAACGGATATTACCATCCTGATGACCTAGTTCCTTCACATCTTCGAACACTCTGTCTAATATCTGATGAGCCAACTCAGGCTTGGCTTTCTCTCTTCCCCGAAGCATCACTGTGATCTTGACCTTATTGCCTTCCTTCAAGAAACGTTGGACATGGCGAATCTTGAAGTTGTAGTCGTGAATACTGATTTTTGGTCTGAACTTTATCTCTTTGACCTGAATCTGCTTCTGGTGTTTTTTGGCTTCATGGGCTTTCTTGTGCAGTTCATAGAGGTATTTTCCATAATCCATGATGCGGCAGACCGGAGGATCGGCCTGCGGTGCCACTTCGACCAAGTCCAAATTCCTCTCCTTGGCCAGATCCAGAGCTTCCGAAAGAACGAAGATCCCGAGTTGCTTTTTATTTTCGTCGATGATCCTTACTTGCTTTGCGTTTATCCTTTCGTTTATCCTATGGGGCTTCGTTGACCTCGCTCGTCCAGGATAAAAACTCCGTCTTCTGATGATTGACCTCCTTTAAAAATTAAAGCTGAATGTCTTAGTTTTGTCCATTTCTTTTATTTTTTCAAGGATTTCATAAGGGTTGACTTCCCCTTTATCCCCAAGAGTATGAATCCTCAGGGATGCAGTCCCTTGTTTGACTTCTTTATCGCCAACAACAAGGATTATAGGTATTTTTTGGGTTTCTGCGTCCCTAATTTTGTATCCCACTTTTTCACGCCGTAAGTCCTCCGCAGAGCGTATTCCTTCCTCCCTGAACTTCTTTCCCAAAGAAACGGCATAATCATTATGCCTGTCAGCAATGGGTATGATCATCACTTGGACTGGAGCCAGCCACACAGGAAAATTTCCTTTATACTGTTCGATCAAAATTCCGAAGAATCTCTCCAGTGATCCCAGGAGAGCCCTGTGGATGAGATAAGGCCTGTGAGCCATTCCATCTTGACCAATATAGCTCAAATCAAACCTCTCAGCCAGGTTGAAATCCACCTGGATAGTTGTGCACTGCCAAGATCTCTGAAGAGCGTCCTTGATCTTGATATCGATCTTAGGCCCGTAGAATACGCCCTCTCCCTCATCTACCTCGAAATCGAGGTTCATATCCACCATGGATTTTTGCAGAGCCTCGGTCGCTTTCTCCCAGTCTTTTTCCAGCCCACAATGCTTCTCTGGACAGGTGGAAAGGTAAACAGCATACTCCTGAAACCCGAATGTTTTAAGAACCCTCAAAGCCAAGGCAATGACTCTCTTGATCTCATCCTCCAGCTGGTCTTCTCTGCAAAAGATATGAGCATCATCCTGAGTGAATCCTCTAACTCTTAGGAGCCCATGAAGGACGCCGCTCCTCTCATAGCGATAAACTGTGCCCAGCTCTGCCCAGCGCAGGGGAAGATCCCGGTAGCTTCGCTGTTTCGAGTTGTAGACCATGATATGGAAGGGGCAATTCATTGGTTTCAACTCATACTCTATATCTTCTATCTGGAGAGGAGGGTACATCGCTGTGTAAAATTCTGTATGGCCGCTCCTGCGCCAGACATCAAGCTTGGCTAGATGAGGAGTATAGAGGAAGTCATAGCCATCCTTGATGTGTTCTTCGTACCAATAGTCTTCAATGACACGCCGGACTCTAGCTCCTTTGGGATGCCAGAGAATCAATCCAGCCCCCAAGTCTTCATGAAAACTGAAGAGATCTAGTTCTGGCCCGATCTTGCGGTGATCCCTCTTCTTGGCTTCCTCGAGCAGAGCCAAGTAATTCGACAAGTCTTCTTTCTTGAAGAATGCTGTTCCATAAATTCTTTGCAGCTGCTTGCTCTTCTCGTCCCCTTTCCAATAAGCCCCGGATACAGAAAGAAGCTTGAAATGCTTGATATGTTTTGTTGAGGGAAGATGAGGGCCCAAGCAGAAATCGATGAAGTCTCCCTGCCTATAGCATGTCACTTCATCTCCGCCTTTCTCTTCAATCAGCTCCACTTTAAGCTCCTGCCCTAATTTGTGGAAGAGGCGGAGAGCTTCTTTCTTGGAGAGAATCACTTTCTTGATAGGAATATCGTCCTGGGCAAACTCCTTCATTCTGGCCTCTATGGAGGCCAGATCCTCGAGTGTGAAAGGTTTATCCCGTAAAAAATCATAATAAAAACCGTCTTCTACAGCCGGCCCCACTCCCGTCTGAGTCCCAGGAAATAGCTCTACAACAGCATGGGCTAAAAGGTGGGCAGCGCTATGCCTTAAAATCTCTGTGGCTTCTTTAGAATCTGAATAAACCCATTGAATCTCTATATCCTCCACTACTTGTGTTTCTAATTCAACGATCTGCCCATTAACCTTTGCCAGGAGGGGCTCAGGAGAAAGTTTTAGACGAACGACAAAATCCGAAAGCTTTGTTCCCTTTTCTATGGTGTAGACAGACCCCTCAGTCTGAACCTTAGCTAAATTAGCCATGAATTTTGTATGTATTCAAAAGGGCAGGTCAAACGACTCTAGCACGTGTGTTGTCTTCCTCCTGAATACCTTCTCCTATAAAAATGGTAGGCGCGGAGGGTATCGAACCCTCGACCTCTTCCGCGTCAAGGAAGCACTCTACCACTGAGCTACGCGCCTGATTTATCAGCTAATAGTTTAATCATTTACCCCCAGAGTGTCAACATAAGGGGATCAGCAGGTAAGCATCCTTATTTCCGTGATAGGGGTGAGGGATGGGAGATCATCAGCCCACGGAGCTTCGGTTCCTGTCCATCCTCGCCAAGATCCTCCCACCCACCACTATGGGCTTCAGATGGACAGAAACCTTGCCTGCTAGCCTATGGATGACTTCCACCTAAGCTTACCTGATTACTAACACATCACGACTTTGGGGATTGTTTCGGATCAGCAGAGAAGTAATTCTCTCTCTTTCTTATGAAACCAATAAACCTGTTAAGAAAGGTTGACCCCAGGAATCCTTGCAATATTCCTTAAAAAAATTATAAGATTTATGAAGGCTTTGCTCCAATGATAGGAATTATGTCAGACTCGCATGATAATCTGCCCGCAATCAAGCAAGCTGTCCGTATCTTCAACCAGATCGGATGCGATCTGGTGATCCATGCTGGTGACTTTGTGGCTCCTTTCGCTGCCCAGGAACTCAAAGCTCTTTCTTGTCCGGTGAAGGCTGTCTTTGGCAATTGTGATGGAGAAAAAGAAGGACTTAGACATGTTTTTCACTCAGTGGGGGAAATTAAAGACGCTCCCTTCATCTTCAAAAACAACAACCTCGCTTGGCTGATTACACATGTCCACACCTCTGTTCATGACTATCTTTCCTCTGGCAATTATGATGTCATCATCTTCGGACACACCCATAAACCTGAGACCAGAAAAGAGAAAAAGACGCTGCTTCTTAATCCAGGGGAAACGGGGGGCTGGCTTTCCGGGAAAAAAACGATCGCTCTCCTTGACCCCAAGAGATTGCGTGCCGAAATCATTCCTCTGTGAGAGATTCCTGATATCAAGAATCGAATCAGAGAAAAAAGAGCTAAACAATGCCTCGAGGCATAGACAGACGACAAAAGCCAGCCTGGCAGAAATTCCACAAGCCTTTGCCTCCTCCCTCCAAACCTCAACGCTCTAAAAAAAGACCGAGAAGAAAAAAATAATCCTCATCATCTGGGGTCAGGCTTCGTCATTCATGTTAGGCCAGAAGCTATATTCTTGCTTTGTCCTTTCATTCCTGATGAAGCCTGACCCCGACTCGCCTAAAGTCATTTAGTGAAGAGGCGGTTCCTGTCCATCCGAAGCCCATAGTGGAAGGGTGGGAGGGTCTTGGCGAGGATGGATGGGAACCGCCTTTTCTATTAGCTATCATGGAAATGGAGATGCTTACTCAAAAATGTCCTGTATTGAGAGCTAACTTCTAATCTGCTATACTAATTCTTTATTTTTTGGACCAAAGAAAGCCAATCACTCATTAGGAGTCGATAAGATGAAAAATGTGATCATCATGGGAGCAGCGGGAAGAGATTTCCACAACTTCAATGTTTTTTTCAGAGATAAAGAAGAATTCCGCGTTGTGGCCTTCACCGCGACTCAGATTCCTGATATTGAAGACAGGAAATATCCCTCTGTTCTCGCCGGAAAACTCTATCCAGAGGGGATCCCCATCTTCTCAGAGGAAGACCTCTCTTCCTTGATCAGAGACCTGGAAGTCGATGAGGTCTACTTTTCTTACAGTGATGTTTCTCATGAATCCCTGATGCACAAGGCCTCAGAAGTTCTGGCCGCCGGGGCAAGCTTCATCCTCCTGGGTCCCAGAGAAACGATGATAAAAAGTAAACGGCCTCTAATCTCCGTCTGCGCCGTGCGCACAGGCTGCGGAAAAAGCCAGACCAGCCGTAAGATCGCCCTCCTTCTCAAGGAAAAAGGAAGAAAAGTAGTGGTCATTCGACATCCCATGCCTTATGGAAATCTAGTCAAACAGAGGATTCAGCGTTTTGCAAGCTATGAAGATATGATAAGAGAAGAATGCACCATCGAAGAAATGGAGGAATATGAACCCCATATCAAGAATGGCATTGTGGTCTATTCCGGGGTAGATTACGGAGCTATTCTTGAACGAGCTGAAGAAGAAGCTGATATTATCCTTTGGGATGGGGGAAACAATGATTTTTCCTTCTACCAGCCTAATCTTGAAATCGTGGTTGCCGATCCCCATCGAGCTGGCCATGAAATTCTCTATCATCCAGGCGAAACAAACTTCAGGAGAGCTCACGTCATCGTGGTCAACAAAATAGATAGCGCCGAGAAAGAAAAGGTTGATCAGGTACTGAAAAACATCAGAACATTCAATCCACAAGCAACCGTCATCCGGGCCAACTCTTCCATCTTTGCACCAGAAGGAAAAGAGATTGCTGGCAAGAAGGTCCTGGTCATCGAAGATGGCCCTACCCTGACCCATGGAGAGATGCCTTACGGAGCTGGTGTGATCGCGGCCATAAAATACGGAGCAGCCCGCATCGTCGACCCCAGGCCTTATGCTGTGGGCAGTATTAAAAAAACTTTCACCAAGTATACCCATCTGGACAGAGTTCTTCCGGCCATGGGCTATGGAAAGGAACAAATTGAAGAGTTAACCAAGACCATCGATATGGTTGACTGTGAGCTTGTGGTGGGAGCCACCCCCATCGACCTTTCCCGACTGATCAAAACCAATAAAAAAATCATTCGGATCATTTATGAGTTGGAAGAAATCGGCTCTCCCAATCTCAAGGAAATTCTTCAAAAATTCTGATGAAAAGAAAAATCGCGCTGATCGCTTTCGGAGGGAACGCTATCCTCCCTGAAAATCAGAGGGGGCTGCAGTCTGAACAAGTGAAAAATGCTCAGAAAGCAGCTCATCTAATGATCCATGTGGTCAAAAAAGGATACGATCTGATCATCGTTCACGGAAACGGACCCCAGGTGGGAAATCTCCTTATGCAGATGGAGGAGGCCATCAACAAGATCCCTCCTTTCTCTCTGGAAATCTGCGATGCCATGACAGAAGGAAGTATGGGATATATGCTGGAGAGGGCTATCATCAACGAACTCCGCAAGAATTCTCTGGACAGAGAGGTCGCCACTTTGATCACCCAAGTAGTCGTGGACAAGGAAGATACGGCCTTTGAAAACCCCACTAAGCCCATCGGCCCTTTCTACACCAAATACAGAGCCCAGATGCTTGCCCGCCAGAAAAAGTGGAAGATGATTGAAGACGCAGGCCGGGGCTATCGCAAGGTGGTCCCTTCACCAAGACCCATAGATATTGTTCCCAAGAGAGTCATCCAAGATTTAGTCCACTCTGGCAAGATCGTCATAACTGCGGGCGGAGGAGGAATTCCAATCATCATCGATGGAAATGGCCTTTTCCAGGGTGTGGAGGCTGTCATCGATAAAGATCATGCAGCCAGCCTCATCGCCAGCGAAGGTAAGGCCGATCTGTTCATAATATTGACCAACGTAGATCGGGTCTATCTGAATTACGGCAAGTCCGATGAAAAACCTATAGACGAGATGAGCGTAGACCAAGCCCAAACTTACCTTGATCAGGGCCAATTCCCGCCTGGTTCTATGGGGCCTAAAATCCAAGCAGCCATCGACTACATACATCATGGGGGGAAAGAAGTTCTTATCACCTCTGCCAATCATCTCAAGGCTGCTCTCCTTAGCCGCTCGGGAACGAAAATTAGAGAGACTTTCTAGGAGGATGTTATGTTAGAGGATTTCTTGACTATCCATGATCTTTCACTCTATGAATTCAACCAAATCTTGGATCTCTCCCTAAAGGTCAAAGAACAGCCCCAGCGCTACCGCAATAAGCTCAGGAATAAAATACTGGCCATGATATTCGAAAAGCCCTCCTTGCGGACAAGAGTGACTTTTGAGGTGGGAATGCTTGAACTCGGAGGAGAAGCCATCTATCTCAGCCCTTCAGACATCCAGCTGGGAACAAGAGAAAGCCTCTATGATGTGGGCAAGAATTTGGAACGTTGGGTAGATGGTATCATAATCAGAACATTCGCTCATGATAATGTAGTCAAGCTTGCCCAGGCAGCTCGTATACCTGTCATCAATGCTTTATCTGACCTTCTCCATCCCTGCCAGGCTCTGGCAGACTTTTTTACCCTCAGAGAAAAACGAGGGGATTTGAGGAGCCTTAGGCTAGCCTATATCGGGGACGGGAACAATGTCTGTAACAGCCTTCTTTTGGCCGCGGCAAAGGCTGGATGTGAGATGGTGGTGGCCACTCCATCTGGATTCGAGCCAAACCAGGAAATTCTGAAACAGGCTGAAGAGGATGCCCAAGAAACAAAAGCTCGTTTTCACCTGACCAATGACCCTCAAAAGGCCTCCCAAGATGCCGATGTGATCTACACCGATGTCTGGACATCCATGGGACAAGAGAAAGAAAAGGAAGAAAGGGCTTCTATTTTCGCTCCCTTTCAAATCAACAAAGAGTTGATGGCAAAAGCCAAGAGCGACGCTGTTTTTATGCACTGCCTCCCTGCCTACAGAGGTACAGAGGTGACGGATGAAGTCATCGATTCCTCGCAATCCATCGTTTTTGACCAGACAGAAAATAGGCTTCACGTTCAAAAAATCATTATGCTATTATTAATAGCGAAGGAAAAGAATATTTAACCATGAGTCAGGAAATAAAAATCACTCAAGTGGCAGAAAAAGACCTGGATTTCATAAAGAAGGAGTTTGCCAAAACCCAGGACCCTCTTTCTATTGAGAAACTAGCAGAGAAGCTTGCCTTCCAAAAAACCAAATCTCAACGTGCCCAGGAAGTCAAGGTTTACGACCCTTATTGTCGGTATGAAGTTGGAGACTATATTTATAAAGAATACGACGAGCCTTTGACGGTAAGTAGCAAAGGAGCAGAGCATTTTAAGGAAGGGCTTGTCCTCAGAGTGATCAACAAAATTCCCTATGAAAGCTTCAACTGCGAGATGCTGGAAGTCGATTATTCGGGGGGAGGAACCTTCCGCAGGCATATAGAGTACATGAAGAAAACCAAAACCCAAGTTCTCCTCCCCAGCAATCTGGAAGGAAAAGGCAAGATCCCTCAGATCCTTAAAAAGGAAGAAGACCCAAGGCAAGATCAACTTCCTATGACAGAAAAGGACCTAAAAAAATTGAAGACCAACCTTAAATCGGCACTCTCGAAATCTCCCCTCTTTTTCAACTGGAACGGCTATTGGCAACTCAAAGATAAACAAGCCAAAATCGAGGAAGATAAAATAAGGGAAATTGAGAATCACCTCTCTGAGACAAGACAATCTGAAGAAACAGCGGAATTGATCAGCCGCTTTTTCAAATTACAACCCGACCAGGAAGGATTCTTTCTTCATTGCATCAGTCTCAACTCTATTTTAGAAAAAAAACACAAAAAAAATTTTATCTACGTCTCACCACAAAACTGGGGAAAATGGAACCTGAAACAGACTCTTAACTCCTTCCTCCAAAAGCTCCCTGTTACTTCTCCCAAGGCCAAACTTCCCACATTTGATCAGGAAAATCCGGAGGAACCGAAAGCTCAACAGGGACTCCCCTTAAAGGTCTATCTGACCTGGAGAGAGATCTTATCAGGGGGGTTGAAGGTTCCTAAAGGCCTCGATAAAGAATTCTCCTCGGCCAGAGAATACATATTCACCGATGAAGAGACCGAGAAAGACTATACCGTTTATTATTATCCTTCTGCTCGTCTCTTTTTGGGACTGAAGGAATTTTATGAGATTAACAACACGCCCCAAGGAGCGAGCTTAACTTTAGAGAGAAAAGAGGGTACTCACTTCAACTTCTGGATCAAAAGGTCAAAGAAAAAGCTCTCAGTAATGAAGATGACATATGATCCAGAGGAAGATAGGTTGACAACATCAGGAGAAGAAGCTTTTACCTTTGCCCTGCCCAACAAGATTATTCACCTCCAAAGGGAAACGCTGAACAAGCTCTTCTCTCTCTATGAGCGAAGGGATAGTTTGAGCCTAGATCAACTTCTGGTCCTCATCTTTGAAAATTTTGGTGTAGGCACAGACAAACGTTCCCTCCACTTCATGAGAGCCTATCATCTGGTCGACATCTTGAAGCGAACCACAGAGGAAGATGTGGAAAAGACACTGCTCAATTCTCATGAATTTAAAAAATCAGAGAAAAAGAAGGGAATTTTCATCTATGAGGAAAAAATAAAAAAAGAAGAGGAAGAAGCTCCTGCGGAAATTCTTCCGGAACCAAAGGTCAAGGAAAAAATAGAAGAGCTCCCTCCAGAGGCACCTCCCATAGCCCCTCTCGAACTCCAAGAGACAAGAAAGGAAAAAGTAAGAGCAGAGGCTCCTTCAGTCAGCGAAGAAGTGGAGATAAAAGAGCCTGAAATCCAAGAAATAGCCAAGCCACTCAAGAAGGAAAAAGAATTCAAGAAAAAGAGACCGAAAATAAGGATAGAACCTGAAAAGGATTTCAGAAGGAGAAAAGGCGAAAGAAGAATCATCGAAGAAAGAATCGAGCTTGAGGAATCTGAGCAGGAAGCCCTGATAGCCATAAAAGCCAAAGAGAAAAAGGAGATAGGAGAAAAAAGAGAAGAACTCAAGCCAGAAGAAAAGAAAAAAGAATATAAGCCTTTTTCTCCAGAAGAACCGGTCTTTGGCCTCTTCGCTGAAAAGCTCAAGTCAGCTTTAGAAGAAAAGAAAAAGAAGGGAAAGAAAGAATAAATCATTCATAAGATCTTACGCACAGGCCCCTTTCTCTGTGTCACTCCCAACTGGTCGAGCAATTCCAGAAGGGGAATGGCGTATTTTCGGCTTAAGGCCGTCATCTTCTTGAATTCTGAAACAGTCAGCTCCTTCTTCCCAGAGCTCTTGATCCGGGAGATGAGCTCCTCCAACCAATGGGAATGGATAATGAATCCTTCCTTTCCCAGCACAATCTTCCTTCTCTCCACAAGGAGAGAGAGTAAGCGGCTCAGTTTCTGAGCCGAAATCCCCATTGATTGGCTCAGATCTTCTGGGGAACCAATCTGTAAAGCTCCGCACATCTCTTCCAGCTTTCTCAAAATCTTTTCATCCCAGAGAGATAAAGTTCGCTCAAAACCGTAAAGAGCTACTCTCTCTGATGAGGCAACTACCTTATTTTCTTTGGTGAGGCGATGGATAGCCAGAGCAAGAATTTTCCGATCCACACCGAATCTCTTCAGGAGCCTATCCCGAGAGACTCCTTGTTCTTGTGGGTGCTTCTCGTGAAAGGAGCTTAGATATTTCAGTATTTTATGACAGAGAAATTCAAAGCTAGTCTTGGAAAGCAGAAAAAGGGGAGAGAAGGCAAGAATTTTCAACACTCCTTTCTCCTCCAATCCTTGGCTGAGAGAGAGGAGTTTTGCCTGACTTAAAGAGGAAAACAGAGCAAGCTCTCTTTCCCTAGCACCCTCCAAGCCTTTTTCTTGGACAAAGGCAGCAAGCATTTCCCGCTCCCCTCCTAGAAGTTTCTGCAAAAAGAGAGTCCTTCTCTTCCCCTTTTTTCCTCTAATTTTCTCTGAATGGGGGAAAAGAACTATCCCTTTGCCCAAAAGTCTCTTTTTTTTGGGCTCCTTAACCTCAAATCTGTCCTTCCATTTTAGAGGAAGTGGACAACTGGTGTGGACTTTGACGAAATACTCATCCTGCTTCGTTCTACGTGCCTGGGGATAGAAAGAGAACGAGGCTGTAACTTTCGTTTTTTTAAAAAGAATTTGAGCACCAAGACCTTCCCCCTTCTTTCGAGGTAAAAAATCGACTGCCGCATCAAAACAGGACGTCTTCATACTCATCTCTTTTTACTCTCCTGAGACAAAGTCAGGGTGATTCTTCTCGATAGAGGGTCAACAGATGCTAGAATTCCCTTTAATCGATCTCCTAACTCAAACCGTAGACCAGAACTTCTCCCCACTAACGTCTTTTCTGTTTTGCGGACATAATAGTCTTTCCCAAGATCAGAGAAAAAGATGATTCCATCGACAAAATACCTATCCAGTTCTACAACCAGTCCAGCCTTGGATATATCTACTATAATCCCGTCCACTTCCTCTCCCAGTTTTTCTTGGAGGTGCCGGTAGATTTTCCATTCCAGAAGATCTCTCTCGGCCTGATCCGCCCTCCTCTCCTGCTGGGAACAGAGAAGAGCCAGAGAATCAAGCTGCCCTGGGTCCGGTCTTTCCCCTCTGATCACTGCTTTCAAGATGCGATGAACAATCAGATCAGGATATCGCCGGATCGGAGAAGTAAAATGGGTATAGGTCCTTTTGGCCAGCCCATAGTGTCCCCTGTTTTCTGGGGAATAAGAAGCAAGTTTGAGGCTTTTTAAGACTTGAAGATTTACGAATTTCTCCCACGGTCTGCCCTTGGCCTGAGACAAGGCTTTCTGTAAATCCCTGGACTTGATGCTTTTCACTTGGGGAAGAAAGATGCTGAAATTGTCCAGCATCTCCCGAAGTTTTCTCAAATCCTCTTCTCCGGGCTTGGGGTGGACTCTGAATATCAAGGGAATATTTCTTTCCGAAAGAAAATAAGCCACTGCCTCGTTAGCAACCACCATGAATTCTTCGATGAGTTGGTGAGCTTCGTTCGGTTCAAAGGGAAGAATGGAAACCAGATTTCCTTCCACATAGACGAGCTCAGGCTCGGTCAGATCAAAATCCAGACTGCCCTTCTCATTCCTCTTCCTGTTCAGGATGCCAGCCAGCTCCCTCATCAACAGCAAATCAGGGAGGAGTTCCTCATATCTGCTCCGCTCCTCTCTATCTCCTTCAAAAATCTTATACACAGACTGATAGGTCATACGAGCTTTAGTCTCGATCAGGGAAGGATGAAATGTTCTGCCTATAACATTTCCTTCTTGATCAATCTCCAGCACTACTGAGAGAGTCCGTTTTTCCTCTTCCGGCTTGAGACTGCAAATGGATGTAGAAAGCTCCTCAGGCAACATATGAAGAGTCCGATCAGAAAAGTAAACGCTCGTCCCTCTCCTTGTGGCCTCCTTGTCAAGAAAGGATCCCGGCTTCACATAGTGAGAGACATCGGCAATATGAACTCCAAGGAGAAAATGGCCGTTCCTTTGCCTTTTCACACTCACGGCATCGTCAAAATCTTGGGCATTTTGGCCATCGATTGTGATCGAAATCCAATTCCTGTAATCCTTTCTAGCCTTTTTCTCCTGATCCGATATGGTGGGGAGAAGACTCCTGGCTTCCTCCAGAGCTTCTCCTGAAAAGGAAGAAGGCAGGGCGTACGAGCGGATGACAGCTTCCGTATCTACACCGGGCTGGTCCGGCTTGCCGAGCACATCAGTCAAGTGCATGGTTTCTCTTTCTACCTCAACAATCATCCCCGGCTGAGGCGAAAATTCTGGGGGAATGATAACCGGAACTTCCTCAGAAAAAGGCTTTTCCAGAGGAAGAAAAAAGGCGCTCCCCGCCCGTTCCCTGTAGAGCCCTACCACCTTCTTCTTGGTTCTCTCCAGGATACGAATGATTCGACCCTCTGGCTTTCCTTTCTTTCCTTTCTTTATCCAGCGAACTTCAACCAGATCTTGGTCAAAAGCTCCTCCGGAATAAGGAGGAGGGATAAAAATATCCTCTGAGAATCCTTCTTCAGGGCTGACGAATCCGTATCCCTTATAAGAGGAGATATACCTCCCCCTCACCATTTGAGAGCGGGGAACTATAAAATATTTATGTCTTATCCTGAAGACAATTCCTTGATTCTCCATTCTTTCTAAGGTCTTTTTTAGCCGGGATTTCCCTCGAGGGGCAAGCTGAAGTTCTCTTCTAAGCCTTTCCAATCCCAGGCCTTGCCTCCTCTTGCGCAACACAGAAATAATCCTATCAACCATTTTTATTTCTTGAGGTCATACCTCATTATCCATACACACAAAAGACGAAAACAATGTCCCTTGCCTTCCTTTGATGAGAAAGCCTGATTCCAAATCCTTTTCAATAATAAAAAAGAGAAATATAAGGTATCTTATGTTTTTCTCTCAGTTGCTTTACCCCTTTTATCCTGCTGATATTCAGTTGATCCGTGTTCTCTTTTCTGCCTGTCCTTGCGTCCTTTTGCTCTCCTCCCCCTGGTTGTTCCTGAAGACATTTTTCCACAAGAAGTCTTTCCACCTCCTCATCGAGAAGCTCCAGCTTTTCCTCCTCAACCTGGCTTTGGGAGAGAAGCTTGTAAGCCTGAGAGTAGACGTCTTTGAGGAAGGTGAAAGGAATCGGAAGTAGCTTTAAAAACATCTTTACCTCGGCTCTAGCTTTTTTTCTCTTATCATCACTGTTAGGTCTACTCTTCCTGCCTCCTACTTGTCTCTCTTTATATTGCTGGAAGGACCTGATAACCTGGGGTTGACAATAGGAGAGAGAAAGAATTTTGCTCTGTTTGTGTTGCTTAGATCCATGGTTTACAAAAGACTTTGTTATCCCTTCCAAAACCACTCTCAGGGGAATCCCCATCTTTTCCCAACGAGTGATAAGGTCAAGGTCTTTTGAAGAAAGAAAAAAAGGCGAACCTCGATGCCTGAAGAAATGGCGGCCAATTGTCTGAAAATACTCACTTCTCTGATTGTCCTTAGTCTTGCTCATTTTCCTCGGTCAGCAATTGCTCCTTTCTTCCAATATATCCCGCCAGACTCATGAGAGCATCAATTTTTCCATTCTTTCCTGCAGCCCTTATCCCTGATTAAGTTTATGAATAATCCTCAATCCTTCAAGCACTAGATTAGGTTCGTAGAAATCGATGGATTCTATCTCCCGATACATGAGAGCTGCTGTTCCTCCGGTGGAAATCACTCTTGTTTCTTTCCCCAGCTCCTTTTTAATTTCTTGGATTATTGCAGAAACAAGCCCGATATACCCGAAGTAGATTCCAGACTGCATGCTCGCTACAGTTGTCCGCCCTATGGCCTTCTTAGGCTTCCTGATCTCTATACGAGGCAGCTTAGCTGTTCTCAGGTAAAGGGATTCAGCGGCAATCTGCATTCCAGGAGCGATGGCTCCCCCCAGGTATTCTCCCCTGGAGGAGATGGCATCAAAGGTGGTGGCTGTGCCGAAATCGACCACAATGGAAGGACCCGCATACTTGGAAAAGGCAGCCACAGATGAAACCACACGATCCGCTCCGACCTCGAGTGGATTCTCATAGAGAATAGGCATTCCTGTTTTCAAGCCAGGCCCGACCTCAAGGGCCTTGACTTGAAATAAACTTCTGGCTAGTTCTTGAAAGACCGGTGTCAAAGGAGGAACAACACTAGAGAGTATGACTGATTTCACCTTCGTTTCTTCCAAACCAGAAAGAGAGAGGAGGCTGGTGAGGATTATTCCATATTCATCACATGTTTTTTCTCTCTCTGAACGGATCTTCCAGTGCTTGACTAACCTGTTTCCCTCAAAGACACCTAAAGCAATGCATGTGTTCCCAATATCTATGGCTAAGAGCATCTGTTTCCTCCTTTATTCTATTCATGCCTGACGATCTGTGTCTCACCGGAGAAGAAAACCTTCTTTCTGCCTGCTATTTGGAGGACGAGTCTTCCCTTCGAGTCAATTCCTTTGAATATTCCTTCAAATCTCTCCTTCTCCGTGGTTGCAGCTACTTTCTTCCCTGGAGATAAGACTGAGTTTTTCCCAAAAGAGCTGACGATCTGACGGTCTTTTCTTCTTAAGAAATAATCATACCAAAGATTGAGGGCTGACCATAATTCAGGGAGAATTTCTTCCCTCCGGATTCCTTCGTTTTTTGCCATTTTGATAGAGACCGCTTCCTTACGGATCTGTGCGGGAAAATCCTCTGGATCATGATCGAGGTTTAGACCTATCCCCAGAATAACATAGCTCAGTCGGTTTCCTAAAAAACAGCTTTCACAAAGAATACCCCCTATCTTTTTCTCTCTCCAGATCAAATCATTGGGCCACTTGAGCAAGATCTCAATGCCGGCTGAATCGAACAAAGCTTTCCTCACGGCTAGGCCAGCGACAAGAGGAAGAAGAGAGATTGTGGACCTAGGTGGCCGGAGAACAACCGACATGTAGAGGCCCTTATTCTTTACCGAAAACCAGCTTCTTCCCATCCTCCCTCTGCCCTTTGTCTGCTCATCAGCGATAACCACGGTTCCTTCCTCTTCTCCAGCCAATGCCAACTCCTTGGCCAGATCATTAGTGGAGGGACAGCTTCTAACCCTGTGGATTCTTCCTCCTATATTCATCCTGCTCAACCCCTTGAATTTAACCAGCGTGTTTGGATGGGCATTCTCCCTCAATGTTTATCTGTCATCTATCAAACAGGAAAGTTGAAATCTCTCACTCTTTGCGGGAAAGGGAAAGAATATGTTCTAGACTCTCCCTCAATTTATTCTTCTTGTTCCTGAGGTTGCGGAGTCGATCTTCTGTTTCTTTGACTACTTCATGAGGAGCGCGGCTGAGAAAATCCTTGTTTTGAAGCCTTTTCTCAATCTTTGTGATCTCTGTATCTGCTTTGGAAAGCTCTCTTTCCACCCTCTTTCTTTCCTGATCCAGATCAAAAATATCCTCTTCAAGGGGAATCCCGACCTCCCAGGAACCAGCCATCCCTTTTAAAATCTTCTTCTCCGGAGGAAACTCATCCCAGGTGGTGATGGTTGCAATGTTGGATAAAGCCTGGATATATATCTGATGGTACCGAACGAGATCCTCTTCTTCTTTATTCTTGACTTTCAACCAGAGATCCATTTTTTTCTTGGGTGAAATTCGATTTTCTGCTCTTATGGTGCGGATGCCGATGATCGCTTCTTGAAGATGTTTCATGTCTCGCTCGGCTCTTCTGTCTCTAAGATCATCTCTTGCCTCTGGGAAAGGAGCAACCGCCAATGCTTTCTCTTCCCGTGGAAGATGGTGCCAAATTTCCTCTGTGATAAAGGGCATAAAAGGGTGAAGTAGCCGCAGGATCCGGTCTAAGGAGTCGACCAGCACAGAAAGGCTGGTCCGATTGTTTTCCTTAAGGCTCGGTTTCACCAGCTCGATATACCAATCACAGAATTCATGCCATATAAAATGGTAGATCGTATCGGCTGCCTCATAGAACTTGTACTTCTCCAATGCTTCATTCAGCTCTCCTGTGATTTTTGTCAGGCGGCTGCGGATCCATCTGTCAGCCAAAGTCAACTCATCCTCACTGATCTCCAGTTCATCCTCTTCCATATTCATCAACACAAACCGTGAAGCATTCCAGATTTTGTTGGCAAAGGCCCGATAACCTGCCATCCTCTCTTCTGAAAGACTGAGATCCATTCCCGGAACAGCCAGGGCTGCCAGGGTGAAGCGCAATGCATCTGTTCCATATTTGTCGCTCATCTCCAGCGGATCGATAATATTTCCTTCGGATTTGCTCATCTTTCTCCGCTTAAAATCTCTCACCAGCCCGTTGATGAAAACATCCCGAAAGGGAATATTCCCGGTAAACTTGAGCCCCATCATGATCATCCTGGCCACCCAGAAAAAAATGATATCAAACCCTGTGGACATGAGATCGGTGGGGTAGAAGGTTTCTAAATCCACGGTTTCTTCAGGCCAACCCATGGTGGCAAAAGGCCATAGAGCGGAGCTAAACCATGTATCCAAGACATCTTCATCCTGAACAAGGTTGGTGCTTTGGCATTTGGTGCACTTCTCCGGCTCTGTCATGGCTACCGTCACTTGATCACAATCCTGACAGTACCAGGCAGGAATGCGATGCCCCCACCAAAGCTGGCGCGAAATACACCAGTCGTGGATGTTGTACATCCATTCAAAATAGGTCTTTGCCCAGTTTGGCGGTATAAAACGGATTCTTCCTTCTTCCACCGCCCTGATCGCCTCTTTAGCCAAAGGCCCAATTTTTACAAACCACTGCCAGGAAAGATATGGTTCGATGATGGTCTGACACCGATAGCAGTGACCGATGGCATGTTCATAATCTTCCACCTTATCCAAAAGATTCATCTGGCGGAGTTTGTCAAGAACCTTTTCCCGGCACTCGAATCGGTCCAACCCCTTGAATGCCTCACCAGCCTCCTCTGTCATCTTTCCTGATCCATCGATAACGCTTACCTGTTCGAGATTATGTTCTTTTCCCAGTTCAAAATCCACAGGATCGTGGGCAGGGGTGACCTTAACCGCTCCTGTTCCGAACTCCTGTTCCACCCTCGGGTCGGTGATGACGGGAATCACTCGGTTCACAAGGGGAAGACGCACTTTCTTCCCCTGTAACTTCTTATAGCGCCGATCATCCGGATGAACTGCGACTGCCGTATCACCCAACATGGTCTCGGGGCGAGTGGTGGCCACAACGATTGTCTCATCACTGTCCACAAGGGGATATTTAATATAATAGAGCTTGGCCTTCCGATCTTTATGTTCAATCTCGATATCGGAAAGAACTGTCCTGCAGTGAGGGCAGCGATTCACCAGATAATAATCTCTGTAGATCAAGCCTTCTTGGTAAAGATCGACGAACACGCGCCTCACTGCAACGGAAAATTCTTCATCCAAAGTAAACCTTTCTCGACTCCAATCCAAAGAAGCCCCCAAGCTCTTCAGCTGATGAACGATCCGTCCCCCGTATTTCTCTTTCCAGTCCCAGGCCATCTTAAGAAATCTCTCTCTTCCTATTTCCTCCCTGGTCAGTCCTTTTTCAGCTAAACTCTGCTCGATAACATTATGAACAGCAATACTGGCATGGTCTGTCCCAGGAAGCCAGAGGGTATGGTAACCCTGCATACGCCGCCAACGGATGATGATGTCAGGAAGGGTAAAGCAAAGCGCATGTCCCATATGAAGAGATCCTGTGACGTTGGGAGGAGGGAGAACCATAGAAAATCTCTTCTCTGAGGATGAAGCTTGTGGTGTAAAAAAACCTTTCTTGATCCAAAGACTGGACCATTTCTTTTCTACAGGACTGGGGTTATACGCTTTCTCCAGAATGTGTTTTTTCTTCATTTTCAACTCCAAATGACTGAGCTCAGCTGAGAAGAATGGCTGCTGCTCTGTTTAATCTCAGAGAGAAGAGATGGTCCGAGCAGCCGATAGCAAGGCCAGCAACCAGATTTTATATTTTAAGGGAGCAAAATATCAAGCCCTCGGGGCTCGAACGCACGTGGAATCACGCTTCACTTTTATCCTTTATCTCATCGAGTTTTTTCCGAAGCCAATCCTTCATTTCAGTAAGAAGCTGAAGCTTCATCCTCTTTTCCAGTTCTCTTCCCATATCCAAGGTTTCCTGCTTTACCAGAGCCCTGACTCTCTCATCCAGATCATTAATTCCTTCCTGGATGGAAAAGTCGTCCAGGAGGTGCTCTTCTGGCAAGGAGAGAGGGTCATTGTTTTTCTCCATCAGATTCGACACCAAGCTGACCAGCCCCTCAGAAGCAAAGGGCACTCGAAGAACGGCATCATAATCCAATTCAGCAACTTTTTCTTGATCAACAGGCTCAAAGACTTTCCTGAGAAGGATAACAGCCGTTTTCCCGGAGGTCTTCAGGCCTTTCCAATCCTTAAGCGTCCGGGACTCTGATCTCGAGACCAAAGAAACACCGACCAGAACTACATCGGGCTTCATCTCGAGGAACTTCTCTAAAAACTCTCCAATTCCATGGTAAGTATAGAGCTCAAAATCTGGAAACGACAGAGACATCCTGACAGCTTTCTCAACTGTCGGACTGTCCTCAAGAAGAATCACTTTGTAAGCCATCTCAGTCTTTACCCTTCAGTATTCAACCAAAACCGAGCCTTCCCCCAGTAAATCTTCTATATTCTTGGCCAACTCCTCTGTGGGGGAAACCCCTTGAATGTCGATGGACTGAACCACCATCCGGTAAGAATGAGGAGTTTCCAGTTCAAAGAAAACAGGACACTCTCCTCTGTTCTTATCGAGCATATCTTTCAAATCCATAAACACAGACTCTTCAATCCCGGGAAGAAAAATCCTCAAGACAACTCTCTTTGCCTGTTTGTGGAAGGCTTCCTGAAGAGGCATGATTTGATTGAGGTGAATTCGCCGGCTCTCGCCCTCTCCTAAGAACCTTCCTTTGAGCCAGACAAGGACGTCTTCTCTGAGGAATTCAAAATATTTCCGATAATTGTCTGGAAAAACGACCACCTCGATACGACCACTCAGGTCTTCAAGGATGAAAGTGGCCATTCTCTCTTCTTTCTTGGTCTTGAGAGTCTTAAGCACGGAGATTATTCCAGCGACTCTGATTTCACTGTCAAAATCCTTCTCCTCATCCAACTGATTAAGGGAGTGGGAAACGAGTCGCCTGAGACGGTTTCCAAATTGGGCCAGGGGATGGCTGGTGATATAGAATCCTAAGGCGTCTTTTTCGTAGGAGAGAAAAAGGCTCTCATCCCATTCCCGCATCTGTTTAATCTCAGCAGGAACAGAGGGAGGCTCAATCTGGCGTCGTCCGAAGAGAAGATTCTGCCTGGAGGATTTGATCTTTTGCATTTCATGGGCATAAGCTATCATCTTGTCCACCAGGTGAAAGAGCTGGGATCTTTTCCACTCTAAGGAATCGAACGCTCCGGCTTTGATCAAGCTTTCGATTACCTTGCGGTTGACTACCTTTGGGTCGACTTCCTCAAAAATATCAAATGGAGAGGTGAATTTTCCTTTCTTTTCTCTGGCACGGATGATGGTTTTAACCGCTCCTTCTCCTACATTCTTTATGGCTGAAAAGCCAAAACGGATGCTATCTCTGGAGACTGTAAAATTGAAATCGCTCTCGTTGATATCAGGAGGAAGCACTTTTATTCCCATCTCTTTGCATTCGTTTATATATTTGACTACCTGAGAAGTGGCACCTCTCTCTGCTTCTGAAGTCAAGAGAGCGGCAAGAAAACAGAGGGGATAATGGGCCTTGAGGTAGGCTGTCCTGTAAGCCAGAAAAGCGTAGGCAGCGCTATGGGATTTGTTGAAACCGTAGCCAGCAAAGTAATTGATCTGCTCAAAAATCTTGTTGGCATTGCTGGCGCTGATGCCTCTCTTCTTAGCTCCTTGTGTAAATCTCTGCTTCTGGGCCTTCATCACTGCTGTTTTTTTCTTTCCCATGGCTTTGCGCAGGATATCGGCCTCAGCAAGGGAAAACCCGGCCAGTTCGGTGGCAATCTGCATCACTTGTTCTTGATAGACGATGATTCCCTTGGTTTCTTTTAGGATGGGTTCCAACTCAGGAACCTCGTAGCTAACTCGTTCCGGATGATTCTTTCTCTTGATGAATTCATCGGTCATCCCGCTCTTCAAGGGACCGGGGCGATAAAGGGCATTGAGTGCGATCAAATCCCGGAAAGTCTCAGGCTTGAAATTGCGGAGTAAGTCCTTCATCCCCGGGCTTTCGAATTGAAAAACGCCGTCGGTGTTTCCCGATTTGAAAACATCAAAGGTCTTTTCATCATCAAGAGGAATAGTCTTCAAGTCCAGCTTTATCCCCTTGTCTCTCTCCACCAGTTCAATTGTATCTTGGATCACTGTCAGATTCCGTAATCCCAGCAAATCCATTTTAAGCAGTCCGAGGGCTTCGATATCCTGCATCGGGAACTGGGTGGTGATTTCTCCCTTTGCCGACTGGTAAAGCGGCATGAATTCCACCAGCGGTTTAGGGGCGATGACGATTCCCGCTGCATGGATGGAGGGATGTCGGACCTGCCCTTCTAATTTTTGAGCGATGGAGATCAGATGGGCAATTTTAGTATTCTTATCTCTTAACTCCTTTAACTGGGGAATATTCCTTAAAGCTCCTTCGATAGTGGCCTCTGGACCGAAAGGAGGGATCATCTTGGCTATCCTGTCCACCTCAGGAAGAGGTACTTCCAGAGCTCTTCCCACGTCTCGCACGGCCTGGCGGGCCGCCATGGTCCCAAAGGTAATGATCTGGCATACGTTCTGTCGTCCGTACTTGCGAGTCACATAGGCCAGAACTTCATCCCTCCGTCTCCCGCAGAAGTCGATATCAATATCTGGAAGGCTGATTCTTTCCGGGTTCAAGAATCTCTCAAAGAGAAGATTATACTGCAGGGGGTCGATATCAGTAATGCCCAGACTGTAAGCCAGGAGGCTGCCCGCAGCCGATCCTCTTCCTGGCCCCACAGGAATCTTCTTGGATTTGGCCATCTGGATGAGATCCCAGACGATCAGGAAATAGCCCTCAAATCCCATTTCTTTGATAAGCTCCATTTCCTTGTTCAGCCTTTCTTCATAATCATCAAGATCGGGGATCTCGTCTTTTTCTCCTTTTTCGTGGAAAAATTCCATCTGGGACTGGAACCCCTTCCTGACTGCCTGTTCAAAATACTCTTTAACAGAAACGCCCTCCGGCACCTTGAATTGAGGAAGGAAGTAACCAGAAGAAGGAAAATCAAAATTGCATCGAGAGGCTATCTCCACCGTGTTCTTAATCGCCTCTGGAAATTCTTTAAACAGAGAGGCCATTTCAGCACTTGATTTGAAATAAAACTCGTTTGATCCAAACCGGATTCTGTCCTGATCGGTTACCCTTTTATTGGTCTGGATACAGAGAAGAATATCGTGAGTTTCTGCATCCTCCTTACCGAGATAGTGGCAGTCATTGGTGACAACCAGAGGAAGGCCCAGCTTCTTGGCCGAAGCTGCGAGCAGAGGTTTAATTATCCTCTCCTCCTTGAGTCCATGATCCTGAATCTCAACATAGAAATCTCCCCTAGGAAAAAAAGAGGCGTATTCCAGGGCTGCCCTCTCTGCCTTTTCCTCTTCTCCCAACAACAAATTATGGCTGATTTCTCCCTTAATACACCCTGAAAGTCCAATGAGGCCCTCGCTGTGCTGAGCCAGAAGCTCTTTGTCAATCCGAGGTCTGTAGTAGAAGCCCTCTAAATAAGCCTTGGTGATGAGCTGAGAGAGGTTCTTGTAACCCCTTTCATCCTTCACCAGTAAGATCAGATGGTAATGAGCAGGCTCTCTTTTTTCTGCCTTCTTCTCGAACCTGCTTTTTGGAGCAACGTAGAGCTCGCAACCGAGGATAGGCTTAATGCCTCTCTCCTTAGCTCTCCTGAAAAAGCTCACTGCTCCAAAAATATTCCCATGATCAGTTAGCGCCAGAGCTGGCATCTTGTTTTTCCAAGCCGCCTCCACCAAAGCATCCAGAGAAAGAGCTCCATCAAGGATGCTGTAATCTGAATGATTGTGAAGGTGAATGAATAAAGGATCCATCTTTTTCTCTTAATAAATAAAATTTTTCATCTTGGAAGATTCATTCCCACTCGATCGTACCCGGTGGTTTGGTGGTGATATCATAAACAACCCGGTTAACTCCGCTGACTTCGTTAACAATCCGGTTGGATATACGAGCCAAGAGTTCTGATTTGGCTGGATACCAATCCGCAGTCATCCCGTCCACGCTCCGCACAAGGCGGATGACCACCACACTCTGATAGGTACGCTGATCACCCATGACTCCAACAGACCTTACAGGCAACAAAACAACAAAGGCCTGCCACAACCGATCATAAAGCCCGGCACGCTTTATCTCCTGGAGGAGAATCTCATCAGCCTCCCTGAGAAGAACGACTCTCTCCTTGGTGACTTCACCGACAATCCTTACCGCCAATCCAGGCCCTGGAAAAGGATGCTGGAGGATAAATTCCCTCCCAACCCCCAACTGCTTGGCCAGCTGTCTGACTTCATCTTTGAAAAGTTCTCTAAGGGGTTCCACCAGCTCAAACTTCAGATTCTGGGGTAATCCTCCCACATTATGGTGAGATTTAATCTTAGAAGAAGGTCCCTTGACAGGGTTGCTCTCGATCACATCAGGATAAATAGTTCCCTGTGCCAGAAACTCAGCGCCCCCCAATCTCTCTGCCTCTTTCTCAAAAATGCGGATGAACAGCTCGCCGATAATCTTTCTCTTTCTTTCCGGTGAAATCACTCTCCTGAGCTTCTCCAAAAAAGTTTGCGAATAGTCAACACCCAGGAGATTAAAGGAAAAATTCTTCTTAAATTTCCCCATCAATTCCTGATATTGGCTTTTCCGCAACAGGCCATTGTCAACAAGAATACAGTAAAGATTATCCCTAACAGCCCTGTGTATGATCAGGGCTGTCACCAGAGAATCCACGCCGCCACTTAGTCCGCAAATGACTCTTTTTTCTCCGACCTGCCGGCGGATTTCCTCTGTTTTTCTCTCAACAAAGGATTCCATGTGCCAATCATGCCTGAGCTTTGCCTGGGAAAAAAGAAAATTGGCCAGGATCTTCTTTCCCTGTTCAGTATGGATAACCTCCGGATGAAATTGAACTCCGTACAGCTTTCTCTCTCTCCATTCAATCGAAGCTGCTGGACAGTTAGAGGTCCTCCCTGAGATTATAAAACCAGGGGGGAGTTCTTCCACACTGTCCCCATGGCTCATCCAGACTTGCCCTCCATTCTTTATTCCCGCAAAAAGTCCCTTCCTGTCTAGAATATTTAATTGGGCAAATCCATATTCTCTCTTTGGGGAAGGAGTGACTTTTCCGTTCAGAAGATAGACCATCAGCTGCAAACCATAACAGATGCCCAGCAAGGGAACCCCCATCTCGAATATCTCAGCAGAAACAAGCGGGGCATCCTTTTGGTAAACACTCTGAGGGCCGCCAGAAAGCACCATAACGGAAGGCTGTTTTCTTTTTATCCTGGAAAGGGAAAGATTATAGGGAACGATTTCAGAATAGACACCCAGTCCTCTTATTTTTCTGGCTATAAGCTGTGTATATTGTGATCCAAAGTCAAGAATAAGGGCGCTATCCATGTACCGATTTTAGCAGAGGAAAAAGGCATTGTAAACGTATTAGAAAGGATTGAACAGAAGCATGTACGCTTTTGAATTGACTTCATCTCTGTAATTTCATATAGTTTTCTCTAGAATGGAATGGGAAATTCTTGCTCAAGAACTTACTGTTAAAACACAGTCGAAAATCGTCCTTTTAGTGATGGACGGTTTGGGGGATCTGCCTGAGAAGGGGAAGACTCCCTTGGAGGCCGCACAGACGCCCCATCTCGACTCCCTTGCTGCCAAGAGCGTATGCGGTCTTACAGATCCTGTTTTCATGGGAATTACTCCCGGAAGCGGTCCCGCCCACCTGGCTCTTTTTGGTTATGATCCTATAAAACACCTCCTCGGACGAGGAATCCTTGAAGCCCTGGGGACGGGAGTTGATGTAGGAAAAGAGGATCTTGTGGCCAGGGGAAATTTTGCCACCCTGAAAGGAGGCCTGATTATCGATCGGAGAGCAGGAAGGATTCCTACCAGGAAGAATGAAAGCTTGTGCCAGTTGCTCAACAGCTCTTTGAAAAGGAAAGAAGGCACAAACATCACTCTTTATCCTGGAAGAGAGCACCGTTTTGTAGCGAAATTCAGCGGCGAGGCCCTCTCTGATTCTCTTACCGATGCCGACCCCCAGAAAGAAGGAAAGCCTCCAATCGACACTCATCCGCTCTCTCCGAAAGCAGAGCCAACAGCTAAGATAGTGAACGGCTTTATAAAAGAAGCGACAGAAATTCTAGGCAACTCTGTCCCTGCCAACACAGTCTTACTCAGAGGATTTTCCAAGACTCCCTCCATCCCCACCATGAACGAACTCTATAAATTGAACCCGGTTGCCATCGCTCAATATCCCATGTATAAGGGCCTGGCAAAACTGGTGGGCATGACCATCCTCCATCCCACAGAAGGCTTAGGCAGCCTGTTTGCTTCAGTGGAACAAAACTTCAAGGATTACGACTTCTTCTACGTTCACGTCAAAAAAACAGATTCAGCGGGAGAAGACGGAAATTTTGAAGCTAAGAAAACAGCCATCGAAGAAGTGGATGATTATCTTCCCCGCCTTACGACTCTTGAACCAGAAGTGCTGGTGGTCACCTCAGACCATTCCACACCCTGCCGCCTCAAATCCCATTCCTGGCATCCCAACCCCTTCCTTCTCAACTCTCTGGCTGCTCAGCCGGACAGAGTAAAGGCTTTCTCAGAGAGAGAATGCAGCCGAGGCTATCTGGGGCGTTTTCAGGCTATTTATGCCATGCCTTTGATGCTGGCCCATGCTGGAAAGCTCAAAAAATACGGAGCTTGAGAAGAAAAGCCGAATTGACATAAGTATATATATCTTATAGAATTAATAGATTATAGGATGGATATCAAAAAAATATCCCTGCTGATTCTGTTTCTTCTCCCAGCCTTTTTCTCTCTTTCATTCCCCCCTGATGAAGATGATCCCAGAATAGAGATCTACAACCTCCGTTCCTACACTCATCCTTCTTATACACGGGTTGTAGTCGACGTTGGTAAACTGAGAGAATACAGCTTCAACGAACTCCATGATCCTGACCGCATCTATGTCGACATCTACCAGGCTAAACTGAATCCAATCCTCCATGGAAAAACCTTCCTAGTCCAGAACGCCTATCTCAGCCAGATACGCATCGCACAAAAAACGTCTTCCACGGTCAGGGTGGTGGCGGATTTGAATTTCCAAAAGATCAAACGCTATCGGGTCTGGCATCTCTTTGATCCGTTCAGGATCCTCATCGATATTTATCCTCACCAAGCTGCGGAATCTCCTTCAGGAAAACAATCTCAACCTCCACAACCAGCCAAATCCGGTTACAGCATGGTGCGTCAGCTAGGCTTAGGGATTCAGAGAATTGTTATCGACCCTGGCCACGGAGGAGAAGATCCTGGTTGTATCGGAAAAAAGGGCCTTCAAGAAAAGCAAGTCGTTCTCGATGTGGCCCTCAGACTGAAGAGTCTTCTGGATAGGAAAGGTGATCTGGAGGTTATCCTCACCAGAGAATCGGATATCCTCATCCCCCTGGAGAACCGGACTGTCATCGCCAACCAGAAAGAGGCTGACCTCTATATCTCAATACACGCCAACGCCAACCCCAACAAGAAACGCAGGGGGGTGGAAACCTTCTACCTTAATTTCAGTCAAGATCCCTCCGTCAATGAAATCGCAGCACGGGAAAATGCGACCTCCACCAAAAACATCAGCCAGATGAAAGAGATCATCACCAAGATCGCCCGCAACAGCAAGATCGTCGAATCCAAGGAACTGGCTGAAAAGATTCAAATAAACCTAGTCAAGACTCTTTCCACAAGGTACAAAGATGTCAAAGACTTGGGAGTTAAAGGTGGCCCTTTCTGGGTTCTGATAGGAGTAGATAATGTGCCTTCCATTCTGGTGGAAATCTCACACTTGAGCAACATCACCGAAGAGGCAAGGCTTCGAAGCCCTGAATACCGACAGCAGGTGGCCCAGGGAATCTATGAAGGCATCTTAGATTATTTACGCTCTCTGGGAAAAGGATAAAAGACGATGAAAAGGAGAGAATTCCTCAAAGAAGTCACCATAGGAAGTCTCACTCTCGGCCTCACCCCTTCTCTTTTTTCCCAGGAAAAAAATTTCCCAGATCTTGCCCTCGTCCAAGGCGACTCACCAGGGGCCATCACCCGGGAAGCGATCCAAGCACTGGGAGGAATCAAGCGTTTTATAAGCAAAGGGGATGTGGTCGTAGTCAAGCCAAATATCGGCTGGGACAGGACCCCTGAGCAGGCAGCTTGCACAAACCCGGAGGTGGTCAAGACTCTGGTCGAGCTCAGTTTTGACGCAGGAGCCAAAGAAGTCAAGGTCATGGACAATCCATGCAATCCCGCTCAAAGAACCTACGCCCGCTCTGGCATTGCTCAAGCAGCCAAAGATGCAGGGGCAAAGGTCCTCTTTCCCAACCGACATCGGCTTAAGAAAATGGCCCTCCGTGGAGAATGGCTCAAAGAATGGGAGGTGTTTACAGACTTTGTCCAAGCTGACAAGATCATCAATGCCCCCATTGCTAAGACCCATAGTCTCTCCAGGTTAACCATGGGAATGAAGAACTGGCTGGGTGCTCTCGGAGGAAACCGTAACCAACTCCATCAGAGGATCGATCAGGCTATGATCGATCTCTCAGCCTTCTTCAAGCCCTGCCTGACTCTTCTCGACGGTTTCCGTATTCTCATCAGAAATGGACCTCAAGGAGGGAGGCTCTCTGACGCCAAACTCTTCAAAACTGTAGTCGCAGGTGTGGATTATGTGGCCGTAGATGCCATGGGAGCCAGCTTCTTCAGCATCGACCCTGAACAACTGCCCTTCCTCGAAGTGGCCCATCAGAAAGGATTCGGCCAGATCCATCTGGAGCAGTTGACCATTGAAAAAAGAACGGTCTAAGAAATACAGGATCATCCAAGCCCTCAGAATCCTCAGTCAGGCTCTTTTCTTTTGCCTCTTTATATATCTGCTGCTACAAACCCGTTTCCCAGGACAGGATTACATAGGACAGGTAGAGATATTTTTTCATTTTGATCCTCTCCTTGCTCTAGCAACCTTTATCGCCTCCCGGACTGTTTTTTTCTCCTTCATCTTTGCGGCTGTAACCATTTTGATCACTTTTGTCCTGGGACGAGTGGTCTGTGGCTGGGTTTGCCCTCTCGGCGCTGTACACCAATTTTTTTCCTTCATTTTTAAAAAAGCAAAGCTCTTAAAGCCAAAGAAAAAACCTGCTGGTCCTCTATCCTGGAAATATTACTTTCTGATATTTCTTCTGGTCAGCACTCTCTTAACCCTTGATCTTGTCGGAATCTTCGACCCTTTATCGCTTCTTTACCGCTCCTTTGTAGGGAGCGTGCTTCCCGCCTTCCGATACAGCTTCAACGCTCTTATTGATCTCTTCTACAAGCTTAAGCTCTTCAGCATCGGAGACAATCTGGTCCAATTCCTGGAAAGGCTGGCCATCAACACCACATTTTTCCAAGGATTCTTCATCGGAGCGATTTTTATCGGCCTTGTCCTCCTCAACCTAACAAGAGAGAGGTTCTGGTGCCGTTATATCTGCCCTCTGGGGGGCTTCTTAGCTCTCATCTCCAGGTGGAATGTGCTGAAGCTGCACATTGACCCACAAAAATGCATAGAATGCAGACTGTGCACAATCCATTGTCAGACAGAGGCCACTCCTTTCCCTAACGAAGAATGGAAAAGCTCTGAATGCGATTATTGCTTTACCTGCAGTTCGATCTGTCCTACTGATGCCATCCGGTTCCCCTTGAAATCAGGGCTTGAAGATGTGAAACAAGTGAACCTTTCTCGAAGAAAGCTCATCTTTACCTCTCTCCTGGGAGCCATTGCCGTCCCCTTTTTCCGCTTCTCTCCTTCTTTGCGCCGTTCCTCGCCCAAGCTGATTCGCCCTCCTGGAGCTTTGCCCGAAAAGAAGTTCCTCCAAAAATGCGTTCGCTGTGGAGAGTGCATGAAAGTCTGCCCGACAAATGCCCTCCAACCTGCCCTCTCAGAAGCAGGCCCTGAAGGGCTGTGGACCCCCATGCTCGTTCCCAAAATAGGTTACTGCGAATATTATTGTTCCCTCTGTTCCCAAGTCTGCCCCACAGGAGCTATTAAGGAGCTTACCATCCCAGAAAAAATCAAGGTCGTTATTGGCACAGCCTGGGTGGACAAGAACCGCTGTATTCCATACAGCATGGGAACTCCGTGCATTGTCTGTGAGGAACACTGTCCCACTTCTCCCAAAGCCATAAAACTAGTGAATACCGAAGTGAAACTTCCTGATGGAACTATAAAGAATCCCGCATGTCCGGTTGTGGTCGTCGACCTCTGCATCGGCTGCGGAATATGTGAGAACAAATGCCCCGTGGTGGATAAGCCCGCTATCTATGTAACCAGCGTAGGAGAGAACCGGTCAGATAAAAACCAAGTTCTGCTGGATATCTTCTTGCCGGAAGAACTGGAGTAACCAGAAGTCCTTCCAAAAATAGTGTTCCTTATTGTATTTTCTGCAACTCTTCTTTCAAGTGGGGAATCACTTCAAAGAGATCTCCTACCACTCCGAAATTGGCCACCTTAAAGATGGGTGCTTCCGGGTCTTTGTTGACAGCAATAATGAACTTGGAGGAATTCATACCTGCCAAGTGCTGTATGGCCCCTGAGATTCCAAAAGCAATGTAGAGAGTAGGAGAGACGGTTTTTCCAGTTTGGCCAACCTGATGTTGGTGGTCGATCCATCCTGAATCAACAGCAGAGCGAGAAGCCCCAATGGTAGAGTGAGGGAGGAAAGGAATTAAATCCCGGAGCAGCTCAAAATTTTCGGGTCCTTTCATCCCTCTGCCTCCTGAAATCACGATGTCCGCTTCTGTTACATCCAGCTCGGCTCCTGCTTCCTTTACCAGCTCTTTAACCTGATCTCTTGCCTGATCTTCGGCGATGACCACATCCTTACGGACTACCTCTCCCCTATCTTTTGAGGGTTCAATCAAAGGGAAGACGTTTGGCCTGAGGGAGACTATTTGAGGAGAAGATTTCAAGCGCAATGCCAAGAAAGCCTTCCCAGCATAAATCGGCCGCACTACTTCTAACTTCCCATCCATAATCTCAATCCGCGTGCAATCCGAGGCCAAGCTCACTCCAAGTTTTGCGGCAAGCCTGGGGGCCAAATCCTTCCCCATGGAAGTTGCCGATAAGAAGATGATCTCAGGTTTGACCTCATCGATCAAAAGGGAAAGAGCCTGGGCAACCGCGGAAGGTGAATAATGGCTAAGAAGGGTGTTCTCCAAAAGATAGACCTTCGAGGCTCCGTAAGGGAAGATCTTGTCAGCCAGGCTTTCCAGGTTATGCCCGGCCAAGACAGCCGCAGCTTTTGTATCCAGAACCTGAGCCTTTCTACTCGCTTCAGAAAGAGCCTCCAAGGAGGATTTCTTTATTTCACCATCTCTGACTTCCATAAAAACGATAATCATTCTTTCCCTCCTTCTAGATAACTTTGGCTTCTTGATGGAGAAACTCCACCAATTTCTTGGCAGCCTCGGCAGGTTCCTCCTCGATGACTTTGCCTGTTTCCCGCTGGGGCGGACTCTCCATCCTGGCAATCTCTATCTGTGGCTCAAGATCCTCTTGGCTAAAATCTAATTCCTGCAGGGTTAAGACAGGTATCTCCTTCCTCTTGGCCATCATGATTCCCTTCAAGGTTTCATACCGCGGCTCGTTCAACCCTTTTTGAGCACTGATGACTGCCGGCAAGGCAAAGCAAACTTTCTCCAAAGCTCCTTCAATCTCTCGCTGCGCAACACCCTGGCTGCTTTCAATCTCCAATTTTGTTACTACATTCACCTGAGGCAGGTTCAAAAACTCGGCCACCATGGAGGGAACCTGGGCATTATCCACGCCCACAGCCTGCTTGCCAAATAGAAGCAGGTCGAAATCCGAAAATTTCTTCTTTACCGCTTGAGCAATGATCTTCGCCGTTCTTAATCCATCATAGGTCTCTGGGATCTCATCCTTCACCAGCACGGCCTCATCTGCACCCATGGCTAGACATTTTTTCAAAATAACCAAGCCTTCTTCTGTTCCGACTGAAAGCACAGTAACCTTGCCTCCCTTTGCCTCACGCAACCGGAGCGCCTCTTCCACTGCATACTCATCGTAGGGATTCAAGACAAAATTGAGTCCTTCCTCGATGATCGAGCCGGTCTCGTGGTTTATCCTAATCTTTGATTCCGTATCAGGAACCCTTTTGACAAAAACATAGATATTCAATGAAACCTCCTTCTACTTTTTACTCCAATCATACGTTGATGGAAATCCAACAAGCCCTCAGGTGCAAGCCACGCTCAGAGAAAGCCATACTCTCCCGAGGGCAACCGAGAGAAGCCACAAATCATTTTGGCTTCGAAGACTATTATACGGAAAGGCCTGACCAGAAAATCGGGCCTTTCTGCCCTGTTCCTCCCGGAATGCGCTTATTACCTGTGCCGGGACGAAAACCCTCCATCTATGCTTACTCTTCAAATTTTTTAAACAAAAGGGCACCGTTTGTCCCCCCAAAGCCAAAGGAGTTGCTCAAGGCATAACGGACTTCTGCCTTACGGGCTTTGTTGGGCACATAATCCAAATCACATTCTGGATCAGGAAATTGGTAATTGATGGTCGGAGGCATAACTTGGTTTTTGAGACAGAGAGCTGTAATACCTGCTTCAATCCCTCCTGCAGCTCCCAAAAGGTGCCCCATCATGGATTTTGTGGAATTGATCCCTATTCTGGAAGCATGTGGGCCGAACAACCTCTTGATGGCTAGTGTCTCGATCTTGTCGTTAAACAGAGTCGATGTGCCATGGGCATTTATATATTGGACTTCTTCTGGGTCCACCCTCCCATCCTTCAGAGCCCTCTTCATTGCTCGATAGGCTCCATCTCCATCGAGGCAAGGGGCGGTCACATGATAGGCATCGCCGCTCATGCCGTAGCCTACAACCTCTGCATATATCCTGGCATCTCGTCTCAAGGCCATCCCTAATTCTTCTAAAATGAGGACACCCGCACCCTCTCCCATGATGAACCCATCCCTCTGGGCATCAAAAGGCCGAGATGCTCGAGGGGGATCATCATTTCTGGTGGAAAGAGCTCGCATAGCGCAAAATCCAGCAAGCCCCAAGGGCGTTATGGGCGCCTCTGCCCCGCCTGCAATCATGATATCGGCATCCCCCATGGCTATGATGCGAAAGGAATCTCCCACAGCATGTGTTCCCGTGGTACAGGCTGTAGCGGTAGCTGAATTTGGCCCCTTGGCTTTAAAACGGATAGAGACCTGACCAGAAGCCTCGTTGATGATGGCTGAGACCAGAAAAAAAGGAGAGACTCGGCCTGGCCCTTTTTCAAGTAATGTTCTGTGCGTATCCTCGATAGATCCAATCCCTCCAATTCCTGAGCCTATGTAGACGCCACATCTATCTCCTTCCAGCGAAGAGAGTGGATGCTCGGAATCCTCAACCGCTAATTGGGCCGCAGCTATAGCATACTGGATGAAGTTGTCCATCTTACGGACTTCTTTTTTTTCGATGAACCTCAGAGGGTCAAACTCTTCCACTTCGCCGGCAATCTGAGAAGTATAATCTGAGGCGTCAAACCGCGAGATGAGCCTGATCCCGCTCTTACCTGCCAACAGAGCCTGCCAATTCTCCTCCAGACCTACCCCCATCGGGGAAACCAGCCCAATCCCGGTCACCACCACTCTTCTTAGGGACAAAACCCTTGGAGAAATGGGGGTTTTTTTCATGAGAGACTAAATTCTTCTTTTTATTTTTTGGAAAGTGAGCCTAAGACATAATCCATGGCTTTCCCAACTGTGGTCAGCTTTTCTGCTTCCTCATCTGGAATATCCATGCTGAATTCATCCTCTAAGGCCATGACCAATTCAACTGTGTCTAAAGAATCAGCCCCCAAATCTTCGATAAAGGAGGCTTCTTCTGTCACCTGATCTTCGCTGATACTCAGCTTGTCGGCGATGATGGCCTTTATTTTCTTCAACAACTCTTCTCTTTCCATAATCTTTCCTCCTCTTTGATTATATTTCTCTTAAATGCGGTTTTTAACCTACATGTACAATCCGCCGTTTATGTTAATGACTTGTCCTGTTATATAGGAAGCCTCATCAGAAAGAAGGAACTTGACCGCATGAGCTACTTCTTCGACCGTGCAAAATCTTTTCATAGGAATGTGATCCAAGAAGGTTTTTTTCACTGAATCAGAAAGCTTCTCTGTCATTGAAGTAGCCACATAGCCGGGAGCCACGGCATTGATGGTGATCCCCCTAGAGGCCACTTCCCTGGCCAGCGATTTTGTAATGCCGAGCACACCTGCTTTGGAGGCTGAATAGTTGGCCTGTCCGACATTTCCCATCAGTCCAACTACAGAAGAAATATTAACTATCCGCCCAAACCGTCTGGAAATCATGTGGCGAATAACAGCTCTGGAAAAATTGAAAACCCCTTTCAGATTGACCGCCAATACGGCATCCCATTCTTCTTCCTTCATCCGCATCAGCAGGTTATCCCTGGCTATTCCAGCATTATTGACCAGATGGTCTATTCTCTTATGGGTTTCAACCGCCATCTTGACTACCTCTGCGGCTTCTTCCGTTTGCGTGACATCCATAGGATAGGCAGAAGCTCTGCCATTCTGATCTATGATCCTTTCCGCCACATCTTCCAATCTTTCTTTCTGGATATCAACCAGGATGAGCTCAGCTCCTTGCTTAGCTAGAGCCAGGGCTATGGCTTCTCCAATCCCTTGGGAAGCTCCGGTTACCAGAGAAACTTTCCCTGAGAATGACATGTTAATCCTTCACTTGCTCAGAATATGAGAGACAGCTGTCAGTTCATTCTGAATCTTTTCCTGAACCTTGTTTGTCACAAAGTCCTTAGCCATCCTTATCGCATTCTTGATAGCATTGGGATTAGACCGGCCATGTCCGACGATACAAACTCCCTTCAAGCCGAGAAGATGTGCTCCTCCGTATTCGGAGTAGTCCACTTTTTTATAAAGCCTCTTGATGTTTCTCTTCATCAAGAAAAAGCCTATCTTGGAGAAGAGGTTCCTCATGATCTCATGGCGGGCCATGTTGAAAAAAGTTTCGATAACTCCTTCGCTGACTTTTAGCGCCACATTTCCCGTAAAGCCATCGCAGACAATCACATCTGCCCTACCTGAATAAATATCCTTTCCCTCCACGTTACCGATGAAATTCAGCGGAGCCCCCTGAAGCATCTCGAAGGTCTCCTTTGTCAGCGCATTTCCCTTTGTATCCTCCTCTCCTATACTCATCAGGCCTATACAAGGATTCTTCAAACCCAGAATGTTCTCCATGAAGATTTGCCCCATGACCGCAAACTGTACCAGGTGATAGGATTGACAATTAACATTTGCGCCCACATCGATGAGCAGCGTCATCCCTTTTAACGTGGGGACGAGAAGGGCTAAAGCCGGCCTTTCCACTCCCTTTAATGATCCAATAACCTTCCTAGAGATATAGACCACAGCTGCTGTATTACCTGCACTAACAAACGCTTCTGCTTCGCCGTCTTTGACCAGCTGCGTTCCTACCCGAATGGAGCTCATTTTTTTTCGCCGGAAAGAGAGAAGCCCTTCTCCCATGCCGATGGTTTCAGAGGCATTGATTATTGAAATCTTGGCTCGAGATGAAGAAATCTTCTTAAACTCTTTTTTTATGAGCTCTTCGACTCCGACGAGAAAGATTTCGATCTGATGATCACGAGACGCTTGAACAGCACCTTCCACGATAACTTTAGGCCCGTAATCTCCCCCCATGGCGTCAACAGCGACTCTCATTGAAACCTCTCTTGATGGTTATTCTTCTGCTCCCTCGATCACGGGTCTCCCTTTATAAAACCCACACTCTGGACAAGCACGGTGCGGGAGCTTCGGATTCCCACAGTTGGAGCATATAGCAAGAGGAGGAACAGAGAGAGCCTGATGAGCCCTTCTTTTCATTTTTCTGGAATGAGAATGTCTTCTCTTAGGATTCGCCATTTATCTTTTATCTCGAATGAATATTTTCAACTTCTCCAAGCGTGGATCGCTCCTCGTGCTGACGCAGGAACATTCTCCATTCCTGATAATCTTGCCACAAACAGGACAGAGCCCCTGGCAGCTCTCAGAGCATAAAGGCTTGACCGGAAAGGTCAAGTTTAACTGTTCTAGGACGACCTCCTTGAGGTCGAGCTTCCGGTTAAAGTAAAGAAATCGATCCATATCATCAGGAGTCAACTCTTCCTTCAGCTCAAAAAGCTCTTCAGGCACATAGACAAGATCAAAACGGGAGTCTATGGGAAATTCGAATGGAACCAGACAGCGGCTACAATTGAAGCTGAGTCTTGCCTTGATACGCCCTTTTATGGAAATCTCTTCCCCGATTTTCTTAACTGTCAGATCCACGTGGGCAGGCTCTAGAAAAACCGCACTTTCCTCTACTAGTTCATCACAAATAAATTCAAACTCCTTCGAGACTTTTAATCCCTCTTTTGGTAATCGATCAATATCTATAATCATTGCTTCTCTCTAAAAGTCTCCCTATTATACCATCTTGCTTCTCTTTGTCAATAACAGCCCCAGGCCTTTTGCCCCATAAAAAGAAGGATTTACAACCTTGATATATTGAAGGTTAAGAGTATAATAATGGATTGAAAAGAGGAAATTTTCATGCGTGGATTCAACTCGGAAATCGAGCACAAAAGCGTCAGGATTCATATCCAAACACAGGATAAAGGAAAAAAGGCACATTACATCGAATCCATCGTTTATGCTTCTGGAAAAGTTCTGGCCTCTCGAAAAACCTACTACACCTCCTTACTGCACCATCCTGACCTCGAAGAAAAAATCCAGGAAATTGTCAAAACCCAACACTCGCAGATTGTTGAAGAAGTCTCTGCTGGTCATTTCGACCACCTCTTGAGATCGGAAGAAAAATCATAAGACATTCGAGAAGAGGTGCGCTGTGATGTCCGTAAAGATAGGGGAAGCAAAGCTCGCCCTTTAAACCTCAACTAAGTATAGAATGGCAGAAAAAAAGCTTTTTCTCATTGACGGCTATTCTCTTCTCTATCGCTCCTATTACGCCATCAAGCGACTTTCCACTTCTAAAGGATTCCCCACTAACGCCATCTATGGCTTCCTCAACATGCTCCGCAAAATTAAAGAGAAAGAAAAGCCTTATTACTTGGGTGTCGTTTTTGATGTTAAAGGGCCTACTATTCGCCATAAAGCTTACAAAGAATACAAGGCAACCCGAAAACCCATGCCAGAAGACCTGACCATCCAACTCCCGCTGGTGAAAAAAATCATTAAGGCCATGAATGTTCCTTCCTTCGAATTCGAAAATTATGAAGCAGACGATGTCCTGGGAAGTTTGGCCAAACAGGCCACTTCCCAGAATGTTAAAACGGTCATCGTCACCCATGATAAAGATCTCTTCCAGCTTGTCAATCAGAGCACCACAATCTATGATCCCGTGAAAGAAATCTATCTGGACAATAAAAAAGTCAAGGAGAGATTTGGTGTCTTCCCCTATCAAGTTGTTGATGTTCTCGCCTTATGGGGAGACCCCACCGATAACGTCCCCGGAGTGCCTGGGATAGGAGAAAAAACATCCAAAACACTCATCAATCAATTCGGCAGTCTGGAGAATCTGATCAAGAATCTTCCTCAGTTAAAAAATCCACGCTTGAGAGAAAAGATTGAGAAGAATTTGGACAAGCTTCGCCTTAGCCAGCAGCTGGTGACTATTGAAGAAAATCTGGATTTCAAATTCAAACTGGAAGAATTTGCACCTTCAGACCCGAACTATAAAGAACTTTTCTCCCTCTTCCAAGAACTGGAGTTTTCTTCCCTTCTTTCAGAATACTTGGAAAAAAAAGAAGAAGCGAAGAAGAACTACACCATCCTTCAAGAAGAGACCGACCTCTGCCATCTTCTCTCAGAGATAAAAAAAGCCAAATACGTCTCACTTGACACAGAGACTGACAGTCCATATCCGACACAGGCCAGGCTGGTCGGGATGTCCTTCTCCATTAAGCCTCACCATGCTTTCTATCTTCCCTTACGCCATGACTGCCAAGGCGCTCAAGGACAAATTGCCATAGAAACAGCGGTCGCTCTTCTCAAAGACACCCTCAGTGATCCGAGAATAAAAAAGATCGGACAGAACGTTAAATATGATTATATCGTACTTCAAAGAGAAGGTCTTCCTGTAAAAGGAGTCGATCTTGACACTATGGTCCTTTCCTATCTTCTAGAACCCAATTGGGGAAAGCATAATCTGGACAAGCTGGCCTTGACTTATCTCCAGGCAAAAACCACCTCATACGGTGAGATCGTCGGCAAGGGAAAAAAAGAAGTGACCATCAATTCTGTTGACATCGAGAAGGTAGCTCCCTATGCCTGTCAGGATGCCGACTTCACTCTCCAGCTCAGCTCAATACTTTGGCCTAAGGTCCAAGAAAAAAAACTGGACAAACTCTATCGATCGATCGAGCTTCCTCTTATCGAGGTTCTTGCAGATATGGAAATGTGGGGAGTGAAAATAGATGTGCGCGCTTTAAAAGAGCTTTCATCCGAGCTCGAGCAGGAACTCGAGCAATTAAAGAAAAAAATCTTTCAAATCTGCGATGAAGAATTCAACTTAAATTCTCCTCAACAGTTAGCTCATATTCTCTTCGAAAAAATGAAACTTCCTCCCTCCCGCAGGACCAAGGTTACCAGGGGATATTCTACCGACTTTAACACTCTTCAGGAATTGTCCCAGAATTATCCCATTGCCCGCCACACGCTTGAATACAGGCAATTGGCTAAATTAAAATCCTCCTATGCAGACTCGCTGCCTCTTCTTCTCAATCCCTTGACGGGAAGGATTCACACCTCCTATAACCAGACCGTAACCGCTACTGGGAGGCTCAGCAGCAGTGATCCTAATCTCCAGAACATTCCAGTTCGAGGGGAACTTGGTCGGCGATTCCGTCAAGCCTTTATCCCTGAAGAGAACCATCTCTTTCTTTCGGCTGATTATTCCCAAATCGAACTCAGGGTTCTGGCTCATCTCTCTGGAGATCCTACTCTGATGGAAACTTTCCTCAAAGACCGCGATATCCACCAAGATACAGCCAACCAAGTTTTTGGTGATTCCTCTCTCTACCCAGAGGATCAGCGAAGGCGGGCCAAGATCATCAATTTCAGCATCATCTACGGAGCCTCGGCTTACTCTCTGGCCAAAGAGCTGGAAACTTCTACCTCTGAAGCCCAGGAATTCATTAATCTTTATTTTGAGAAATTCCCCAAGGTGGCAGGATACTTGGAAAAAAGGGTCATGGAGGCCCAAGAGAAAGGCTATTCTGAGACCCTTTTCGGAAGAAGACGGCAGGTTCCTGAACTCCGTCATAAGGAGAAATTAACTCAACAGGCGGGGAGGCGGATAGCCCTGAATGCCCCCATCCAGGGCACAGCCGCAGACCTGATGAAGAAGGCTATGATCGATATTTGGCGTGAAATCAAGAAACGACACCTCAAATCAAAGATGATTATCCAAGTGCACGATGAGCTTGTATTTGAAGTTCCTGATGAAGAAAGAGACGAGATGGAAAGGCTGGTTAAGGAACGGATGGAAAGGGTTTTTCACCTCAAAGTTCCCTTGAAAGTTCATCTGGGCTGGGGAATCAACTGGGCTGAAGCCAAATAAGTCAAATATTCTTCTGATAGACGCGAAAGCGTTTGTAAACTTTACCTCCCATCTTCTCCATCTCAGCCCTCACTCTCGTGTTCGCCTCCATCTCATGATGGGTGTCAATTATCTCTAAACCTGCCTCATGGGCGGAAAGGATCATCTTCGTCCCCATAAGGACATCCAATCCACGCCCACGATGTTCCTCCTTGATGGCACCCAGCAATAAGTCCAGCTGTTTGGTTCTCTTGGCAGCACGGAGTATCTTCAAAAATCCAAAGGGAAAAAGCCGTCCCCGCGCTTTCTGAATGCCCTCAGTTAAATCTGGCATGCCCACGATAAAAGCAATCACCTCCTCTCCCCTCTTCACAACCTTGACAAACCGCGGGTCGATCACGGGCAGATAACGCTTGGCTAGAGCAGCCATCTCTTCTTCATCCAGCGGGGCATAGCCATAGATGTCACTCCCCACATAGCATTCATTCATCAGATGGAGGACAGAATTTATCCAGGGCTTCAGCTCCCTTTTTTTCTTGAATTCTAGGATGTCAAATTCCTCTCTTCTCTTCACTCTCTCGTAAATTCGTTTGTAAAACTCAGGAAACTCCCGAGGCACATCTATTCTGTAGACAAAATAATCCACATCTTTGCTGTATCCTCTCTTCTCCACAAATCGAGGCATCCATTCAAAGTTATAATAGGTAGCGATTGTCGGCCGATTCTCAAATCCTTCGATCAAAAATCCCTCTGGGTCTTGATCTGAAAATCCATAAGGACCTACAATCTTGTTCATCCCTCTTTTCTTAGCCCAGTCCTCCAAAAAGTCCAAAAGGGTATTCACCACTTCTTCATCCTTTTCTGTCTCAAGGTAACCAAAGCGTGCTGTTCTCTCTTCCTTATACTGATTATAACGAGAGTTTATGATGCCCATAACCCGGCCCACAGCATTTTTTCCTCTAAAGGCTAAAAGCAAAATAGTGTCGCAATATGAAAAGGCCTTGTTCTTCTTAGGATTGAAATATTTCTTTTCATCCATATAAATCGGAGGAACCCAGTTTTTGTGAAGAGCATGGATCGTCTCGGGAAGGAATATAAACGTTCGCAAATCTCTCCGGTCTGTAACTTCTCTTATACCAACGCTCACGATTAAGCCCAGCTCTATTTGCTTAATTCCTCTCCATTCTACCATATATCCTTTTTAATAAAAACAAATAAGGGAAAGCCAGGCAGACCTTTTCTGTCAGTCATAAGCTTAAACCATAATCACGGAAATAGAGGTGTTTCCACCGACCAATAGAGGGTTGACAATTCAGATGAAGAATGACTAAACTTTATCTTCTGTTTTTCTGAGTTATGTTATCCTAATCAGCATGAAGATCAAGACTTTTTCTCATGGAATTCATCCCCCTGAATTCAAAGATGTAACAGCCCAGAAACCCATCCAGGTGATGCCTCCGCCACCAAAGGTTATCATTCCTTTCCTCCAGCACTTCGGAAACCCTGCCGAACCTTTAGTCAAAAAAGGGGAAGAAGTCTTACTCGGCCAGAAGATAGGGGAAGGAAAAACACTCTTTTCAGCTTCCGTGCATTCCAGTGTGTCCGGAAAGGTATTAACCATTAATCATAACAACCATCCTCTAGGCCGCTCTGTCCTCTCGGCAACCATTACCAACGATGACCAAGATACTCCTGCCTCTTCTCCCAAAGGAACCAAGGACCCGTTTTCCCTTACTCCTGATGAGATTCGCCAAAGGGTAAAAGAGGCAGGGATTGTGGGCCTGGGTGGGGCAGCCTTTCCCACAGCGGTGAAGCTTTCCCCCCCTAAAGACAAACCTATCGACACAGTGATCATAAATGGTTGCGAGTGTGAACCGATGCTTACAGCCGATTATCGGCTGATGTTAGAATACTCTGACGATATTCTCAACGGTGCCGAGATCATCCGCCTCGTGGTCAAAGCAAAGAGGCTTATTGTGGGAATAGAAGACAATAAAAAGCAGGCCTTTGAGGTCTTTAGTGAAAAAACCAAAGAAAACAAAACAGAAGTAGCTCTTCTTAAGACAAAATATCCTCAAGGAGCTGAAAAAAACCTGATCGCGGCCCTTCTCAACAGGGAGGTACCCCGCGGTGGCCTTCCTTTTGATGTGGGAGTTGTGGTCCATAATGTGGGAACCTGCAAAGCTATCTGGGATGCTCTCAACTTGGCAAAGCCACTCTACGAGAGGGCCATAACCGTATCTGGTGATGGTATTGAAGATCCTAAGAATATCATGGTTCGTATCGGAACACCATTCCAAGAAGTTTTGGACTTCTGCGGGGGGCTCAAGGAACGCGCTACTTTGCTTGTGATGGGCGGACCGATGATGGGACTGGCCCAATGGTCGTTGGATGTGCCTGTCATCAAGGGAACCTCTGGCCTTCTAGCCTGGCAAGCCCCCGAACCCGGGGAGGAGTACACCTGCATCCGTTGCGGACGTTGTATCGACCACTGCCCTATGTTTCTTGTTCCCACGCAGCTGATGAAATTTGTGCAATTCGAACTCTACCAAGAAGCTGAGAATTGGGGCATTCTCGATTGTGTAGAATGTGGCTGTTGCCAGTACTCCTGTCCAGCTCATATCCGTCTTGTCCATTGGATCCGCCTGGGAAAAAACAAGGTCATGGAAAAAAGGAAAAAGCGAGCGTGATGACAGATACAAGGCTCATCCTCCAGTCATCTCCCCATTTCAAAGACAGAGACTCCGTCCCTAAAATCATGTATGCTGTGGTTCTCAGCCTGATACCGGCAGCTCTGGCCTCCCTCTATTTTTTCCGAATCAAAGCCTTAATCCTTATTCTCTGCTGTGTAACGACCTGTTTAGTAGCGGAAGTCGTAATCCTTTGGATAAGAAAGAAGCCTCTTCATTCTGTCTGGGACGGCTCTGCGATTATCACCGGCCTCTTGTTGGCTATGACGCTACCACCCTCTCTTTCTCCAGGATTGGCTGTGATTGGTGCTGCGGCTGCCATCATTATAGGCAAGCAGGTTTTTGGCGGTCTCGGCCATAACATCTTCAATCCCGCCCTGGTGGGAAGGGCATTCCTGCAGGCAGCTTTTCCAGTGGCCATGACGACATGGATACCTCCCGTCCTTTTGAAGGTCGACACCGTAACCTTCGCGACTCCTCTAGCCAATCTGAAATTCCAGGATGCTGTGGCCCGAGGAACACTCACTTCCCTGAAAGACCTATTTTGGGGGAACACCGGAGGCTGCCTGGGAGAAACTTGCTCCATTGCTCTTCTGGTGGGAGCACTTTATCTGCTCCTCCGCAAAGTGATTGACTGGCGGATACCCGCTGGAATAATTATCTCACTTACCGTCTTTACGGGAATATTCTGGATTTTGAGACCGGAGAAGTATGCCTCTCCTCTTTTTCATGTCCTCTCAGGAGGACTCTTGATCGGCGCCTTCTTCATGGCGACAGACATGGTCACATCCCCTCTCACTTCTCTGGGCTCATGGATTTATGCCCTGAGTATAGGCCTGATCGTTTCTCTCATCCGCCTTTTCGGCGGATATCCAGAAGGCGTGATGTATTCCATCCTTTTCATGAACGCCTTCGTCCCTCTTCTCAATCGTTACACCAGGCCTCGAATTCTGGGAGAAAGGAGGCGCCGTTGAATCTTTTCACCCGAATGATCGTGGTCCTCACCTCTGTCGGGCTTCTTTCAGGCGGTTTCCTGGCTACTGTTGGCCTTCTGACCAAAGATCGGATAGCCGCCAATAAACAAAAAGAGCTAGAAGAGGCGATTTTGTCTGTTGTACCGGGAACAGCATCAAGCAGCAAGATCTACGAAGAAAAAGACCTTGCCATCTACGAGACAAGAGACAAGAAAGGCAAGCTCACTGGTTTCGCCGTCCCCACCTCTGGCGTAGGCTTTCAAGATAAAATAACTCTCATGTTCGGTATAGACCCAGCGCTGACAAGAATCAACAGCTTGACCATCCTCGACCAGAAAGAAACGCCCGGACTGGGAGCAAAAATTACTGACCAGGAATCTTTTCTTAAGTACTGGAAAAACAAAGATTGTTCCAAATCCCTTTCTCTGCGCAAGCCTCCAGCAACCTCGCTTAATGATCTGGGATCCTCAGAAGTAAACACCATCACAGGTGCTACCATATCCTCAGAAGCTGTCCTCAACATAGTCAATGTGTCCTTAGAAAAACTTAAAAAGCTAAAATCAGAAGGGCAATTAAATAAAGAGCATGGCAATGCCAACTAGAACCATCAGCCAAGAATTTACGAAAGGCCTCTGGCAGGAAAATCCCATCTTCCGTCAATTGCTGGGCATGTGTCCCACCCTTGCTGTCACCAACGCCATGATCAACGGTCTGGCTATGGGGCTGGCCACGTCTTTTGTCCTCATATTCAGTTCTCTCGTCGTCTCCTCTATAAAAAGACTTATTCCCAGGCAAGTACGTATCGCATGTTACATCGTCATCATTGCCTCTTTTGTCACTATAGCCGACCGCTTCCTCGCTGCCTTTTTCCCTCCTCTTTCCAAGAGTCTGGGGCCTTATGTTCCCTTGATTGTGGTTAACTGCATCATCTTGGGCCGTCAAGAAGCATTCGCTTCTAAAAACACCATCGGCCGATCTCTATTCGATGCCTTTGGGATGAGCATTGGCTTTATCATTGCTTTACTTATTATCAGTGCCATCCGGGAAATATTGGGATCAGGCACTTTTTTTGGGTATCAAGTTATCGGGGCATGGTTCAAGCCCTGGATCATCATGATCCTTCCCCCAGGAGCCTTCATAGCCCTGGGATTTCTTATCGGACTGGCCCTTTTCATCGAACACAAGACTAAAGGAGGAAGATAAAAGTGGAGCTCGTTGCTCTTCTCATATCTGCCGTCCTCATCAAAAATTTCGTCCTCCATTATTTCTTGGGAATATGTCCCTTTCTGGGAGTCAGTAAAAAACTTGATTCGGCTCTTTCCATGGGACTGGCGGTCACTTTTGTCATGACCATTACCGCCGTTGTTTCCTGGCTGATCAACCATCTTATTCTCATTCCTTATTCGCTCGATTATCTCCAGATAGTATCCTTCATCCTGGTTATCGCCTCCCTTGTCCAACTGGTGGAGATGTTCATCCGGAAGATCAGCCCTCCTCTCTATCAAGCCCTGGGAATCTATCTGCCTCTGATAACCACCAATTGTGCTATCATGGGATTAGCCTTGTTGGCTGCCTTAAAAAATTATAATTTCATTGAATCCGTTGTATTCGGCTTTGGATCGGGGGTTGGCTTTACCTTAGCCATCATTATCATGGCAGGAATCCGTGAACAGCTCGACCTAGCCGACGTGCCAGAACCTTTAAAAGGAGCGGGAATTACTCTTATTGTAGCCGGGATCATGGCTCTCGCCTTCTTCGGCTTCTCTGGGATGATAAAGTAATGGATGTCCTGGTCCCTATAATCACCATGGCTGGTCTCGGGCTTCTCTTCTCAGTAGGGCTTGTCTTTGCTTACAAGAAGCTTCGCGTGGAAGAAGACCCAAGAGTAGAAAGAATCTCTGAAATTCTCCCTCAGGCAAACTGCGGAGCATGCGGATACTCGGGATGCCGTGCCTTCGCTGAAGCGGTGGCTAAAGGAGGCATCTCGCCTAACAGCTGTCCTATCGGCGGTGAGCAAGTAGCAAGCCAGATTGCTGATATTTTAGGTGTTAAGCCAGGCGAGTTTATCAAAAAAATTGCCCGTCTTCACTGCCGAGGAACTCGCGAAGCCGCTAAAGATAGAGGGATCTATATAGGCATCTCCACCTGTTATGCCTCTCATCTTGTCGGAGGGAATAAACAGTGCTCCTATGGCTGTCTGGGCCTAGGAGACTGTGTAAGATCATGCCCCTTCGATGCCATGTATATGAGCAAGGAAGGACTTCCTGTTGTTATCGAAGAAAAATGCACTGCCTGTGGAAGATGCGTAGATGCATGCCCCAGAAATCTTCTTGAGCTTCATCCTCTCAGTCAGAACATCATGGTCTTCTGCCGTTCTCAAGATAGAGGGCCTTTCGCCAGAAAGGTCTGTCAGAATGCCTGTATTGCCTGTGGTATATGTGTCAGGGCTTGTCCCGATGCTATTGTAATGGAAAATTATCTGGCAAAAATTATTGATTACAAGAAAATCAATCCTGAAACTATACCAGAGATAGAGAAGTGCCCAACAGATGCGATAGGCCGGATCAAGAAGGAACATGAAGGATAGTGGTTTCGTGGTTTCAGCCCAAGCGGATCTTGCCGAGGTGGAAGTCCACTGTCTTGTTGATGCCTGTAATCATTGCTCTGCCAAAAGACTATGCAGCAGCGGCCGCCCTTCCAAAGGACGATTGATGGCTAAAAATCCCCTCCATGCATCTGTCGGGGATGAAGTAGAGATAGACATTCCAGAGAATCTTTATAACCGCGCTCTTATCATTATCTTTTCCACCCTCCTCTTGGGCTCTCTTTTAGGAATCTTAATCGGCTATTTGGCATCGGCTTTCCTTCCTCTTGACTCTCAGCAGTTGATCATCATCGGATTCGTCATTGCCCTTTTTGCTTCTGTTGTCGGACTCGCATTTTATTTTCGCCGTAAAAATAGACACTTTCTCTATCCTGTCATAACCAGCATCCTCCATAAAGGAGGCAATCATGGATAGACGTCATTTCTTTCAAGCTTTTTTTACTCCCCTCCTGAATTTTGTGGAGATAATCTGAGAATACATGCATTAAGGTTGATACTTAATACATGGATTAAAAATCTCTTCGGATGAATGAACTAAATCTTCATCGGCATCAAAACATATAGATATTTGAATTCATCCTCCTCTTCTGGTCTCATGAGTATCGCACTGTTTTCATCCCTCAATTCAAAGCGAACTTTATCGCTCTTAACAGTTGTTAAAAAATCCAGTATGTACTGCGAATTGAATCCTATCTCAATATCCTCTCCATCATAATTGACATCTACCTTATCTCTTGCTTCTCCAATTTCAGGATTTGAGGAGAAAAGCCTTATATTGTTTTTTTGGATGAAAAATTTTATTCCTTTTGACCTTTCGGCTGAAAGTAAGGCCACTCGTCTTATAGCATCTGTTATTTCCTCTCTTGAAAAAGATACTATATAGGGATTATCTTTCGGGATAACAGCTTCAAAATTTGGGAATTTCCCTTCTATTATCCGAGAAATCAATGTCTTGTTTTTCACTTTAAAAAAGAGGTTATTCTCATCTAGATCAAATTCAAGCTCTTTATCTTCAAATTTTCTCAGTTCGCTTAGAGTTTTTTTGGAGATTATCCCTCTTATTTCTTCCTCAATATTCATTTTTTTTATTTCTTTTAATGTATAAGCTAACCTGTGCCCATCAGTACTCACTAATTCCATTGTATTCTTCTTGAGTATTAAAAGAGCTCCATTGAGATAATATCTTTGCTCATGGGCGATAGCATAGTAAACTCTATCAATCATCTCATGGATAGTATCGAGAGGAAGTAAAATTTTCTTCTCGAACTTGGCTTCTGGCACTTGTGGAAAATCTTCTTTAGGCAAGCAAAGCACCTTGAACTGGCTTTCTCCTGAGATAATTTCCATAAGCAGATCTCCAGATTCTTTAAATTCGATGCTTTGGTCTTCTGGTAAGGATTTTACGATTTCGAAAAGCTTCTTGCCTGACACCGTAATTGAACCTGATTCTTTAATACTAGCAGGAAAGTATGTTTTGAAGCCAACCTCCAAATCTGTTCCGGTAAGATTGACCTGTTCATCATCGGTTTCGACTAGAATATTGGCAAGTATAGGCATCGTGTTTCTCTTTTCCACGATGCCGTGGAGTATTTGAAGATCGCCAATGACATCTTTTCTGTTAACAGAAAAATTCATTTTTCACCTTCCTTCTAGGAATTAATATTATTCTAATACAATATATATATAAAAAGATAATAAAAATAATAAAAAAGGAAGATAAAGTTGAAAAATCTTCTAACTTCCTTATTTATCAATGGATAGAGTTAAACAGACTGTTTAACTCTTTGTTGAATTCTGGGTTTTCGTTACGTACTTTTTCAATTTTTCTGATGCTATGTAAGACGGTCGTATGATGTTTTCCACCGAATTTTCGACCGATTTCTGGAAGGGAAGTATTTGTTAATTTTTTTGCGATATACATGGCTACCTGACGAGGAAAGGATATTTTAGGAGAGTTGTTTTTGGATTTTATCTGGGAAATCTTAATCTTAAAGTGATGACAGACAATCTTTTGTATTTTATCCACAGAGATAAGCTTTTCTGTTGAATCCAGAAGGTCTTTTAGGGATTCCTTGGCAAGGTCAAGATCGATAGGTTTCCCTTTTAATGAAGAATATGCAATAACCCGCCGCAAATATCCTTCTAATTCGCGTATGTTAGATTGAATTTTATCAGCGATGTAAAGAGCAATAGGTTCAGGAAGGATAATGCCTTCTAACTCGGACTTCTTTTTTAGGATAGCAATTCTGGTTTCTATATCTGGAGGCTTTAAATCTGCAATTAAACCCCACTCAAAACGGGAACTAAACCTTTCCTCTAGATTAGGTATTTCTTTGGGAGGACAATCACTTGAAATGACAATCTGTTTTTGGCTGTCATAGAGGTGATTGAATGTATGAAAAAACTCCTCCTTAGTCCGTTCTCTTCCAGAAAGATAATGTATATCATCCATGAGCAGAACATCCACACTACGGTATTTTTGCCGAAAATCCAGCACCTTTCCGTACTGAAGATGGTTTATCAGGTCATTCATAAATTTTTCCGTGGTAACATAAAAGATTTTAAGATTACGGTTATGTTTAAGTGCAAAATGGCCAATAGCATTCATCAGGTGAGTTTTTCCTAAACCAGCGCCTCCGTATATATAAAGAGGATTGTAGGATTGAGCTGGATTTTTAGCTACAGCAGTGGAGGCGGCATGGGCAAATTGATTACAAGAACCCACCACAAATGTTTCAAATGTATAATTAGGGTTGAGATTAGGATTGAGAAGCGGTTCTCTTCTCATCCGCCTTTCCTCAGGAGAACGGCGCATGAAGGAAGAAAGCTTTTCCTCATGGATGTATTTTATCTCGAAGAATCTTCCAAAGAGATCTTTGCAACACTGACTGATAAGGCTTCCATAATGGAAAGAAAGCCAGTCTTTAAAGTAAGAATTGGGAACTTTAATGTAGAGAGAACTTTCTTCCTGTCCAATATATACGGTGGGATCAAACCATGTTTCGAAGCTGTTTTTATCTACTTTTTTCCGTATGGTTTGAAGGATCTGATTCCAAGGATTACGTTTATCTTGTGGTTCCATGAGAGTGCTTTAGATTTCCACAGAATTATTCACAGATGTGGAAAACCTTCCTTTGATTAAGCCTGGCAGAGAAGGCGGGGCTATATTATCATTCTTGTTGAGGGATTTCAAGAAATTTGTGAAATTCTTTTAAAAGCCAGCTTTACCCTGTAATTAACCTGGATTATTCACCAGTAATCAAGACTCGATGTCCCTTCTTTTCTCTATCACTCACTTCTGGATAAAGCCTAAAAATCGAACCCGATCCAGAATTTTGTATCAAAGCTTCCTACGCTTTGGATGTCAAAAGGTCTTGCAATATTTTTTAGCTCAAGCCTTTTGACAAACTCAAGATGAAGGGGGAGTCCGAGAAGGAAAAACTCAAAACCGTATCCATAAGAACCGATGGCATCCAATTCTTGTATGATAGAATTTCCTTGGATGTCTGTTCCTTTATAAGAATAGAACTTCGCTGGATAGCCCTTGATTTTTGATCGTGTCATGTCGAAGAAAAGAACTCCGCGGACAGGCCCTAATTGGCCGATAAGAGTAGTGGCAGAACTGACAAGAGGAAAACGGAATTCGATATTAGCAAACCATCCTTCATTGGCGATAAGACTATAATAGTTGACAGAACGAACTTGGTTGTTTCCGCCAAAATAAGTAACATATGGGTTTTTACCCCGGCTGGTGAAGCCTTCAAGGCGAAAGGCAAAGAGGAAGTCAGAGCCTAAGTAAAGGTATTTTCTGAGATCGACCTCGACAGTTGTATTCTGGAAAAAGCTCCTTGAGACAGGGATGGATTGCGTAAGAGATAGACGAAAAGTGCTGCCTGAGCATGGTCCATAAAACCTGAATCGGGTAGTCTCTCCTACTAGCGAAAAAGATGCAGAGAGAATATTTCCATTCCAAAACATATTGTAAGTGCTACCAGAGTAAAGAAGCAATTCTCTGATGTAGGGATCAAAGAAGTCTTCCTCGTAGCGATAAAAACCCAGGCTGCCCTCTAGGCGTAAATATTTGTTGAACGGATAATATGAGCTGAAGCTCACTCCATAGATCTTCCTTGAAGCAAGCGCGTCGCTGTAGGTGAGCCGTCCATAATAGTAGGGGTCATAATAGGCATAAGGAGGATAATAGAACTGCGTGTACATAAAGGCGCTGGCCATATATTGAAACCGTCTTTTTTGGTTAAGATAAGCAAGATAATAAGATCGGAAACTCCTTACTTGATAGGCCATTAGATAAAACGTGTGATCTGCTAGGAGATCGGTAAAGACGAGAGCTGACCCTCCATATATGGAGCCATCTGAAGAAACGAGGGTATCAACAGGAGGTCGATAGGCCAGATAGAGCTTTCCGATACCTTTATAAGGCTTGATTTTATCCTTCTTAATTTCCATGGAGATGATGGGTTCAAACTTCTTGAAGCCCTCGTCTGGAATCTTTTCTTCAAAGCTGACCCTTTTTTCAACTATAGGTTCGAAATCACTGATAAAAAGCTGGAAGGCTCCCTTGTTAAACGAAGAGAACACAACTTTTTTGGGGTTGTTGGGAAAAGGCATGGGGAGGAAGTTTCCAGTCCTGACATCCGAATAACGCTTGAATTCTCCTGTCTCGAGGTTTATGGAATAGATGTTAAATGCTTCTCTTGTGTCAGCAGAGAAAAATATTTCTTTAGAGTCTGAGGTAAAGTGGGGAGTGATGGTGTTGTCTTTACCAAATGTGATCTGTGTCTTTTTTTGGAGATCGTTTAAAGGGGATAAAAAGATTTTGTCGTAGGAGTCCAAGCGGATGGTGTAAGCCACAGAATTGCCGTCGGGTGATATGGATGGGGCTTTTTCAAAGAGGTCATCATCGGTTAGGTTGAGAATTTTATCGGTATTTAGGTTGATTTTAAAAATATCATGGATTCCTTTATCGAATGCCGTAAAGATTAGTTCGTCTCCAGAGGGGTAAAAATAAGGAGAAGAAGGTTGGTCATAAGGAATTTGGATGCTTTTCAAGGTTTTTCCAGTTAAAGCGCTGATGATAAAGAGGGAGTGCTTCTGTCCGACTCGAGCAAAAAAAGCAATTTTGTCGCCATCGGAGGACCAGGTGATATCGCTCCCCTTGGAGGGATCGACTTCATACTTGATGTGTTCATATTTTAAGGTGTAGCCTTTGGTTATATTCTTGATGACAGAACCGTCCTTGGCAGAGATAAGGATGATATCGATATCGCTTTCTTTTATGTTGGCAGATAAAGCAGCAACGATGTCTCCGGAAGGAGAGAGGGTGTGAGAGAGGGCAAAATAAAAAGGATTGAGGGGGAATTCTGGGCCGATAGGGATACTGTAATCCTCAGGATTCTCTCTGGTAACAAAATCGTTATATTTTTGTCGGAGATATTTCTTGAATTCGTAATTGAATTCTTTTGGTTTCTGGTCGAAAGCCCTTTGGATGGGGTCCTTTTTTCCTAAGAGAGGAAAGTTTTTCAAGGATTGCCAGAACTCTCTTATTCCATTTTTTCCATATTTATGTTCGATGAAGTCATAGATGGCATGGCCAAAGTCGTAATCGGGAGTCCGCGGTAGAGGGTAGCGAGAGAAGAGAGAGCCAGAATCGGTGAGCTCTGGGATGCGGTCGTTGAGAACGGCGTCCCTAACTATTAGGGAAGACCAGGAAGACCAGGCCTCTGTATTATATTCGGCAAATCCCTCCATGATCCAACCTGGAGGCTGATGGATAGAATAGAGCGCGCCGCCTGGATTCCCCCATAAGAGATCGTATTCGAAAATGTGGGTGAGTTCGTGCTCGAGAAGGTCCTGAATTTCATCCAGGGCCATATCTCCATGGATGATCACTCGGTAAAGAACGGGCTCGGCCACTCCCAACACTCCTTCAGGAACCTGAAAAAGGTTGGTCTGCTCCAAATCCGTAAAGGTCTTGTAGTAAATAAGAGGAACCGTTGCTGAAAGCTCATGTTTGATTCCTTCGCTAATTCTCTGGTAGGCACTTTCAGCCATCTCGGCAACATTCTTCAGAAGCTGCAAGTTTTCCACATAGTAATAGATATCGTAATGGTCTGTTAGGTAATGGCTCCAGTCGAACTTCTCGTAGAGGACTTTATTCTTTCCGTAATAAGGGAAGTATATAGATTGGGCGAAACTGGATTCAGCCCAGAAAAGGCAAAGGAGAAGGATAAACAAGAATTTGATGTAGTTTTTCATTTTGGCTCCTTTTATCTGGAAATGAGATAACGTTCCTCGATTTTTTTAGCGCCGAGGATGTTACGAAGGAGTTTGTCCTTAACCTGCTGGATAAGGTCAAAAAAGGCAAAATATGCCGTTTGATTGGGATTTTTGTAGCCTTTGGTTTCTTTAAAGCTCCTTTGATACAAAGGATTTCCTGTTTGGGCGTCTATCAGATAGAGGTCGACTTTGAGGGTATAAAATTTGCGCTCGGCTAACTGTTTGTCGGCAGGGAAAGGATCCTCAGATCTATCTTTCCTTTTTTCCAAGATGGCTTTACGAATTTCTTCTGAATAATTGACCACGCCAGTAAGAAAGAGTGTCCGTTCTGACGCTTTGATGAGGCCTTTCCAGAAGTCTTGGTTCTTATAGGCTTCTTCATTTTCTACAGAGAAATTCCTTGGGACGACCTCTCCATCAAAGTTCTGTTCGATTTCAAGTTTGAGATATTCCACAATTTCTTTGTTGATGTTGATATCTTTGGTTTCTTTTTGGATAAGAAAATTCGTGATCACAATTTGATTAAACTTTTCCAAATCGATCTGCGGGTCTCCAGGAATTTCGATTTTGAGCTTCAAGAATGAACTGTGGGAACAAGAGAGATAAAAGACAAAACAGGCAAAAAGGATGTATTTAAATTTCTTCATTTTCTTTGTGCTCATAATGGTTTTTAAAATTTTGATAATTTGACTTGATGTGGGTATTTTCAGGACTCAATTTCAAAGCTATTTCATACTCTTTTTTCGCCTCTTCCCAGAGTCCTTTCTTTTCGTAGGCTACGGCGAGGTTGTTATGAGCAGCGGCTGACCCGGGAGTAATTTCAATCACTTTTTTCCAGCGAAAAATAGCTTCATCCCATAAATCCTTTTGAGCGGCCTCGATACCGAAGTGCAGTTGGTCATCTGTCAAGGGACGGCTGCAGCTATGGAAAGCCAGCAGTGAAAAGAATATGGTTACGAAGAGAAAAATAAGATGCTTATTCATCTGAGGGCAACTTATTTAGACTACTTGTTTTTCTGAATCTCGTCAAGACAACATATGAAGTAAGCAAATATTGTGCCAAAAGGAGACGCTTTTATTTATAAAGATAAAAAACACCATTGAGATTTCAGGGCGACCCTAAAATGTGACATATGTTTAACATAATAATTCGGAAGGAGGAGATTAACTTTCTTGGAGTATATGATGGAGATGAATGTTCTCTTGATATGCTGTAAAGAAATAAGACATAATCAGGGAAAAGGAGACCATGTTCATATTTGATGCAAATTTGGATTTTTTGGGAAAATGTGCTATAAATGGTCGTCTTATCGAGGAAGAACAATGGCAAAAGTCTGTGAAATATGCGGGAAAGGACCTCTTTTCGGTCAGACCTTGAGTCATTCCCATAAAGCTTCCAAGAAGAAATGGAAGCCGAATCTACAGCGGGTGAAAGCTCGAACCTCCTCAGGAGTAAAATATATCTGGGTTTGCACAAGGTGCCTTCGAACCGGGAGGGTGAGCAAAGCGCTATAAGGGAGTTAGCTCCTTCTCACCGAGGATATTTCTTTTATTCCCTTAATCTTTTTCATGATGTTTTCAAGATGGTCTATATCTCGGATGATGAGGACGAGCTTGATCTGAGCCTTTTGGTCAGGGAAAGTAACCACCTCTGCCTTGGTGATATTTCCTCCGGTTTGGGCTATGACCGAGGTGAGCTTGGCCAGGACGCCAGGAGTGTCGATAGATTTAATCAGAAGGTTTCCCTTGAAAACCCCTCCCATGGATTTATCCCATGAGACCTCAACCATTCGCTGGTTATCCAGAACTTCTTTGGAGACCAAGGGACAGCGGAGTGAATGGACTGTTATCCCTTTTCCTGAGGTGATGTATCCTATTATAGGCTCTCCTTTGATGGGAGAACAGCATTTGGCTAAAGAGAGGACTGTTCCATCGGTTTCCTGGACATGAAGCTCTTGATTTGACTTTTTAGCGACTTTTGTCATCATTTTTTTGAGCAAGGTTTCTTTTTTTGGTGTAATTTCCTTTGCTGTAAAGATTTTTTCGATCAATTTTTTAGTGATAATAATTTTCCCAAATCCTATGAGGGCATAGAAGTCTTCGATCTTTTTGACCCGAAAGGGAGCGGCTTTGGACAATCGGGAAAGAAGATTCTCTTCGTCAAGCTCTTCGGATGGAACGGTGTATTTTTTGACTTCTTTTTCCCATAGTTTCTTTCCCAAAGCAATGTTTTTGATTTTGTTTTGGAGGTTGAGCCAGCGTTTGATGTGATACTTGGCAGTTGAGGTAAATGCAATATTTAACCAGTCACGGCTTGGTTTTTTATCAGGGGAGGTAAGAATCTCCACGATATCCCCAGTCTTCAAGATTGTCTTCAGGGAAGCCAACTTTCCGTTGATTTTAGCCTCAGTTGCATGAAGCCCGATTTCCGTGTGTATTTTGAAGGCAAAATCCAGGGCAGACGAACCCAGAGGAATGGAAATGCTTTTTCCCTGCGGGGTGAAGACATACCCTTCTTCAGGAATAAGGTCGGTTTTAAGGCTTTTGAGGAATTCACGGGGGCTTTTCTGCTCCTTATAGAGATCGATCATCTCTCTCAACCAGAGAAGCCTGGTATCTTCTCTCATCAGGGACTGAGAGTCGGCTTCCTTGTATTTCCAGTGGGCGGCGATTCCGTTTTCAGCCAAATCATGCATTTGCTGGGTTCGAATCTGGATTTCAATGGTATGTTTTTTCTCTGTGATAATGGTGGTGTGGAGAGCCTGATAGAGGTTAGGCTTGGGTATGGCAATAAAATCTCGGAAGCGATGAGGAAGATGGGGCCATTTTTGGTGGATAATACCCAGAGCAGAGTAGCAGTTTTTTGTAGTTTGGGTGATGAGCCTCAAGGCCATAAAATCATACACTTGCTCGAAGTCGATGTTGCGCAGATACATCTTGTTGTAGATGCTGTAAGGGCGTTTGATGCGATAATATATTTCTGCTGGAATATGATGTTCCTCCATGTAACTTCCAAGCGAATTCTTCAATTTCTTAAGCTCTCTTTCTGCTTTTTTTCTTTGAGGCTCGATAAGAGCCAGAATTTTAAAATAATTTTCAGGGTCAACGTACCGGAAAGAAAGATCCTCCAGTTCAGCTCTCCTTCTTCCCATACCCAACCTGTTGGCGATGGGAGCGTATATCTCCAGGGTTTCCTGTGCGATCTGTTTTTGCTTGAATTCAGGCAAAAATCGGAGGGTTTTCAAGTTATGAATTCTATCTGCCAGCTTGATAAAAATTACCCTCAGGTCGTCGGTCATGGCCAAGATGATCTTGCGGATACTTTCGGCCTGTCTCGTTTCCGGAGAGGATTCTTGGACTCTGCTGATCTTGGTCACTCCTTCAACAAGGTGAGTAATCTCTTTTCCAAAAGCCTGTTGAAGCTCTAGAGCGGTTACTTCTGTATCTTCCAGGACGTCATGAAGAAGGCCAGCAGTCAGAGTGACGGCATCCAATTTCATGTCAGCGAGCATATTCGTAACTTCGAGGGGATGGCTGAGATAGGGTTCTCCAGAATGACGGATTTGCCCTTTATGGACCTGAGCAGAAAAAACGTAGGCCTTCTGGAGCAGAGTGATCTCCTTCTCCGTATAAGAGGAAGAAATTTTTTCTAAGATATCATCAAATCGGATCATTTTGGTTCTTTGAAGAAGGGATTATCCTCCCTTGGAGCCTGTCTTTTCCTTGATCAAAATCCAGTTGACAGCATCAATCAAGGTTGAAGCCACATGTGCGGGTTTTACTCCTTTTTTCTTCAGCTGGAGCAGGGTCTTTTTTCCGAAACCCGTCAAGACAAGAATAGGTTGAGCCTTGATGTTCAGGCCAAAAAGAACATCCTCCAATTTGTCTCCCACCATGTAGGAATGTTCCAGGTCTATATCCAGGTCAGAGGCAGCTTGATAAGCCATGCCAGGGAAAGGCTTCCGGCATTGGCAATTTTTATTATATTCCGATAAGGATGAGGAAATATAGTGAGGACAAAAATAGATCCCGTCGAAATAGGCATCATATCGAGCAAAAACTTCCTTGAGTTTCTGATGGATGTCATGGAGATTTTCGATATCAATAAATCCCCGTCCTACTCCTGATTGATTGGTGACTATTACTGCCAGAAGGCCAGCCGTGTTTATTTTTTTGACTGCTTCGAAGCTGTAGGGATAGATATCTATGAGTTCAAATGAACCAGGAAAACCAACATCCTTATTGATGGTTCCATCCCTGTCTAAAAAGACGGCTCTTTTTTTCATCATAGGAACTGTTTGCTAATTTGGTAGACTTCTTCTGCCTCGATTCTCATCATGCATCGGTGATCATAGGGGCATTCTCTGTAGCTGCAAGGCCAACATGGAGCTCCTTTTTTGATGACGGATGCCGGTTTGTGGAAGGGGCCGGTCTGCCGGGGATCTGTGGGACCGAAGAGAGCCACTACTGGAATCCTGAGAGCGTTAGCCATATGCATAGGGCCAGAATCGTTGGAGACGAACAAGGCAGCCTGGCTGATGAGGCTGGCTAGGAAACGCAACGATGTTTTTCCCGCCAAGTTCAAGGGCTTCTTATTCAACAGAGAGGAAACGGATTCTGCCACTTGACTATCATCACGGGCCCCAATGATAAGAATTGTTGCCCCATCCCTCTCTTGAAAAAAAGCAGCAAGCTGGGCATACTTTTGGGCGGGCCATCTCTTGGATGGACCGTACGAAGCACCAGGATGTAAGATGATTAAGGGCTTTCCTTGATCCGCGTTCAAGGAGCGAAGAAAGTTCCGGGCCTCCTTTTTTTCTTGGGAGGAAAGAGGGAGCTTGAGTTCTGGAGGATAAGGCTGATAGCCCAGTCTTTTTAGGAGCTCCAGATAATAATGGACTTGATGGATTGCGTTTTTCCTGCTCAGAGATGCCACTCCTTTGGTTAAAAGAAGACCCCGTCCATCCCTCTGATATCCCCATCTTTGGGGAATTCTTGCTAAGTAGAAGAGAAAGGCTGCTGAAAAGGAGTTAGGGAGTACGAGTCCTGCATCAAAGTTATGAGACCTTATTTCTCTCGCTGAATCTCTCAGGCTCATGATGTCGTTCTGGGCCGAGAGAGATATAATCCCGTCGATGAAGCGGAAGTAAGTGAAAAGGTCTTTGACCCAGGGCTTGGCTGCTATCCATATCTGGGCATGAGGGAGATTTTTGTTCAGGCTTTCAAGAAGAGGATAGGCGAGAACTGCGTCTCCAATCCAGTTTGGGGCACGGATTACTATCTTCATAGGCACAATTTTATTCCCTTACCAGAGGCTTGTCAAAAAAACAAATGCTTGATTGTTTCTTAAATAACGAAATCTGAGAGTTTTGAAGATTTATGCTCAAGAAGAGGAAGACTTCCCTTTCTTATCCGTGTGCGATTCTGTTTTTTCGCTCTTTTTGGAGGCTGGTTTTTCCTCCTTCCCTGAGTTGTTTTTTTGAGCATAGTCAGTCACATACCAGCCATTCCCTTTAAATTGTAGTGCTGGAGGTGAGATGACCTTTTCCAACGTCCCTCCGCACTTGATGCATTTTTGTAGCGGCGTCTCGTTGACTTTCTGTATGATTTCAAAGGAGGCACCGCAACTTTTACACCTGTACTCGTATAAAGGCATTTTTCTCAAGACCGGAAAGCGTATATTATACCAAAGAAAGAGAACTAATGAAATATGGTTGCTTCGAAAATGAATATGTCCGCCCCTCTTTTCCATGCATTGGGAGGGAGGCCCGCCTTCATACAGGCCTGCTCGAGGAAAGTCTTTTTTGACCAATGGTTTTCAACGGCGACTTGAGGGAGAAGAAGTCCACTCTTGTCTCCCTTTGTAATAAGAAGGCCATGCTTCCCAATTTCCACAATTTGAGGGTCGTCTATTTTTTTTAGTGGGGATAGGATTGATATCTCTATCTCCACATCTTTTAGTTCGCCGGGAGAAAGAGGGAGGAACCGTTGGTCTTTGCAGGCTGCGTAGACGGCAGCTTGGGTCACCGTCTGGTACAGAGGCAGGATAGGGTTGATAAATCCTATGCATCCTCTCAGGTGCCCCTCCTTTTTAAGGGTGACAAAAGCTCCTTTCTTTTCTAGAAATTTTGAGTCTTGTGCCTGGTAATAGGGAAGTTTCTTCTCGAGGAGATAAGTTTCGATAGACGAGCGGGCAAGCTGGAGAAGCTCTCTCTTTTCTTCAGGTGTCAAGGTAAACTCAGGAAATGGATTCTCTTTGAAAACGACTCCAGCCAGATAACCGACTACGCGATCCTCCCCGCTCCCCACTTCAGAAGAATCAGCATAACCGAGAATTTTGACCTTGGCATTTCCCTTTTCTTTCCCATAGAGAAGGAGAGAGACAACCGGCCCCCCTCCGCACATAAAATTCTCTCCTCTCTCCAGCTTGTGGATAATCGTCTGTGTCTTGAAGGATTGGATGAGGGATATGGTCTGGGAGTCGATATGGTTAGCTTCTTTTTTTGGATAATAGTGGGACATATCTGTGGATGCGATGATGAGCGTTTTCTGACCTTGTATGATAGTGGAGAGGGCCGAGGCAAGGCGGGTGATGGTTTTTTTTGTGGGAAGGCCCATGACAACAGGGACTATTTTTGCTTGAGGAAGGACTTTTTGGATAAAAGGCACTTGGACTTCGACGGAGTGTTCCTGCTGGTGAGCCTTGGGGATGAATCCGTAACCAGAGACCTTGGAGAGTTCTGAAGCCAGGGCCGCATCGACCTGGGCCACACCCAAAGGTGTTTTGTATCCGCCTCGAGGATAGATAGAGCAGCCTCGGAATGCGTAACGATGAGAGGGTCCGATGATGATTACAGTTTCATAGTCTTTTCCTTGGATCAGGCGATAAGCAGAGGCAGCGAGTCTTCCTGAATAGATGTAGCCAGCATGGGGGGCAATGAGACCCAAAATTTCACCAGAGAGCGCAGGACTTTCTTTGGCACTTTGAAGATAATCTTCGATTCTCTGAGAAAGGGATTCAGGATTGGCATCGTAGAATGTGCCTGCAGCCACGGGCTCTCTCACTCCCTGAGTGAAAAGAGAGGAAGGGACGAGTAAGAAGGCCATCCAAAGGAAGAGAAGGGATTTTTTCATTGGTTTTTTCCTTAATTGTGTTGAAAAAAAATATACACGGAAAAGGGGCAAAAATCAAATTCAACCCCGTCATTTCCTAAAAGCCTTTTTCTCCATTAAGAATAGTCAGCATTATTTATCGGGTAACTTCTCCGTCTCCTTGATGACATTGGAGCTTGATCCCAATGCTCTCCCTCGATCACGGAAATGAAAATGCTGTCTGCATGTTGACATTTTTTTTAAATTGATTGAAAATCTAAACACAGATGAAGAACATATTGCAATCGTTTCTGGCTATTCTGGTGGCTTCCTCGGCGTTCCTTATTGGCTTTTATTTAGGGGAAGAAAAGATAAAATCAGGAATACCCAATTTCCAAGAGGAATCGGAGGAAAAACCCTAAAAGCGGGTTTCCCGAGTAGCCAAAAGTCATTATTCATTTTTATCTTCTCATTCTCTCACCAATTTTGCAATCTAAGGGTCTCCTGTATTTGACTAATCCCAACCGTGGACATATAATGAATTTTAAATAAGGAAGAGAAAAATTCCTGCTTTAAAGTTACAGGAAGAAATGACCATATACAGAGAATAAAATGAGCTTTGGGCTTTATGCAATTCTAATTATCTTTGGCCTTTTTGTCCTTCTTCTGATTTTTAATCCTAATCTTTCCTGCTTTGGAAGGACAATAAAGTCTCCCTTTTATCCTTACTTTCGCAAGAGAAAGAAAAGGAGGATCGAATCCCAAGACTACGGCTTTCACCTTGTTGATCAGGTGAAATCTGGAGAATCCGCAAGGGAGAGAAAGGAGCAAAAGGAGGAGAAAAAGCCCATAAAGACAGAAGATTATGGGTTTATACTCACAGACGATAAAAAACAGTCCCCTTCCGAAGGACAAAAGGACAAGCGCCGAGAGCATTAAACACTGATGCGGGCCTGAGGAGGAGAATGGGGTTGCAGAAGCCTTGGCTGTTGACTCTGGTGGCCTTGTTCTTGGGCCTAAGCTGCACTATCCCCCAAGTCAGGATATCCCCACCGCCTTCCGAGATAAGAAGAATGGAGGGCTATGCCTCTTTAAGGACAAGCAACGAACATGGTACAGCGAAGTCAAAATTTTCTTTCCTTTTTCAACTCCCCAATCAGGGCCGCATCGATGTCTCAAGTATCTTAGGCAAAACTCTTTATCAGATCATCATCCAGGAAGGAGAGTCTTTCTTTATTGTTCCATCCAAGAAGGTCTATTGGAGAGGAGAAGAGGGGGAGATTATCGATAAATTCCTTGGATTTGAGTTGAGGCTCGACGAGCTAGTGAGCATCCTAAGCGGACAATGGAAAAGGGAGGAAGAGAAGAACGGTGATTATGGACGAGAAGAATGGTTTCTTGAGAGGGATCAATCAGGAAGGATAAAGAGAGGGCACCGGGGAGATCTTGAGTTTGAGGTTATAGAATTCTTCAAAAATACAGGCGTGGCCCGTCGTCTTGCCTTTCATCATCTTGCGAGTCAAGGACGGATCACCATCCTCAAACTTAAGTTCAATAATCCTGTGAAAAAAGAGGTTTTTTCTTTGCACTTCTTGAAGAATTACCGGCTCAGGACTTGGGAGGAAATCGAGGAAATGATGAACGAGAGGAGATGATGAGAATTCGATCCTTCGCCAAGGTAAACCTCGGATTAGAGGTCCTGAGAAAAAGAAAAAACGGCTACCATGAAATTAGGACTCTTTTCCAGAGCATCAATCTGTATGATGACCTTGAGTTCATCGAAATCCGCTCTGATGATATTCTTTTAGATGGCGATGACCCTTCCATTCCTTGGAGCAGAGACAACCTTATTTTCAAAGCGGCCAGCATTTTAAGGGAGAAATACATTCGGTCTCGAGGAGTAAAGATCCAGGTGACAAAACGAGTGCCTGCTGGAAGAGGATTGGGCAGCGGAAGTTCAAACGCCGCCATGACACTCTACGCCTTGAACAGAATATGGGAACTTGGTTTGGATAAGAAAGACTTGATGGCTCTAGGCAAAGAGATTGGAGCAGATGTCCCTTATTTTTTTGAAGGAGGTCTTTGTTTGGGATTAGGAAGGGGAGATGAAATAACGGTCCTTCCGGATCTGGAACCCCTTTTTTGTGTCCTGATCTCGCCTCCTATTTCCGTACCCACAGCCTCCATATATCAGCGCTATCAGCCTTCCTTGACTTCCACAATTAAAGAAAGTAAAATTATCAGGTTTTTAGAACAGCGAGAGTTTGACTTACTGGAAAACAGTTTAGAAGAAACAGTTTTTACTTTACATCCTCAATTAAAAGTCATCAAGAACCTTTTCCAGAGTCAAGGATCAGAGCTGTCATTGATCAGCGGAACAGGCTCTGCTGTTTTTGGCCTTTTCTCTGGGGTGGAGAGAGCCAAAAAGGTAGCCAAGGAACTTATAAGGGATAACCCCGCGTTCTTAGTGGAGACCCTACCGCGAAATCGCTATTGGAAAGAGCTAAATGCTGGGGTGTAGCCAAGCGGTAAGGCAGCGGACTTTGGATCCGCCATTCGGAGGTTCGAATCCTCCCACCCCAGTTACAAGAAAAAAAAAGAGATTCTTTTTCCCTTGAGGTAAGGGGTGAATGAGGATGGAAGAATGAAAATTTTTTCAGGATCATCGAACAAGGCTTTAGCTGGAGAAATTGCTAGCTACTTAGAGATCGATCTAGGAAAATGTGTTTTGGAGAAGTTCAGCGATGGAGAGATTCATTTTTATATCGATGAGAATGTCAGGGGTGAAGATGTTTTTGTGATCCAATCCGGCTCGTTCGACTCAAATTTTCATATGATGGAACTTTTTCTTATGATCGATGCTTTCAAGCGGGCTTCTGCCGGAAGGATCACTGCCGTCATCCCCTACTATTGCTATGCGCGTCAAGATTGGAAGGATAGACCTCGAGTTCCAATCTCTGCTCGGCTGGTTGCTGATCTCTTGGAAGCATCAGGAGCAGACAGAGTTTTAACCATGGATCTGCATTCGCCCCAAATACAAGGGTTTTTTTCCATCCCGGTCGATAATTTGGTAGCAGCCCCAGTGCTGGCCAATCATATCCAGAGTCTCGCCCTGAAAGAATTGACGGTTATTTCTCCTGATGCGGGGGGAGTAGGAAGAGCAAGGATGTTTGCCAAAAGGATTGAAGCAAGACTTGCTATCATCGACAAGCGCAGACCAGCTCCAAATGTTGCCCGAGTGATCCATGTCATTGGCAAAGTAAAGGGTTGTGACACAGTCATTCTGGATGATATGGTGGATACAGGAGGAACACTGGTGAGCACCGTCGAGGCCTTGAAAAAAGCCGGCGCTGGAAAGGTACTTGCGGCCTGTACTCATGCCGTTTTATCCGGCACTGCGGTGGATAAGATTGAAGACTCAGAGATAGAGAAGTTGATCCTGACCAACACCATTCCTTTGAGAGAGAATGTCAGCCATTGTCAAAAGATTGTCCTCCTCTCAGTGGCATCTCTATTTGGAGAGGCCATAAGGAGGATTCACGAAGGACAGTCAGTAAGCTCTTTATTCGTGTGAGGAGGATGAGATTATGAATATAAACATCAAGGCTGAAAAGAGGGATGTTTTTGGAAAGAATGCAGCCCGACGCTTGAGAAAAGAAGGAAGAATCCCCGTCATTCTCTACGGAGCGGATACTGATACTATCCCCCTAATCATAGAGAAGAAAGATCTGTTCAAGATTTTAAAATCTGAATCTGGAGAAAATACAATATTCAAGGTTTCTTTCGATTCCAAGACAACAGACGCTATGATCAAAGAGATCCAGAGGGATCCTGTCTCGGATGAAATACTGCACACAGATTTCATCCAAATTGCCATGGATAAGACGATTGAAGTTTCTGTGCCTCTCCTTTTTGAGGGGGAGGCGATCGGAGTTAAAACAGAAGGAGGATTTGTAGACGTAGTTACCCGAGAGGTGGAGGTTGAATGTCTCCCCAAGGATATCCCTGAACACATCGCAATCGACATAAGCGATCTCCATCTTAACCAATCTTTGAAAATCGAAGATCTCAGCCCGCCTGAGGGGGTGGAGATCTTAGCAGATCCTAATACTGTAATCGTCCATATTGAACCCCCACAAGCAGAAGAAGAGGTTGTGGAAGAGGAGGAAGAAGAAATCATCGGCGAGGAAGAAGAACCCGAAGTCATCAAGAAGGAGAAGGTTGAAGAGGGGGAAGAGAAGGTGGAGGAACAGGAAGAAAAGAAGAAGGAGTGACATGTGTGGGCTGTTGTTGGGCTGGGAAATCCAGGAAAGCGCTATTCCAGAACTCGACACAATGTAGGATTCCTTTTTGTGCGAAACTTGGCTAAGGATTGGAAGGTTCGTTTGAAGAAGAGAAGTTTTTTCTCCAAGACTTGTGTTGTAGAGAGAGGAAAAGAAAGGATGCTTCTGGCTATGCCCCAGACTCATATGAATCGGAGTGGCATTGCAGTCAAGAGTATAGTCAAAGAAGGGGGAGTGAGACCAGAGAATCTGGTGGTTGTTTATGATGACCTGGATATTCCTTTGGGAGAAATAAGGGTCAGAAAAGAGGGTGGAGCAGGAACCCATAAAGGAATGTCCTCTATCATAGAAGAGATTCAAACCACACAATTCCCGAGAATAAGGATTGGAATAGGAGCCACAGATTCTGCTGGGGATAGGGTTGATTTTGTCCTTTCCACTTTTCACAAAGAAGAGGGACCTTATCTTGAACAGAGCTTAAAGCTTGCCCGAGAGGCTCTCGACCTTGTACTTTCTGGCGAGGCAGAGAAAGCCATGAATGTGTATAATAGAAAAAGGAGAGGGAGGCAGGCTTCTTCAGAGCCTGCTCTCCATTGAATAAAGAGTATCTCTAAACAGAAAGGTACTCTTCCCTTTTATGAGGGAACCCCTTGTTCCTTTTATTTGAAGAAGGAGCTTGAATCCATAAGGAGGTTAAGATGAGAGAATACGAAACAGTTTTTCTGATTTCCCCCAACCTTACTGAAGAAGAAACAAAAGGCCTCATTACTCAGATGGCAGATGTCATAGCCAAGAAAAAGGGCAAGATGGTCGATAAAGAAGAATGGGGGAAGAGAAAACTCGCCTATTCCATCAGTAAGTTTGAGGAAGCCTTCTATGTTCTGTTTCGCTATGAAGGTGAATCAGAAATTCCTGCAGAGCTAGAAAGGCGGTTCAAACAGGCTGATACAGTCATCCGTTACTTGACTGTTAGGAAGGAAACCAGAGAGAATATCCGGAGGAAGAAGATGAAGCCTACCATAAAGGAAGAAGAGGCTTCTGCAAAAGCAGAAGACTCGGTAGCACAAAAAGAATCCTCTTCGGATGAAGAAGCTAAGGAGGAATAGACAATGGCTAGAGAACAAAGAAGCGAGAGGACTTCAGCCAGGAGATACTTTCCTCCTAGGAAAAAAACCTGTCGCTTTTGCGAGAGAAATGTAAAGGAAATCGACTACAAGAATGTGGATATTCTGAAGAGGTATGTGGCAGACAGGGGGAAGATAGCACCGCGACGAATGACCGGGACCTGTGCCTTCCATCAGAGAAAGCTCTCCACAGCTATAAAAAAAGCGAGGTTACTGGCCTTGCTTCCTTTCATCGCGGACTGAAATTTTTGTCTTCGAGCGGAGAAGGAAGATGAGAGTTATTCTGAGAGAAAACATCGAGAATTTAGGGAAAAAAGGAGACATTGTCGACGTTGCAGCAGGATACGGAAGGAATTATCTCATTCCAAAAAGACTGGCTCTCCAGGTTACGCCATCAAACATGAAGATGATAGAGATGGAACAGCAGGCGTTGAGAAAAAGGTACGAACTGGAGAGGATATCACATCAGACAATCATCGAGAAGCTTAACGAGACACGATTGACCTTCGTCAGAAAAACAGCGGAGAAAGATGTTATTTTTGGCTCAGTGAGCGCTGCAGACATTAGAGAGGTTTTGGCTGAGAGAGGGATGGAGGTTGACAAGAAGAAGATTCTGTTAGAAGAACCAATCAAGAGGTTGGGTAATTACACTGTCCCCGTCAAAGTCTTTCATGATGAAAAGTCAGAGGTAAAGATAGAAGTCCTCAGCGAGGAAGATTCTGCAAAAGAGAAAAAGGCCCCTCCTGTGGAGGAGAAGAAGGAGCATGCAGAGGAGAAGGAAGAAAAAGTTGCTGAAAAGGAACCAGAGGAAAAGGCTGAGAGAAAAGAGAAAGAAAAGCCGCAGGTAATCGAAGAGGCCAAAGTCGAGAAAAAGAAGAGAAGGAAAAAAGAGGAAAAGAAAACCGAGGAAGAGAAGATAGAGATAGACGAGGAAAAGCCAGAATAGGCTGAATCTATTTTTGGAGGTAGGAAAGAGAAATGGAACTCGATCTGATGTTTCTCAAGAAGACACCTCCTCATAGCCCTGAAGCAGAAAAAACAGTTCTGGGCGGGATTCTGGTTAATGATAGAAATCTCAATGTGGTCCTTTCCATCATTTCGCCTCAGGATTTCTATAAAGAAATTAACCAGAAGATCCTTGAGAAGATCATCGCCCTTGTGGATAAAGGCGTACCTGTGGATTTGCTCTCTCTGAGCGAAGAGCTACAGAGGGCCGGGACTCTTGAGGAAGTAGGAGGCGCCGCATATCTATCGTCCCTTATGGATGGAGTGCCCAAGAGCTTAAATATAGAATATCATGCCCAGATCATTAAAGAGAAGTCCCTCCTCCGGCGCTTGATCCTTTCTTCAGCAAAGATTATTTCCTCCAGTTACGAGCAAAAAGAGGATGCTGATCAACTTCTCGATGAAGCTCAGGCGGCGATCATAGAAGTGGCAGAACAGAGGATAAAGCCTGGATTTGTCAAGGTGGGAACGCTGACAGAGCCCGCCTTGGAGATGATTCGGGCTCTTCATGATCGGAAAGAAGCGGTCACTGGAATTCCTACCGGATTTCGTGACCTGGACAGTTTGACTTCTGGTTTCCACAATTCCGAGTTTATCGTCATCGCTGCTCGTCCTTCCATGGGAAAGACGGCTCTGGGCCTGAATATATCTCATTATGTGGGAGCGAAGACCGACTTTTCTGTGGGCTTTTTCTCCATGGAGATGGCCAAAGAACAGATTGTGATCCGGCTTCTTTGTGGCGAGGCCCAGCTGGACATAAAAAAGGTGAGAACAGGTTTTATCGGCGACAGAGAATTCGAGAGGCTCAAACTGAGTGCTGAATCCCTCTCGCGAGCAAAGATCTTCTTAGATGAGTCTGCCGCTTTGACCGTGATGGAGATGAAAGCTAAAGCAAGGAGGCTCAAGATGGAACAGAGCCTCGATCTGCTCTTTGTCGATTATATTCAACTCATGCGTGCCGGGGGACGTTTTGAGAACAGGACGCAGGAGATTTCTTATATATCCCGCTCATTAAAGGAGCTTTCCAAAGAACTGCAGATTCCGGTGGTGGGGATCTCCCAGCTTAGCCGGGCTCCGGAGAAAGGGAGGCGAGAGCCCATCCCGCAACTTTCTGATTTGAGAGAATCGGGGGCCATAGAACAGGATGCCGATGTGGTCATCTTCATCTATCGGGCAGAGCTTTATCGGCCTCAAGATGAATCGTTGAGAGGGATTGCTGAAATTAACGTAGCCAAACAGAGAAACGGCCCCACTGGCAGGATCGGCCTGGCCTTCATCAGAGAGTACGCACGTTTTGCAGATATGGAGTACCGCTCTTTTGAAGCCTGAAATGTCCAATCGACAGAGGCCTTTTCTTCTGTATCTATTTTTCCAGCAGCTGGGGGAATTGGGACTCTTAACCCTTAAGAGCTTCAAAAATATTTTTCGGAAGCCATGGGAAAAGAAAATATTCCTCCAGCAGATGGAGGAGGTAGGGGTCCGCTCGTTGCCTGTAGTCTCTTTGACCGCCGCTTTTGGCGGGCTTGTGTTCGGACTCCAGACATACATCGGTTTTCACCGGTATGTGGGGCCAGGATCAGAGGCTTTTGGAGGGCCCATAATTTCCCTCGGTCTCTCTAAAGAACTCATCCCCATACTGGTGGGTCTGATGGTTTCAGGAAGAGTCGGGTCAGCCATGGCTGCAGAAATCGGGACCATGAAGATTACCGAGCAGGTCGATGCACTCTTTACCCTGGGCGCTGATCCTAACAAGTATCTGGTTGTACCCAGGATTATGGCCTGTTTTATCATGCTTCCTTTGCTGACTCTCTATGGAGATATCATCGGAATCGCTGCGGGCTTTATCTATAATGTGTTTATCATGGGAGTCAACAGGATTATCTATCTCAAGAATACGCTTCTCTATCTCGAATTATGGGATGTGGTCAGCGGCCTCGTTAAATCAGCGGTTTTCGGAGTTATCATCGCTATTATCGGCTGCTGGCAAGGATTGAGGGCTGAGGGCGGAGCAGAAGGGGTGGGGCGGGCAACCACCCGGACTGTGGTTCTCTCCAGCATCAGTATCTTGATCGTCAATTTTTTTCTCAGCAAGTTCCTCCCAGCGACTATAAAATGATGATTCGTATCGTTGACCTTCACAAATCTTTTGGATCCAACAAAGTGCTGCGTGGCGTAAACCTGGAGATCGAACGCGGGGAGACCATGGTCATTATCGGCCAGAGCGGTTCAGGAAAGAGCGTTTTAATCAAACACCTTATCGGATTGATTAAACCTGATCGAGGGGAAGTCTATATTGATGGAGCGGAGATCACTCGGCTCAAAGAGACTGAGCTTCACAAGGTGACCCGCAAGTTTGGTATGCTTTTTCAAGGCTCAGCCCTTTTCGACTCCATGACTGTGGCCCAGAATGTTGGGTTTGGCCTGGAGAGGTACATGAATTTTCCCCCTCAGAAGATCAATGAATTGGTCATGGAGAGCCTGGCCAAGGTGGGCCTTCGGGGAGTGGAGAGCCTTATGCCCCATGAACTCAGCGGAGGGATGAAGAAAAGAGTAGGATTGGCCCGGGCGATTGCCTATAATCCAGAAATCATACTTTATGATGAGCCTTCTACAGGAATTGATCCCATCCGGGCTGATGCCATTAACGACTTGATCAACATGATGAAGAAAGAAATGGGGGTGACCTCGGTGACAATCACTCATGATATGAAGAGTTCTTATAAGGTTGCCGACAGGATTGCTATGCTCCATGAGGGAAGAATCATCGAGATCGGAACCCCTGATGAGATCAGGAAGACTCAAAATCCAGTGATCCAGCAATTCATCCACGGCCGTGCCGCAGGGCCTATTGTCAATTGGTAGAGGAACGTGGTAAAAGAAAAGGGCATTTTGTTGACGAGGAAATGTTGATGAATAGGGAATTTAAAATCGGCATATTCATTGCCGCAGCTCTGGTCATACTAGCCCTTTTCATCTTCATCGTCGGGGATATGAGCGTGTTTTTCCAGAAGAAAGGATATTCCCTCTTTGCCAACTTTGATTCAGTGGCCGGTTTGGAGAAACGTGCTGTGGTGAGGATGGCTGGTGTTAAGGCAGGGTATGTAAAGGATATTCGGCTGGAGATAAACCGAGCACAAGTGGAAATGATCATCGATCGGGAAATCAAGGTCCCTTTGGGATCACAAGCAACCCTGGCAGCGTTGGGGCTTTTGGGAGAGAAGTACATTGAGATCTTACCTGGAGAAAGCCAGCAGTATTACCAGCCGCAAGAGGCCATCGAAGGTCTCCCCCCGGTCAGCTTTGACCAGATCGGCACTCTGTTGCTTTCTATTGGCGAGGAAGTCAAGGAGACGGGAAAGGGTATCAGAGGGCTTGTCGGCAGCGAGGAGTCTCAAACGAACTTCCGCGAGACCCTGGAGAATCTCTCTGCCTTAACAACAGATCTGAAAGATATTTTGGGAGAGAACAAGGATGAGATCAGCCGCAGCCTGAATATGCCTTCCCAGGCCATCCAGAAGTTCGATAAGAGGGTGGAGGAAGTTGCTCATAATCTGGATGAGCTGATCAGCCTCCTCAAGGATACAGTCCAGGAAAATAGAGAGGAAATCAAAATAAACCTGAAAAGCATAAAAGAATTGCTTCGCAAGACAGAGGAGTCTTTGAAGCTGTTGAACGAGTCACTGGAGAGAATCAACAAGGGAGAAGGAACTCTGGGAAAGCTGATTCAGCAGCCAGATCTTTATCAAGAGGCACAGGAGACAGTAGGCAAAATGCAGAGAGTTATCCATCCCTTTTCTGAATTGCGTTTTTCTCTGGGGTTGAGGGCCGATTATTATGGCGAGAGCCAATTGATGAAACCCACACTCTCTTTTCGCCTCTGGCCGGCCTCGGATAAATTTCTCATGGGGCAGGTCATTCGAGACCCATGGCTGGAGCGATTTGTCTACTCAGTACAGGCGGGAGTGCGGTGGGGAGCGTTCTCCCCCAGAGCTGGTATTATGGAGTCCAATGTTGGAGCCGGTGTGGATGTCTATGCTCTTCAGGATCGGTTGCTGGTTTCTTTTGAGGGATTTGATTTTAATCGCAGCCCGCGGCCCCAATTGAGATTGTGGACAAGATATGCTGTCTCCAAATATCTGTACCTCCTCTTGGGAATAGATGACTTCACTCTAGCTTCCAAGAGGGAGCTTTTCTTTGGATTTGGATTGGGCCTTCAATGAAGCAAAAGACCGCTTTTATCTGTCAGAACTGTGGATTTAATTCCCCCAAATGGATGGGTAGATGTCCCAGCTGCGGGGAGTGGAACACTTTGATCGAAGAAGTAGAGGAAGAGGTGAGTGCCGAAATAGCCTTTCCTCCCTCAAAGCCCCTTCTCTATGAGGAGATCAAGGAGACAAAAAAGGAGAGATTCAAGACACAACTTGAGGAGTTGAATAGAGTCTTTGGCGGGGGCGTTGTTCTGGGATCTTTGGTGTTAATCGGGGGGGAGCCTGGAATCGGAAAGTCCACACTCCTGCTTCAGCTAAGCCGTGATTTTTCGGCTCAGGGAGAGAAAGTCTTCTATGTTTCAGGGGAGGAATCCCTGGAGCAAATCAAGATTCGGGGTGAAAGGCTCGGCCTTGGCAACGGAAAGCTCTACCTCCTGGCAGAGAACAACCTGGAGAGAATCATCGCTCAAGCAGAAAAATTATCGCCTCAAATCTTTGTTTTGGATTCCATCCAGACCGTTTTCTCTTCCAAACTATCTTCAAGCCCCGGGACCATCAGTCAAGTGCGGGAGGTGGCCAATCAGGTGTTTCGCTTTGCCAAGAGGAATGATGTCTCTTCTTTCCTTATTGGTCATATCACCAAAGAAGGGTCCTTAGCCGGCCCGAAATCGTTAGAGCATATGGTGGATGTGGTCCTCTACTTTGAGGGCGAACGGGATCATGCTTATCGCGTGCTGCGGGCTCTGAAGAACAGGTTTGGTCCAGTTTCAGAGCTGGCTATTTTCGAGATGGGTGGCCGCGGTCTCGAGGTCATTCCCAATCCTTCTTCCTTCTTCTTAAAGGAGAGACCGATCGATGAGGCGGGAAGCGTGGTGGTCTGCACTATCAAAGGATCGCGACCTCTGCTGGCTGAAATACAGGCTCTTGTCTCCCCCACCTTATTCAGCGGGAATCCGCGAAGAATGACCATAGGCCTCGATCATTTTCGAGCTTCCATGCTGCTGGCTATTGTGGAGAGAAGGCTGGGCCTTAGCTTTGCTGGAGAGGACATTTATCTCAATGTGGCCGGAGGCTTGGAGGTTGACGAGCCTGCCACAGATTTAGGAGTCATCTTGGCTGTGGTCTCCTGTATCAAGAATAAACCAATCCCAGCCGATGTTTCGGTCTTCGGAGAGGTTGGCTTGAGTGGTGAAATCCGCTCGGTCAGCCAGCCTCTTTCAAGGCTTAAGGAAGCCCTTTCTCTGGGTTTTAAAAGAGTCATCCTTCCTAAGGGGAACCTGACTCAATTGGAGAAGGAAGAAAGACTCTCTCTAGAACTGCTTGGAGTCAATAATGTCAGAGAGGCCTTGAGAATCATATTTTGAGGAAATGTCATTATGGGTATGCATATTTTTCGTATCATCGTTGTTGCCTTAATAACGGCAACGGGTTATTTTTTTCCTCCCTTTAATCTAACGCACTATCAAGGAGCTGTGCTCGGCTTTCTGCTCAGCGCCATCATCACCTACCTTGAAACCAGGATCAGGAAAAGCCAGTTTAAAATCATCTGGAGCTCAACGGTGGGCACCTTTGCCGGAGTTCTCTTGGGTTGGGGGCTTGGCTCCATTTATCAAGCTGTGGCTCGAGACAACTCCACTACCTACTTCATCAGGATCTTTTTTCTTATCATCATGCCTTACATCGGATTTCTGGTGGGAGCCCAGAAGTTCGAATGGCTGGATCCGGCCTATCTCTTTCGATTTTTTAGAGAGAAAAATGTGGGACGAAGCTACAAGATCCTCGATACAAGCGTTATTATCGATGGCCGCATCGCAGATATCTGTGATACAGCCTTCGTGGAAGGGACTCTCGTGATCCCTCAATTTATCCTTAAAGAACTCCAGCTGGTGGCGGATTCCGCCGATGGCATAAAAAGACAGAGAGGAAGAAGGGGATTAGAGGTTCTGGATCGTCTTCAGAAATCCTCTCGAGTCTCTACTGTTATCTCTGAAATAGATTTTCCTGAAACCAGGGATGTGGATTCCAAGCTGATTGAACTGGCCAAGCATCTGGATGGGAAGATCATCACCAACGATTTCAACCTCAACAAGGTTGCCCAACTCCAGGGCATTCCTGTTCTCAACATCAATGAGCTGGCCAGCGCTTTGAAGCCTGTGGTGCTTCCAGGAGAGACCATGAGAGTTTTTGTCCTCAAAGAAGGAAAGGAAAAGGATCAAGGAGTGGCCTACCTTGATGACGGAACCATGGTGGTTGTGGATAACTCGAGGAAGATGATCGGCCAGAATATCGACATCACCGTTACCTCTGTGCTCCAGACCACCGTGGGCAAGATGATATTCGGACGCTATAATGAGGAAGCAAAATGAAGAAGGTTTCCGCCATTATCGTTGCTGCCGGTGAGGGAAAACGTTTTGGCAGCGCCAAGCAGTTTGCGCTTCTGAAAGGGAAACCTGTTTTGGACAGAACACTGGAGACCTTTGAGGAACACATAAAGGTGACAGAGGTCATCCTGGTGGTAAGAGAGGATTGGCTCAGGGAAAAGTACCTCAACCGCTATAAAAAATTGGTGGCAGTGGTCAGGGGAGGAGAAAGGAGACAGGACTCAGTAATGGCTGGTTTTAATCAGCTTAAGCCAGATCAATCAGGTATCGTTCTCGTTCACGATGGAGTTAGGCCTCTGGTAGGGAAGGAGTTGATCTCCAGGGTCATCGAGGCTGCAGAGCAGAAAGGTGCGGCCATCCCTGCCCTTTCTCTTGAGGAGACGATCAAGCGGGTTGAGGAAGGGAGGGTGGTAAGGACGCTGGACAGGCTGACTCTTTTCAAGGTCCAAACACCGCAGGGATTCTTCTACACAACGCTTGAGAGAGCCTTGAGAAAAGCAAAGGAAGACAGTTTTTACGGGACGGATGAGGCTTCTTTGGTGGAGCGGATAGGAGAGAAAGTATATATTGTGGAAGGAGATACACAAAATATCAAAATAACGGGCCCGGGAGATATTCATATAGCGGAGGCTCTTCTTGCTGATTAAAGCAGGGCTTGGCTTTGATATACATCGGCTCAGAAAGAGAAGAAAGCTCATTTTGGGAGGGATAGAGATTCCATTTGCACAGGGACTGATTGGACATTCCGATGGGGATTGCTTGATTCATGCTATCATCGACGGGCTCTTGGGAGCCATGGGAGAGAAAGACATCGGGCAGATGTTTCCCGATTCAGACCCTAAATACAAAGGTATACAGAGTACAAAGCTGCTTAAAGAAGTGGTGAACATACTCAGGGAGAAAGGGTTCAAAATCTTAAACATCGATTCAATAATCATCGCCGAAGAGCCAAAGCTGGGTCCTCATATTTCACGCATGAAACGTGTCTTGTGTCCTCTTCTTGGTGTTCAAAAAGAAGACTTGGGAATCAAAGCCAAGACGAATGAAGGGATAGGCTTGATCGGGCGGAGTGAAGCCATCGCTTCGTGGGCACAGGTCTTGATCAAGAAGGAAGAATAGCCAGTCAACGGCGAGCAAGTTTCCAAAGAGATATCTCTAAGAAGGGAAATTTCTATTCGATTGGTGGGTTAAGGAAGTAAGGAAAGGATAAAAAAAAGGCTGCAGTTTCTTCTCCAAGAGAAAAACTGCAGCCTCTTAGTGGAGGGGAATCGGTTGTCTGGAAAGGCTTAATCTGCCTCTGGAAATGGAGAGCTCGCAGCTCTCAAAATCAATGAACAACCACTCCCAAATTTTGGTGATGATACTCATCATTCCCTTTTTCACTGGATCTTATCCTTTCAAGGAATAATGAGAGGCCGTATCTGCTTTGGCCAGATAGTTGGAGATGATTTCATAGCCAGCTTGTTTTCCGACCTTGACGAGTTCAACCGCGCCAGAAGATGCGATCAGATTGAAACCCAGGAAGGTCAGCAGAACGGCAGTAAGAAGAATGGCAACTTTTGTTTTGAATTTCATCTTAGTCTCCTTTCTCATCTCTGTCATTTATATATACGTAATAAGCCAGAAAAAGGTTGCGTCGGGGTCAGACCTTCCTAACTTTCCTAATTTGATTTTTTCTTGTTTAACGGACAAACAAGGCCTCACGATGAACAAATGTTTGATGGAGAGCGGCTTGACTGCGTTCTTTTTGGGTATTAATATGATTCCTGATGAAGAGAGTTAGGGTTCGCTTTGCGCCAAGTCCGACCGGATTCCTCCACGTGGGAAATGCCCGTACAGCTCTCTTCAATTGGCTTTTTGCCCGCCAGAAGAGGGGAGTCTTTATCCTCAGAGTGGAAGATACAGATGTTGAGCGATCGACCAAAGAGTATGAGGAATGCCTGAAGCATGATCTCCGCTGGCTGGGATTAGACTGGCAGGAAGGGCCTGATGTGGGGGGTAAATTCGGCCCCTACCGACAGTCGCTCCGCCTCGGCATCTATCAGGACTTCACACAGAAATTACTCCAAGGGCAAAAAGCGTTTTACTGTTTCTGTTCCCCTCAGGAGTTGGAACAACAAAGAAGAAAGGCTATAGCGGCTGGAAAAATGCCGGTTTATAGTGGGCGGTGTCGCAGCATCCCTCTCCAGGAAGCAAAAAAAAGAATCGAGAATGGGGAGAGGGCAACGGTCCGACTTCGGACTCCTGATAAAGGGACTATCCGCTACCATGACTTGGTTAGGGGAACCCTCTCTTTTGATCTGGAGTTGATCGGGGATCCGATTCTTGTTCGCTCCAACGGACGCCCCGCCTACAACTACGCCGTGGTTATCGATGATGTGCTGATGCAGATTACCCATGTGATAAGAGGGGAAGACCACATCTCCAACACTCCCCGCCAGATTCTCATCTGCCAGGCTCTCGGTCTCAGCTTGCCTCATTTTGCCCATCTTTCCATGGTTATGGGCAGGGACAACACCCGTTTGAGTAAACGCCATGGAGCCACTGCTGTCGATCAGTTTGAAAAGCAAGGCATACTGTCTCAGGCGCTCTTCAACTATCTGTCCCTCCTTGGCTGGGCTCCTCCTGACGGCAAGGAAGTCTTGACAAGAGAGGAGTTGATCGAGCTTTTCGATCTTTCCAAAGTCAGTCGCTCCTCTGCCATATTCGACTACGAAAAACTCTTCTGGATCAATCGCCAACATATCCGAAGACTTAAAACGACAGATAAAGCAAAGCTGGCTTATCCTCATTTGAAAAAGGCAGGGCTTGTGCCGGATCAAATGACGGGGGCTCACTGGAAGTGGCTGGAGGAGGCAGTGGAAATCCTGGCAGAACGGGTGGACAGATTTTCAGATCTTCCCCAAGAAATGGAAATCCTTTTCCATTTTTCTCCCAACAGAATGGACGATGAATGTAAAGAGGAGCTTAAAACAGAATGTGCTTCCAGGATTATTCCTCTTTTAGCAGAGAAGCTCTCAAAGCTTTCCAGCTTCGATTATGATCAATTTACTGTCTTAACTCAAGATTTAAAGCACAAGACAGGCTGCAAAGGCAAGAGCCTTTATCATCCTCTGCGGGTTGCTCTGACAGCCCGGCTATCAGGGCTGAAACTGGACAGCTTTATCCATCTGGTAGAAAGGGGATCCACGCTTGAGTTTCCTCAACCCATAAAAAATTGTTCCCAGCGAGTCTCAGAAGTTCTGGATTTTATGAAATCGGGCGGAACATAGGAGTCTGTGGAGGAGAGACATGAAGGATGACATACGGGCCAGCAAAAAAAGACAAGAAATTAGGAAAGGAGCCAATGAGGGATCAGTTCCTTTCTTGGATTTCATCCGAACTATCATCGAGCAGGACCTGAGGACAGACAAATATGAAGGTCGAGTCCATACAAGATTCCCTCCTGAACCCAATGGTTATCTTCATATCGGTCACGCCAAATCCATCTGCCTCAATTTCGGTCTTGCAGCCGAATACAAAGGTCTTTGCAACCTGCGCTTTGATGACACCAACCCTATCAAGGAAGAAAAAGAGTATGTGCAGTCAATCATGGAAGATGTTCGCTGGCTTGGATTTAACTGGGAAGACCGGCTGTTTTATGCTTCTGACTATTTTGATAAGCTGTATGATTACGCTGAGCAGTTGATCAAGAAAGGGATGGCTTATGTCTGTGATTTGAGCTCAGATGAGATTCGCCAATACAGAGGGACATTGACCGAGCCCGGTAAGGACAGCCCTTATCGGAATCGGTCAACTGAAGAAAGCCTGGATCTGTTTCGCCGTATGCGCGCTGGTGAGTTCCCCGACGGATCTCGTACCCTGCGGGCCAAGATCGACATGTCTTCTCCAAATTTGAACATGCGAGATCCTGTGATGTACCGAATTCTGAGGGCCTCTCATCATCGAACAAGAGACAAGTGGTGTATTTATCCAACCTATGATTGGACTCATGGTCAATCTGACTCTATCGAAGGAATTACTCACTCCATCTGTACCTTGGAGTTCGAAGACCACCGGCCCCTTTATGACTGGTTTCTGGATCAGCTGGGCATTCATCATCCCCAGCAGATCGAGTTTGCCCGCCTTAATCTCAGCTACACTGTGATGAGCAAACGGAAGCTCCTGGAGCTGGTTAAGGAGAATCATGTCAAGGGTTGGGATGATCCTAGAATGCCCACCGTATCAGGGTTGCGGAGACGGGGTTACACCCCCGAATCCATCAGAAATTTTTGTGACCGCATCGGGGTAGCCAAGAGAGAGAGCATGGTGGATATCGCTCTGCTCGAGCACTGTCTTCGTGAAGATCTGAACAGGAGGGCCCAGCGGGTAATGGCGGTTTTGAAGCCGCTGCGGGTAATCATCGACAGTTACCCGCAAGGCAAGGTGGAGATGCTGGATGCCGAGAATAATCCAGAAGACACGAGCAAGGGGACACGGAAAATTCCTTTTTCCCGCGAGCTCTATATTGAACGAGACGATTTTCGACAGGATCCCCCCAGGAAGTGGTTCCGTTTGTCTCCAGGCCGTGAGGTGCGGCTTAAGCACGCCTACTACATAAAATGTGAGAAGGTGGTCAGGGATGAGCGGACAGGAGAGGTGGCTGAGCTTCACTGTACTTATGATCCACAGACAAGGGGGGGATGGTCCAGGGACGGCCGCATGGTGAGGGGGACATTGCACTGGGTCTCAGCCCCTCACTCTATCAAGGCAGAAGTTCGTCTCTATGAACGGCTGTTTTTGAAGGAGGATCCTGCCGGGGAAAATGAGGGGGATTTCAAGAGCCTTCTGAATCCCAAATCTCTGGAGGTTCTGACAGGATGTCAGGTTGAACCTAGTCTTGGAAGTGCCAAACCAGAGAACCGATTTCAATTCCTAAGATTGGGTTATTTCTGTGTGGATCTGGATTCTTCTGTGGACAGGCTTGTCTTCAACCGGACGGTTTCCCTTCGTGATACCTGGGCTAAGATTGAAAAGGAGCTAAGGAGAGGATAAATGGTGGTTTCTTTTTCTAATTAGAAAGAGGCCATTCTTTTCCTTGAAGAGTGAAGGCTTAAACTCTCCAATATGCCGATAAATATTTCATTTTGACAAGCAGACCTCTATCTGGAATAATCTTCAGGAAATGATGATCCGAAACAAGGCCATGCTTTTAATTCTCGGGGTAGTATACCTCTTTTCTTTTTCACTCTGGGCTGAGAAGGGTTCCTCCCAGCAGGACATTGAAAAAATTGTAAAGGAGATCGATGAGCTTTATCGGAGCCGCTCCTCCTATTCTGAGCTAGAGATGCAGATTGTGACTCCTCACTGGGAACGGACGCTGAAGATGAAAGCCTGGACAGAAGAGATGGAGAAGACCTTTATCCGTATTCTTTCCCCAGCTAAGGAGAGAGGAGTGGCTACTTTGAGAGTGGGGAATGAGATGTGGAATTACCTTCCTAAGACCAACAAAGTGATGAAGATCCCCCCTTCGATGATGATGGGTTCCTGGATGGGCTCTGACTTTACAAACGATGATCTGGTGAGAGAGTTTACCTTTCTGGATGATTACTCCTATCAGCTTATCATTCCCGATGATGCCGAGGAGGGACTTCTCTACATCGAGTTTATTCCCAAGGAGGGATTGCCCATAGTCTGGGGGAAGGTCATCGTCGCAGTCAGAAACGAAGATTACATCCCTGTCTGGGAGAGATATTACAATGAGAAAGGCAATTTGATGCGGACGATGTATTTTAAGGACATCAAGTCATTCGGAGAAAGAAAGATTCCGTCGCTGATGGAGCTGGTTCCCCAGACAAAGGAAGGACAAAGGACAGTCATCCGGTATTTGGACATAGATTTCAATGTGGAGCTGCCTCCGGATATCTTCAGTTTGAGAAACCTCAGATCCAGAAGAATAAGAGAAGAGGGTTCCTGATGGAGGAAGAGCTCCCGAATAACTTTCCGCTCCTCTCATCCATAAGAATAGATCGATGACTTTGAAAATTGCTTTCCGCAATGCGCTTCGTCAGAGACGAAGAACCACATTAACCGCACTCACCATGTTCGGAGGCTTTGTCCTTGCCTCCATCTCCATCGGCTGGGGAGAAGGAACCTATGCTTATGTGATCAACATGTTTACCCGGAACCGCTTGGGACACATCCAGATCCACAGAGAGGGCTATCTGGATAAGCCTTCCCTTTACAAGACTATCGATGACTACCATCAGATTGGAAAAAAAATACAAAACCTGAAAGGAGTCGAGGCCTGGGCTCCTCGGTTGTTCTCTTCCGGTCTGGCATCAGTCAAAGACAAGAGCGCAGCCGTCCAGGTCATAGGAATCGACCCTGTCCTGGAGCAGAAAACCACCCGCTTTAACAGGAAGATCATCAAAGGAAATCCTTTCTCTTTGCATTCCTCTTCAGAGGCGATTCTGGGGAAAGGGCTTGCTGAGGTTCTTCATGCTCAATTGGGAGATGAAGCAGTCATCGTTTCTCAGGCTGCTGATGGTTCCATCGCCAACGATCTTTACCGGGTTGTCGGTATCCTGGAGAGTGGAGATGAGGTGAGCGATCGGATGGCTTTTTACCTTACTCTGGGTGATGCCCAACAGCTTTTCGTGCTGGGGGATAGGATTCACGAGATCGCTATTGTGGTCCGGAGTCTTCATCGAGTGGAGGCCCTAACCAAAAGGATAAGGCAAGAATTGACCGCTTCCCATTTGACCGTGGATCCCTGGCAAGAATTTGCCAAATCCTTTTATCAGGCCATGAAAGCTGATCTGCAGGGAATGTGGGTTATGCTTTTTGTGATAATTCTCATCGTAGCCGTTGGAGTCCTTAATACGGTTTTGATGTCAGTGCTGGAGCGTACCAGAGAGTACGGCGTTCTGAAGGCCTTGGGGACAAAGCCCCGGCAAATTTTTTGGCAGGTGCTGGTTGAGGTCAATATCATAGCAGTGGCCAGCATTGTGGTGGGAGCAGGACTCAGCATCCTGATCAATTACCTGCTCTCCATCCATGGCGTGTCTATGCATACCTCCTTTACCTATGGAGGGATAGAGTTTAATAAATTTTATTCGCAGGTGAATGCTCACAGCCTGTTTATTCCTGCCCTAACTGTTCTGCTGGCAGCGTCCATAATAAGTGTTTTTCCTGCTTTAAGGGCGGCTCGGATCGATCCGGCGAAGGCTATGAGAATTCATTAGAGGAAAGAAGTGATCTGGACGTTCATCAAGCTGGCTTGGCGAAACATTTTTCGTAACAAGAGACGCTCCTTCATAGCGGGGACAGCCATCGGGATCGGCCTGGCCTCTTTGATCTTTGTGGATGCCTTGGTCATCGGGATGGAGAGGAATATGATTCATTCCGCAACCTCTTCATTTCTGGGGGAAGGGCAGATTCACAGAGAAGGATTCCGGAAAACTCAGGAGGTGGAAAAAACCATAAACAGGCTGGACTGGGTTGTGTCAAACCTAAAGCAAGAAACCATTGTCAAACATTTCACGCTCCGTGTTATGAGCTTTGCTATGATCAATTCTGCTTCCAACATGAGTGCCGTAAATCTGGTTGGAGTGGCTCCTTCCACTGAACGCTATCTTTCTCAAATCGATGAGGCTCTCAAGGAGGGGTCTTATTTTAAAGAAGGAACCAGGAGGAATATCATTATAGGCAGCAAGCTGGCTGAAATCCTGGAGGTTGGACTCGATGATCGGATAGTGATTACAGTTGCTCAGGCAGAGACTGGAGACCTTTCTCAAGAGATGTTCCGGGTTTCAGGGATTTATCATTTCAACGTCCGGGAGATGGATCGAGGAATGGCCTTTGTTCGCCTGGAGAAGGCGCAGCAGATGCTGGGCATAGGAAATAATGTTCATGAAATCGCCATCAATTTCACGGATCCCCAATTTGGCCAGGATGAAAACCTGCCTTTCTGGAAGAAATACTCCCAGTACGGCAATAATGCTGAAGGATGGACAGATATTCTTCCCCAATTGAAGGGAGCTTTGGAGATATCCTCATTCAGCACCTATATCGTTGGCCTTATTCTCTTCGGGGTGGTGGCCCTGGGGATCATCAATACCCTGTTCATGTCCCTGCATGAGCGCATGTTTGAATTCGGTGTTCTGCGGGCTGTAGGCACCAGACCTTTCGGGATTGCCCGGTTGATCATCTTTGAGGCCGGAGCCTTGTCTGTTTTGAGTATAGGAATCGGGATCATGCTGGGCTTTCTCATCACTTACATCACCTCAAAGGTGGGAATAAACTACACGGGAATAGAGTTTGCTGGGATAACTTTCCGTGAGTTGCTCTATCCTGTATTGAAGCTCAAACAGTTTATTTTCTATCCTTTCTGGGTTTTTGTTTTTACAGAAATTGCCGGAATCTATCCCGCTGTCTATGCGGCCAGAATCATCCCGGCTGATGCCATGAGGAAAAGCATGTAAGGAGAGAAAAATGAATGAAGGCAAAAACGGAAATATCATCGTCACAGAAGGCCTGACCAAGACTTATTCCGATGAAGGCGTGCCTGTCCCTGCTGTAAGAGGAGTGGATTTGGCCATCCGATCCGGAGAATTCGCCGCCATCGTGGGTCCCTCCGGGTCAGGCAAAACTACTTTCCTCAACATCATATCTGGCCTGGATAAAGCCACGGAGGGGAAGGTGTGGCTGCGAGGTCAGCTTCTCTCCGAGATGAATGCCCGGGAACTTTCTGATTTTCGCCGGGACAACATCGGATTCATATTCCAAGCATACAACCTGATTCCTGTTTTGACAGTAGAAGAGAATATCGAATACATCATGCTCCTTCAGGGAGTGTCCAAGGAGGAAAGGCATGAACGGGTGATGAAAATCTTGAAGGATGTGGGATTGGAAGGATTCGAGGGACGCCGGCCGCCTCAACTTTCTGGAGGACAGCAACAGCGGGTGGCTATCGCCCGGGCCATGGTCTCCCAGCCAGCCCTGATTCTGGCTGATGAGCCCACAGCCAACCTTGATTCTAAGACCGGAGGAGCCCTGGTGGACATGATGCGGGAACTGAATGAGAAAACCGGGATGACCTTTATCTTTTCTACCCATGATCATACTGTAATGAGGAAGGCCAGGCGGTTGATTTCCCTTCGGGACGGTCAGGTGACAAGCGATGAACTCAGGGACTGATACAGAAAATACTCATTCTCTTCCATGAAAAAGTATGCCCTTCTCTTTCTTTTTTTGCTCTTAGGAGGGGTTCCTGCATTCGGCAGTCATTTTTCCCTCACCGGCTACTATAAAAATTTTTTTGTGGTCTTTGATCCTCCGGCTGTGGTTCATTCTTCGATAGCCACATCTTCTGATAATCCCATGGGAATGGTTAGCAACCGGCTGAGGCTGAACTTTTTTTATGATCCCAATGAATGGCTATCCTTCTCGCTCTCATACAATGTTCTTCCCCGGATCCAGGATCCTGCTTTTTCTGAGGAGAGCCTGATTGTGGCTCAGGTTGATCTTTTTCGCTACCGTTTTAAAGATTTTCGCCAGAGGCTGTATCCTGAACAGGATGAACCGAGAAGTTTCGTTATTCTTCAAAACCTTGACCGGGCCTTTTTGACAATAAGAACTGCTGCTGCAGACATTTTCATCGGCAGACAGGCCATCGCCTGGGGAAGTTCTCGGGTTATCAATCCCACAGATATCGTGGCTCCCTTTACTTTCGATGAGCTGGATGCGGAAGATCGTGTAGGAGTAGACGCCGTCAGGGTCCGGATCCCTCTCGGCTTCATGGGGGAGATGGATTCAGGCTATATCTTCGGTAAAGACTTCAAGTTCAAAAAGAGCGCTTTTTATATACGCGGCAAATTCTACGCCGCAGAAACAGATTTCTCTTTTTTGTTCCTGGGATTTGCGGAAAACTTGATGGCGGGTTGGGATATCTCCCGCTCTCTTGGCGGAGCAGGATTCTGGTTTGAAGGAGCTTATGTGTTCGTCGATGCTTTTAGGAAGGAAAAGGAGCCAGAAGCGGATAATTATGTGCGGGCCACCATAGGGTTGGATTACAGCTTCAGCGGAAAGACCTACGGATTCTTGGAGTATCACTTTAGTAGTGCAGGAACGAATCGATGGCAAGATTATCTGCTGAATATTTTAAAACCAGGAAGGCTGGAGGGAGCGGTTTATCTAATGGGCAAGCATTATCTCATTCCTGGTATTAGCTACCAGGTTTCGCCTCTTATCACATTCAGCGGTCAGGCTTTGATCAATCTTATCGATCCTTCACTCTTCCTTGCTCCGCATGTGGAGTATAACATTTCCCCTAATATATATCTGTCTGCCGGTGCTTTTATCGGTATTGGAAAGAGACCCGAAGTTTATGATCCAAAAGCGCCCTTTTTGGGAGAAAGATTCCGGTCAGAGTTCGGCGGCTATCCTGACATTTATTTTTCATCTTTTAGAGTATATTTTTAAGCGGAACTTTATTGCCGATAGCATCTTCATTCCAGAATGTCTTTTCCATAGTGTTGATCATTTGAAATGTTCCTCGGTTGTGATATAGATTATATCGTAAATAAAAACTGTGAAAACCAATAAAGAATTGGATAGGATCAGCCGCCTCAATTCCCTATTGGAAGCAGCCCGCCGATCTCCCCTGCGTATAAACAAGATATGGATTCAGAAGGAGAAAGGGCCCGCAAGATTGGGCGAGCTCATCCGGGAAGCAAGGATCAATGACATCCCAATTCTCTTTGTCCCCAGGAAAAGCCTTGACCGGATTGATCGGAACCACCAGGGGGCGGTGGCGTTTGTTGCGGCAAAAGAGTACACTCCATTTTCAGTCATCCTGGCTTCCTCGAAAGTTTCCTTCCTTGTTCTGCTTGATGGAGTCGAGGACCCCCAGAATTTGGGAGCCATTATCCGTTCTGCGGAAGGCTCTGGAGTGGATAGCATAGTTCTTCCCGAAAGAAGGTCCGTGGGTCTGACAGAAGTTGTCCGTTCTGTTTCAGCGGGAGCATTGGAGCATATCAAGGTAACCAGAGTGAAGAATTTGGCTCAAACCATGGATGATTTAAAAAAGAAGGGATTATGGATCGTGGGAACAGAAGGAGGGAGACCGGAATTTTGGTATGAGTTTGACTTCACCCTTCCCATCGCTTTGGTCTTCGGTTCCGAAGGGAAGGGACTCAGACCATTAGTGAAAAAAAAATGTGATAAGATTCTCTCCATCCCTCTTCTCGGGCAGATCACTTCGCTCAACGTGGCTTCGGCTGCATCGGTTTTTTTCTATGAGGTTGTCAGGCAGAGGATGACAAAGAGAGAAAGATGAATAAATCCGCTAGAGAGACAGTAGTAGTAAACGGAGAAGAGAAAAGATGGCCAGAGAGCGAGCCATGGAAAGAAAGTCCCAGTTATGTGGTGTATGGGTTGAAATGAAAGCAGAAAAAATCCTCTCTGAGAGAGAAATCCTTGAACTGGTCAAGAAGGGAAACAGAGAAGCTTATGGCGAAATCGTCAAAAAATACATGAAGTCGGCCTATTATATCACCCTCGGTTTTGTTCATAACCACCAGGATGCCCTTGACCTTTCTCAAGAGGCTTTCATCAAAGCCTTCCGTAAGATCAAAAGATTTGATACAGAGAAAGCTTTCTTTCCCTGGTTCTACAAGCTGATGAAGAACCTTTGTCTCGATTACTTAAGGAAGAAGAAGAAACGCAGCGAAGTTCCCCTGGAAGGAACTGAGGCTTCCCAGGATGAAAGACAGAATGCAGAAATTCGGGAGGCACTCGGGAAGGCCATTACCGAGCTTCCCTTTGAGCAGAGGGAAGTCATAGTCCTTCGTTATTTCCAACAACTTTCCTATCGGGAAATTTCAGAGATGATAGGTAAGCCCATTGGATCGGTCATGTCCTCTCTTTATTATGCCAAGAGAAAACTCAAGGAAATCATGGCTAAATACTTGGGCTCAGAACAGAAAAATCTTAGGTGATTTGAATGGAACATCAAAAGATCAAAGAACTCATTTCCTCTTATTATGATGGTGAGTTGGATGAGGAGAAAAGAAGGACATTGAAGAGACATCTTGATGAATGTCCGGAATGCCGCAAGGAATTCGAGGAAATGGGAAAATTGGAGGAAGTAATGAGCAAGATGGAGCTAAAAAAAGCACCTAAGGAAGTCTGGCAGGTTTATTGGACCTCCGTCTACAACCGCCTTGAAAGGAGAATAGGCTGGATTCTGCTCTCCCTCGGAGCGATCATTCTACTCTTTTTCGGCGGTTACAAAGCAGTGGAAGGGATTATACACGACCCGGCCACTCCCCTCCTCCTGAAGGTGGGGATTCTGGCATCTATGGCAGGAATCGCGGTTTTACTGGTTTCTCTCCTTAGGGAGCGGCTTTTTGTACGCAAAAGGGAAAGGTATAAGGAGGTTGAAAAATGATTCTGGTGACCACGGATTTTGTTCCAGGGAAGAAGATAAAAAAAAATCTGGGTCTCGTCCGAGGAAATACAATCCGGGGCCGTCATCTGGGACATGATATTTTAGCTTTTTTGCGGAACATAGTGGGAGGAGAGATTCGTGATTACACCAAGATGATGGCTGAAGCCAGAGAGCAGGCCCTCGACCGGATGATCCAGGAAGCAGAGAGCTTGGGAGCCAATGCCGTCCTCAATGTCCGCTTCACCACCTCGATGATCATGCAGAGTGCCTCTGAAATTTTGGCCTTCGGGACAGCTGTTATCGTCGAATAAGAGATAGAGAAGAAGCTCGAGATGTCCAAGAAAATTCTCTTCCTCTTCTTTCTTCTTGTCTTGTTATTGCTTTTTTTCTTTCTCTTTTCTGCGCAGGGCAAAGAGAAATCCGAGATAGGGGTGTTTTCCCTCTACTTTATGGAAGAGAAGGTCGGTTATGAGGAGTATACGTGGCAGGAAGATGAAATAGGTTATCTGCTCACAGTCAAAGGCCGGATGACAAAGCCTCTCTCGATGGAGATTGAGGAGCTGGTGATTCGCCTGGACAAGAATTTTATCGCCAGCTCTTTCTCATTCGAAGGATCGGTAAATGGTGTTGAACAACATATTTCGAGTTCGATTAGAGAGGGCCATGTCGAAAATACAATAGTGGTTGGGGGGCAGGAAAGTCGGAGCACTGCCGATGTGAGAAGAGATGCCTTCCTTCTGCCCAATCCCATATTTTCTCCCTATCTAGTTTTGACCAAGAAATATCGTTGTGATCTTGAGGAAAAAGCCTCTCTTTCAGCCTACATCATTCCTCAACTTGAGGTTCCCTTTACACTCGAATCCCAAGAAGGAGCACCTTGCTCGCTTATGATGAAGCTTGGAGGCATAAAGATTGAGTTACAGACAGATAGTCAAGGAGACCTTAAGGCCGTTCTCATCCCTGCACAAAAATTGGAAGTGCTAAAAACTGGCTTCTAAAAAGCACATAATCTTATTTATTGTAAAAATTCCTGTTTTCCAGAGGACAAGGGGCAGCAATTTAAAATAGGGATGCATACTTCTTTAAGAAATAACTTGACAGTAGGTTGGTATATTTTAATATAATAAAGAAAATAAAAGTATATTTAAGAATAAATAAATGAGATCTATCTGGTTAGGAAGCAAAATTATCTATCAGTACTCCTTGAAAGACATCCAGGAGAAGCTCCAAATCTCCAAGGTGACAGCTTTGAAGTTGGTACAATCAGGGAAAATCAAGGCTCAGAAGATTGGAAGACGGTGGTGGGTCAATGAAGAAGACCTTGTCGCTTTTCTAGAAGGTAAGAGTTAGAAAATTCCTAAGTTTTTACTCCAAGTATTTCAAACGGTTTTTTCCCTCCCCAAGATAGAACTGTTGCCAGTATTTTAGGTTGAAGAGAGGCTTCAGAGCTAACAATTTATTTATTATCAATAAATTAGAAAAATTTACCTGTTTAAAGACACTTGACATCGTCTTGAGCATGTCTATAGAATAGTCTGGTAAAATTCTTAAAGTCTTGAGCAGATGAATAAAGGGAAAGACTTTTACAAATTAGAGGAAAGAATTCTACTCCTCAAAGAAGAAATAGATAAAATTAAGGAGAGTGAGGAGGAGAATCAGAAGGAAAGGATTGCCCAACTCCAGGCAGAGATCGAGAAAGAATGGGAACAAATCAAGCCTCGGCTGACTCCTTTGCATATCGTACAAATTGCCCGACATCCCCAGAGGCCTTACACTCTTGATTATATAGGCTATATCACTAACGATTTCATGGAGCTGCACGGCGACCGTCGAGCAGCTGATGATCCTGCTATAGTCGCCGGATTTGGTTTTTACAAAGGGCTGACAACGGCTTTCATCGGCCATCAGAAAGGACGCACAACGAGAGAGAGAATCGATCGCAACTTCGCTCAGCCTGCACCCGAGGGCTACCGGAAAGCCCTTCGGGTGATGAAGCTGGCCGAGAAGTACGGATTTCCGGTCGTTACCCTGATCGACACGCCAGGAGCTTATCCAGGCATAGAGGCAGAAGAACGGGGCCAGGCAGAAGCGATCGCCTACAATTTAAAGGAGATTTCCAAACTGCAGATTCCGATTGTCAATGTCGTCATCGGAGAGGGTGGAAGTGGAGGGGCCCTGGCTATAGGTGTCGGAGACGCGATTTTAATGCTGGAAAATTCCTTCTATTCGGTCATCTCTCCTGAAGGATGTGCGGCGATCCTGTGGAGGGATCAGAGTGCGGCGGCTAAAGCCGCAGAGAACCTGAAAATCCGGGCTCAGGATCTGATGGATTTGGGCATAATCGACAAGATTATTCCCGAGCCGCCTGGAGGGGCACATGTCGATCCTGAACAGACATTCAAGAATGTAAACAAACACCTGAGCCTGATCTTGAAGAAATTGGAACAGAAAACTCCGGAACAGCGGATAAAAGAGAGATATAAGAAATACCGAAAGATTGGAATTTTTGAGGAAAAATGAAAGAAGAGGTCTCTTCCATCAAGGGCACCAAAGATATCCTTCCTCGAGAGGCCAGAAAATGGCAGTATGTGGAAGCCGTAGCCAAACGCATTTTTGAGCTCTACGGGTACAGGGAAATAAGGACTCCTGTCTTTGAAGCCACACAGCTTTTTGAGAAAGGGACTGGACAGACGTCTGACATCGTTATCAAGGAGATGTACACCTTCAGGGACAAAGGAGGTCGATCCCTGACGCTGCGGCCTGAGTACACGCCTTCGGTTGTCCGTTCCATCATCGAACACAGACTCTACCTCAAACCCCAATCGTTACGGTTTTACTTTATCGGGCCTATGTTCCGCTACGACAAGCCTCAGAAGGGGCGCTACCGCCAGTTTCATCAGATGGACATCGAAGTCTTCGGAGAGGAAGATCCTGCAGTCGATGCCGAGATCGTAGAGATGGGAGATTATCTGCTGGAAGTTCTAGATGTGGCTGATCGGCAGATCCTGGTCAATTCTGTCGGCTGCAGGAAGTGTCGCCCCTCTTACCTTGCGGAATTAAAAGTGGAGGCGGAGAAAACAAGAGAGACCCTGTGTGCGGACTGCCAGAGAAAGATCTTCACCAATCCGTTGAGAATATTTGACTGTAAAGTGGAGACCTGCCAGGAAGTCTCCCAGAAATTCCCCAAAATTACAGACTATCTTTGTCCGGAATGTAAGGAACACTTCCGCCGATTCCTTTCTTATCTGGATTTTTACAACATCGTTTATGCCATCGAGCCACGCTTGGTTCGAGGGATAGACTATTACACCAGAACCACTTTCGAAATCATCTCCTCCAAACTGGGCGCTCAGGATGCCATCCTTGGGGGAGGAAGGTATGATGATATGATGAAAGAATTTGGTGGCCCTGATACGTGCGCTATCGGGTTTGCCTTGGGGATGGAAAGGCTTCTTTCTCTTGTCCCTGTTATCAAAGAAGATGAGAATTTTGTATACTTGGCCTTCCTGGGTCAGGAGGCTCAGAGGCAAGGGATGGCCCTGACCCGCTTTCTGCGCCGGGAAGGAATCGAATGTCTGATGGAATACAAGAAGAGGAGCATCAGGAGCCAGATGGGCCGGGCCAATAAATTGGGCGCAAGCTGGGTCCTGATCGTTGGCGAAGAGGAGCTTGAGAAAGGAAGATACCAGTTGAAAAACATGGCCACAGGGGAGCAGAGAGGAGTCAGCCAAGAGGAGATTCCGGACATTATCCGCCAAGAATCGTCATCTTCGCCGTAGAAAGGAACACATGGGAGCTAAAAAATCCGACTGGCAGAGGACAGCCTATTGCGGTGAACTCCGCCTGCAACATGAGGGTCAAGAGGTGATCCTTATGGGCTGGGTCCACAGGCACAGGGACTTGGGGAATTTGGTTTTTATCGACCTGAGAGACAGGGAAGGGATGATCCAGGTGGTCTTCCCATCCGGCAACAAGAAGCTTCTCAAGGAGGCCAAGAAGATAAGGGGAGAAAATGTATTAGCTGTAAAGGGAGTGGTGAAGAGACGGGCACAGCAGGCTCGCAATCCCGATCTCCCTACAGGAGAAGTCGAGGTTGAAGCAGATGATATAGAATTGCTGAGCATAGCCGAGGTCCCTCCCTTTGTGATAGCTGATCCTCCCCAAGCCTCAGAAGAGCTGCGGTTCAAATACAGGTATCTGGATATGAGGCGCCCCTCCCTGCAGCACAACATCAAGCTTCGCCACCAGACAGCTCTCTGTGTCCGCAACTTCTTGAGCGAAAATGGATTTTTGGAAATAGAGACTCCTTTTTTGACCAAATCCACTCCTGAAGGGGCAAGGGATTACCTGGTTCCCAGCCGGATGTACAAGGGCCGCTTCTATGCCCTTCCTCAGTCGCCCCAGCTTTTCAAGCAAATCCTGATGATCGCTGGATTTGACCGCTATTTTCAGATCGTCCGCTGCTTCCGGGATGAAGATCTTAGAGCTGACCGCCAGCCTGAGTTTACCCAGATCGACATCGAGATGAGCTTCATCAAGGAAGAAGATATCTTTCGACTGAATGAGGGATTGATGGCAGCTGTTTTTGAGCTCGTTGGAGCCCGGATTGAGCGGCCTTTTCCCAGACTCACCTACCAGGAGAGCACGGAAAAATATGGAACAGATAAACCAGATCTTCGCTACGGGATGGAAATTCGTGATCTCACAGAACTGGGATTAAGCCTGGATTCTCAAACCATCCGAGACTCCCTCTCATCAGGCGGAGTGCTGAAAGGATTGATGGTGAGGGGAGGAGGCACATTCTCCCGGAACCGGCTGGATAAGATCAATCAGAAAGCACAAGAATTGGGGGCCAAAGGAATAATCTGGATAAAAAAGACAGATAGATTCAAGTCTTCTCTGAAAATGGCTGCCGATGGCATGAACCGCGTCTGGAAAAAACTTAAGGCAGGGAAGGAGGATTTGGTCTTCCTGGTGGCTGATGAGAAAGATATTGCTTTAAAGGTTCTGGGGGAAATAAGGAAAGAATTCATCTCCCAGGAGCAAGGGAATGAGAAAATCTTCAAATTCGCCTGGGTGACGGATTTTCCGCTCTTCGAGTGGAGCGAGGAGGAACGTCGCCTGGTGTCCATGCATCATCCCTTTACCTCCCCTCATGAGGAAGATCAGTTGTTTTTGGAGAAGGAGCCTCTTCGGGTCAGAGCCAGAGCCTACGACCTGGTCCTTAACGGAGTTGAGATTGGCGGTGGCTCTATTCGAATCAATGGCTTGGAGCTTCAAAGGAAAATATTCAAGGTTCTCGGCTTGAAAGAAAAAGAGGTGGAGAATAAGTTTGGGTTTTTCTTGGAAGCCCTCCGTTACGGAGTCCCACCTCATGGAGGAATAGCTTTGGGTTTTGACCGCATCGTGATGATTCTTGCTGGTGAGGAATCCATTAGAGAAGTCATCCCTTTTCCCAAGACCACAAGTGCTCTCTGTCTTCTTACCGGATCGCCCTCAGAAATTGATAAAAGACAGCTCGAAGAGCTGGGACTGAAAAAAACAAAAGATTGAATTCAGTCTAACTGAGATCCACTTCCAGATCAGGATTAGTGAGATAGATAAAGGAGTCTTGTGGATTATAATAGAGGCTGATAGCCTTCACCTCGACTCCGATTCGAACTGCTTTAATCAGAAGCTCATAGATTTTCGGGTCAGCCACTTTATTAGGTTTGAATGCTTCCACCTGCGGCAATGCGGCCATGAACACAATTATTCCTCGTCCTCCCTTCTTGATCCAAGAAGAAATTTCACGGATATGTTTCTGTCCGCGGAGGGAGGGGCAATCGGGATACATGGCGTACTGAGCTTCTCTTAAGACAGCACTTTTTACTTCGACATACACTAATCCTTCTTCATCCACCAATAAATAATCTATGAGCGATGCCCCCAGTCTTGCGTTTCTCTTACTGATGCTGCAGCCCTTAAGCCAGTGTATATGATTTGCCTTTAAGGATTTCTCTAGGGCCCTCATCTGAAACTGGGTGTCGATCAAGGCTCCTTGAGTTCCTTCTTCTACGGCGAACAGCCTGAAATCTGTCTTTCCAGGATTTTCATTGCGGCAACAGAAAGCCTTCCTCCCTTTGACCAAGTAATCGTGGAGCCTGCCGGTGTTGTTGATATGGGCTCGATAGAATTTTTCGTTGCTCTCTATCAACACCACAAACCGGTTGAGGCGTTCGATAATTTGACAGACGTGCGGATTTTCAATTTTCATCACTTGAGTGTTCGCCTGTCTCATTCTTGTCATTCGAAATCTCTTGATTATGCAGCTGGTTACTCGAAAAATGCAAAATGGGATGTTTATTTTAACCCCCATTCTTACTCCTATGGTATAGTAAAAAGAAAGCAATTTCATTATTTTATAGAAGAATGGCTATAGCCTTGAAGGCGGGATATATACCCAAGAACATGTGTTGTTACAGAGGAGGAAAGCATGGACCCTGACCTGTGGTTTCTTTATAAGCACATGTTTCGCTCTAGACTCTTTGAAGAGAGAGTCAAGAAGATTTGGATGGACGGAAAAATTTCTGGAGAGATGCACCTAGGGATGGGAGAAGAAGCTATTGCTGCAGGCATTGTCACTCAGCTTCAAGAGGGTGATGCAATGGCTCTTGATCACAGAGGGACGCCTCCTCTTGTCATGCGAGGAGTGGATTTGGTGCTTTTATTAAGAGAATTCCTCGGTCATCCCAAAGGTCTCTGTGGTGGAATGGGAGGGCACATGCATCTTTTTTCCCCTGAATTTCTCATCGCATCTTCTGGTATTGTCGGGGCAGCCGCTCCCTTTGCGGCTGGCTTTGCACTGGCTGCCCAATTCTTCCGACCGAAAAAGTTGGCTCTTGCTTTTTTTGGTGAAGGAGCTATGAATCAGGGGATGTTGCTGGAGTCATTGAACTTGGCGGTCGTCTGGAAACTCCCCCTTTTTTTTGTCTGCAAGGACAATGAGCTGGCAATTTCAACCCTTTCTCCCGAGGTTACCGGAGGAGATTTGATCGAAAGAGTGGCTGGGTTTGGCATGTCTGTTATGGAAGTTGATGGGACTGAGGTGGAGGAGGTCTGGAAGGCGAGCCAGAAGGCCATGCAGAGAATCCGAAACGGTGCTGGGCCGGTATTTCTGAGAGCTCATTGTTTCCATCTTGAAGGGCATTTTCTGGGAGACCCTCTGCTTCGAATCGCCAGGAACCCGTTTAAAGAGATGGGAAAGTATCTGGGAAGCTCTATACGCACCATCTTCTCCAAAAAGGGAATCAGTCGCAGTCAGCGCTTGGCCAATATGGTCAAATTGATTTCCTTGATAAGACGGGCAGGCTCTGCCAGAAGAGAAAGCGAGCGTGATCCCCTGAGTAGAGCGCGCCAGAAATTAAGTAAAAATAAGGACCGCTTAGTGCATATAGAGAGTGAAGTCAAAAAGGAGATAGATGAAGCTGTGAAGAAGGCTCTTTCTTTTGAGGGAAATGTAAGGAGGGAGTGAAAATGAGACGAATGAGCTTTTCTGAAGCCATAGAGGATACTCTACTCCAGGTCATGGCAGAGGATTCGAGGGTGATCATTGTGGGTGAGGATGTTCAAGCCTTGCGCCTCAATCTTTTTATGTGCTTTGGAGAGGAGCGGGTTCGGGCTACTCCTATCAGTGAGTCTGCCTTTGTTGGGACTTCTGTGGCAGCAGCCATGGCAGGCCTCCGGCCAGTTGTTGAAGTCATGCTTGTTGATTTTATAGGAACGGCTATGGATTCTTTACTCAATCATGCTGCCAAGATCAAGCAGTTCTCTGGCGGAAAATGGAATGTGCCTCTTGTGGTGAGAACCGCCTGTGGAGGAGGCTATGGAGATGGAGGTCAACACGAGCAGAGCTTATGGGGATGGTTGGCCCACATACCTGGTCTTTCAGTTGTTGTCCCTTCCACCCCCGAAGATGCAGGCAGACTTATGATTGCGGCTATTGAACACGACGAGCCAGTCATCTACCTAGAGCATAAGCTTCTTTCGGAGGACTGGCTGGATTTAATGGGAAGAGGAGGGCGCAAGGCTGTTCGGTTTGATGTCCCCCCTGAAGGTGCATCGGGGCCTGTTCCTGACCGTTGGAGCTCCATTCCTCTGGGCAAGGCCGCAATTAGAAGAAGTGGCCAGGATCTAGTTCTTGTGAGCTTAGGGGTAGGTGTCCACAGATGCCTCGAAGCTGCGGCGCTTCTCGAGAAGAAAGGAATTTCAGCTTCTGTCATAGACTTAAGAACCGTTGCTCCTCTGGATAAAGAAGCAATATTAGAAGAAGTCTCAAAAAGCGAACGTTTAGTAGTGATTGATGAAGATTACAAAAGCTTCGGCTTATCCGGTGAGCTAGCAGCGACGGTGCTGGAGGCAGGTATTTCTGTAAAATATGCTCGAGTCTGTACAGATGATGCTTTGCCTTATTCCAGAAGCCTGGAGGAAGAGGTGCTTCCGAATGTTAAACGCATCGTTGATAAATCCTTGAAACTGTTGAGTGAGATATAAGATTCTTATTGAAAAAGATAGGTCCATATTGAATCCATCCAAAGGAGGTTCCAAAAATCATGAAGAAAAGGCCGACAAAGCTTACAGTTTTCGCAATTCTTTTCTTTTTTATTTTTCTCTCTCTGGATTATGCAGACCAAAGAGCGGAGAGAGTCGACAAGCTTTTCTCAGCGTGGGATAAGACGGATTCACCAGGGTGTGCCCTGGCCATCATCCATGGAGGCAGAATCATCTATAAACGGGGCTATGGCATGGCTAACCTGGAACACAACATTCCCATCACTCCCCAAAGCGTCTTTTATATCGGGTCGGTTTCCAAACAATTCGTAGCCTTTGCCGTAGCCTTGCTAGCCAGCCAGGACAAACTCTCTTTGGATGAAGATATCCGGAAGTATCTCCCGGAGATTCCAGATTATGGGATACCGATCACAATCCGGCATCTCATCCACCACACCAGCGGGCTTCGTGATTATCTTGCTTTAGAGGACATCGCTGGCCTTCCTTTTGGTTATTATCATGAGCAGGATGTACTCGAACTCATCGCTCGCCAGAGGGAGCTGAATTTTGCGCCAGGAGAAGAGTACCTTTACAGCAATTCCGGTTATTTCCTTCTGGGCGTGATCGTGGAACGGGCTAGCGGCAGGACTCTTCGAGAGTTTGCAGAGGAAAACATCTTCAAGCCTCTTGGGATGAAGAATTCACATTTCCATGATGATTATCAAAGGCTAATCAGGAACAGAGCCTCCGGTTACTTCCCTGGTGGAGGCAGGAGGTTCAAAAATTTTATATCCACCTTCGACTGTGTTGGATCCGGGGGCTTGTTTACCTCTGTGGAGGACCTTTTTCTCTGGGACCAGAACTTTTCCCGTAAAAGAGTCGGGGGCGAAGAAGTGATTGATATGATGCATACAAAGGGGGCTTTAAACAGCGGCGAAAAGCTCGACTATGCCTTCGCCCTCACCATAAAGAGTTATAGAGGTTTAAAGACCGTCAGCCATGGAGGAGCGCTGGAAGGCTACAAAGCTGCCTTTCTCCGTTTCCCCGAGCAGAGATTCTCAGTGATCTGTCTTTCAAACCTCAGCTCCGTTAACCCGATGAAGCTTTCCCGTCAGGTGGCTGATATCTATCTTGCCGATCAGTTTAAAGAGGAAGAAAAGCCTGAAGCCAAGCTTCAGAAGGAATTCGCAAAGCTTCCAGAGAGTAAACTTAAGGCAAAAGTCGGCGATTACATCGACTGCAAGACCGGAAACTTAAGAAGAATTTTACTTAAAAAAAATCAGTTGGTTCTCTATGCTTTTGGTCAGCAGTTCCCTTTGGGCGCTCGAAGCGAGACAGAATTTCAGGTGCTAAAGGGACCCTTCCAAGCTGCTATTAAATTTGAGAAGCAGGAGAAAGGAAAACCCATAGTCATGCATATTTTTCCTGAAGGGGAGGAACCTGAGACCTATGAATCTTTCCAGAGAGTTAACCCCACAGCAGAACAGCTTAAAGAATATGTCGGAGACTACCACAGCGAGGAACTCCAGGTTACATTCCGCATGGTCCTCAAAAAAGGGAGACTCTTTTTTATCCACAGGAATGCTCCCAAACCTTCTCTTCAGCCCACTCTCAAGGATTGGTTTTCTGTCCGCGGTTTTAGGATTCGCTTTATCCGGGATAAAGAGAAAAAGATAAACGCCTTTATGCTGGATGCCGGGCGGGTGAGAAATCTTCGCTTTGTAAGGCAGGGATAAATAGCTGCTCTTTCTTACTTTGCTTATGTTTTGAAGCACATCTGAAAGCTGTTTTTATTTCTCTTATTTCAGTCCTACTCGAGTGAGGAAATCGTCAAAGCGGGGATCGTGACGAAGGCTATCCAGCCGGGGATCGACCCTGAGAAAGACGAGATTATTAGCCCGCTCCGCAAAGGCCTTCTCGAGCCAGGAAAAAGCCCTGTCCCTTTCTCCCAGGGCAGCATAAATTGTTGCTATGCTGAAAGGTGAGACATACTTCTTGTGGGACTGACTGTGAAGATCCTCGAGGATCGACTGAGCCTCTTTCTTTTTGCCCCAGAGGGCAAAGGAACAGGCCAAATCCGCCTGGATAAGGGCCATATTCTCTCCGGACAGATCGATGGCCTTCTGGAGCTCATTCACAGCCTTTTCGTACATTCCCTTGTGGACATAGGCTTCTCCCAAGGACCAATATGTCCAGGCAAAATTGGGGTCAAGGTCGACTGACGCCTTGAGTTGTTGGAGAGAAAGGTCATACTGGCGGGCAAACCGGTAAATCGCTCCCATACTCTGATTGATGCTCAACGAAAGAGGGTCGAGCTCGAGGGCATGTCGGTTGAGCTCGATCGCTTCCTCATGCCGCCCCATTGCCGAAAGGAAGATGGCATAGTATTGGTGAGCCGTAGAATTCCCGGGATTGAGTTCGATAGCCCGTTGAAATTCCTGTTCTGCGCCTTTAAAATCCCAGGCGACGAGGAATTTATAATCTGCCAGAAGAACCCGTGGTTCCCCGAGTGTCTTGTCCAGAGAGAGAGCTTTCTCGGCTTCTTCCTGGACTCGCGGCCACCCTTCCTGCGGCGAGATCCAGCCCGCTGAGGTCAGTATGTCAAAGGCCTCTGCCAGGCCGGCATGGGCGAGGGCAAATCCAGGGTCGATCACGAGTGCCTGCCTGAAGGATTTCATCCCATTCCTGACGCCATCCTCTGTGAACTTGTTGATCAGAAAGCGGCCTTTGAGATATGCCTTATGAGCATCTGGGTTAATAGGGTGGATGCTTTCCAGTCTCTTTTTTTCCTCCGGAGTAAGCGTGATACGGATTTCTCTGGCAATTGCCCGCGCGACTTCACTCTGTAGGGCGAGGATATCGCGGAAATCCCGCTCGTATTCTTCTGCCCAGAGATGCCGTTCCGGATCAGCCTTGATCAGTTGAGCGGTAATCCGCACTCGGTCTCCTGCAAGGAGAGCGGAACCTTCGATAGCAGCCTCAACGTTGAGCTCCTTGGCGATCTCGGGGAGAGACTTCTTGGTTTTCTTGTAGCGCATCACCGAGGTCCGGGAGATAATGCGCAGAGCCTTGATCTTGGAGAGCTCGGTGATGAGTGATTCGGTCATGCCATCCGAAAAATATTCCTGGGTTGGGTCTGCGGAAAGATTCTGGAGCGGCAGCACCGCTAATGATCGGATTTTCTGTGGCCTGGGTGGGGTAAGGATTCCCTTCTTGATTAAAAGAAGCAGGGAAACAGAAGCAACGATGAGAACCCCCGCTCCGATCAGCGAGGGAACCAGCCATCTTTTTCTACTCTCCTTGGGCAACGAGATCGATGGGGCAGGCTTGAGGGGTTTCTCTTCCTGCCAGGGAAGGACAACGTAGAAGATTTTCTGGGGATCCTCGATGTTTTTCAAACTGTGTATCCCCAGGCTGACAATCGGTGCTTTTATCTTGTTGCGGACCTGGTCCACGACCTGCTCAGAAAGGCAAATCCCTCCCGGCTCGGCCAGGGGCTGGATCCGCGAGGCGATGTTGACGCCATCCCCGTAAATATCGCCTTCTCGGTGGACGATGTCACCTACATGGATTCCGATCCGGACCTGGATCCTCTTCTCCGGAGGAAGAAGGGCACTGCTCGCCTGGAGTTCTTTCTGGATTACTATCGCGCACTCAACGGCCTCGACAGCGCTTTGGAATTCCACGAGGAAGGCGTCGCCGATCGTCTTGATCTCTTTTCCGTTGTACTTCTGGAATTGGGGACGGAGGAGCAAACGATGGTCCTCTAATAACTCGAGAGCAAGTTTCTCGTTTTTCTGGCTGAGCGCGCTGTAGCCGACAATATCGGTGAACATGACCGCTGCCAGCCGCCTCTTTTCTCTCCCCATTTGTCTTTTTTATAGCTTATACACTGGGGAAATTCCTGTCAATTGAATTTCTGCCGACGAAAGCAGCTCCAAAAACCTAGACGAAGCGAACAGAAAAAGCCTGAGCCGTTGACTTCAGACTCGGCCTTTGCTATAAATGGGATTCCTTCCGAGTACGAGCGGCTCTATGAAAAGGGAACAATCATCCAGATCTCGGTGTCACCTCTTCTGCGGGCCGTTGATGAGGTACTGGAACATATAAAGTGGAGGACAGTGAGGTTAGAATGAGGAAACGAAGATTATCAAGAATAAAGCTGGGGAGCCTGATATTAGTTTTCCTGCTGGGGGTTTGTGTGGCACATTCTCCTGCTCAGGAAATCCAGACTTATCTCTTTGGTGGTTGGTATAAAGTCTTTGAATACGGAGAAGAAGAAGATTATGTGATGGGAGAGAATGATTTTCCTGTGACGCCTGGCCATGCCTCGTTTAACTTCGGGGCAGCTGTGGATCTTTTTATTACTCGCCATCTTGGTGTTGAGCTGGATGCCCGATATGCTTTTTCCACAAAAGTAATCCTCGAGGATCCTTCTGATCTAGATACGGTTGAAGTGGATACGGCCAAGCATTATGCGTTGAGCTTAAATGTTGTCTATCGCTTATTGGGCAGGCGTCTGAGTCCTTATTTATTGGTTGGTGTGGGAATGGATAGGCTCCTGGCCCAGGAGGAAACTTACATTTCCGAATACGGTTACGAGATTGAGTTTTTACCCCCAGAGAAAGCCTCAAACTTTGTAACCAACATAGGAGGAGGAATCGAGCTTTTTCTCCTTTCAAACTTGGGAGCCAGAATTGATGTTCGCTACAGCGTTATCTTTGATGACCCCCATAATCAGAACGCTTTCAACGTGACTGCAGGCCTTCTCTTCGGCTTTTAAAGAGTGAAGTAGTAAATCCTCTATCTACAGAATCGGAACATCATTCATAGCGAAGGGCTTCTATCGGGTTCAGTTTAGAAGCAACGTAAGCCGGGTAAATCCCGAATATTAACCCCACTGAGATAGCTATGCCGGAAGAAATGACGATCGAGACGATTGAGATCAAAGTCCTCCAATGGGCATAGAGGCTCACGACTTTGGAGATGCCATATCCTGCCCCGATCCCTAAAATTCCTCCAACAAGGCTGATAAAGACAGCCTCAGCCACAAACTGGCTCATAACATCTAGTTGCCTGGCACCCACCGCTCGTCTTATGCCAATTTCCCTTGTTCTTTCCAGTACGGAAGCCAGCATGATATTCATGATGCCAATTCCGCCCACTAGCAGGGAAATGCCGGCAATACAGCCCATGGCAATGTTGAAGATGCGCTGGGTCTCCTGAGTTTGATGAAGGAGTTCCTCAGGAACTATGATTTTGTAATCCTTTGTACTCCGATGGAGGCGATAGAGAAGCCGATCAATATAGACGGCAGCATCTCTTATATATCCTGGATCCTCCATTGTCACAGCAATTTCGCTGAGCTGGGATTCATCTTTCTCAAGCTCGAACTTCTTCAGGGCTGTATTGATGGGAACGTAGATATCATTGGAGATGCTCTCTATCTCTATTCCTTCAATCTCACCCTTGGCTTTTCCCTTTTTGAGGATTGTTCCGATGACTTCAAACCATTGGTTATTGATTTTTAATCTTTCCCCGATAGGATTTTGAAAAGCGAAGAGGTCTCTCTTGACTTTATGGCCGATCACACAAACATTCACATACTGGGCGTTATCATATTCATCGAAAAAGCGTCCTCTATCCAATAGCAAGTTGAGAGTCAAGGGATAGCGGGAATCAGTCCCTATAACCCGAGCATCACTCTTTCCGTCAATAGATCGTATAAAATCAGGTTTGATCAATTTTTGAGGAGAAAGATGTTTGATGTAAGGAACACCCTCTTGCAAAGCCCTGAAATCCTTTAAGGAAAGCCCGGGGGATTTCTCTCTAATGGTCTTAAGCTTGTCTTCTTCGTATTCAAGATTCTGGATGATGATGTTCTTGGCTCCCATGAGATTAATAATTTCCAGAGCTTCTTTTTTGGCCCCTTCTCCGATGGAAAGCATGGAAATCACTGCGCCAACTCCAAAGATAATTCCAAGCATGGTGAGGAAAGTACGGAGCTTATGAGTCACTAATCCTGTGAATCCGACATTTATTATTTCAGAAAAATTCATGGATTTGATCTATCCTCTGTTTGCAATGACTCCTCATCTGGATCAGCTTTTCTCTGGAGTGGCTTTCTTGAGGGTGGAAGCCTCCTCGGCTTCTGGTCCTGCAAAAGGATCTCTCAAAGCGATCTTATCTCCAGGAGAAAGTCCCTGCTTAACGATTATATGAGTTGTGTTCCTCTCTCCCAAGGTGACCTCTTTCTTCTTGAAAGACCGACTTCCAATCACATAGACGATCGTCTTGCCCTCTCTTTCAAAAACTGAGTCGATCGGTACAGAGACAACATCAGGAATTTTTTTGATTATAATGTCCGCCATACATGTCATGCCAGGCCTCATTCGAGGGTCCATCTCGTTCAGAGAGACAATCGTTTCAAAGGTTTTTATCTTGGCATCCCAGTCTTTTTTAGTGGCCATGGAAGCGACTCTCTCGACTTTGCCGCTGAAAACCTTGTCTGGGAAGGCATCTATGCTGATCAAAGCTTCCTGTCCAGGCTTGACTTTGGATACATCCACTTCATTCAGGTGCATTTTAATCTCCATGGCTGAAAGATCCGGGATTTCAAGGATTGGATATCCAGGCCAGACTTGATCTCCTTCCTGAACTTTTCCCATTCCTGTTCCTTTCCATATTTCTCTTAAGACAACCAATCCTTCTTTTGGTGCTCGAAGTGTCATGTCCTCCAGGCTTTTTTTGGCCATTTTATAGTCTGCCTCTGCTTTAGCCTTTTTTTCACGCAGGACATTCAGATCTGCCTTATTGGACATGCTTTGAGATTCCATTTTCTTCAGAGTTTCTTGGTACTTCTTTTCTGCCTGGTCATAGCGAAGCCTAATTTTTTCTTGCTCAACTTCGGAAAGCAGTATTGTTTTTTTCAACTCCAGCTTTGCCTCCTCATACTGGAGCTTAGTGTTATCTAATTCCATCTGGTTGGTTCTGTTTTGACTTTCTATATCCGATAGTTTTTTTTCGATTTCATTTTGGGCAATTTTCAAATCAGAAAGGCTTTTCAACATCTCCTGCTGTGTTTCTACCATGTCAAACTGGACCACAATGTCTCCTTGTTTGACTTTACTTCCGTCTTTTATCAGCTTGTTTATCTGAAGTCTTCCCCTGATGCGGGGTGCAGAGACACTTACTGAATGAATAGCAGATACTTCTCCAGATTCGATTAGCTTGATAACAAATTCCCCATAATCGACCTTAGTCGAAGCCACAGCCAACTTTGAGCCTCTCTGAACCAGAATAATAACCACGGCAAAAAGCAGAATAATTATCGGTATCCCAAAGATTATTTTCTTTTTCATAACCCCTCCATATTCAAAAACATTTTGTCATGGAGAAGAGTTGCATTCTCAGGCTTGAATAAAAGACTTATATGATAACAAATCCCCCATTTATGTTATATTTCGTTTTCTGAACTAGTATATTATTTATAGCACAATGGAAGGTTATGGTCAAAACTTTGAGCTTTTTAGAAAAGATTACAATTTCGTCCATCCTCCGACTCCTGACACACCGAATAGACATATCACTGGTGTTGCTGATTTGAATCCATTCAAAATCCTTCTTTTTCCGAAGCTCTGTATATCCCGAAATTAGAGATTGCAGGAATGTTGTTGGATTTTTTTATTAATATCCTGATTTTATCAGCCTGAATCTGAGGAATTCGCAGCAGCCTTTTGTACCCGATTGTGGTCCCCTGAGCTATTGTCATCCATTTGCCATTGATATGTCCCTTGATTTCAAATTCTGATATTCTTTGGCCGAAACGTATAGGCTCTTGGAGCACTATTCGGTCAAACGATAGATTGTCTTCCAGGTCAATTTCGAGTACCGCTTCATGAATGTGATCATCTGTTGCCCAATATGTAGTGTTATCATCATCAACAATATTGTCAGGAGAAAATTTTCGGTGTCGGAGACGAGAGTTACTTGCCTTAACCTTTTTTCCTCTAGCAAGATTATTGGCAAATGTCTCGTCCAAGATTTTTCTGAACTCGGCGAGAACCTTGACATCCTGCTCATGAACCAACCCTTTTTTGTCGGGAGGTATGTTTAACAGCAAAACAGCATTTCTTCCCACTGATTTATAATAAATATCAATAAGCTGGCGGGAGGTTTTTACCAGACTGTCCTCTTTTTCGTGATAAAACCAGCCCGGTCGGATGGAGACATCACATAATCCAACAGTCCATTGTTTCCCATCAGGATCACCGGCATTTAGATATTCATTATCTGCATTTCCGACAACAATATGCTCAGTATTGATGGTCGACCAGTTGGTTTTGCCCGCATACCCTTGCTCATTCCCAATCCATCTAATATCCGGGCCAGCGTCCGAGAAAATCAGGACATCGGGCTGGAGTTTTTTCACAAACGACCATGTATCTTTCCACTGGTAATATGTTGCGCGATCTATATACCTCGTTTCGTTCGCTCCTCCATAGTATCCCGATCCGCCGTTTGCACCGTCAAACCAGATTTCTGAAATTTCTCCATAATTCGTTAACAACTCCCGCAGTTGATTTCTGTAATAAGTAATGTATTCGGGATTCCCATAATCAGCATGATTCCTGTCCCAGGGGGAAAGATATAATCCCACCTTCAAGCCATACTTGCTACAGGCATCAGCAAATTCTTTTACGATATCTCCTTTTCCGTTTTTCCATGGGCTGTTTTTTATCGAATGCTCTGTGAATTGCGAGGGCCATAGGCAGAATCCATCATGGTGTTTGGCGGTAAGAATCAGCTCTTTTATGCCCACACTCCTGGCTGTTCTGGCCCATTGACTGGCATCGAATGCCTCTGGATAAAAAGTGTCGGGTGATTCATCGCCGAATCCCCATTCTTTGTCGGTAAATGTGTTGACTGAGAAATGAATAAATCCTATAAACTCCATCTGCTGGTATTCAATTTGTCTTTCAGATGGGATGACTTCATTCGGCACAATGTCCCGAGGTGTTTTACAGCAGGATACAAGAAGAGTCAGCAAGATGATGATGAATAGCAGAAGGGCTCGCTCTCTTTTTCCCTTTAAAATGTTTTCATCCTGTATCATTTATCTCTATTTCTCAATGAAAAATCTTATAGCACGGGAAAAAATACGATGTCAAATAAGCTAAGAACAAGAGGGGACGAACCTGTTGCGTTTGATATGGAAGGCTTGTTATGTGTTGTGCCTCAGGAACCGGAGTTTGCTTTTATTAAGACATCTGTACATATTAGAGGACATAAAAGCGGCTGGGAAGTCTTGTCTGGACCAGTTATATATGGCATAAAGCTTGCATGATATATCTAATGATAAAGATACAAATTCAGAACAGGGAGGGAGAAGTGGATAAATTAATATACCAGAAGAACACGAAACCTTTAATTTTTAAAAGCATGCTGACAGCATCATTCTTTATGATCATCGCGTTTTTTGGGTTGCTGGTCCTTCAGGCAGATGCTCAGACTCGTTTTCAAGGAGGAATAAACGGGCAGGGGTTTTTCCCCCAGGGTGAATTCAGAGATAATATCAGCAATGCAGGAGGCGGCTTTGGGCTTGAGTTTTTATATTTTCCAGCTGCAAAGCCTTTTGGTGTCGGAGTATCCTTCGGATACTTGATTTACGGCTCAGAAAAGTTCAGCCAAGTTATCCAAACAAAGAATGCTGATTTTGATGTGGATCTAAAAACCGTAAACAGTATTGTATTGGGGCATCTGTTGTTTCGCTTCCAGGTAAAACAAGGCAGGATATGGCCCTATTTGGATGGCCTGGTCGGGTTTAATCACATCACCACCGATACCAGAATCAACAATCCGAATTTCGGGGATAATGATATCAGCACTAATAACTTCGATGATACGGTTCTTAGTTATGGGGGTGGTTTCGGACTTATGATCAAAGTCTACGAGAGATCACGGAAAAGAATAGAACAGACGTATCAGAGAAAAAAATGGGCAGTATTGATTGACTTCCGGGTACGCTATATCAGAGGCAGCAAAGGACAGTATCTCAAAAAAGGATCCATCTTCAGGGTGGATGACGAGCTTTTCTACGATGTACATAAATCCAGGACTGATTTGATCACTGCTCAACTTGGAATAACATTCAACTTTTAATGACCTTCCTCTCGGCTGAAATCTGAGGCCATTTAATTTTTTTGGAATAAATAATCGGGAAATGTCGTCTAATATTTGTAAGATGAAAAATTTGAGAAACGAGAAACAGAGAAAGGAGCAAAAGATGAAAAAAGGCGTGAAACTTTTCTTGGTTATCTTGACTGTGACTGCGTTTGCTTCAAGCAGCTTGGCCCAGCCAGACCGCCGGATGAGAAGAGGTGAAGAATTTGCGATGCGGCCACCGGTAAGAATTCTGTGGATTTTACAGGCAAAAAAGGACGAGCTTAAAGTCACAGACAGTCAGATCGAAAAGATCAAGAGCCTGGATTTTTCATTCGAGGAGAAGATGATTCAGATGAGGAATCAGATCAGTCTGGAGAGGCTGAATTTGAGAAAGCTCATGCAGGAGAAAGAGAATCTTGATTATGTAAAGATAAAAGCCGTTCTCTCCAGGATATCCGGTTACGAGGATGATATGTTTATAGAGGGATTAAAACTCAGAGAGGAAATACAGAAAATATTAACTCCTGAGCAGCGAGAGGCCGTGAAGGAAGCGATGAAAGAGCGACTGCACGAGAGAAAATTTTTCCGCGGAAGGGAGATGTTCCCCCAGCGCCCGCCGATGAGAGATCGAATCAAGAAATAAAGGAAGAAACGGCTCACACCGTACGTAAGATTATCAAACAAGCCCTTGCCCCGTGATGAGGCAGGGGCTTTTCTTTTTTCAGAACACTACCTGATGATGGTCAGCTCTTCCAGAACATTCAGGGCTTTATCCACTTTATCAGCGATAAACAGGACGTAGCGTATATCAACGCTTATAGTCCGGGTCAATTCAGGGTTGAAATAGTAATCGCTGTACATGGCTTCATAGGTGCCGTCAAAAAGGAGGCCGATCAGCTCTCCCTTTCCATTAAGAACAGGGCTCCCTGAATTTCCTCCTGTGCTGTCATTGGTAGTTAAAAAATTCACAGGCACATCATTTATTTTCTTGTCTACATAAGGGCCAAAGTCTCCTTGGCGGTAGACTTCAAGGAGCCTTTCAGGATTATTAAACGGCTCCTTCCCTGTGTTTTTTTCCACTACGCCCGAAAGAGAGGTGAGATAATCATACCAGACAGCATCCCGGGGAGAATAGCCTTTCACCTCTCCAAAATTCAGGCGAAGGGTTCCGTTGGCATCAGGAAAAAGGGTTGTTTTTTTCCAAACCTCAATTCCTTCTAGATAAAGGGGCATAAGACGGGATAAAGCGCCGGAAAGTTCCTTGTTTTTTCGGTCCAGAGCTCCCCTCTCATTTTCCAGCTCAGAGGCAAATTGGATAAAGGGATCATCAAGCGCCAGCAATTCTTTTCTGGGGAGATGAAGCATTTTAATTCTTTCCTCGGCTGATGCAAGCCGTGTTTCTGAATATAGCCTATCCAGGAATCTGCTGACAGCTTGTTCTTTTGAGAGGCTAGGATCCTTACTCACTATTTTTTCCACAGCCTGGATTTTCTGAGCAGGCGGAAGGGTCAGAATGTTTTTCAGGAAATAGCTCAAAGCCTCTCTATCTGCCTTGGGAACGAGGCTTCTCTGAGCCACCTTTAGTCTCATTTCTGTCCGGGGAAGATCCCTCTCTTGGTATCGTGGTTCTCGATCCATGTCCTTCTTTTGTTTCTCGATTGACCATTTGTTGATGGTCAAAGCAAAACTCATCATCGGACTGCCGCGGCCCATCCACCTCAGATAAGCGCTCTTATCCCTTATTTCTTTCTGCTCCTCATAGAGCGATTTTATCTGGGACAATACAGACCCGTACTTATTCTGCCATTCGGGGTTCTTGTTCAGAAATTTGAGGAAGGCCTGCTCTTCTGCTCTTTTTTTCTCGAGAAGATTTGTCTTTACCAATCCCTCGAGCATCCCCTGGTTATTCTTGAGCATGTTATTCAGACCCTTGATAAGGGAAGATAGCTTAAGGGCTGCGCCTCTGTCTTTTTTGGAGTGTTCCTCAAAAATACGGATTAAATCCTGGGCAGTTTTGATTTGAGAGGGATAGCGGAACATTATGTCTGACTCGATGGCATAAGAAGTGAAATGCCTGTATGTTCGGCCCGGAAAGCCCAGTATCATGGCAAAATCGCCTTCCTTGATGCCTCGGGCTGAAATTTTGAGGTACGACTTGGGTTTATAGGGAACATTATCCTTGGCATATCCGGCCGGCTTTCCGTCCGGTCGGACATATGCCCTGAGAAAAGAGAAATCACCTGTGTGGCGCGGCCACATCCAGTTATCGATGTCTCCTCCGTATTCTCCGATGGAACGAGCAGGAACATAAACGACTCGAATGTCTTTGATCTTAAGATAGGTAAAAAGGAAATACTGCATCCCGAAATTCATGGAATGGACTTCGCACTCCACATCATCCTTGGCTTCTGCCTGCTTTACAATCTCCTTTGTCTTCTTTTCAATGGCTTGGTGGCGTTCGTAATCTGTCATCTCATCCTTAACAGCAGACAAAACTTCCTTGGTGACATCTTTTATAGAAAGAAGAATAGAAGCTTGATAACCTGGAGCAGGAACTTCTTCCTCCAAGCTGCGAGCTAAGAAGCCTTCCTCGATGTAATTTTTCTCTGGGGTGCTGATTCTCTGGACTGCGCCAAAGGCTACATGGTGGTTGGTGACAATCAATCCATTCGGAGAGACAAAAGATGCTGTGGCCCCCATTTTGATCACAGCACTGGCCAGCCCTGTTCCCTGGGGATTATAAATATCTTCCAGAGAGAGCTCGAATCCCATGGCCCTCATCTTTTTCAAGGTGTCTTGGTTGATCTTGTTCAGAAGATACATGCCTTCATCAGCATGCAGGAGAAATAAAGATGAGAACAACAGGATCAACGGGATAAAATAAAAAGCCAATTTTCTGTGATTCATTGCTCCTCCTTACTTTGTTGTTATTGAATTTATCAACAGATTCAAGTTTTCGGCTTTGTCCTAAAGTCGCTTGATATCCGACACACAGATATGATTTTCAATTCTATCTCAAGCTTCATTTTCTATCAAATCTTCTTGAATGTCCAATGTAAGGACCAGAGCTGTGTCCTCTGGGGTCAGGCTTCGTCATTCATGTTATGCCAGAAGCTCTATTCTTGTTTTGTCCTTTCATTCCTGATGAAGCCTGACCCCGAGTGCCCGCGTTTAAATATTCTCATTTTAGATGGAATAAAAAGCACTGTTTTCTTGTCTAACAAGGAGCAAAGTTAAAATGAGTGACTTCCATGATAATACATAAACTGAATGGCCGAAAAGATGGCTCTCTTTTGCCGGTTGGGGAGAGCTGTCCCTCCTATATCCCCCCATTAACACCCCTCTTTCACTGACGACAGCCGGCTTTTTTTTAAAAATTATTCCAAAAATGTCCTCTGGGGTCAGGCTTCGTCATTCATGTTATGCCAGAAGCTCTATTCTTGTTTTGTCCTTTCATTCCCGATGAAGCCTGACCCCGAGTGCCCGCGCCCCTCCGGGTGGCGAATTGCCCAGCTTACCTGACTGCTGTTGTAACTGTCATGGAAATAAGGAAGCTTACTGGAACATACTTTTTCTTGTAGTCGGCTATATACATCATTTAAAATGAGATGATGGAATAAAATGAATAATTTCATTGTCTAAAATAATAGAGAAACAAAAAGAGATCATCTTCCAAGACAAGAATCTGCTGTGGTAAAGCGTGACAGAACAGAACGATCAGGAACTGCTAAAAAATGTAAAAAACGGGGATAAAAACGCTTTTAAAGAGATCATCGGAAGATATGAACATCAGGTGGCGGCAACCGTGATCAGCATGTTAGGCAAATGTGGTGAGGCAGAAGATATTGGACAGGAAACCTTTATGCGATTCTATCAATCCCTGGATAAATTTAGAGGAGAATCGAGTGTGGGGACTTATCTCACCCGAATCGCCATCAATCTTTCCATAAATGAACTCAGGCGGCGCATACGACGACGAAAAATTTTCTTTTCGAAATCTGATGGAATCATCGAAAACGTTGCTGATACAAACAATTCAACAAAAAACAAGGAGATTAAAGAAATTGTTCAACAGGGCATTCAAAAGCTTGAGCCTAAGTTTCGAGCGGTCGTAGTGCTTCGTCTTATCGACCAGTATTCGACTCAGGAAACAGCTGATATTCTGAATCTTCCGGTGGGGACGGTTCTTTCTCGTCTGGCACGGGCTCAGATGAAGCTTAAAGAAATATTAACACCATTATATGGGGAGAAACATGAATAAAAAGGGGATGAATATGGACAAAAAGGCCTTAAAGCTCCTTTATCGGTCCTTTGAGGAAAAATTAAAAGAAAGGGAACAGAATCAGCTCAAAGAGGCACTAGAAAAATCTGAAGAGCTTAGGAGGGAAAAAGAAAAGATTACAGAAATGCGGAAAGCTGTTTCCGAAAGCGCTTATGGCACCTTCGAACCCTTCTTTGCAGAGAGAGTGATGAACCGGATTGTGGCTGAAGAAAAGGAGCGGGCTGTGGTTTCTGTGTTTGAGCCGCTCAAAGCCGTATTCCAGCGTTTAGCCATCGCCGCAGCCATCGTCATCATTGTTCTGATTGTATACAATCTGAGTATAGGGGAGAGCTTCACCATGAATGAGGCGTTTTATGTGTCCGAATTAACTTCTGAAGAAATTCTTCCTATTCCCTTATTTTAGTCGGAGAAAGAAGATGAACATAAAACTGAAAATGACCTTTGTTATCATCGCAACATTTATTCTTGGAATCATCACCGGAGCGATGCTGAACAGAGCTCTCGTTCAAAATCGTATAAGAAATATCCTGTCAAAAAGAACTCCTGATGTTTTTGTCCCTTTTATCGAGGAAAGGATCGGAGCTGATCCCGCTCAATCAAAGGAGATTAGAAAAATCCTCAATAAACATGCCAAACGCATCGAAGAAATCCGTTCCAATTTCAGTGTGGAATTGGAATCAGCCTTTGACTCACTGAGAGCAGAATTGGAACCCCTTCTAACCCCTGAACAGAAAAGGCGTCTTGAAAGAGGCCTGCCCGGCCCTCCCCCCATGGGGCCACCTCGCTTCTTGATAACAGAAGACTTAGACGGAGAACTCAGGGCAATGAAAGAAGCGCTGGAGTTGACCGAGGAGCAGACATCGCAGATCAGGCAAATCCTTGAAGAAATGAGGGACCAATTCAGAAAAGTACGAGAAGAAATGGACAGAGCTAGAGAGAAATGGAGACCTATGATGGAGTCAGAAGAGAAGGCAGACCATGCTATTAGAGAGATATTAACCGACGAGCAGAAGAAACTATACGATAGATACAAGGAGGAAAGACGCAAAAGATTTGAAAGAGGAATGTTCCCGCCGCCTAGGAAAAGGAGGGACTAAGTCTTTCCAGCTTTAAGAAAAAGCGTCATAAAAGGCAAGGATTAAATTCAATCGTGTTATCTCTCATCCTCACTTCATTCGGCAATAACAGATAATTAAATTCTTCTTCACCACCTTTCATTTACCCCTCTATCCCTTAATTTACTTTTCTGCATATTTTTTATTCGAGGAATAATATGAAATATTCTTTTGTCTAATAAATATGATAGGTAAATACTTTAGAGATTTAAGGAGAAGGGATATGAGAAAAAGAATTGTCATCATCTCCATCCTCCTTATTGTTATCGGAGGGGCTGTTCTTGGAGTTGCTGTCTTCAGCAGAAGCAGGAATGGAGGCATGAAATATAAGACCGAGACAGCAAGTAAAGGAGATATCGAGGCGCTGGTTGTCGCCACAGGAACCTTGAATCCTGTTACCATTGTCGAGGTCGGAAGCCAGGTATCGGGGAAAATAGAAAAACTTTATGTGGATTTTAATTCCCCTGTTAGAGAAGGAGAAATCATAGCCAAGATCGATCAATCCTCTTTTTTGACGAGTGTTGAACAGAATAAAGCCAATTATCACAGCGCCATTGCTAACCTTGAAAAAGCCAAGGTCACTCTGGAAAACAACAAGAAAAAATACAAACGGGCTCTGGAGCTTTTCGAGAAGAATTTGATCTCATATGAAGAAAAAGAAAGTGCGGAAACTCAGTATTTGAGTGACAAGGCAGATCTCCAATCTGCTGAGGCCAGAATAAAAGAGGCAAAATCTCAGCTTGACTCGAGTAAAGTTGATCTGGCTCATACAATTATTAAATCGCCCATAGACGGAATCGTTATTGACAGAGAAGTCAGTGTTGGACAGACTGTGGCTGCCAGCTTTCAGGCGCCCGTCCTCTTTCAAATTGCCGATGACCTGAACAAGATGCAGGTGGAATGCAGCGTGGATGAAGCCGATATCGGCAAGGTTAATGAAGGCCAGAAAGTTAGTTTCACCGTTGATGCTTTTCCTGAGGAGTCTTTCACAGGAGTGGTGACCCAGGTCAGGTATTCGCCAGAAGTCGTTGAGAACGTCGTCACCTACACAACCATCGTCGATGTCAATAATCCAGATTTGAAACTGAGGCCAGGCATGACAGCCACCGTGTCTATCGTTGTCGGGGAAGCAAGAAATGCGCTTCGAGTGCCGAATGCAGCCTTGCGGTTTACTCCCCAATTAAGCCCGGCGCAGATGAGTGAGATATTCGAGGATATCGGCAAGGGAAGAGAAGGAGATGGGAGTCATAAAAGCAGGGCTGATGGACAAACATCAGCAAGGCAAGGGACTTATTCAGAAGACCAGTTGCCTGCTCTGATGACTGCTGATATGTCTTTAATCTGGGTCATGGATGAAAATGGAAATCTGCGACCTGTCATGACCAAGACAGGGGTCTCAGATAACAGCTATACAGAAGTTATCTGGGGGAACTTGAAAGAAGGTCAACAGGTCATTACAGGGTTAGAGTCCGGAATCGGGAGCAGCAAAGAAGGCGATTCCATGAGAAGAGGAATGATGATGATGGGCCCTCCCCCTCCTCCAAGATAAACCGAAGATAAAGAGAAAAAAGTGGAGAGCAGCAACGTCATTCAAACGATTATTCTGGTCACGCATCCCCCTGATGTCGACCTCAATTGCTCGAAAAAAATTTATCTCAGAGACGGCCAAAAGGCTTCCAATCTCGATACGATAGATACCCTCAGGTTTTGAGCAGAAATTCGTGCCAGCTTACTTTTCTCTATGAACAACTCTTTGATTTGGCTTTGTTTAAATCAATGTTTTTTAGCAGAATCCATCCATTCATGCAGATTGATACCGACATGGGCAGCGAGCTCAAGAAGATCCTTATGGCGCACGAGACCGCCGGGATTACCCCCTATGGGATTATAAGTAAGGTTGTGCCATAAACAGGCAGCAAGCCATTCTTTGACAGGCGTTCTCTCTTCGCCAAGATAAGCGTAAACGCGGAGTATTTCGTTTTGTGGATCAAATCCAAGGTTTATATGTCCTAAATTCAGAAGAAAAAACTGCATTGGTAAGCCTGATAGCCACTTGTCGAGTCCCAGCACATAGCCGAAGAGCAAATGTCCGAGTCTTTCCCTTTCTTTTCCGGCTTTTCGAGTTGGTATGGCCAATTTTCCGGTGCCGATACCGTGAATCCAGCCTTCGATGATGCGAAATGTATTATGATGACAATCGGACAATGTGTACACACCAGAGGCGATGGCGCTGCAGGTCTCGTATAATTCCTTTTTCCGAGAGTCCTCAAGACTTTTAAGGTTTTCCTGGAACTTGGGACTCCAGCGCGGATGAATTTTTGGCAGGCCTGCTTTTTCTGAAATCTTGGCATCGAGATCAGCTCCTTGACCGTCTTCCCCAAAAAGATTTTTAACGATGCTTTCGCTAACCTGTTGATGGACCTCATCCAGCCACGAAGTGCAGGGTATTGTATCAGTTGTCTTGGTAAAGTAATCAATAGTGAGAAGCATCCGTTCCATCATCAACCTCTGGATTTCTGTAAGTTTTGATCCTGGTCCAAGCCATTCGTATGTATGATTAATAAATCCCTCAGCTTGTGGAAAGTCTCTTATAAAATCCTTCTTAGGTTTCCCCGCAAGATAACCCGTTAGTATGGAATAAATGATATTCATGCTTTCCATGTGAAACGGTTGAGATGTTTTCTGTTCCCACCACATTCCAGGACACCAGCATCCGTTGCGAAAGGAGGGCTCAGCCAATTTCCCCCGGCCGATGGCGTTTAGCAACTCGTCAACAGTGATGGGGAATCCGCTGTCACATGGCACAAGGCTGGCAATGTGAGCGCGAATCTGGCGAAAGTTGTCATCCAGATGCCCTAGTTTGATCTGCATTTCGTTGATATATTTAATGTTATCATCCCAGTCTTTTTCTTGGCCGGGCCATGTCCATGGAAATACAGACCATTTTCTTATGATGTTACCCGCTTTATCTGCAGTAAGAGTAGTGATTATTTCCGTTTTTTCAACCGGAGAGGAAGACTTCTCACCCGTATACATAGCCTCAAAGCCCGGAGATACCATATCATACGGCACTAATCCCTTTTTCTGTTTATTTTCCATAACATGTCCTCCATAGTCTTTCTAAAGTAATTTTATAGTAGTCAATAAGGACTAAAAAATAGCTCTTTGAGTTTGAAGTGGAATTCTGGCAGATCATGCAGCAGGGAGATGCAGCAAGGCCTGTGCGGTAAGACTGGAGGATTCAAAAAAGGAAGGCTATTCCCCCGCGAAAAAGTAATCCGTCCCATATTCCAAAGTCGGCAAATAAAGCGAGCTTTTCAGTCAACTCCATTTTAGCACCGAGGTTGAATTGGATAATCGGGAAAATGCTTGGAATATTTTGGTCTTGGTCTACTTTCTTGAGTTCTTCATTGAGCGTTTCAACTGTTTCGTTACCTTCTGCCTCATAGTGTTCAAAAAGCTCCCCATTAATTGTAAGTTTGGAAGTGAAATCATAATCAACCGTGGCCTCTTCGAAATCGACTCCCTTAGCTGCGCCAACACCCAGAGTGAAATAGGGATGGAATTTCCAGCTTGGGAAGAGATCCCATCGGAGACTGAGATGGAGAGAGAGGGGCTTGAATAAAAAGTCGCCCCTGAAGCTCCCCTCGTAAACAGTACCATCTGGAAGTTCTATACGCGTGGCCACCTGCGTCAAACTGACTTTCATTATTGTTTTTTCAACGGAGAGCCCGATGCTGAAACCCGTTTTCCTTCCGCCCGGGTATAGTCTAATCTCAAAACCGAAATTCTGGCCTGATGAATCATAGCCGATTGATTGAGAGTAACCTTCCTCCTCTAATTCAGGATACTCATCATGAACCCCTTCCAAAATATATTTCTGAAGCGAATCTCCAACAGTATTCTCCAAGAATGTCTTGATTAGGTTAAAATTCCACCTCCCATAATGAAATCCCAATTCTACGCGCCCCTCAGCATGAGGGGCTGTTATTGAAATGAAAAGCAACAGCAGGAAAGGTGATAGAATTTTCAACGGCAACCTGGCTTTCACGCTTCTGTACCCATAACCTATTTTTTTCTAGGCAAGTTTATAACACCGCATGTAAAGTTGTCAAAGCTTAACTTAGGATTTAGTCGTGAAAGACACTAAAGAGCCTGTTTTTATTGACACGACACTTTTCTTGTGTTAAATCTTTCTGGGTAAATTTTGGAAAATTGATTTCAAATGAGATAAAGAGATATTTTCTGCAAATTTTTTACTGATGAAACGAAAAAAATTGTTCAACCTCAAAATTTTTTTGTCTCTCTGGATATTCATTTTAAGTGTATTCTATGTGTCATCCCTGAGCCAGACATGTCCTTCTCCATATGGAATAAATGTCCATATCCCGGACTCCACCGTGCTCCAGCTGATTCAGGACGCTGGGATAAAATGGATAAGAATGGATTTCGACTGGTCCGAGATCGAGACGAGCCAAGGCAATTACAACTGGAGCGTACTGGACAACCGGGTGGATGAAGCCAGGGCAAGGGGCCTTTGCATCCTGGCTAATATCCACGGGACTCCATCCTGGGCCAGCACGGGAGGCGAAACGAACGATCCTCCCTCAGATAAAATCTACTGGACGAATTTCATCAAGGAAGTCGTCTCCCGTTTTAAGACTAAAATTAAATACTGGTCAATGTGGAATGAGGCCAATCTCGAAGAATTCTGGAGGGGAACGGTCGACGACTACATGAATCTCATCTTAATCCCCGGCGCTGAAACAGCCAAAACATTTGACCCTTCGTGCAAAATTGTCGGTCCAGACCTGGCCCATCTGCACTCAAGATACTCTAAGTGGAACATCTGGATGAGACAGATATTCAGAAAAGGAGGAGATGAACATTTGGATGTTATTTCCCATCATATATATAACAGCTCAGGACCATCAGGAATCTTTGACAAGTTGGAGAAGGATCAAGCCCCTTTAATTCCTTCGGTCTTCAAGGTCCTCGAGGAGGAAGGAGTCGACAACAAGCCTTTCTGGATCACAGAAACAGGCTGGAATACGAGAGATGTCTTGGAAGACACACAGTCTGACTACTACCTTGAATTTCTTCAAAGCCTTGAATATAAGCCTTCCATTAACAAAGTATTCTTCTACCAGATCATTGATGATGCAGGGCAGGATGCACCCCAGTTTGGTATCGTTTCTGGTGATTACACACCCAAAAAAGCTTATTACACGTATAAAGATTTCATTGCGGGAGTGTATCCTCCTGTGGAGCCCCCTCCTGAAGATGATGACGAAGGCATATGTCCGTTCGTTGAGTCCGCCAAACTATCCGGGGCAGTTCAGCTGCAAAAGCTAGGGTATGTCAGATATACGAGAGACAATATCCTGAAGAAAACAATCAGAGGAAACAATCTGGTAAGGTTTTATTACAAGCATGCTCCGGAAATCCACGCTATTCTTGCGGAAAATCCCCGCGCCCTTTGGCTCTCTGCTGAGTGTATTAGACCGATCGTTCAGTTTTGCCAGGAATTATGCCTGAAAGGTAAAGATAACATCGGAGAGAAATATCTCTCAGATGATGATTTCAGAAACTATCAGAACCTTATTGGAATTTTCAAGTATTTCGCCAGCCCAGAGCTGAAAGAGATTTTAGCGGCAATTGAAAAAGATCTTCCTCGATACAGAGAAAAATCATTGAATAGCCTGATTATCGATTTGGATTTTGATCCTGCCCTTTTTCGGCCTTCTCCTTTGAGGACAAAAGACAGAACAAATAAACATCCCTGATTGGCCAACTCATTCCCGATAATATTGTTTCCAATAATATTACTCACCCCGCACTATTCATAAGAAGGGAAATTGAGGGAAAGCTCCGGTTTTCTGGAAGCCGATTTTCCCATCCAACCATCGTGGGGGATGGTAAATCATGACTCAGAAAGTGGTCCCGATGGCAAACCTAAAGGCAAAACTGGAATCGTCTTTGTAGATCTTGCGGCTGTTATAGGCAAAAATAAGCCTGAAGGGAACGCGTAATGCGGGAACGAACAATCTAATTTCCAGCCCGGCAGAAGAATAGAGATTTTTTAGACTCACATTTTCATCCTCAGCATATGCATTGCCTACATCCCAGAATAGAATAGGATATAAAACACCTCCCACCGGAATGATGTACTCGGCATTAAAAACGATGGACTTTTGGCCCCCTTGGTTTACTCCCGTATCGCTTCGAGGTCCGATGGAGTAGATGTCGTAGCCCCGAATGGACCTTTCTCCGCCCAGGTAGAATCTCTCCCAGAAAGGCACATCTGAATTGCCTAAAGGCTTTATGAATTGATACTCAAGATGAAGGCCGATCACATGATTCTTGATTATGGGGTGGAAGAATTTCCACTCGAATCGAGGTTTGATCATGCTGATTTCGCCTCCCATGATTCCGCCAGCCAATTTACAGCCCACCAGATACATTGTGCCCCTGGAAGGAGTCAACGGACTATCCACTGTGGTTCTGTATATGACAGGAGAGAAACTACCGACAAAATAATTCCCATATCCGTAGGAAGTGCCGTAATAATAAGGATTGTAGACATAACTCGACTCTTCATCTTCTGTGTCAACCGGACCGATGTCTAAGTATTCGAATCCGTATGTTATGCTTGTCCTCCAGAATCCCTTGATTCGAGCCCCAAGGCTAAAATTAACCCCTCGGCTTTTCTGGATGTAAAGACCAGTGTAATAAAGATAACGATTATAAATTTGAAAACCAAGGCTTATTGGAAGATCAAGAAAATATGGTTCGTTGAATCCGAATAGGTAGTTCTTAATCCTCTTTCCGTATTGAGCCATGAGTTCCAGGTTTTCCCCTGCCCCTAAAAAATTAACTGTTGAATAACTCAAAGACACATAAGTTCCCTCATAGCCACTGTATCCGGCAGAAAACTGAATATTGTTTCTTTGAAGCTCTTTGACGTTGACAGCGACATCAATCTGAGTAGGATCCTCAGGATTGGGCATTATCTCCGGTTCTTTCTCCAGCTCGACAAGCCCCAACTGTCTAAGTCTTAAAATGCTGTTTTTAAACAATTCCAGGCTAAACCGGTCCCCTTCTCTGAGAAGAACTTCGCGTCTTATGACTTTGTCTTTGGTGTATGTATTACCTTTGAATTCTAGCCTGTGGAGGTAAGCCGCTTCGCCCTCGTAGATATTAAAGGTCACATTGACCCGTTTTTTTTGGGGATCAAGGTTTTCCACTGGCATGACTTGTGCATAAAGGTACCCAATATTCTGGTAGAGCTCTCCGATCTTCACTACTGCTTTTTCTCTCGCTTTTATGCTGTAAATGTCGCCTTCCCTGAGTTTGATAAGAGAGCGCAGATAATCGGAGGAGATGAGCTTATTGCCTTCAATCTTGATCTCCCCGACAGAGTATCGATCACCTGCCTGAATAGGAATGACGATCTTTTTCATCCTCTTTTTCTTCAGAAAAATAGATCTTTTTGTTATTTCTTCTATCCTTGGCTCACCAACGGTGGCTTCCATGTATCCTTTCTCTTGAAGCTTGTTTTTTAAGCTTGACAAATCCTCATTGAGTTTATTCTGATTGAAGGTGTCTTTTCCGGCTATGGCCGAGATAAGGCCATGCTCCTTATTATCTTTCATCGCCCCTTTGAGCACGCTCTCGCGTAACGTGGGGATTCCTTCAAAGACGATCTCCCCCACTTTTATTCTAGACCCTTCTTTGATATGGAAAGCGACTTCTAACTCATTGTTTCCTATCTTGTTTAAATTGACATCAATATTCCCGTCTGTAAGTCCTTTCTCTAAAAGTAACTCCTTGATCGTCTGTTTGATTCTATGAATTTTATACGGACTGTAATAAGAATAGGGAAGGATGTATTCTTCCTTTTCTTTTAATTTATCGACGATATCATCCTTTTTCAGCTTTTTCCCTGTCTTGTAGACAATTTCCTTAACCAGCGGATTCTCCTCCACAACAATCCTCACAATCTTGCCTTCCTTCCCCTCCTCTGACTCTATCTTGATGTTCGAAAAAAAACCAGTCGACCACAAGACTCGAAAATCCCGCCTCAGCAATTGCTCATCATAATCGCCACCTTCTCTGGAAGAAAGATAGTAAAGGATTGTCTCCCGGGTTATTTTTTCATTGCCCTTAATCTCAATTTTCTCCAAGACTTCAGCGCTGAAGAGGGTGAGTGGCAGGCAGACAAAAAGGATGGCAATAATGAGCTTTCTCATTTCTCAGAGCAGGGATTCAGATCCAGAGCCGCTTTCCGAAGCAAGCTTGACAGCAACCCAGATTTTGAGCCCTTTTGGAAGTTGAGGCATTCTACCGCCAGGCATGCCCATACCTCCCGGTCCTCCTCCTCTGCCTCCGGGCATGCCCATGCCTCCTGGCCCTCGCCCTTCCATTTTTTTTCTTATTGCACTCAGGTCCATCTTGGCTACCTCTATCCCTATGCCAACCACATCCCCTGGTTTTGCTCCGATGGCATAAGGATGATCTTCGCTGTGCAGGAGCGGGACTTTAAGTTCATAGATCAGCAACCCTCCTGAGGGATCGATAGCAACCTCGATCCCTTTCAAATCTTTAACCTGGATTCTCCTTTTCTCATCCTTCCTGGGCCCGAGAATCTCTAATTCATCGAGAGAGTTCTTAAAAAATTCTCTGGTTTTTTCTTGATCCGGCTCTTCTTCTCTCGGTCTCATCGGCATCTCTTCACCTTCCCGGTCTTGCATACCCAAAGGAAACTTAACTCCAAACGCTTTCTCCTTGCCGCCATCCGGGTCAAACCAGAATGTTAATCCCTGACCCATTATCTGAGCTGTCAAGCGAGGCTCTTCAGCGATCATGCAGATATAAAGAAAGCTCTCATCATTGAGGACGCCAGCGGAGATATTGTCATCTTCAAAGTAATACATGGCTCCCAGCCAGTCTTTATTCTCCCCATCGATCGTTATTTCGCGGTCTTTCCAATGGCTGTCAAGCTTAAGCGTAGTGCATCCCACCATTAAGAAGACAAGCATGATTAAAATGGACGACCAGATGGGTAATCGGAAGGAGTAAATTCTTTTGTGTGTTTTAGCTGTCGTCATTTCTATTCCCTCCTTTGGTGCTCTTAGCTTATTTCTTGGCATTTTTTCTTTAGTATAGATTAGACAACTCAATCCCTTGATTTATTCCTTGGCGATTAAAAACTCAGCCATTCAGGAAGGATTATCGGACAGATATCGCTGATCGTTATAATTTGCTGGATACTACAATCATTTCTTCTTAAAGTTGTAAGTAAGGCCAATGCTCACTGCCAAAAAATCCTGTTGGGTAAAATCGTCCGTTCCAAACTTTGCTGGGTCCCTGGAGAAGACATAATGATATTTAATCTCCGCAGAGATTGAAAACAGCGAAAAAATGTAAGATTCAAGACCCAATCCAACGTTTAAACCGAAGCTTGTGTTAGAAAAACTCTCATCTGGATTTCCGAGTGCCGGCCACGCTTCGCCCCATATGGGATCCTTGCTAAACTTCCAGGGATAAATCCCGCATCCTAAAGTAAAATAAGGTTCAATCAAATAACCAGATTTAAGAAAAAACGATGTATTAAGAGTGAACATCTGTAAATTGAATGCAGGACTCTCCTCTTTATAAGCAAAAGGCTTCTTATCTCCCTTGATAGACATCCAGTTAAAGACGTAGCCAGCATCTATGTATATATTTTCGTTTATTTCATACCTTAGAGTTGCGCCAAATCCGAGCCCGATGTTTACTACTTGCTTCAGCTTATCGGTATCATTATAGTTACCATCCACAGCAAATATACCGGCAGGGGTGAGCTTAATACTAAATTTGTTGAGAAAGTCAGATGCCCTTGCTCCTGAAATTAAAATCGGCAAAGCCGCAAGCAAACAGATAACTTTTTTTAACATACTATCCCTCATTCTTGTCTAATCAGGCCATTCTTACTCCAAAAAATTGACAGGATTCGAATTCAAAGCCCAATCTCCATGGATTATTCAATAGTCCAATAGTAATCTTTGTTTTCTTCAATATTAATGGTGATTGAAGCGATTTGTTGTTTGTCGCTGGCCTTTATTGCCCTTAAAAAATGTTCACCAAAAGCAACATCAATTATCCATCTATTTTCTTCGTCCACCAGATCAAATTGATACTCGCCGTTCATGTAAATCTGGAGGGTTTCCCCATAATTATTGGTCACGTTTATATCAGGAGGATCATCGATCGTCCATGAGTAGTCTGTCTTCTCATTGACCTCAATAGTTTCTGAATCAATGATTATTCCTGTGTTCCTTTCTTTGGCTTCTAACTCGTGCTCCTCAATCGAGACATTGTCGATTTCGATAGAGCTTTTATATCCAATCGTAAACAGAAAATTCCCGTCCATATAAATTTCCAAAGTTTCGTCATATTCACTATAGACGATGATATCAGCCTCTCCCTCGCTATTTGGGCTGGTTGGACTTTTACATCTGATCGAGGTTAATAGGAGAATTCCTGTTAGAATATAAATCCCGATGGATAAGCATGCCTTTTTTAATTCTTGTCGACTTCTCATCATTTATGGTCCTTCACTTTCCGGTGATTGTCTTTTACCAAAATGGTAGGTAATGCCAAATCGTATCCCAAGAAGACCTTGATTTGTAAAAGCAGCTGTTCCGAACTTCTCCTCGTCTTTGGCAAAAATATAATGATATTTTGACTCGACCAGGAGTGAAACCTTTGACCAGAGATACACTTCGACTCCCAGTCCTATGTTTAAACCAAGGCTGGATTTTGAGAAATTCTCATCCGTATTTTCAGGCGCTGACCATATTTCCCCTCCCCTTACTTGAGAACTGAATCTCCAGGGAAATATGCCGACTCCTGCTGTGAGGAAAGGATCCAGTGTCTTGCTTGTCGATAAAAAAACTGTTCCATTGAGCGTATACATGGGAATGAGAAAAGCAGGTTTATCATCCTTATAGGCATCGGGCCTTTTGGCTTTCTTGATG
>CAYVAT010000002.1:0-41120 GCA_964449165.1 uncultured Eubacteriales bacterium | reverse complement strand
TTTATAAATTATGTCATTCGATTACCCATGAATAATCTTTGTTCTCATCGACATCAATAGTGGTCGAGGCAACTTCTTTGCTGTCAGCAGCTTTTATTGCCTTTAAAAAGTGTTCTCCGAAAGCGACGTTTATAATCCATCTGTCTTCCTCGTCCACGAGATCAAATTGATAAATATCATCCATGTATATTTTTAATGTTTTTCCATACTGGTTGGACACATTAATGTCGGGGGGGTCATCAATCGTCCAGGTATAATCTGTATAGCTCGTCACATCAATCGTCTCCGAATCTACGGTTGTGTTTGTATCTGGATTTTTAGCTTCCAATTTATGTTCATTCAGAGAAACATTGCGGATTTTTTCATTTCCTTCGTGTCCCAGCAAAAACTGAAATTCTCCATCACAATAAATATTTAAAGCCTCACCATAATTATTGTAGATAATGATTCTAGCTTCTCCCTCTTCATCTTCTTCAGTAGTTTCTTCTGAGCTGGGGCCAAATATGCTTTCACAGCCTATTAATGAGAGTATCAGAATCCCAATCAAAATCAGGATTCCGATACTAGAATTTAACCGCATTACTCGCTCTCTCGTTCTTATCATCTAATACCTCGCATTTCTTGGTTTTTTAACAATTAGACAACACGCGTCCTGACTTTATTCCAAGAAGAGATAAAAATTATTGTTTGCTGCAAAAATATAAGATGCCTATTGGGCATCATTGTGCTTTCAATTTGACATCAGAATTTTGCTTTGTTATAAGCTTTTCATTAGATAAACTAGGGAAAATCGAGATAAGTTTAAAGGAGGCACATATTCCACAGCATCGCAAGGAAGGAATGAATGGGAGTTGAGTATTCCCTTGAAACCATCCAGGATCTGAAGCAAGTTTTCTTTCGCCAGAACATTCTCCGTCCCATTCGCGTCCAACGCTACGATCCGGGCACAGAGCTCACCTACCGAGTTAAAGGCCTGGTTCCGGCAAGAGAAGCGAGGGTAAGGCTAAAGGTGGAGCAGTTTGTCGGCGGCGGTTATGCAGGCCAGGTTTACCGGGTGAAACTCTTGGCTGTTGAGCCGGATAAGAATCCGATAACAGGCTTGGAATCAGGCCGTTTGTATGCTTTAAAAATTCTCATTCCTCCCAGAAGATTTGCCATCTGGTACCGCAATTTGGTCTATGCCTTGGCCTTTCAAGGACCTTTTTCCCCCCAGTCAAATTACGCCGCAGCCCGGGCAGGGGCCTTGTGGCAGAAGCTTATCCGCTGCGGAGCACAACTGCGACTCGGGTCAGAAAGGGCAGTGGTGGATATACATACCACATTTCTCGATACCAGCCTGGGAAGCTTTGGAGAGATAAGCGAATGGGTTGAAGGCCGGGTCTGGCGGTTCGAGGTGGATGACAATCTGGAGGCCAGGTTGAGATGGGAGATAGGAGAAAGCGGTGAAGGCTTGGGTTCTGCTGAGTATAGGGCAAAGAAAGCCTTCATGTACCGTCTGGTAGAGCTTATGCATGAGATGGGAGCCTTTGAGCTTGCCCGTCAATACGAGTGGTGGACGTTTAAGAGCCAGCCTAATGCTCTCAAGCGGGTTGATAGCGGCTCTCAACCGAGTGGAGGGCTGGTGGCTGTCGATTTCAGGGCCGGACTGGCCCTTCTTCCTTTTTTACCCATGTGTCCTGCCGACTTCAAGCTGATCCTTAAGGGAATAACCCGGGGAAGCCTGGTGCAGTTCGACAGGGGAGATATCGAAAAACTGGAGCGCTTTGCCGGCAAACATCCCCAATCTTTTGCTGGCATGGCAGAAGCTGTTGAGGAGCTTAAGGAAACGGAAAAATCTTACCGTAACTCTTTACCTGATTTTGCCCACCATCATCTCAAGTTAATTACCAGCCGAAAACTGTGGACGTCAATCCTGACCGGCTTTGTGGAAAGCTGGAAGATTCGAAACATCATCGATAAAGAGATGTCCGAGAAGTTGAGATGCAGCAGATTTCTGATTATTGTGTTTTGGTTTTTAGGATTAATCCCCTTTTTGGGCAATTTTTCGCGCGGTCTCTGGGGGCATGATGTTTACCGGCGTCACTACAAGCGTATGTTTACCAGCCTTAGCTATTTTCTGCGTGCAGGGAGAGCCCGCATTGCCGAGGCCTTGATCCGATGGCACAGGGCAGGCCGCATCGATGAAAGGAGGGCCGGCAAACTGGCTGCTCATCCCTGGCGTTATTTTGCTCATCTCCCACTTTCCATCTTGCCTGCCGGGGTGCATCGGTTTTTTTCAGACCGACGCTTTTTCTTAAAAAAGCTGGACTACATTTTTCTCAGGCCCTTCCGGTTGTATTTTAAGGCTGAGATAAGGGAAAAATGGCTGCGTGAATTGATTTCTTTGGGGCAAAAGGAAGGTATGCTAAGCGGCAAAGAGGCTGAGCGCATCAATTCCCAGATAAAGGAGCCCTTCATCCAGAAGTACCTCAAAAGCCTTGCTGTTCATGTGTGTACGCTACCGGTGACGCAGATTGTCTCTGTGCTGGTGGCTTTTATCTACATCCGGCTGCATCCTGAGCTTTCCTGGCAGCAAGCCTCACTCCACGCTGGTTTGATCCTCGGGTTTTTCCAGGTGATCCCCATATCCCCGGGGTCGATCGCGCGGGGGCTGTATGTCACTTTTCTGGTAGTGAAAGAGCGCAACTTTAAAGATTACAATATTGCTTTTTATATAAGCTTCTTCAAGTATATTGGCTATCTGGCTTTCCCTTTACAGATGGCTTATCGCTATCCCGATCTTGCCCGTTTCATGGCCGGACGCTGGGCTGTAGGGATGGCTCATATCGTGCCCGTTTTTGGGGAAAGGGGTGCTTTGCTTGAGCATGTGCTCTTTGACGCCTTCTACAATTATCCCTTGAGTTTAAGGAGACGCATCCGGCTTCGCCGCCAGCTCCGCTCTGGTATGAAGCCGAGATACTGGCATCTGCCTCTATGCGCTCTTGCAGGAACGGCCATTCTTGCTCTCGTGGATATCGTCTTCTTCCAACTGAGAGGCTATATCCCCAGCTTTGGTGACATCTGGTGGCTGGCCCTCTGGATTCCTGGTCTTATGGCTGCAGCCGTGACTTACTGGGCAGGAGGCGCTGTTCTCCTCAAACGAATGATTGCGGGGGTAGGCTGCGGTGCTTTGATCGGTCTTTTTTATTCCGCCCTGAACAGATTAGAAGCTGTGGTTTTGGTGCAGAAGGGAGGCGAGATAATCGGAGCTGCCCAGCTTATGGGCAGCATTACTCTTGCGGCGTTATGGATAGGTTTTCTGTTTGCTATCGTGGCTGTTATGGGAGTCTTTATAGCAGAGACCAGGCCGGTAAGAAAAAGAACTGCTCTTGCTTCGGACTGAGTTAATTTTGAGAGGTGAGATCCGCTGCCCTTTGGATGACTTCATTGAAGACATGGAGGAAATTGCCTCCCAGGATTTTAACGATGTCCTTTTCTTGGTAGCCCCGCTTGAGGAGATTGTAGGTGATTAGAGGATAGCCGGAAACATCTTCCAGCCCGACAGGATAGCTGCTGGCGCCGTCATAATCCGAGCCGAGTCCGACATAGTCCGCCCCGACCAGTTTAACAACATGATCGATATGATCGATAAGGATATCAATTGCAGGTGAAGGCGCAGTATTCGCTCTCCAGAGTTCTCCCGCAGCTTTCCGGAAGGCGTCTTCGTCGTCTTTATATTTTTCCCGTAGCTTTTCAAATTCGGGCCGGAGTTTTTTCTGTAACTCCCTTGATTTCTGGCTTATCGACTCATCCAGAAAGCCTCCGTAGAAATTGATCTGGATGACTCCGCCTTTTTGGGCAAGAGCCTTGATCATCTCATCAGACATATTGCGCGGATGCTGGCACAAAGCTCGGGCGCAGGAATGAGAAGCCATGACAGGAGCGCGTGATACTTCCAACACGTCCCAGAAGGCCTTATCTGAGATATGGGAGACATCGACGATCATGCCCAGCCTGTTCATTTCTTTAACCACTTCCCTACCGAAATCGCTCAGTCCATTCCATCGCGGTTCCTTGGCCGTCGATGAGTCGCAGATCGGATTGTTGCTGCCGTGTGTCAACGTTATGTACCTGACGCCCAAACGATAATAATCTCTGAGCAGCCTCAGGCTTCCCTCAACAGGGCTCCCGTTTTCCATGCCGATCAGGATGGCTCTTTTCCCTTCTTGATGGAGCTTGAATATATCCTGCGGCGAGTATGCCATTCCTGCCAGGTCCGGGTAGCGTTCGACTTGGCGGTGTATTTCATCGATGATCTGAAGGGCTCTGAAGGACGGATGCTTTTCGTCCAGGTCGTTGGATATAAATACAGCAAAAAAGATGGCATCGACTCCTCCCTCCTTCATCCGGATAAGGTCGACATTACTTTTCTGGGACCTCGCACCGATATCGAGTCCTCTGTCCAGCATAAGCATCGGCGTATCGCAGTGGGTATCGATAACGAGGGCGTTCTCGTGAATCTTGAGCGCCTTCTGCCAGAGATCGGGATCAATGTCTTTTTCCACTTGCGAGCTAAGAGGCAGCACAAAGAGACAAAGGGAAATTAAAATGCTCAGAAAATACGTTTTACGATAACTATTCATCAAAATCCTCCTGGATGAAATTATCTATCCTGAATTATTCATGAATAATACAGGCTCATAGAATTTTATATGAAGAAATCTCACTTTTCCAGCTAGATTTTTGTAATCAGTCTTTATCGAAGACTAAAAATATTCTTTTTTGCCCTTTTTCTGAAGATGATCCACCACTTCCTTCACTTTCTGATCCTGGCCCTTATGACAGATGAGGAGGATATCTTCGGTGTCCACTACGATCAGGTCCTTGACTCCGATGAGGGCGGTGAGCTTATTGGGACTGTGAAGGATGCAGCGCTCAATATCCAAAACGATGTTCTCACCTTTTAGGGCATTTCCCTTCTCGTCCTGAAGCCAGATGTCGACGAGCGATGACCAAGCCCCCACATCTGACCAGCCAAAATTCCCTTCACCCATCAAGACTCCTTCAGCTTTCTCCATCAGGGCATAGTCTATGGATATTGAAGGGATTTCATCAAAAATGGCATGGATTTGAGCTTTATCATCTTTTTTGAGCGCAGCGAGTATTTTTTCCCAATAGAAGAACATCTCAGGGGCATGGCTTTTAAGCTTTTCTTCAAAGAGTGAGGCCTGCCAGATGAACATTCCCGAATTCCAGAAATAGTTCCCCTGGCTTAAGAAAGTCTTGGCCGTCTCAAGGTCAGGTTTTTCTTTGAACTCCCGGACGTGGTAAAAATTTTCTCCTTTGATTTTGTGGGGCCTGTCTTTTTGAAACTGGATATAACCGTACCCTGTTGCCGGGTAAGAAGGAGGGATGCCGAAAGTGATGAGCATCCTTTTCGTTGATGCTGTATGAGCTGCAGCCTCGAGTTTATCGAGAAAAAGAGGGGAATCCTTTATCAGGTGATCAGCAGGGAGGGCTGCCACAACCGCCTCGGGATTTTGAAGGTAGATCCATGCTGTGGCCAGAATTAAGGAGGGAGCTGTGTTTTTTCCCTGGGGTTCGATAAGAAGGTTCGTTTCCGGGATTTCGGGAACAAGGTTTTGGATGGTCTGGGTATGCTCGCGGTTAGCTATAGTGTAGATATGCGAGAAGGACATAAGGGGCAAAAGACGTTCCACTGTTTCCTGGATCATGGATTTTTCGCTGACGATGGGGAGAAACTGCTTTGGTTTTTTCTCCCTGCTTAAAGGCCAGAATCGGGTCCCCGTTCCTCCAGCCATGATTACGGCCCGAAAATCCATTCTTTCCTCACTTTAATGATTTATTTAACCCGGATTATACATAAATAATCCAGGCAAACCTGCATTATGAGAGAAATCAAGGGACACGTTTCAAAGTGCTGCCAACCTCTTGATGGCTCTCTCCAGTGTCTCCTCGACTTCTTTTTTTATGGAAGCCAGATCCTCTTGGGTTTCCGCCTCAAAACGCAGAACCAGGACTTCCTGGGTGTTGGAGGGACGAACCAGAGCCCATCCTGCGGGATATTTGGCCCGGACACCGTCGATATCGATGATGGGATACTTCCGGGCAAGTTCCTTCTTGACCTCTTCCACTATCTTGAACTTGATCTCGTCGGAAGCATAGATTCTGATTTCAGGTGTGGTGTATGTTCGGGGAAGGTCGGAGAGCATCTCAGAGAGCTTTTTATCGGAGCGAGAGAGAATCTCGAGCAGTCTCGCCGAAGAATAGATGGCATCATCGAAACCAAAATACCGGTCTGCAAAGAAGATGTGGCCGCTCATCTCTCCGGCCAGAAGAGCCTTTTCTTCCTTGATTTTTTTCTTGATTAGAGAATGGCCTGTTTTCCACATGATGGGCCGACCACCCAATCTTTCTATTTCTTCATAGAGGAGTTTGGATGCTTTTACCTCGGATATAACAGCTGCTCCTGGGTGGGAAGGAAGGACATCTCGAGAAAAGACAATCATCAGCTGGTCTCCCCACAAAATCGCCCCTTTATCGTTGATGACCCCCATCCTGTCACCATCTCCATCAAAGGCAATACCAACATCTGCTTTAATTTCAGCAACTTTCTCAATCAGCTCTTTGAGTGCAGCAGGAAGAGTAGGATCAGGATGATGGTTGGGGAAAGTGCCGTCCATCTCACAGTAAAGTTCTGTCACATCACACCCCAGTTTTTCAAACAGAGGAGAGGCGACCACCCCGGCTGTTCCGTTTCCTGCATCCACTACCACTTTTATTTTCTTTTCCAACTTGATGTCCTTAAGGATATAGTCCTGATACTCGGGGATGATGTTGTAGGTCTTCTTGATATCGGTTTGGTCTTCAATGAAATCTCCATTTTTGATGATGGTGTAGATATCCTGGATGGCATCTCCGAAGAGTGTCTCTTCCCCTATCATGATCTTAAATCCATTGTATTCAGGGGGATTGTGCGAGCCAGTGATGATGATTCCTGCATCTTTTTTCTTGAAATACATGGTGAAATAAAGGAGAGGGGTTGGAATAATCCCCAGATCGACAACTTCGCAGCCTGTGGAGTGGAGACCTTTGGTGAGGATTTCAAAAAACCGAGGAGAGGAAAGGCGGCAGTCCCGTCCCAGAGCCACTTCTTTTCTGTTGTTCTGGCGGAAACAGGTGCCAATTCCTTTTCCAAGGAGTTCGACGGTTTCAGGGGTGAGATCTTTATCTACGATTCCTCTTATATCATATTGTCTGAAAATATCGGGATTGATGTTCACTTTACCCTCCAGGCTAGGCCTCATCGGCAAGCAGGGCCTCCCCATTTCTTCTTAACTGCCGTTTTAAGGGAAACATATATTGAATTTCCAGAGATCATATTTACAGGTTACGGATTCTACTTTTCCCCTTCTTGATCCATTAGATGGGTTATATTCTTTATATTGGACTGGATGACCTCCCATTTATCCTGGACTTCGAGGATAAAGTCGATGAATTCCCTTACAGCCCCTTTGCCCCCAGCATTCGAGCAGATAAAATGACTGTGTTTTTTTATTTCAGGGTGAGCGTCGGATACTGCCCCGGCCAATCCCACGCATTTGATTACTTCAAGGTCACCCACGTCATCCCCGATATAGGCGATCTGGTCAAGAGTGAGCTTGTTTTTTTCCAGGATCGTATCCAGGGCCTTTTTCTTATCAAGGATCCCCTGATAGATTTCGATGATCTTCAGCTTTTCTGCCCTCTTCTCCAGAGATTTGGAGGTTTTTCCGGTGATGATTCCGGTTTTCAGCCCGGCCAGATGAGCAAGCAGGATGCCTGTGCCATCCTTGACATTATAGGATTTGAGTTCTTCTCCATCAGGGAGGATAAGAAGGGTTCCGTCGGTAAGGGTTCCATCCACATCCATGAGGATCATTCTTATCTTTTGTGCACGCTCTTTTTTGTCCATCAGAACATCTCTGTGCGCCACAGATCATGAAGGTGGATGATACCTTCGATTTTTCCGCTCTTATTCTTGATGACGAGGGAAGTGACCTTGTTCTCTTCCATCAGATTTAAAGCCTTGGTAGCCAGCTCGTCCTTGGCGATGGTTATAGGATCAGGAGTCATACAGTCTTCGGCAGTCTTATACAGAAAATTTTTCTTGTAGCTCTGGATTTTACGCCTTAAATCGCCGTCAGTGATGATTCCTACCAGCTTCTCCTCATCATCGATAACACAGCTCATGCCCAATTTCTTGCTGCTCATTTCTTCCAAAACTTCCCTCATGGGAGCGCTTTTATGCACGCGGGGAATCTGGCCGCCTCTGTGCATCAAATTACTTACCTTAAGGAGTCTCCTTCCAGCCTGGCCTTTAGGGTGGAAAAAGGCGAAATCCTTCTCGCTGAATCCTCGCTTTTTCATCAAGGCAACAGCCAGGGCATCTCCCAGGGCTAAAGCGGCGGTTGAGCTGGCTGTGGGTATCAGGTCGATGGGTTCGGCCTCTTTTTCCACTTTTGATTCAAGTACAATATCGCTGTATTGGGCCAACTTGGAGTTTTTGTCGCCGGTTATACTGATGAGTTTCACCCCGATTCTTTTGACAAAATCCAGAAGATAACAGATTTCTCGAGTCTCTCCGCTGTAAGAGATAGCCAGCAATATGTCTTCTTTGCGGATCATTCCCAGGTCTCCGTGACCGGCCTCAGCCGGATGGATGAAGATAGCCGGGGTTCCACAGCTGGCCAGGGTGGCGGCAATCTTACGGCCGATGAGGCCCGATTTTCCCATGCCGGTGACAATTACCCGGGAGTTTTTACTGAAGATCAGCTGCACGGCTTTGAAAAAGTTTTCATCCAGACTGGAAGCCAGAATTTTAACCGCATTTGCCTCTATATTCAACACGTTCTTTCCTATTTGGATGATGTCCTCTTTTTTCATTTTTTTCTCTTTACTAGAGGAGAGATTTGTGCTTAACTCTCCATTTTTTGAGTTCGAGCAGAGAGGTCAGAAGTGAGTTTAATTTATTTATTATCAATGAATTATGCTTATCTGAAAGAGCCTGTGCAGGGTCGTCATGAACTTCCAGAAAGAGTCCGTCCGCACCTACGCTGATCCCGGCACTGGCGATAAAAGGAATGAATTCCGCCTCTCCTCCTGAAGAAGCGCCCTCTCCCCCGGGCCTTTGCACACTGTGGGAGGCATCGATGACCACCGGATATCCCCAAGCTTTCATGATTGGAATGGAACGGACATCAAAGACAAGATTATTGTATCCAAAAGATGTTCCTCTTTCGGTAAGAATGATTTTTTCATTGCCTTGATCGAGAGCCTTGTCCAGCGCATTTTTCATATCATGAGGAGAGAGAAATTGGCCTTTCTTGAGGTTAACCGGTTTTTTCGTTTTGGCTGCCTCAACGATGAGGTCCGTCTGTCGGCTGAGGAAAGCCGGGATTTGGATCACATCCAGAACCTGAGCGGCTTTCTCGATATCGGAGACCTGGTGGACATCGGAGAGGACAGGAATGGAAAGTTCCTTTTTGATACTCTTTAGGATTTCCAATCCTTTCTCCAGTCCTGGGCCGCGGTAGGATTGTATCGAGGAGCGGTTGGCTTTATCATAGGAAGCCTTGAAAATAAAAGGGATACGGAGGTCTTCACATATTTTTTTTATCTCCTTTGCCATAAAAAGTGCGTGATCCTCACTCTCTATAACACAAGGGCCGGCGATCAGGAAGAAAGAGTCTCCTGCTCCGATCTTAATTTTTTGGTCGATGCTTATTTCTTTTGCGCCGATTTGCATAACTTGCTCCGATAAAGGCTTTGAACAGAGGGTGAGGCTTTAGAGGTTTGGATTTGAATTCAGGATGGAACTGGCATCCCAGAAACCAGGGGTGGTTTCGGACCTCGATGATTTCGACCAGGTCATGCCTGGGATTTTTGCCTGAAATAACCAGCCCGGCTTTGGCGAGGACATTCTCGAATTCGGGATTGAATTCAAAACGATGACGGTGGCGTTCATAGACGTTTGTTTTCTCGTAGGCTCTTTCGGCAACAGATCCTTTTTTCAGACGACACAGGAATTGTCCCAGCCTCATGGTGCCGCCCAGTGCTTGCACGCCTTTAAGCTCCCGCCATTTAAAAAAGATTTTGAGAGGAGCCTTCGAGTCAAACTCTGTGCTGTTAGCTCCGTTAAGCCCTGCCATATTTCTGGCGAATTCGATGGTGGCACACTGCATCCCGAGACAAATACCGAAATAGGGAATTTTGTGTTTGCGGGCAAAGGCTACGGCTATGATCTTTCCTTCTATTCCCCTGACACCAAACCCGCCAGGGACAAGTATCCCATCAGCGCCCGCCAGAATCTCTTCTGGTTTTCCCTTCTCCAGATCTTCGGCTTCGATCCAGGAAATGTTGAGCTTGAGTTCATGAGCTGCAGCGGCATGGCCGAGAGCCTGGGTGAGGCTAATATAGGAATCATGAAGGCCTGCATACTTTCCCACAAGAGCGATGGTCACTTCATCCTTGGGATTTTGCATCCTCTCCACCATTTCTTTCCAGCGGCTTAGACGGCGCTTTTTTGGGGGGAGGGTGAGCCGTTGAAGGATGATGGTGTCCAGCTTTTCCTGGGCAAAGATAAGGGGGATCTCGTAAATGTTCTCCACGTCCTTGGCTGTGATGACCGCATTGAAGGGAACATTGGTGAAAAGGGATATTTTGGCCTTTATTTCTTCGGGTAGAAACCTGTCAGTCCGGCAGAGTATGATATCGGGCTGAATTCCTATCGAGAGCAATTCACGCACGCTGTGCTGGGTAGGTTTTGTCTTGAGCTCTCCTGAGGTCTTTATATAAGGGACCAGTGTCAGATGGATGAAGAGTGAATTGTCCTTTCCCAAAGCAAGCCTCATCTGTCTTGTTGCCTCCAGGAAAGGAAGACTTTCGATATCCCCCACTGTACCGCCGATCTCCACGATTACGATATCATTCTCGTCAGCAACAGAGTGAAAGGCCTGCTTTATTTCATCTGTCACATGGGGAATGACCTGAACAGTCTTTCCCAGGTATTCTCCCATCCGTTCCTTCTTGAGGATGCTCTCGTATATTCTGCCGGCCGTCCAGTTGTTGGCTTGGGAAGTTCTGGTTGAAGTGAACCGTTCATAATGGCCTAAATCGAGGTCTGTTTCTGCCCCGTCATCTGTGACATAGACCTCTCCATGTTGAAAAGGGTTCATGGTTCCTGGGTCGACATTCAAGTAAGGATCGAATTTCTGGAGGGTTATCCTGTATCCATGGCTTTCCAGGAGCATGCCGATGGATGCGGCAGCGATTCCTTTCCCCAAGGCAGAAAGTACTCCTCCGGTGATAAATATGAATTTACTCATTTTCTCTTCTTGCCAAGATTTTTTCCACCCTGATTATATCCCGAGGAGAGTCAACACTCAAGGTAGAATATGGGGATTCAATGACTTTTATCCGGAAGCCATTCTCCAGGGCTCTGAGTTGCTCGAGTTTTTCCGTTTTTTCCAGCCTGGAAGGCGGTATGTCTAGAAATCGAAGCAGAAAATCCCTCTGATAGCCATAGACTCCTGTATGCTTGAGGAAGTAGTCTTCGGCCCAATAAGGGAGCGGGGATCGAGAAAAATAAAGGGCAAAGCCTTTTTTATCAACCACTACTTTAACAGTATCCTCTTCTCTTAAGGTTCCCAGGTCATTGACTTTTTCCACAACTGTAGCCATGGGGATGGATTTATTCTGAAGGACACGGATCAGCTCGTCGATAACTTCTCCCCTGATGAGTGGCACATCTCCTTGGATGTTAATGACAATCGGTGTCTTTATCTTTCCAGCCACCTCCGCCACTCTCTCTGTGCCAGTGCTGTGGTCAGAGGATGTCATCCATACCTCGGCTCCGAAAGCTAGGCAGGCTTTTCGAATTCTTTCATCATCGGTAGCGATGACGAGGCGCGAGAGATACTTGGCCCTGCGTGCTCCTTCAAAGACTCTCTGGACCATCGGTTTTCCATAGATCGAAGCCAGCGACTTTCCAGGGAAACGGCGAGAATGGTAGCGAGCAGGGATAACACCTAAAGCTTGTTTCAAGGTTGTATCCCTGGCTCTATCTTTTTCTCGGGCATGAGGGGAGGGGTTTTATCGGTTGTTTGACAGTTGGCTTCAAGATAAGCTCCTTCTTCCACTATAAGTTTGGGAGAGATAATGGTTCCCATGACCCGTCCGTTGGAGTGAATCTCGACCTTCTGAGAGGCTTGGATGTTGCCTTTTATCTCCCCAGAGATGATGATGTGTCCAGCTTTGACATCGGCTTCCACTTTTCCGTTATCTCCGATGATGAGGATGGAATCGGAATCGATTTTTCCCTTGAATTGACCGTCGATGCGAAAAGAGCCCTTGAAGTGCAGATCTCCTTTAAAATCAGTATCTTTATCGCAGAAACCAGTGATTTTGTTTTCGTCGATTTCCTTTTTCTTTTCTTTCATCTGTTGACTCCTTTTATTTTTTCATAGATTCTGTCTAGATCCTCCATAGAGAAATAATATACTTTTATCACACCTTTATCCTGAGTTCCAGAGATGGAGACTTTTGTCCCCAGGACTTTCAGCAGCTCTTCCTGAAGAGCCAGCAAATCAGGATCGGGTTCCTTGATTTTTGTGGCTAGAGGTTTTCTCTTAAGTCTCTGAATCATCTTCTCCAAATCTCTGACCGAATGGTTTTCCTCTATAAGTTGCTGGCACAGGGAAACCTGGTTTTGGGGATCTTCAAGCGAAAGAAGAGCTCGGGCGTGGCCCATGGATATTTTCCCTTCTCCTAAACAATCCTGAATCTCTTGGGGAAGTCGGAGAAGACGAAGGTAGTTGGTCACAGAACTGCGGTCCTTGCCCACTTTTTGAGCGATTTCCTCCTGAGTAAGGTCCAGTTCTTGGATTAATTTCTGGTAGGCCAGAGCGATTTCCAAGGGATTGAGGTCTTCCCGATGGAGGTTTTCGATGAGGGAAGCCTCGAGCTGTTTCTCGTTGGACATAGTCCGGATCAAGACAGGAATTTTTTTGAGACCAATTCTCTGAGCAGCCCGCCATCTGCGTTCGCCGACGATAATGCGGTAGCTGTCTTCTTCAGGAGCGACTATAATCGGTTGCAGAACTCCGGATTCCTTGATGGAGCGGGAAAGTTCCTCGATCGAATCTTGGCTGAACTTAAGCCGGGGCTGGAGGGGGTTGGGCTTGAGTTGATCGATGTCCAGCTCAGCATATTTTTCCTCTTTCAGAATCCCATATTCCTCGGGAATGAATGCTTTTAATCCCTTTCCCAATGCTTTCTTTTTCATTGCTTCAATATCTCCTGAGCGAGCATGAGATAAGCCTGGGCCCCCTTTGACTTGATGTCATAGAGGAGAACAGGTTTTCCGAAGCTTGGAGCTTCAGCCAATCTTACATTACGCGGGATAACCACCTCATAGGTGATATCTTTGAGCGACTGCCGAACCTCTTCGGCCACCTGTTTAGAGAGGTTTGTCCTCTCATCATACATGGTGAGCAGGATTCCTTCAAGAGTGAGGTTTGGATTGAAATACATGCGTACTTCATCGAAGGTACGGAGGAGATCGGGGATGCCTTCCATGGAATAGAATTCGCACTGTATGGGAATCAGGACTGAATCGGCAGCGGTTAAAGCATTGATAGTCAAGAAGCCAAGGGAGGGAGGACAATCGATAATAATAAAATGAAATAATTTTCTGATTCTTTCCAAAGCCTCTCTCAGTCTTCTCTCCCGATTTTCCAGGGAAAAAAGTTCGGCTTCCACGCCTGAAAGTTCGGGGGAGGAAGGGCAGATATAGAGGTTATCCAGCTCTGTGGGACGGATGTAATCCATCATATAACGGCCATTCATCAATGCGGGATAGATGCCTTGTCTCTCCAGTTTCGGTCTTCCCAGGCCTGCACTGGCCATTCCTTGGGGGTCAAAATCCAAAACCAAGACTCTTCTACTGTTGAGAGCTAGCGAGGCGGAGAGGTTCACTGCTGTGGTTGTCTTGCCAACGCCACCTTTCTGGTTGGCGATAGCGATGGTTCTGCTCATTGTTTTTTTAATGTTTCACGTGGAACATCTCTCTTCTGGATATTCAAGTAGATATGAAGATTAACCACAGCCGCAGGTGTGATTCCGGGTATTTTCTTGGCTTCTCCGATGGTCTTGGGGCGGAATTTATCCAATTTTTCCTTCACTTCTCGAGTTAAGCCTGGAACATTCTGGAATTCCAGACTGGTTGGTATTTTTTCTTTATCCATTTTTTTGATGCGAGCAATCTCTTTTTCTTGTCTTTTTAAGTACCCCTCGTATTTAACCTCTGACTCGATATGACGGATATCCTCCTCAGTTAGGTTCTCTTCGAATTTTGTATATTCTAACATATTTTTGAACTTGACTTCAGGTTTTTTTAGGAAATTCTTCAGAGAGAGAGGCTCCTTTCCCTCAATCTTGACGGTTTCTCTTTCCAGGAACACCATGACTTTGCTGATTCTTTCTTGTTTTTTGAGGAATACTTCGTAGTCTTTATCTGTGATGAGTCTGAATTTATATCCATATCTGGTTAATCTCTTATCTGCATTGTCGATTCGGAGGTGAATTCTGTGTTCGGCTCGGGAGGTGAAGAGCCGATAAGGTTCTTCCACCCCCTTGGAGACGAGGTCATCGACGAGCACGGCGATATAAGCCTCGTCCCTTCCAAAGACAAAAGGTTTTCGCCTCTTTATTTTCAAGGCGGCGTTGATTCCTGCCATCAAACCTTGGGCGGCTGCCTCTTCATAGCCTGAAGTTCCGTTGATCTGGCCGGCAAGGTAAAGGCCCTCCATTCCTCTTGTCTCCAGGGTGGGAAGGAGCTGAGTGGGAAGCACGGCATCGTATTCGATTCCGTAGGCGGGCCTGAGGACCTTTGCCTGATCCAGTCCAGGAATACTTTTGAGGATGTCTTTTTGAACCTCAAAGGGAAGGCTGGAAGAAATACCGTTGACATAGATTTCCTCTGTTTCAAGTCCTTCGGGTTCAAGGAAGAATTGATGCCTTTTGTGATGGGGAAATTTGACCACTTTGTCCTCGATAGAGGGACAATACCTGATTCCGACCCCAGTTATCTTGCCGCTGTAGAGGGGGGATTTGTCCAGATTTCTTCTGATGACCTGGTGGGTCATGGGATTGGTGTATCCTATGTGGCAGACGATTTTGTTTTCCAGTTTCTTGCTGGTCCGATAGGAGAAAGCAACAGGCTCTTCGTCTCCAGGTTGGGGTGTGAAGCGTTTCCAATCTATGGTCTGGCGATAAAGCCTCATGGGAGTTCCTGTCTTGAGACGGAATGTCTTAAAGCCCAATTTCTTTATATTATCGCTTAATTCTATGGAAGAAGGCTCATTAGCCCTTCCCGCTGGATAGCTTTGAAGTCCGATGTGGATCAATCCGTTGAGAAAAGTTCCTGGAGTCAGGATCACAGTCTCACTCAGGATTTTATTGCCATCCAGAGTTCGAACACCGATGGCTTTATGGTCTTTGGTTAAAATATCTGTGACAATTCCCTGAAAGAGTGTTAATCGGGGAAGCTTTTCAAGCCAATTTTTCATGGTCAGCCTGTAGAGAGCCTTATCGGACTGGGCGCGGGGGGCTTGGACAGCTCCTCCTCGGCTTCGATTCAACAGTCGGAATTGGATGCCTGTCTCATCGGCCAAGAGGCCCATCACTCCTCCCAGAGCATCGATTTCTCGGACCAGATGCCCTTTGGCCAGGCCTCCTATGGCAGGATTGCAGGACATCTGGGCGATTGTTTCCAGATGGATGGTCACCAGGCAGGTCTCCAGCCCCATGGCACTTGTGGCATGGGCAGCCTCGCAGCCAGCATGGCCTGCTCCCACGACAATCACATCATACTTGTCCAAGGCACACATGACTTTCCCTATTTGCCGATACAGAAGCGGCTGAATATATCCTCGATGATTTCATCGACCTGGATTTCCCCTGTAAGCTGGCCGATAAGAGGCAGGCTGCGGCGGATTTCTTCAACGTAAAAATCTTCAGGGTAACCTTGATGAAGGAGATGAAGCCCTTTATCCAGACAATCAAGGATTTCTTCAAGCAAGAGCTTCTGACGAAGATGGAGGAGGATTTCTTCTCCATGATCCTGATCTGGAATAAAGGCTTTGCAAATCATAGCCTTTAATTTTTCCAGGTTGGTCCCTTTTAAAGCCGAAATATCTAAGGAGGAGAAATTTTTTCCCTGTTTTTTGATTTTCTTCTTGTCCATACGCAGAGGAAGATCCATCTTGTTGAAGAGAAGAAGCAGATTTTTGTCCCTGTAATTACTGAGGAGCTTAAGGTCTTCTCCGGTCTCTTTCCTGGAAGAATCGAATAGAAGGAGGATTCCATCAGCCTGTGAGATCATTTCTTTCCCGCGCCTCATTCCCTCCTTTTCTACAGGGTGAGATGCGGCAGCCATTCCGGCTGTATCGATCAGCGTGAAGATGGAGTCTTTGATTTTAATGCTTTCCTGGAGATAGTCCCTTGTCGTTCCCGGATAAGGAGTGACGATGGCCCTTTCTTTTTCCAGGAGAGCGTTGAAGAGAGTTGATTTCCCTACATTGGTTCTCCCCGTTATAGCCAAGATCAGGCCTTCACTCAGGGTTTTTCCCAGGCTGTAGCTTTGGATGAGTTTTTCTATGTTCTGGATAGTGGTTTCCAGGATTTTTGAGATGTTTTTTGATGTGACCGGCAACTCCTCATCAGGAAACTCAATGCTGGCTTCAACCAGTGAGAGCAAGTGGATGATGCTAGCTCTGAAAAAGGCTATTCTCTTGGAGAGACGGCCCTCGAGCTGTTTGAAGGATATTTTAGCCTGTTTGAGAGAAGCAGCCTGGATGATATCGTTGATCGCTTCTGCCTGGAGAATGTCGATTCTTCCTCTGAGATAGGCCCGTAGCGTGAATTCTCCGGCGTGAGCATGCCTGGCTCCTGCTTTAATGCCCAAACGGACTATTTCTTCCAGGATTAAGGGGCTTCCATGTGAACTTATTTCCACAACGTCTTCTCTTGTGTAAGTTTGGGGTTGAGGGAAGTAAATCAGATAGGCCTCCTCAAAATATTCTTTTTTTTCATAATCATACACGTTCCCCAGGATGGCCAGGCGGGATTTGATTTTTGTCTTTCTTTTTTTTGGCTTGAAGATTTTCTTGGCGATAGGGAGAGCTTTTTTACCGCTGAGGCGGATGACCCCTAGTCCCCCATAACCGATAGGAGTGGAAATAGCAATGATGGTATCGTCCAACATGACTGTATATAATAAAATGTCCAGCGAAAAACGTAAAGTGTGCTGGCTTCGGACGGACAGAAACCTCCTCATTACTTCATAAATGAATGAAATATTTTCACACATCTGGAAATTCTCAACAGTCAGGCAAGCTAATGAGGAAGTCATCTGGAGGCGAGAGGGCATTCGGGGTCAGGCTTCATCAGGAATGAAAGGACAAAGCAAGAATATAGTTTTTGGCCTAACATGAGTAACGAAGCCTGACCCCAGAGGACTCAGCTGAGGATGAACGGTTAGAGGATCAAGGAGAGAACAAGCGAAGAATATAAACTTGATATCCCGTCTGCGCTACAATTTTTTTTGGTTTTTCATGGGATAGATTTTCACTCTTTTCATGAATCCTTCACCGATGCTTTCTGTGGTGAGTCCAGAAATCTGATTCACTGCGATATGGACGATCCTTCTTTCATAAGGATTCATCCAGTCCAGGATTTCATTTTTCCCTGTTTCATGTACTTGGCGAGCCATCTGTTGGGCATAGTGCCTGATGTCTCTCTCCTTTCTCTTCCTGTAGAAGTCGCAATCGGTCTGGACTTTTTGAGGGGAGATTTTGTTGAGTATGTGCTGAAGGGCCAAGAGCAGGGAGCCGTCTTTTCGCAGCAGAAGATATTTGTCCTTTCCATCAAAGATGAGATAGATCATATCATTTCTTCTTCTGATATGATAACTAACGTCAAGAGGGATGAGAGGGAGAAGCTTGTCCAGGAATTCGGAGATCACATTTTCTTCTTGTTCCTGCTTCGGCCAGGCACGGATGACGATTTCTTTGGCTCTCATTCCAAAGAGCTTTGTTTTTTCGGCAACGATCTCATAATTAAACCTTGAGCGGGGAAGTTTAAGAGCATGTTCGGCATGCCCCAGAACTTCTTTGAGATTTCTTCCCTTGAATTCTTGCTTCTCGCTATTTTTTTCTTCTTTTTCTTCCATGGGATTCCTTTTTCTTCTTTTTCATCAGACGATTCATGATGTACTGTTGACCGATCTGGAGGACGTTGTTGGTTAACCAATAGAGGACGAGGCCGCTTTGAAAGTTCATAAAAAAGATGGTCATGATGACAGGCATGATAAGCATCATTTTTTGCTGGGTGGGGTCAGCTGAGGTGGGTGTCATTTTTTGGCTGATGAACTGGGTGGCGCCCATAAGGATGGGAGTCACATAAAAAGGATCTTTCAAAGAGAGATCCTTTATCCAGAATATGAATGGGCTCTGGCGGAACTCGATGGAGACCACGAGAAGTCGAAAGAATCCCCAGAAAATGGGGATTTGAACAAGCATGGGCAGGCACCCTCCTGCGGGATTGATCCCGTGCTCCTTGTAGAGTTTCATCATCTCTTCATTCATCTTACGCCGCTGAGCAATATCTTTTTTGGCTTTCTTGTATTTGGCTCTCAAAGCCTTGATTTTGGGCTGCAGTTCCTGCATCCTGGCCATGGAGCGGGTGCTGCTGTATGTCAAGGGGAAGAAGATAATCTTGATGATGATAGTGAGCACGATGATGCAAAAACCCCAGTTGGGGATGGCGCTGTGGATGAATTTGATGGCCCTGAGCAGAATTTGGGCGATCAATCCAAAAAAACCGAATCGGATCAGATTCGTGGCTCCATGGCCAAACTCGCTCAAGTCGTCAAAATCCTTTGGCCCTAGATAAGCTTTCTGAGCAAAATCGACGGACAGACAGAAACTAGGCTTCTCCTCAGTGCCTATTTTCAAGAAGGCTGCATGGGATTTCTGGGGAGATGTCAGAAAAAGAGCTGTAAAATAGTTGTCTTCATAAGCTGCCCAAGTTGCGAAGTTTAAGAAGCTTGTCTCTGGCTTATATTTTTTCTCATCCATGCGATGGACCTTTTTAGCAACGTAAACAGCTGCTCCCCTTCCCCCTCCGAATCGCTTTTTTTCAAACTCAGGAGCAGGGTTTCCCAGGCTTGGCCCCCAGAGAAGGGCAGGTTCGATTTTCTGCCCGTTTTTCCAGACATTGAGGGTAACATCAAAGGTGTATTTTCCATCCTGAAAGAGGAAGACTTTTTCGACTCGATTTCCCTGAGCATCAGCATACTGAAAGCGGAGTTCTCCCTTTTTACCTTGGTTGAGTTCTAATTTAGTTTCTGAAAAATTGTAGAGGGCACCATTGATCGAGTCATCGAAGGAAGGATCATCTGTGAGGAGAAAGAAGGGATAGATATTGATATCCTGGGAGCGGTAAGAGACAAGCTCCAGGTTTTCCATGTTCACATCTTTATATTTTTTGAGCTTCCAGCTTTTAAGCACACCTCCCTTGTTGCTCCAAACGGCTTGAAAGAGGGAGGTGTCGACGATAATACTCTCTTCCTTTTCCTCTGAGATGGGCTGAGAGGGTTTTTCCTCAGGAGGTTCTTCGGCCTTTGAGGTAGGTAAGGGAGGAGAGGGTGTTTTGGGTATGACTTCTGTAGGAGGCTTTTTTTCAGCTTCCCGTATGCTCTGGACAGCTTGATCGGGTGTGGGCGGCTTCTTGACGAAAAGAATCTGATAGAGAACAAGAACCAAGAACGAGAGGACGATCGCCAATAATAATCTTTTTTCCATCTGGACTATTTTTATGGAACAGGGTCAATCCCACCAGGATGAAGAGGATGACATTTGAGAAGTCTTTTTGTGCTGAGGAATATCCCTTTGAAAAAACCGAATTTTTCTATCGCATCATAGGCATAACTTGAGCAGGAAGGATAGAAACGGCAGTGATGACCGAGAAACGGCGAGATAGCTCTTTGGTAAAATCTTATCAGGATCAGTGTTAAATGTTTCATGGAGATTGAGGTTTTTGATTAATAGTCTCTAGAGCGGAGAGGTATTCTTCCTGTAGTGAAGCCTTTGGCAGCTCCAGAATATCCTTTTTGGGGATGATAACCATGTCCACAGGGTTTTTAATTAATTCCTTGTTCCTTCGGAATAACTCTCTCATCTGACGTTTGATTTTGTTCCTTTTAACCGAGTTTCCAACTTTTCGGCTGACCACAGTGGTCATCCGAGAGAAGCTAAGATTATTGGAAAAATAAATGAGGTTGAAATATTTTCCTCGGTAACGCCTGCCTTTTTTATAGAGTGATAAAAAATCTTTTTTCTTTCTTATCCTCTCTTGAGGAGTAAAGGTTTCAGCCATTAAGGAGAGAGTTTGTTCCTACCTTTTTGTCTGCGCTGCTTGATGATGCGCTGTCCACCCTTAGTTTTCATCCGGACGCGAAAACCGTGGGTCTTCTTCCGTCTTCGGTTGTTCGGTTGATATGTTCTTTTCATTATATCTTTGAAAAATTTTTGTTAAGAGAGAGTATGTTAATAAACCTGACAATATCTGTCAAGCTTGAACACACACATTCTGGGATAACATTTGACTCTTGAACAATAATTGAATATAATTATTCTCAATGGAGCCGTTTAAGACTGGAGATAAAGTCTTTTATCCCAATCAGGGCCTTGGCATAATCGAAGACATCAGAGACCAGAGCTATTTTGGGGAAAATTTTAGAATTTACCATGTGAGAATCCTTAACAACAACACGTTGGTTTTAGTCCCTTCTTCCAACGCCAAAGAAATCGGTATCCGGAAACCGATCTCAGCAGATGATGTTGAAGAGATTTTTGAATTCATGAGAAACGGTCATGTTGATGTAACCATGAACTGGAAAGGTAGATACAAAGAGCACCTTAGCCTCATGAGATCAGGTTCCATCCTTGATATGGCCCTTGTCCTTAAGAGTCTATATTATCTCAACCTGGTCAAGCCGTTATCATTTCGTGAGAAAAAAATGATGGAGAAAGCCAAGAAGCTTATTGTCTCTGAGATATCAGAGGTCTCCTCTCTTCCTACCTTGGAAATCGAAAGAAAAGTCCTTCAGAATCTGGGCCTCTGCTTTGAAGATGTTCAGTCCAGATTAGATTCCTGATTCTCAAGAATTCTGTTCCATCCTCCCCATATTCTTTTTTTTCTACTGGCTTTTCCTGAGTACCTGTTTACAACGGGAGGATAGATACTGTAAAGGGTTCCATACATCCCGATGAGTGATTGCATATCTTATTTAAAATAAATAATTTAGAGAGGAGATGGCCATTAACCCGAAAAAAGTATGATTGCTACGAGAGGGTTGAGCTTGATTTGCTAGAGAACTCTGGATACACTATGTTAGCTGGTTATTTTCTCAGTGAGATCGCGAAAATTCCCCGCAAAGGCGTGTCTTTAATCTGCGGAGATCGTAAGCTGACTGTAGAGAAGACGAGTAGGCGGCATATCAGTCTGCTCAGAACAAAGCTTAATGAAGGGAAATTAGATGAGAGTCATTGCCAAAAATAGAAAAGCCTACTTTGACTACCAAATACTGGAGAGTCTGGAGACAGGAATATCCTTGATGGGCAGTGAAGTCAAATCGATTAGGGAAGGAAGAGTGAGTCTGAAAGAGAGTTATGCAGAGATCAAGGAGGGAGAAGTTTTTCTTCTTAATTGCCACATAAGTCCCTACGAGGCATCCAACAGGTTCAACCATGAACCGCTCAGAGAGCGAAAGCTTCTGCTTCATCGTCAAGAGATTAAACGGCTGACAGGCAAGGTAAAGGAGAAAGGCTTCACTCTGATACCGACAAAAATACTTATCAACGATAAGGGAAAGATCAAAGTGGAGATTGCTCTGGCTAAAGGGAAGAAGACTTACCAGAAGAGAGAAGCGATAAAAGAGAGAGATCGCGAAAGGGAGATGCAAGCTGAACTAAAAAAGTGGAGATAAGAGGCGAGCCAGTTCGATAGATTTGATCATACTAAGGGGATTAGCTTTCCCCTTTCCTGCGATATCAAAAGCCGTCCCATGGTCTGGAGAGGTGCGGATAAAAGGCAGGCCCAATGTCAGGTTCACGCCGTCATCGAAGGCTGCTAATTTGAAGGGAATGAGGCCCTGGTCATGGTAGAGAGCTACGACCATTTTATCCGGGCAGTTAAGTGCCTTTCGGAAAACGATGTCAGGAGGGAACGGACCGATGATGTTCACTCCTTGTTGTTGTGCCTTATGGATAGCGGGTATAATCTCATCCTTTTCCTCGCCTCCCAAGAGTCCATCTTCTCCAGCGTGAGGATTCAGTCCAGCGACCAAAAAATTAAATGTTTGAGATTGTATGTCTTTCAAATTTTGATCGAGATGGAGGAAGAACTCCAAGAGATGTTTTTTCTTGATTCTCTTTAAAGATTCCCTCAAGGACAGATGGTGGGAGAAGAGGGCCACTTTTAATCTATCCGACCAGAATGTCATGATGGCCTGAGGATATTCGCGGCTCAGAAAATCTGTGTGTCCGGATAGACGGATACCAGCCATATTCCAGGATTTTTTTGATACCGGGGCAGTGACCAGGGCTTGTATCGTTCCTTCGCTGGCTGCTCTGACAGCTTCTTCGAAGAAGAGAAACGAGGCTTTACCGTTTGCTTTGAAGGAAGCGCCTTTTTTTATTTCCTTTAATAGGGGAGTTGAGACTTCCCAGAGGGAGAGTGAAGAGAGGGACGAGGAGGACTGTCCTTTAAAAGGAGGAATGTTGAGATTCAATCCTAAATCTTGTTTTTCTTTATCCAATACCGGAGAGGAGCCAAAGATGATGTAGTGAGCCTTGGGTAGAGAATGGAGCCGGGTGAAGGCTTTGAGGGTGATTTCAGGTCCAATTCCCCCCGGATCCCCAAGAGTAATCCCAATCTTGGGAAGGGTCATTTTTTATTCTTCTTGCCTAAAGACTGGGCTTCTTTAGAGCCCTTTTTTTCGTTTAGTTTATAGAGATATTTTATGTTGTTTTTGTAGATTAAAAGGTTTGGAGCGTCATCTCTGTTGAGTTTGATGCAGTTTCTGTCATACCATTCGATATATCCCTCGATGGTCTCTCCGTCTGCGAAAACCACGGCCATTGGAGTTTTTTTGTTCATCTGTTTGAGGTAGTAGTAATTCTCTGCGAATGTTTCAAAAGAGGGATGGAGTTTTTTCTTTTGCGATTCACGGTTCATCTTTTCTTTGATCTCAGAAAAATTGGGTCTTATGAGTCTCCTGTTCATGATGTTTTTCTCCCAGGTTCAAGGTTGAAAGAAGTTATCGGAACTTATATTTAATATTTATATTAGCATTTTTTTTTATAAATTTCAAGTGAAGCAGAATCGAGTGAAGGCCCTTTTTTCCGAAGGGGATTTTCCAGTTTTCCGTCTGTCCTGAGAGGTGTGGGAAAGGCAGGGACTTCATTAGGATAGCTGTTGCCATCTTATATTCAACCCCCCATCTTCTGGGAAGATTATTCATCGGGCGTTTTAAAGGAGATGTTTTTATTCTCCAGTGTGGTCCCTAAAACCCTGTCCAAGTTAGCAAGGGAAAGATTGTAGTCTATGATGGCTTTTAACTCTGTAGCTAGGGCGGTGGCCAGACGGCTCTGGTATTCAAGGACAAAATAGTTGCTGGTGAGTCCAACTTTGAGCTTTTCTTCTTCTGCTTCCAGGTTTTTTTCCGCCAATTCCCTGGCTACTTTACGGGCCTGGACGCGTTTATAATTCGTTTTCATATCTCTGAGAGCGTTTTTGATCTCCAGGTAGGCCTGCTGTTCCAGATTTTTCAGCTGGAGAGCTGTCTGTTCCCTCGTCACACTGGCCTGTGCATAGGCTGCACGTGAGATAATAGAGTTGAGAGGGATGGAAAGGGTGAAGCCCACGGTCCAATTCTTGTATCTGAAGTTGAAGGCATCTTTTAGAGCGTCAGAAGATTTTCCGGGAATGGTGGCTATGGGATCGGCAAAAGGATCCCCTTCTGGATAGATGACTTGGGTGCCCGAAACCCCTGGACTCCAGTAGGAAGCCTCAAATCTCAGGTCAGGAAGAAGCTGGTTTTTGGCATAGCTGATGTCCAGCTCATTATTCTTCAGCTCGATCCTTGTCTGCTCCAGGTCAGGCCGTTTTTCCATGGCGATCCGGAGGGCTTCATCCAGGCTGATTTCCTTTATCTCGTAGGCAGGTTTGTCCTTGGGAATAACCTTTACTAACTCGACTTCACTTTCTTCAGCAGCTAAATTTAGGATTGACTTAATACGGTCTTCATTCCTCTCAACCTCGGCTTCCGCTTCGAGGACTTCCGCCTCCCTTGTAGCCACCTGCTCTCTGGCACTCAAGATTTCGATGGGAGCCAGAGTGCCCACCTCCACGGCTTTCTTGTTTTTTTCCAGCAGATCCTGGGCTAATTGGAGAGACTGCCTGGTCACTTTGAGAAAATCGATGCTGTAAACCAGGTTCCAGTAAGCCTCTTCCACACTGTAGATGGTATTCAAGAGAGTGTCCTTGAATTGGCTTTCAGAGATATCTCTCCTGTTTTGAGCGATGAGGATTTCTCTCCGGCTTGTCTTGAAGCCAAAATTTTTAAGCAACGGCTGGCTAAAATTAAAGGTGAGAGTGCTTCCATAACGGGGATTAATTGTCTGGAAACTTCTAGTTGTATCATTTTTGTAGCCATTAAGAGTGACAGAGAAGCTGCCTCCTGTTGGAATGAGTTGTGAGAGCTGGAAGGAATAGCTGTTGTAGCTAGTGGAGACCTGATCCTCGGCATCAAGCCATGAATAGGATGCCTCATTGGTATCTCTTCTATTGTAGCTCATGGATAAGCTGGGCATGAATTTTTCATTAGCCAGAGAGACTGAAATATCGGCAAGCTCAGGGCTGAGAACATTTACAGCCAGGCCAAGATTGTTTTTCATCGTTTTGAGGATGCAGTCCTCAAGAGAAAGGGAGAGGGTCTTTTCCTGCTGGCCAGGAAGACTGGTTGTGATACAGAAAACAATGAAGATAAAAATTGTAAGAACTCGTTTAATCATTGAGATCCTCCTTAAAACACATGCTTTCATCATTCATATCTTAATGCTTCGATGGGATCGAGCTTCGAAGCCTTGCGAGCGGGATAAAACCCGAAAAATATTCCTACAGATCCGGAGAAGATAAAGGCGAGAGCGATTGCTCCTAGTGAGACAAGTGTTTGCCAGCCGGCAAAGTGAGAGATCAACTTTGAGGTAAGAACGCCCACAACGATTCCCAGAATTCCTCCCAGCACGCTGAGCACTACCGCCTCTGTCATGAACTGCAGGAGGATATCCTTTTCTCGCGCTCCCACCGACATCCGGATGCCGATTTCCCTGATTCTTTCGGTGACTGAGACGAGCATGATGTTCATAATCCCGATTCCGCCGACAAGGAGAGAGACAGAAGCAATGCCTCCCAGAAGGATGGTGAGAATCCGGGTGCTCTCTTCCGCACTTTCGGCGATTTCGGACCAATTCCTCACATGGAAGTCATCCTCTGCACCAGGAGCAATTCGGTGCCTGACTCTGAGCAGGTCCTCGATCTGTTCCTTGGCCTCGAGGGTTGAAGCCATGGATGTGGCCGAGACATCTATGGATTGAATATAGTCAATGCCGAGAAACCTTTTCTGGACTGTTGTGTAGGGAATGGCGATCATATCATCCCGGTTGAAAAAGCCAGATTCTCCCTTTTTCTCCAGAACGCCTATAACCCGGAAAGGAATTTTTCCGATCCGGATAATCTGGCCGATTGGGTCCTCTCCTTCGAAGAGATTCTCATTCACCTCACTGCCCAAGACAGCAACTTTAGCGCCCACTCTGGCCATGTTTTCATCAAAAAAAACACCCTCCACTACCTTCCAGTTTCTGATTTCTGGGAAGTTGGCGCCTACACCCTGGATGGATGTGTTCCAGTTCTTATTCCTGTAAACTACCTGGGCTCTTGTGGAGACATTTGGGGAGACATATCTTACTGCGTCACACTGTTCAAGGATAGCTTTGGCATCGCTTTCTTTGAGAGTGTTGAAGGTGCCTATTCCGCTTTGACGGCCACGAAAAGATAGGCTTCCCGGGCGAACAAAGAGGAGATTGCTTCCCATGGAGTTGAATCTTTCCTCAACTGCCCTCTTTGCTCCCTGTCCGATGCTGACCATGGCGATCACGGCTCCCACCCCGATGATGATCCCCAGGGCTGTCAGGAAGGAGCGCATTTTATTCCGGGCCAAAGCTCTTAGGGAGACTCGAATTGTCCTCATTATATTCATTGCCTACTCCTTTTCCTCCCTGATGATCTGTCCGTCGCGGAGATAGATTCTGTGATGAGCCACTTGGGCGATTTCTGGATCATGGGTGACCAGAATAACAGTGATGTTCTTCTCCCGGTTAAGCCTTGTGAAGATATCCATGATCTCCTCTCCGGTTTTGGTGTCCAAGTTGCCTGTGGGCTCGTCTGCTAGAAGCAGGGAGGGATTGTTGACCAAAGATCGGGCTATGGCCACTCTCTGTTGTTCTCCGCCTGAAAGCTGGTTTGTGCGGTGGTTCTCCCTCCCTTCAAGGCCCACAGCAGAGAGGGCTTGCAAGGCAAGCTCCTTCGCTTTTTTGCTGGGGACTCTTGAGTAAAGAAGCGGGAGTTCGGTGTTTTCAAGGGCAGTGGTTCGGGCAAGCAGGTTAAAAGTCTGGAAGACAAACCCGAATTTTTCGTTCCGAATCCGCGCTAATTTATTCTTATCAAAAGTAGAGATTTCCTTTTTTTCCAGATAATACAGTCCTTCTGTCGGTCTGTCTAAACAGCCGAGGATGTTCATCAGGGTTGACTTTCCTGAGCCTGAAGGTCCCATCACAGCCAAAAACTCGCCGGCCTTGATGCTGTAGGTGATCCCTCTTAAGGCATGAACCCGGGTTTCTCCCACTTTGTAGACTTTGGTCAGATTTTCAAGCTGGATGATTATGTTGTTTTCCATTTTTCTCTTCTTTTTGGTGGATTTCCCATTAAGGCAGCGATGCTAACGTCTGAAAAACATCATTCCTCTTCTTTGCGAGGAATTGGTATCGCTGGCACTGCCTGAAGATATCCCAGTCAGGACAAGCTGGCCCTCTTTTAGGTTGCCCCGGACAACCTCAGTGTAGCTGTTATCTGTGACTCCTGTTTTTATAAAAACGGGGCGGAGTTTTCCTCCTTCATCCTCTATCCAAACTCTAGGTATTTGGCTGAATCGTTCCGATTGAGAACCGAAGCTACCCCGGGTAAGGCCTTGGGGTGGTCTCTGCCCTCCTTGTCTCTCTATTTTCCGCCTGGAGCCAGCGTCAGGGGTTGCAGCTTGGCGTCTAGCCATCATTTCCTCTCGCATATTTTCCATGATTTTTTTCATCTCTTCGGGGGAGAGTGTGGGGGTGAATCGCAGGGCCGTATTGGGGACTTTGAGCACATTTTTTGCCTCCCCGACGATGATGGATACAGTGGCTGTCATCCCTGGCCTTAGTTTCATCTCAGGATTATCCACATCTACTATAGTTGTGTAGGTGACCACGTTCTGGCTGATTTCAGGAGAGTATCTGACTTGAGTGACGGTTCCGGTGAATTTTTCATCAGGGAAAGCGTCGACTGTGAAGCTAGCCCGCTGCTTTTCCTTGATTTTGCCTATGTCAGCCTCATCCACACTGCATTCCACCTGCATCTTGCTCAAATCGTTAGCGATCTCGAAGAGAACAGGGGCCTGAAAGCTGGCTGCCACTGTCTGACCAACACTGACGTTGCGGGATATGACGATCCCGTCGATGGGGGAGTGGATAACTGTGTAAGCTAGATCCACTCTGCTTGACTCCAGTTGGCTCTCGGCCTGTTCCAGGTGGGCTTCAGCGGATTTGAGGTCTGCAACAGCATTGTAATATTGTGTTTCCGCTGTTTCTTTTTCTTCATAAGAAATCAATTCCTTCTGGAAAAGTTCCAGGGCACGGTCATATTTCTTCTTGTAGTTGTCTAAAGTGACTTTAGCTTTTTCAAGAGAGGCCTTGGCACTCTCGTAGTTGGCTTGGTTCTGTTGGACTCGGGTCAGAAAAAGAGATTGGTCGAGCTCTGCCACCACTTGAGCTTTCTTGACCCGGGAGTTGAAGTCTGCATAGAGTTTGGCGATTCTCCCTGAGACTTGACTGCCCACTTCAATCGTGGTCACAGGATTCAGCGATCCAGTGGTGACCACCACAGATTCGATATCTCCCCTGGAAATCGGTTCTGTTTTGAATTTTGTGGATTGAGACCCGTTATGCCTAAAAAGAGTAAAAATGAGAACAACGCCAGCGATGATCACAAAGATTACAACACTGATGCCGATTCTCTTTTTCATCTTATTTCTCCCTTTCTTTTCTGCGTGCTTTTCTTTTATCCATTTCTTTTTTTCTCTGTTCAATGTATCTTTTGATCATTTCTTCGAATTTTATATTTTGTTCTTTGGTCAAGATATTCTTTATTTCCTCCTTGAGTTGTGATCGGATGGCTGAGATGCGTTCGTGAATCAGATGGCCGAGTTTTTTCAGTCTTTCCTCGTTGTTGTGGAAGACGCTCCTGATGGCTTCTTCCTGCTCTGAAGTCAGTTTCAATTCTTCAGCCATGATTTCCAGTGTGGGAAAGCGAGGAGGTCGCCTGTCTCTGTGTGATTTCCCTTTTGCTGGCAGGAGGTGTTTATCGATGAGCACTCCGGCTAGAGTTCCGACAATAAAGACGGCAATAAAAGAAAGGATAATCCAGAATTTATAATGGTTTCTCATGTTTATTATCTCCTCAAGGTCTCCTGTTCTTCCATTGAGGAAAAGATGATCATCATGTTTTGATTTTCTAATCTTTGTTCCAACAACAATTGAGTTTCCTGAAGAGGATTCAGGTTGCGGAGGAGGAGAACTTCTGACTGGCTCAATTCTTGGTCTTGAGAAGGAGAGAAAAAGATGACCACAAGTGTGATGAGCAACACGATGAGCAGGGAGAGAGGGACAGCTCGCAGGCTCCATTCTTTAACCAGCAGCCAAAGAGGCCTCTTCTTCCGTTCTCGTATTTTCGTCCGCAGACGCTCCCAAAAATAGGCTTTTGGCTGGACAGTTTCTTCTTCTCTTAAAAGAGAGAGAATTATTTCATACTCTTCTCTTTTTTCTCGACATTGAGCGCAGCTTTCCAGGTGTTTTTCAAGCTCTTTTCTTTCCTTCTCATTGAGGCGATTGTCAAAGGAGCGGAGAATCAATTTTTCAAATTTTTTACATCTCATCTTCTCCTCCCTTTTTCCTCAAAAGAGGCTTCAGTTTATCCCGAAGCATTTTCCTGGCTCTGTGTAGCCGTGAATCCACGGTCCCAAGAGAAATTTGAAGGATTTTAGATATTTCTTGGTAAGAAAAGTCCTGAATGTCCCTCAAGGTGAGGATGGTCCGGTATTTTTCAGAAAGAGTCTGGATGAATTGGTGGACAATCTTTCTTCTTTCCTCTTGCCGTTTTTTCATTTCTCTCTCTTTTTCCTCATCCTCGTGAAAAGAGAATCTCTCATAGATATCCTGGATTGAGGCTTTGTTCATCCTTTCTTTTTTCCTTAGGTGATCCTTGATGGTGTTAACTGTGATCCTGTAGAGCCAGGTCCCGAATTTCGATTTGAATTTAAAACTGGAGAGGCCGAAATAAGCTTTAATAAATGCCTCTTGGGCCAAATCATCGGCTGTTTCCCTGTTATGTGTGAAACTATATGCGAGACAGAATACCTTTCTTTGATATTTATTGACCAGAAGACTAAAAGCTTCTTCATCTCCTTCCTGACTGAGACGAATCAGTTTCTTCTCTTCCATACACAACCACTCTGGTCAACCTCCGTCATTTATTTAGACGGAGAGATGATAAAAATCTTCCAAGAATGAGTTTGGCGTATTTCTTTACAGTAAATGTCTGCCCTGGAGGATACTCTATTCAGGAAAAAATCTCAACTGGTTCGCTTTGTTCCCTCCCACTGGGCGGTCCTAAAAGAACCGAATTGAACCTCTCCTGACATAGTCTCTCCGCTAACCTCTCCGCTCCAGGTGATGGTCATCTCTCCTCTTGGTGAGCTGCTGGTGATGGTCCACTCGATGGAGTTTTCTTTGATGGTTCCTTCTCCAGTGACTTCGTTTCCCCGTCGGCCTTTCATGGTCACTGTCAGGCTTTCGCCCTCCTGGACAAAATGAGCTTCCCAAGTCATCTCTCCTCTTTGTGTGGTCACTGTAATGTCCCAGTCGCCGGCCACATCCACTGTTTCTGCCCTTAATACTGCAGGAAGCAGAAAAAGGAGAAGTACAGGAATAAAGGCAATAATCTTTTTCATCTTTTCCTCCTATTTTCTATATTAGACGTTTTATCTATGGTTTCTCTTCCACAAGCGGTGAAAAAATTTTTCTTTTTATAGGATATAGTATTTTGTGCCAGAACAAGAAGTCTATGTCGAAAGTATCCTTAAGGCCGTGATGAATTTAAATATATACTGAATTGGAAAAATAAGGATGCTTACGTCTATGCCATTTTCCTTGACAATCGTTTTTGACTTTAATGTAATATATCCTCCAAAAAGGAATGCATCGAATGTTTGTGTGGGTATTTCACCGAGTGAGCGGGCTTCTGCTCATTCTCCTCCTGGGTGTCAAATTCACTACTTCTTTTTTTTTGATGACCAAAGGCCAGAAACCTGATTGGGCTTTGGTTCTCCACACTAATCCTTTCATCGACAGCTTGCTTATAATCACTGTAGTGTCACATGCTTTTTACGGACTGAGAACTATTATTATCGACCTCGGTGTCCGGAAAGAGAAACTGCTCTTTTGGATTTTTACCCTTATCATTCTAATCGTAGCCGGCGTGCTGCTTATCCTTTATTTTACCAGGAACTACTGAATGATCAGGGAAGACATCCTTGTTGTTGGGGGTGGATTGGCAGGGCTGGCTGCTGCCTTGAACAGTGATCCCTCCTTGAAAGTGGCGGTCCTCTCCAAAGTCCATCCTTTACGCTCCCATTCTGTAGCGGCTCAAGGAGGAATCAATGCAGCTTTGGGAAATAATCCCCAAGGGAGAGAGGATAGCTGGGAAAAGCATGCTTTTGACACCATCAAAGGTAGTGATTATCTGGCTGACCAGAATGCGACAGAGTTGATGTGTCAAAGGGCTATTCCTACTATCTATGAGCTTGAACATCTGGGCGTTCCCTTTAGCCGTCTAGAGGAAGGGGTCATCGCTCAGAGGCCCTTCGGTGGAGCAGGATTTCCCAGAACATGCTATGCTGCTGATCGCACAGGAATGGTCATCTTGCATACCCTTTTCGAACAATCGATGAAGAAGAATGTCAGATTCTACGACGAGTGGCTGGTCACGAAGCTTGTGGTGAGGGAGGGGAAATGTCTGGGTGTTGTGGCGGTGGATTTAACCAAAGGCCAGATGATTCCCATAAGGGCGCGGGCTGTCATTTTTGCCACCGGTGGCTACGGGAGGGTTTACCAGAGAACTACCAATGCTTATATCAATCACGGAAGCGGCATAGGGATTGCCTTTCGCGCCGGCTGTCCTCTAAAAGACTTGGAGTTTGTCCAGTTTCATCCCACTTCCCTTTATCCCAAGAATATTCTGATAACAGAAGGCGCGCGGGGTGAGGGAGGCTATCTTCTCAACAACCAGGGGAAAAGATTCCTGGCTGACTATGCACCTTCAGCCATGGAGCTTGCCCCCAGAGATATCGTGGCCCGGGCTATCCAAACCGAAATCGATCAAGGCCGTGGATTTGAAGATGAATTTGTCCATCTGGATCTGAGGCATTTGGGTCAAGAGAAGATCAAGAAAAGGCTGCCAGCCATTCGGGAAATATGTATGCATTTTATTGGGATCGATCCCATCGATAAGCCTATCCCCATCCAGCCTGCACAGCATTATTCCATGGGCGGGATCGATGTCGATGATAAATGCACCTCTTGTGTGGAAGGATTTTTTGCGGCCGGGGAGTGTGCCTCGGTGAGTGTCCATGGAGCCAATCGGCTGGGAGGAAACTCCCTCTTGGAAACAGTAGTCTTCGGCCGTATTGCAGGAGAAGAAGCTTCCCGTTATGTGCGAGGAATCGGGAGGGAAGAGTCATCAGAAAAGCATTTGCTCGATGATGCTTTGACAGTCAAGACGAAAATCGATGAGTGGATGAGACGGGATTCGGGAGTGAAAATCCATCTTCTGATGGGAAGACTAAAGGTCATCATGAGCGATAAAGTCGGTCTTTTTAGGAATGGGAAGGATTTGGAGGAGGCTCTGAGCGAGATTCATAAGCTTCAGGATGAATACAAACGCGTTTACCTCTCGGGGAGGAACCTTCGTTTCAGCCAAGAACTGGTGAATGTGGTTGAGTTCGAGTCCATGCTGGACTTAGCCGAAGTGATCACTCTCGGAGCTTTGAATCGAGAGGAGACCAGAGGTTCCCATTATCGCCTGGAATTCCCAAAACGAGATGACACAAATTGGCTCAAACACACTCTGGTTTCCAGGAAGGATGGCCGCACCCGGATTGATTACAGAGAGGTGAAGATCGAAAAATACCAGCTTACGGAGAGAAAATACTAGGATGGAATACACCTTCAGGATTTTAAGGTATGATCCCTTGAAAAACGGCTATCCTTGTTTTCAAGATTTTCATTATGAGACACAGGAGAAGAAATCGCTTTTAGAGGCTCTGATGGATGTGCGCAACGATCAGGATGCTACTCTCGCCTTCCGATACAGCTGCCGAGAGGCTGTCTGCGGCTCCTGTGCTATGGTAATCAACGGAAAATTTGATTTAGCCTGCCGGATAGATGTAACCTCTCTAGAGTCGTCTCTGATTATAATTGAACCCTTGCCTAATCTAGAAGTGGAGAAGGACCTGGTTGTGGATATGGATCCTTTCTGGGAGGCTCTCCGCAGGATTGAGCCCTTCATCCACGCTGGTGAGAAAACTCCGGAAAAGGAGCACAGGATAGAAGACAAAGAAATGGATAAGATTCTCCAGTTCATCAACTGTATCATGTGCGGCTGCTGTTATGCCGCTTGCCCTGTGGCATCAAGGGACGAGCGATATCTGGGGCCTGCTGCCCTGGCAAAACTCTACAGGCTGGTTAGAGATCCCCGCGATAAGAGGCCTTTTTCCAGTCTCTCAAGAGTGAATACAGAAGGAGGAGCGTGGGGATGTGATACCGTTTTTCGATGCAATGAGGTCTGTCCTAAGGAGGTTAGACCTGCGGATGGAATTGAAGCATTGAGAAGAAGATTGATTGTTGAGAAAATCAAACGGGTTTTTCGTTTTAAAAGATGAGGCTAAAGAATTCTCTTTTTTCCCGGCGCCAATTTTTAAACGGTTTATTGGGAGGCTGGCTGGCTGCCCTTCTGGGTTCTTTTTTGTATCCGATTATCAAGGTTGTCATCCCTCCATACAGGGAGCCCGACCAGGTTATCCTTCCCTTTTCCGAATTCAAAGACATGGCCCGCAACTCAGTGAGGAGATTTGCGTGGGGCAGCAAGCCAGGCCTTTTAAAGAGGAACGATGATGGGTCCATGACCGCATTCGTGGCAGTCTGTACCCACCTGGATTGCAACGTTACCTATCTCCAAGATCAGAGAAAATTTTTCTGTGCTTGTCATGAAGGCTGGTATGATGAGAACGGAGTTAATATTGGAGGACCTCCTCCCCGACCACTTCGCCAGTTGATTATGGAGATCAGTGGTGAAGATTTGATAATTAAGCGAGAAGGAGTGGAGTGAGCATCAGGAATTTCAAGCCGGGCATTCAGGACTGGTTCGATGAACGCTTAGGCCTTGGAGGGATAAGCCGGTTCTTGAAAGAAAAGAAAATTCCCCTCCACAAGCACAGCATCTGGTACTATACAGGAAGCGTCATCTTGCTCTTTTTTCTCATTCAGGTCATCACAGGTTTTATGCTTCTCTTCTATTACAAGTCCACTCTGGAGAATGCCAACCAAAGTGTAGGCCAAATCATGACAGAAGTCCCTCTAGGGTGGATCATCCGCTCCATCCATAGCTGGTCAGCTTCTTTTATGATTGGATTTGTGTTCATCCATCTTTTGAGCATCTGGCTCATCAAGGCATACCGGCAGCCACGGGAATTGACATGGATGAGCGGGGTATTCCTCTTGGCGGTGACATTAAGCTTTGGGTTCACAGGATATCTTTTACCCTGGGATTCTCTTTCTGTCTCGGCGACAAAAGTTGGGACGGATATTCCGAGTTCCATTCCTTTGATAGGGAGCGCTGTGACCAAGTTCCTGCGGGGAGGAGAGGATGTAACTGGGGATACCCTCACCCGCTTTTTTGGCTTTCATGTCTGTATCCTTCCCCTTTTCATGCTGGCCTTGATCGGTATCCATATATACCTCATTCAAAAACAGGGGATGAGCCTTCCCCTTGATATGGAGGAGAAAAGGGAGAAAGTAAAAGAGCTTCCATTCTGGCCTAATTTCATCTACAGGGAAACTGTAGTCTGGCTTGTGCTTCTAGGTATCCTGGTGACTTTGGCCATTTTCTTTCCGCCTTCTCTGGATGAAGCGGCAGATTTGATGGCTCCCGCACCGATGGGGATAAAACCAGAATGGTATTTTCTTTTCTTGTTTCAGACTTTAAAGATTTTCCCCAGTAAGATCCTCTTCATAAATGGAGATACGTTTGCGCTGTTACTGATTCTGGTCTTCGGGATATTTTTCTTCTTGCTCCCTTTGATCGATAGCAAACCGAGAGAAAAGAGGGGGAAGGTCCTCACCGTCATCGCCGTGATTTCTGTCATCTATGCCCTGGTGATGACCATTTGGAGTCTTTTGGAATGATGAAGCAGAGAGTTTCTTTGTTAGTTTTGTTGGTTTTTGTCCTTCTATGTGCCGCTTCTGCTCTTGCTCAGGAAGTCATTCCTGAGGAAAAAGACCAACAAGTTCAAGTTGAGCAAGGAAAGACAATCATCCCTTCGCCAAAAAATATCAAAGAGAAAACAGCCATCTATGTTTTTTTGGGCTGGATGTGGCTTTCCATCATCGTACTGCTCTTCATCATTAAAGCCAAAATAAGAGAGGTCGACAGGCTTCACCGCATCAAGTTTTTTTCTAGCCAGGATAGCATTTTCCATGATAGGTAATAACAGTAGCGGTTCCTGTCCGTCCTTGCCAAGACCCTCCCACCAACCACTATGGGCTTCGGCCGGACAGGAACCGCCTACTCATGGGAACATTTTTGATCATAAAGTCGGTTCCCCTCAATCTTCGTCAGAGAGGGGTTTTCTCTATTCATAAACATGCGAAATTTATCATGGAATAGAGGTCTGAATAATGCAGGTTAATTAAAAGAAGAGGAGGGTGAAATATGATGAAATCGCCGGGTTCACTGAAGAGACTTGGGAAATGGGTCCTGTTCATTTTTTGCTCTTTATTTTTAGTCTTTTTCATCATTTCTCTATGCAGATCTCAGGGGCCTGACCAAGAGGGAGAAGAATGGGAATCATCCTGTACCAGCATCATGGCCGGGCGGCTGGCAACCGCAGATGGCTCGGTGATCACTGCGCATTCATGTGATGGAAATTACCGCACATGGCTTAATATCGTTCCCGCTGCCGGATACTTAAAAGGATCGAAAAACAAAATATATGAGGGCAAACTCCACAGTGAGACATCCTGGGACCTGAGAGGGCTTGTCCTGAAAGGCGAGATTCCCCAGGTGGCACAAACTTATGCTTTTCTCAATACCGCCTATCCCTGTATGAACGAACACCAGCTGGCCATAGGGGAGACCACCATCAGAGGAAGAATGGAGCTTTACAACAGAAGAGGAATGTTCGTTATCGAAGAATTGGAGAGAATCATGCTGGAGAGATCGACAAGTGCCCGGGAGGCGATCAAGCTGGCCGGCGAGCTGGTGGAAAAGTATGGGTATGGTGATAGGGGAGAATGTCTGACCATCGCTGATCCCAGGGAAGTCTGGCATTTTGAGATCTTCGGAACAGGACTCAAAGAAACAGGGGCGGTTTGGGCAGCTGTGCGCTTACCTGATGATCATATAGGTGTTTCGGCGAATGTGCCGAGAATAGGAGAACTCCATCTGGATGATCCTGATCATTACATGGCATCTGAGAATGTTTTTTCCTTGGCAGAAGAGAGGGGCTGGTGGAGTCCTGAAAAAGGGGAACCTTTTAAATTCTGGAAGGCCTACGATGGGCGGAGACCCTTTGGTATCAGGGAATATTTTGTCTTTAAGACGGTTTCGCCTTCCTTGAATCTGGACATGGATGCAGAAGAGCTTCCTTTTTCTGTCAAACCAGACAAGAAAGTGTCGGTGAGAGATATCATGAAGTTGTATCGACAGACATATGGGGGAACCGAATTTGACATGACCAAAAATCTTATGGTTAAAGACCGCCGAAGCGACCAAATGATAAAAAGCCCTGTGGCCAATCCCTGGATGTCCCGAGATATGAGGGCTCTTCTCAATGCTCTGAAGCCTGGTACGGTGGAATATTACCGGCCCATCGCCATTGCCGGATGTGCCTACTCCCATATCACTCAATGCAGGGATTGGCTGCCTGATCCTGTGGGGGGAATCTGCTGGTTCGCCTTCGATAATCCTGGTCAAAGCCCGAGAATTCCCATATTCGCTGGGGTGAAAGAACTTCCTTCTAATTTCGAGGTATGCGCACAACACCGATATCGGACGGATTCTGCCTGCTGGGCCTTCCGCAGAGCCAACCGCCTTTCCACGGTCCGGTGGGAAGAGGCAGGACATTTCATCGAAGATGCTATCAAGGGATTCGAAGAGAAGGCCTTTACTGAACTGCCTTGGGTGGAGAAAAGGGCTCTCGAGCTGTGGAAGGATGGGGAATCTGGGAAAGATATGGCGAAACTCGATGAATATCTGTCAAAATACACCAATGACTTTGCCCGGGCAGCCATGCACAAGTATGGGGAGCTTGGGGATAAATTTTGGGCTATGTTTGCCCGGGGATTTTAAATTTGGGGAAAATACAGAGATAAGCCAAGAATTTTTCATCAGAGCATAAATTTCTTCAGCCTGCTGGCGCCAGAACGGCTGAGGATGATCTCCTGTCCATCCTTTAGGTTAATTTTGAACCTCCCTTTGGTCCATGGGACGATTTCTTTTATTGCTTCAAGGTTGACGATGGAGGAGCGATGAACACGGATGAATCGCGTGGGATTCAGGCGTGCTTCCAGGTGTTTCATGGATTGCAGCACTGTGTAGATCCCTTCAACCGTATGGAGATTGACGTAGTCTCCCATGGCTTCAACCCATTGAATCTCATCCACATGCAAAACGACAATTTTCCCTGATCTTTTGACCAGAATCTTGTCCAGATAAGGTTTTTCCGCTTGAAGGTATTGCAAAAGATTCTTAATTTTCACTGGCTGGTCTTGTAGGTGACGAATACGCTCCTTTACCTTTTCCAGCGCGACATCGAAACGTTCCTGGTCAAAGGGTTTCAGAAGATAATCCACGGCATTGACTTCAAAAGCCCTCAATGCATACTTGTCATAGGCCGTTGAAAAAACAACGAAAGGGATCTCTTCCAGCATCTCTAACAATTCGAAGCCGTTGACCTCTGGCATCTGCACATCCAGGAACAGGAGATCAGGCTGGAATTTATCTATAGACTCCAGGGCTTGATAGGCATCCTGGCATTCATCCATGATATCCACTTCTGGATGCGATTGTAGGTACTCTCGAATGAGGTTCCGCCCCAACTCTTCATCATCTATGATGACAGCTTTTATCTTTTCCATGATCGCCAACCCCATGTTATCCCAGGGGGATAGAAAGGTTCACCTCGAATGTCCCTCTCTCGGAAAATCCTGCTTGGAAACGATAGTTATCCCCGAAGAGCAGGTCTAGTCTCTGACGTATATTCTCCATGCCAGTGCCGTTTGAGGTTGAGCTTGTCCTGGGAATCCTTTTGGCTTTCCCGACTGTGTTCAGGATATGACAGTTAAGGCTGCTTCCTTCTCGCTCTATAGCCAGTTGGATAGCTCCGCCCTGGCGGCTGCCAGAGATGCCATGTTTGACTGCGTTTTCAAGAAGAGGCTGGAGAACCATTGTCGGGAAGGGAACCTCGAACAAGACAGGATCGATTTGTTCCTTGTAGTCTAACTTGCGTTCAAAGCGCATTTTCTCCATTTCCAGGTAGAGATGGACGAAGTTCAGCTCTTTTTTCAAAGGAACCAGCGCATGATCGTAGCTTTCCAGCACAATCCGAAACAGCTCTGATAAACGAGCGATCATTCTCCGGGCCTGCTCTGGTTTGCTTGTTATGAGAGCACTGATAGAATTGAGGGTGTTGAACAGAAAATGAGGGTTGATTTGGGATTTCAGAGCCTTAAGCTCTGCCTCTGCAGCTAAGGCTTTGAGCTTTTCCGAAGCGATTTCTTTTTCCTTGAGCGCTCTATAAAATCTGAAGGAGTAGGTTAAGCCTGTCATCATCAGGTAGAGAACAAGAAGCAGTCCGATGTTTATGAAGAGAATTTTTTCCCCGAAGAATGTGAATTTGAAAATATAGCCGAGGATGGAGACTGAGATGAAGAGACCTAAAAGGCTTGCCAAAAAAAAGGCCGGGATTTCGATAAAAAGCCTTTTCTCTCTTGATAAGAAAACAATTTTAGGAGTGAGGATGAGATAGAGAAGTGTATTCAACAGCCAGACGGTGAGGGCACCCCCTAAAGCGATCACAAAGGAAATGAGAAATTCGTTATTCAAATATCCAAAAGCAACTCCAGCAAGTAGGCCAAAGAACAAGGAAATCCCCAACATGCTCAGGATTTGTCTACGGCTTTTTTTCATGTATTCACTCTTGAAAGGATTTATTCAGAATATTCTCTCATATTCTTTCATCCTTTAACAACCGGGTTTTTGGGAAAGAAAGCAATCTGCGAGCAAGCTAAGATAAAGATTTGGGTATGTCGATCTGCTTGTATTCAGACTTCTTCATCCTCTCCAGGGTTATTTCTCTTCGAGTCACATGTCTCAGGGGTGTTTTTGATTGGATGAGGTTGGTTACAGAATCTACCCGTTCGACAATTTTTCCCCAGACGATCTTCCTGTCTTCAAGAGACAGGAGGATTTCTCCATGGTAATAGGATACTCCTTCTATGGGTAATTTTATGTTTTGTATGTTAGTTTCCATATGAACTCTGGAGTCGTCGCTCCAGAAAGTAAGGATGGCACAGGATTTCCCTTCATATAATGTAATCCCCCGAAAGGTGATGTAGGTAGGGGCATTCTCGAAGTAGGTGTCTGTGAAAAGAGGTGGAAAATCGATTGCGATAGGCGTTCCTTCTCCTCTGACACAAGCAGAATCTCCAACATGGACCAATTTCTTATTATAGCTTCGGGGATCCGCAAGAACATAAAAAGTGTGAGCATCTATCAGTTTTACAAAAAAAGTCCATCCTTCAATGGTCTTTGGAATAGTGGTAAGGTCGACAGGGAATCGGTCACGTGTCCATTCCTCAAAAACATATTGAAAACCCCTGGTGTAAGGCATTATTCTGAATTCATCGACTTTACCCTTTCCCTTTTTCGATCCTTTTTTCACATACTTCCATGAGAAATGATCGGTGGGAGTGCCTTTTTTAAGACCTTTAACTTCTAGGGAGAAATAGCCCTCCAGCACTTTGGTTTGAGCGACTTTACCGGTGTTATCCATTTCTAAGTAGATTGTCTGGATACGATAGAAATCTTTGTCTCCAATTTTGTGAGCGGGGCTTAAATCGAAGGGTTGCTTTAACAGGTGTTTCATTTCCTTTTCCTGAATCAAACAACCCGGAAATAGAAAAATAATGAGAAGAATAAACAGGACAATGATGAGAATGATTGTTTTTTTCATTCGAGAAGTTCCTTATCTTAATATTTCATTCTTTACATAAATCGGCAGGCTTGAACAATCAATCATTTTTCTATGAACGACAGTATAAATCGTTTAACTGAAGGAATAAAAAGGCGAAAAAGGAGGCAGGTGGAGGAAGTGATACCATATCTGCTCAAAAAAACAAAATTTGTGAAATTTTCTCTCTTTGATGCGTCCTATCTATAGGTCATGAAGGGATACATTCTTAGAAGAGCTGCAGGTAACGAAAATTGTTCTTGCGGTCACAGACAGAGATTGAAAGAAAAGTTTTTAAAGGGCGGGCTCAAAGCTTTTTTAGATTATGAAATCGTCGAACTTCTCCTGACCTTAGGCATGCCGAGGCGAGATTGTAAAGCACAGGCAAAAGAGGCAATTAAAAGGTTCAAAACATTGAGAGAAGTCCTGGAGGCGGATGAGGAAGACCTTCAGAAGATCAAAGGGATTGGACCTCATAATGTTTTCGGCATCAAACTCATCCAAGAAGTCTCCCGACGTTTCCTCAAGGAAAGAATGATGAGCAAACCTGTCTGCCATTCCCCCAAGGAAGTTTTCGATTACCTCTATCATTCCCTAAGAGATTTGAGGAATGAAAAATTCAAGGTCATTTTTCTGGATGCCAAGAATCAGATCCTTGAGGAAAGAACTTTTTTCGAAGGCACGGTGGATGCAAGTGCTGTCTATCCCAGAGAGATAATGAAATCAGCTCTCCGGTATGATGCCTCTTCCCTGATTTTTGTCCACAATCATCCCACAGGCGATCCGGAGCCATCTTCCAGTGACAGACAGATAACAAAAGAACTTGTCTTTGCAGCCAGCATGATGCAAATAAGGGTTCTGGATCACATCATCATCGGCAACAACTGTTATTTTAGTTTTGCCGATAAAGGGTTGATCGAGGAATACTCCTTGATGTTCGAAAGCATGAACAAAAGGATTCCTTAGGGAAGAGGAAGAATCCTCATTTCCGTGATAGATAATAAATATGGCGGTTCCTATCCATCCTCGCCAAGACCCTCCCACCCTTCCACTATGGGCTTCGGATGGATAAGAACCGACACCT
>CAYVAT010000001.1:11322-209441 GCA_964449165.1 uncultured Eubacteriales bacterium | reverse complement strand
TGTAGTCAAGTATTTTTAAGGGCTAAAGGATGGCAGCTCAAGAAAAAATCCCCGCTAAGAACGCCAGAGGACCTAACAAGTTGGTCTACAAGTTAGAGGAAATCAGCCGGCTTTCCCAGCTTGATCCCAAGGTTATCGAATCATGGGAAAAGGAATTTTATTTTCTCAACGCAGGAGAAACCGGCAGAGGAGCCAAAATCTTTAGGAAGAAAGATCTGGTCATCATCCTCAGGATAAAGGAACTCCTGGAGCAAGAGGGTCTCACTCTTGCCGGAGCTAAGAGAAAGATTGAAGAGGAATTTGGAATCAAAAAATCATCCCATGTCCATCCTGATCGCTTGAAGAAAACGCTCTTCCGGGTTAGAGAACAGCTCCAGGATATTATTTCCACGCTGGAAGAATAGGCAAGAAAATAAACAGAGATTCTATTTTTTTTCTAATCTTTTATCGGTCGGGACGTGGCGCAGCCTGGTAGCGCACACGCTTGGGGTGCGTGGGGTCGGCGGTTCAAATCCGCTCGTCCCGACCATTTACAGCTTCTTATACTCTCTTTACAAAAAAAAACATCCCTTCTCTATATGATAAAAAAATCATAATTATGGATACTGAGATACTTTTTCTAAAAGGCAGTCATTTTAAAAAACAACAAGTCTCTCTTTTTATTGAGCTTTACCTGCAGTAATAAAAATAAGCGATTTTGAACATTTTATTACATAGAGTTAAGTTCAGGGCAGGCTTCATCAATATTCAAAGATGCACAGAACCAGAACAATGCCTATTGGCTTCTCTTGTAGGCAAAGCCTGTTTCCAACCAAACATAGAAAAACAAGGAAATGAATTGTATAATGGACAAAAATTTCCAGTGATAAAAAAAGGAGGTTCATTTGAAGAATTACAGAATCCACATGATAGGAATATGTGTAGGAATGCTTCTGTTACTCACCGGCTATTCCCAAACACAAGAGCAAACCACGGAGCTTAAACATTATCCCCTTGACAGTTTGGAGGGCATCCTTACTCAATCGGGTGTGGACCTGGATAAGGAGATATCGAGCGACGGCAAAGGTTCTCTTAAAATCTGTGCTGGGGAGCCAACAGTGGTTCATCTCTTTGAAACCGGTGATCTGGAAGTCGAGGAGGCACGCCTTCTCTACCAGGCGAAGCTGCGCACAGAAAACGTGGAGGGCCAGGTTTATCTGGAGATGTGGTGCCACTTTCCTGGAAAAGGAGAGTTCTTTTCACGCGGGCTACCGAATAATACTCTTTCAGGAACCACAGGCTGGACCACAGTGGAGACGGTTTTCTTCTTGAAGAAAGGAGAAAACCCGGATAATGTTAAACTTAATTTAGTCATCGATGGCAAGGGAACTATCTGGATCGATGATATTCATCTCCTCGAGGGCCCTCTTCAATAGAGAAGACGTGTGGGAGAATCATCCAAAAAGACCGTAGCCGCAAGGAAGGCTAAAGCGATAAAGCTCATCGACCTGGTGAGTTATCAAGAAGGCTCTGTGGTGAGCCGTGAAATAATCTCCAAAAAGACAGGCACCTGTACTCTTTTTGCTTTCGACAAGGATCAAGGGCTGAGCGAACACACCGCCCCCTTTGATGCCATCGCCTTTTGTCTGGAAGGAGAAGCCAGAGTCACCATCTCTGGAAAGCCCCTCCCCCTCAAAGAAGGAGAGATGGTGATCATGCCAGCTCGCAAACCCCATTCGCTCAAAGCCGTTGAAAAATTCAAGATGCTTCTGATCATGATTCGTACTTGAAAGATTCTAAAAACCAGGAAAAACAAATGCCTCCCAACCGTCTGATCAAGGAGAAGAGTCCCTATCTTCTTCAACATGCCTATAATCCTGTCAACTGGTTTCCCTGGGGACCGGAAGCCTTTAAACAGGCAAAAAAAGAGAATAAGCCCATTTTCCTCTCAATCGGATACTCCACCTGCCACTGGTGCCATGTGATGGAGCGAGAATCTTTCCAAGACCAAGAAGCGGCTCAACTGATCAATGAAGCTTTTATCCCCATAAAAGTTGACAGGGAGGAACGCCCGGATATCGATAGCATCTACATGAATGTCTGCCAGCTTTTAACAGGAAGCGGAGGATGGCCGTTGACCATCATCATGACTCCGGACAAAAAGCCATTCTTCGCCGCAACCTATATCCCCAAGACCAGCCGCTTTGGAAGGGAGGGACTGCTGAATCTCATCCCCCGCATCAGCCAGATGTGGAAACTGAGGCAGCAAGAGATTGTCGAGGCAGCCGAACAGATCATTTTCTCCATGAAGAAACTGGTTACAACACCTAAAGGAGATATGCTCAATCATGAAACACTGGATGCAGCCTTCCAGGAACTCCGCAAGCGCTTCGACCATGAATACGGAGGGTTCGGGCATACACCTAAGTTTCCCACCCCTCACAACTTCTTTTTTCTTCTCCGCTGCTGGAAGCGGGATAAAAATGGTGAAGCGCTGGGAATGGTGGAGAAGACACTGCAGGCCATGCGTCTGGGAGGGATTTTCGACCATATCGGATTTGGCTTCCACCGCTATTCGACAGACGAGCGCTGGCAGGTACCGCATTTTGAGAAAATGCTCTACGACCAGGCTCTCCTAGCTCTGGCCTACACCGAAACTTATCAGGCCACGCAAAATAGACAATACCAAAAATGTGCACAAGAGATTCTTGACTACGTGCTCAGAGACATGAGATCACCGGAAGGAGGTTTCTATTCGGCCGAAGATGCAGACAGCGAAGGAGAAGAGGGCAAATTCTATCTCTGGAGCTGGGAGGAGATTGATCGCATTTTAAAGAATGATGAGGCCGAATTAGTCTCTCAAGTGTATAACGTGGAAAAGGCAGGAAATTTTCTTGAGCAAGCCACAGGCAGGAAGACTGGAACGAACATCCTCTATCTCCGAAAGCCACTCAACGAGATAGCCACTGACCTGAACATAAGTTCAGATGAGCTCATAAAAAGGATGGATGCCATCAGAACAAATCTATTTGCAGCCCGACAAGAAAAGGCCCGCCCCCTCAAGGATGACAAAATTCTCACTGATTGGAACGGCTTGATGATTGTAGCTTTCTCAAAAGCTGCTCAGGTGTTCGAAAGATCGAAAGATCTTAAAGCAGCCCAAGATGCTGCTGATTTCATCCTCAACCGCTCTTATCCTCAAGAAGGAAAACTTTGCCACAGGTATCGAGAAGGAAAAGCTGAAATTGATGGGTTCGTGAACGACTATGCCTTCCTGGTCTGGGGCCTTCTGGAACTCTATGAAGCCACCTTCAATACCCGTTATCTCGAACAAGCTCTCCAGCTTAATCATTATCTTCTCTCTCATTTCTGGGATAAAAAAGAGGGTGGATTCTTCTTCACCTCTGCTTCATCAGAGTCCCTCTTCCTCCGCCAAAAGGAGGCCTACGATGGAGCCATCCCCTCCGGAAATTCAGTGGCTATGATGAATCTGCTCAGACTTGAACGGATAACTGCCAATCCAGATCTTGAAGAAAAAGCTTCTCTCATCAGCCGCGCCTTTTCTAAAACCGTATCTTCTTCGCCCTCAGCCTTTACACAGATGCTGGTAGCCCTAGACTTTGCCATCGGCCCCACATATGAAGTGGTCATCACAGGAAAATCAGAGGCCGAGGATACAAAAAATATGATGCGAAATCTGAGAAGGGAATTTATTCCCAACAAGGTGGTCCTTTTTCACCCAGCAGAAGAAGAATCTCCCGCAATCTACAGGCTCGCTCCTTTTATCCGTGAACAAAAGAGATCGGCGGGAAAGGCAACAGTCTACGTCTGCAGCAACTATGCCTGTCAGCAACCTGCTGATGATTCAGAACACATGCTTCAATCCCTGGGTATCAGAAAGAAAAAACAATAATTCTCATACAAAAACATTTGCTTCTCTTTCCTTGTTGTGTAAAAACATTTCCAATCCCACGATAAATCCAGATATTTCAACCAGTTAGTAAGTTAGGTAGCAGTTCCTGTCCATCCGAAGCCCATGGTGGTGGGTGGGAGGGTCTTGGCAAGGATGGAGAGGAACCGACGATTTTATTAACTGTCATGAAAGTGGGTATACCACCCTCGATGAAAAATTATTTCCAATAATCTCTGGCAAATGTTAAAATGCAACTTCCTGAAAACCGGAAAACTTATCAGATTTTACTGAGTAAAAAATGCCATGGGTCCTTTGATCCTTCTCACCAATGATGACGGCTTCTTCTCAGAGGGAATAGAAGCTCTTCATCACCAACTCCAGGACCTGGGAGAAATCTACATCGTAGCTCCTGACAGGGAGAGAAGCGCCACATCCCTTTCTCTAACTCTCCATCGTCCCCTGAGAGTAAAGAAAATCAGAGAGAACATGTATGCTGTGGATGGAACTCCTGCTGATTGTGTTTATGTGGCGTTGAAAAAATTACTGCCTGGAATTCCTTCTTTGCTTCTCTCTGGAATGAATCTCGGGCCCAACGTAGGCCAGCAGGATATCTCCTATTCAGGGACAGTGGCAGCAGCGATACAAGGAGCTTTCCTGGGCATTGCTTCCGCGGCCATTTCTGTCCTGCCGGATAGCCAAGGGCAATACTCTTTCCATTTTTCTGCACGTGTTGCTTATGAGATAGCCAGAGTACTCCTCCAGGAAAAACTCCCAAAGGGAACATCACTTAACGTCAATATTCCTTCTCCGCCTGTTAAAGGCATAAAAATGGTCAAACTGGGCCAGAAAAGATACAACCCTGAAATCATAGAAAAGAAGGATCCGAGGAAAAACACTTATTTCTGGATAGGGACGGGAAATCCAAAATCCATAGGGAACAAAGATAGCGATGTCAAGGCCATCAAACAAGGATTCATCACAGTGACTCCACTCCATACTGATTCCACAGATTACGCGTCTATCCGGCTTCCTTTTCTTCAAGACCTGCTCTCCACCATCAACCATGAAATTTCTGAGAAAACTGTATGACTGGGTCCTCCACTGGGCTGAAACTCCCTACGGCCCTCTTGCTCTCCTTCTTCTTGCTTTAGCGGAAAGCTCTTTTTTCCCCGTTCCTCCTGATCCTCTGCTCATAGCTCTCTGTCTGGGAGCGATCAAAAGATCATGGCGGTTTGCCTTTTATGCTTCTGCTGCTTCTCTCATTGGAGGGGTTATAGGATATTTAATCGGATACGGAATCTGGGAGTCAGTAGATTCTTTCTTCTTCAAGTATATCCCAGGCTTTACGGAAAGTCTCTTCCAGAAGGTGATGATGAATTACCGGAATTATGGATTTTGGTATGTCTTTTCTGCCGGCTTTACTCCCATCCCCTACAAAGTCTTTACTATCGCTTCAGGAGTATTTAAGCTCAACTTCCTTGTTTTCCTGACTGCTTCTGCTTTCAGCAGGTCACTTCGCTTTTTCCTGGTAGCAGCTCTGTTTAGAAAATTTGGGCCAGGCATCAAGAGTTTTATCGAAAAATACTTCAACCTGCTGGCCATTCTCTTTTTCCTCCTTCTTCTTGGTGGCTTCCTGTTGATTAAATTTATCATCAAATAAACTAGGGTATATACCTTTGGGTTCGTAGACTTCTCTCCCCGAACAGAGATTGAAAGAGTGTAGATTTAAGATGTAGAAGGCAAGGGGAACAGGTTCTTCCAGAATACCTATTTAATCTTCTTCTAGTAAGTCTCTGGGCTGGGGAGTTTATCCTGAGGAAAACCAAATTCCGAAGCTAATTCTCTCAGTTTCTCCTGGATTATACGAACATTCTCCGGACCCATACGAAGAAGATGTTTCTGAGCTTCGCTCAGCTTCTCTAAACGTGAATCGGCATAAATATAGGTCACCACACCTTTCTTGACCACCATATCCCCTTCAACGATGGGAACTTCAAGCAATTCCACCATAGCTCTTAAAAGCGTTTCATCAAAATCCTTGGTGGGATATCCCAGCTCCATGTAGGCTTTCTGTATCAGGGGCTTAGCCTGCCTGTAGAGCATTACACAGCTTTCTGTATTCAAAGAAAGGAAAGCATCCGCTACAGAATCATAGCGACGAAAACTCTTGGAGTCTATCTTATAATCCCCATTCCTCTTAGTTACTTCAAATTCTCCCCCAGGCGTAAAAAAGTCAATTTGGGGGATCGGACTTAATCCATTGGCAATATTGTCTACAGCAGCCGTGAATTTACGGATGATATCTTTGGTCATCAGCCAGCGTGCCAGTTTGGGATGGGAGGAAAGCTCTTTGATTTGTTCGCGAATCGAATCATCACTTTTATCCAATTCCATCTGTGCAAATTCGGTGATTACTTCTTCTTTCTCCTTGAGGGCTTCATCCAAGGAAACTTGTTCGGGAGCCTTTGCAGTAACTTCTTCTACAGGAGTTCCCTTTCCTCCCCGAATGAAAAGAAAATAAACCAACACTGCTGCAGCAACCACAAGAACGAAGACGATCCCTGTTATGATAACTTTTCTATTTTCTTCCATGGTTTTTTATGCCTCCTTTTTTATTTTAAGCCAAATTGATCAGGAATGCACAGGGAAAATCGATACTATTCGATCTTCTTGAGATGAATATCGCCCTTTAAAGTTGAAAGAGAAAGAAATGCTCCTCCCTCGCCTCCTATCTCCACTGATACTTCTCTGGCGGGAAGAGATTCTTTCAGATCAAATTCACTCAGAATGCTTCCGCTTGGCGCATGCGCATCTATATGGGCCACTACCTCTGGTTGCAAGAAAACAATGATGTCACCTTCGTTGGTAGTAATCTTGATCTCGTCCTCACTCCTCAAATCGTACAGTTCGCTCTCCACCAAACCGACCATGACCGACACCATCAATGAACCGGAAAAGTTCTTGACTGTGACATCGCCTCTTTCAAGCTCGGTAAAGACCTTCCCATACAGATCAGAAATAACAATATTTCCTTCCTTCCCGATGATGTTTTTGAGGTCAATAGACTGGGGAACCATTACTTCATAATTCACGATACCACCTCCTCTGATACCTGAAGCAGCTTTGGTTCTGATCTTAACAAAACCCTCAAATCTATCTAATTCTATCTGCGGCATCATATGCTTTATGGAAAACACCCGCACTCTCCTTCCATAAGAACGAGGGATCAGTTTTTCAGCTGTTACCTCCACCTCATTCCTTTCCCACCCATAGATGGCAATATCTCCATCGATGTTTTCCAGAGAAAGAGTGCCTCCCGGCTCCAAGGGGACGATCTTATAGAAGCCCTCTGAGGGAAAGCCATCAACAGTGTCACGAAAATCGACAACGGCAATCACACAGGAACTAAACAGAAGAAACATAGCAGTGGAAAAAACGCATAAAAGCCATCTCATTATTCTCTCCTTATTGCTTTTCTTGCTTCTTATTTATTATACAAAATCGCAAAGAGGAAGTGAAAGCATCTCCATTGCATGATGATTTTAAGACCAGTCAGGCAAGCTGATTCGTCAGCCCCCGAATTTTCCCCATTGATTAAAATCCGCTTATTTCTCTAAGTAATGTAGTGAAGCGGCTGTTCCTTTCCATCTGAAGCCCATGGTGGCGGGTGGGAGGGTCTTGGCAAGGATGGAAAGGAACTGCCGCTGTCACTGATTATATCCTTCGTTATTAGCCATCATAAAAAGGGAGATGGCAGCAGAGGACGTTCAAAGCTTGAAAAGAAGACAGAAATTTGTCATATTTATCTCTCGTTTTTTAATGGCTGCCGACCTTAAAGCTGATGTTTCCCTTTTTAGGCTAAAAGGAAGTTGTCCCTTTTTCATCTCAGCACTCTTACTACTCTTCAGATAAATGAAAAACATCCATATCTCTAAAGGAGAAGAAATCCATGAGAAAAACTTCTAAAAATCTCTTTTACCTCATTCCTCTTCTTGTCTTTCTTTTGACAGTTCCGGTTAACTGCCAAAAAAGAGGTAAAGAACAAGATGCAAAACTCCGCTTTGGACTTTCCTTTGGAAAGGAGCAACGTGTCGAGCCTTTGGATGGACGGATGCTGCTGATGATCTCTTCGAATAGCTCAGAAGAGCCCCGTTTTCAAATAAGTGAGGGCCCTGATACCCAGCTCATATTCGGCATTGATGTTGATGGATTAAGGCCGGAGGAGGAATCCTTCATCGATGAAAGCGTTTTTGGGTATCCTCTGAGAAGCATCTCTGAGATTCCCGAAGGTGAATATTGGGTCCAGGGACTGCTTCATCTATATCAGACTTTCCAGCGAGTGGATGGACACACTGTGAAGCTTCCCATGGATCGGGGAGAGGGTCAAAGATGGAACCGGGCGCCGGGTAACTTATACAGCACACCCAAGAAGGTGCGGATCATCCCACAAGAGGATAAGATAATCCATATCACCCTCGACAAGAAGATCCCTCCCGTTTCTCCGCCGAAAGACACCAAGTACATCAAGCATGTGAAAATACAAAGCAAGCTCCTGACAAAGTTCTGGGGATACCCCATGTATCTGGGAGCATGCGTGTTCCTGCCTGAAGGATTCGATGAACACCCTGAAGCCCGTTATCCCCTCTGTGTCTTCCATGGCCATTTTCCTTATACCTTTGGAGGGTTTCGGGAGATTCCTCCGGATTCTGACCTTAAACCCGAGTATAGCCAGAGATTCGACTGGCCGGGCTACAACATTACTGTTCAGGAATATGCCTACAAGTTTTACCAATACTGGATAGCTCCGCAGACACCCAGGATGGTCATCATTGAGATTCAGCATGCCAATCCTTACTATGATGACTCCTATGCGGTCAATTCTGAAAATCTAGGCCCCTACGGAGATGCTATCAACCATGAACTCATTCCCTATATAGAGAAGAAGTTTCGCTGTATCGGCGAAGGCTGGGCGCGTTTCCTCTACGGAGGTTCTACTGGCGGATGGGAAGCACTCGCCAGCCAGGTCTTTTATCCGGATATGTACAATGGCTGTTTCGCCGCCTGCCCGGACCCGATAGATTTCCGCGCCTATGTTCAAGTGAACATTTATGAGGATGACAATGCCTACCATATTAAAAGCGAATGGAAACACACTCCAAGACCGGAAAGGCGCAATTATCTCGGACATATTTCCCAGACTCTGGAAGAAGTCAATCACCTCGAGCTTGTCCTGGGAACCAATGTTCGATCCGGACAGCAGTACGATATCTGGCAGGCTGTCTACGGGCCAGTGGGTGAGGATGGTTATCCCCGGCCCATATGGGATAAGATGACCGGCCAGGTCGACCACACCGTAGCAGAATACTGGCGGGAAAATTATGACCTGCGATACATCCTCCAAAGAGATTGGCAGACCCTGGGGCCTAAGCTCAAAGGAAAGATCCATATTTACTGTGGAGACATGGACAGTTATTATCTGAATAACGCTGTCTACCTGATGGAAGAATTCTTGGAAAGCACGACTGATCCTTATTATGATGGAGAGGTCGACTATGGAGATCGAGATGAACACTGCTGGAACGGCGATCACACTCTGCCTAATGCGATCTCCCGCCTGAGGTATAATCAGCTATACGCGACGAAAATCCTTGAACGCATCCTGAAGACAGCACCCCCTGGGGTTGACTTAACAAGCTGGCGCTACTAGTTTTATTCGCCGATCCTCACCAGCAGTCCTCTGCGTTTGACAACCGCAAAATTCCATTTAAAGAAGAAGCCTGCCGCTAGGATGTACACGGCGTTGATGCCAAAAGACCAGAGGAGAGTTTGGACAGGAAACTGGCCTGTACTGATCACGGTTCTCATCCCTTCAAAAACATATGAGGCGGGTATGAAACGGGAAACTGTCTGGAGAAGCGAGGGGAGAATAGCCACAGGATAAAAAACAGCCGAGACAGGCATGAAGAGAAAGCCAAGAGCCCAGGCAAGAACTTCAGCTTCCTGTCCAAACCTTAAAATGAGAACAGTAGTCACAATCCCTATGGCCCAGCCCATGATGATGAGGTTAAGGATAAAGGGAATGAGGGCCATGCCCAAAAGGAAGATGTTAAAAGAATAGAATATCCAGGCTAAGAAGGCCATCACCGAAGCCGTGGTGATGAGTTTAACCATGCTGACCGCCATCAATGAGAGGATGTACTCGGCCGGATTCAGAGGGCTGGCAAAAAGATTCAGAAGATTTCTCGACCAGACATCCTCAAGGAAGGAGACAGATATTCCCTGGTGGGAACGAAACAGGATATCCCATAAGATCAGAGCCCCGATAAAGAATGTCACAAAGCCCGGCAAGTTCTGACGGAATCGGGTTAGATAGACAGTGACAAAGCCCCAAACCAGGAGGTCCAAGAGGGGCCAGTAAAAGACCTCCATGATCCGAGGAATGCTTCTCCGATAAAGGTACATATGCCGGAAAAAAAGAGCGGTGATTCTATGAATCCTCAACTCTTTTCCTCCCTGGCAATCTTGAGGAAGACTTCTTCCAGAGTTTTTCTTTTGTAACTCTTTACCACTTCCTGAGGTCGGCCGCTGGCAATGATTTTCCCGTGATGAAGAAAGAGAATTCTATCCGACATCTCTTCCATCTCAACCATGTTATGAGATGTATAGAGGATAGAGAGATTCCGTTCCTTCTTTATCTGTCTCAATAATCTTCTTGTCTTATCGGCTATATCCGGATCCATGCTGGCTGTGGGCTCATCAAGAAAGAGAAGCTTCGGATTATTGATCAGTGCCTTGGCCAGGTTAAGCCTGGTCTGCTGCCCTGAGGAGAGATGTCTGATCAGCCTGTTCTGGATGTGATCGATTTCGAATATTCTAAGGAGATCGGAGACTCTCTCCTCTCTCTCTTTCACATCATATAATCGGGCATATACCCGGAGGCATTCTTTCACAGTCAAGGAATTGGGCATAGAAACATAAGTGGATGAAAAATTGATATTCTGAACGATTCCCTCTCTATGTTCTTTCAAGTCAAGGCCGAAAACCTTTATCTCTCCTGCTGTGGGGGTGGTCAAGCCCAGCAACATGTGGATAATCGTGGTCTTACCAGCACCGTTGGGTCCGAGAAGTCCAAGGATCTCTCCAGAATTGATGTGGAAAGACACAGTATCCACCGCTTTTACTGAAGGAAAGACCTTGGTCAATCCTCGGACTTCAATAACCGGTTCAAACATTCTCTCCACCATAAAGCAATTCATAGGTGAAGGCAAACTATTTTGGTGTCATCTTCCCCTTAATTTATATTATTTCTATATAGTCAGTAGAAATTGTATTGAAGTAATATTTGACTGCAATAATAAAAGATACCTCTATGCGGCCTTCATGGAAAAGAAGGGTTGATTAAACCTGCATGTACCGCTCATTCCATCTGCCTCTGCAGGGACTAGCACACTCAACCGAGGCCAAAGAACAACATCTATAAATCCGTTATTAAACTTCTCAGCTGCTGACATCCCCCTATCGCATCTTCTCCCACATTGATTCTCAGAACCCGCCGGCCTCTGCGCAGAAGAGCATGGTAATCGCCGAGCGCCTGGGCCTGGATCAAGCCCCTAAAAGTATATTCTGTCTCAGGAATGGCGATGTCCTTTCCAGGCTCATCCACGATCTGGAGGAAAAGACCGTTGTTGGGGCCACCCTTATGCAGCTGGCCCGTGGAATGCAGGAATCGCGGGCCATATCCCAGGGTGGTGGCCAAGCCTGTCAGCTTTAAAAGCTTCTGTCGGATGCTCTGAAGGACGGCTGTGGCTTCGGGCAGAGGAGAAAGATAGGCTTGTAAAGCGATATAATCACCGGACCGGACTTGAGCGATCCACATTTTCAGAGCTCTGATTAAGACTTCTGGTTCCCTTAAGGACAGAGTTTCCTGGCTAAAGTCAGCCTCTCTTTCTTTTTCACTCTCTTCCATGACCAACTTCCGGGTTAATTCCTTTGTCAGCTGGACATCCGGCTGGTTAAAAGGATGAATCCCCAGAACCGAACCAGCTGAGGCCACAGCCATCTCCCAGCGGAAAATCTCAAAACCGAGATCATACTTTTGGGCAAGGTTGACGCGAATCACTGGTTGTCTTGCTTTCAGGAGAGAAGAAAGGTAAGCTTCTAGCTCCCGACTTTCTTCTCCTTCCAAGGCAAAGTAAATAAAAAGACGATCTTCTCCGTACTCACCAGGCGAAATCAGTGGTTCGTCGATAACAGGCAAGATTCCTTTTTCGTCCTTTCCCGTGCTTTCTGCGATGAGTTGCTCCACCCAGTGGGGAAAGTGACGGAGAGACTCAGAGGCAAGTATGGTCACCTTATTCCTGTCCTTGGCAAGTTCCCCCAGCGAAGCCCCTAGAATCAAGCCAGAGGCTTCTTGCTCAGAAACACAGAAGGCGCTGTTCTCGGAAGCAATCCATGCTTTGTCAAGAAGGTTGTGAATATTCATTCCGATCAGAGCGCCGGGAAGGAGTCCAAAATCGGTTAAGGCTGAATAGCGTCCGCCAACATCGGCAGAAGCTTCAAATACTTTTCTAAATTCCCGCTCTTGGGCTATTTTCTTCAGTGGACTGTCAGGATCGGTAATGGCCACAAAATGATGGCCTGCTTGACCGGACTGAAGCCTGACCCGACTCCAGAAGTATCGAAAGAGAGAAAGAGTCTCCAGAGTAGTTCCAGATTTACTGGAGATCAGAAAAATGGTTCTGGTTAAATCCAGTTTTTTCTCCACAGATCTAACCGAGGCAGGATGAGTGCTATCCAACACCAAGAGTTCTGGATAACCTGGTTGATTGCCGAATGCTTTCTGGAAAACTTCAGGTGCCAAGCTAGAACCTCCCATTCCAAGGAGAACGACATGAGAAATACCCTCATCTTTTACCCTGGCTGCAAAATTATTAAAATCATCCAGCCTTTCCTGCATTACTTCGGGCAAGGCCAACCAGCCCAAACGGTTCACAATCTCAGGTCGAGGTTCAGAAAACCAGATGGTGTAATCCTTAGCCCAGAGCCTGCGGATAAAACTCTGACCTTCCCACAATTTCAGTCGCTTTTCAACCTGAGCGTTGTATTCTCCGAGTTCAAGAACCTGCCTTTCTCTGAAACCATGGAGAAGGGCATGGCATTTTTCCTTCAAGGTCTCGAGGAGTTCCGCAAAGGATTCAGCAGAGGCAGCCACTCCATCAATCTGAAGTTTTTCAGCTATTAAACTGAGATCAACTCCCAAGGAAGACAATTTCTCAATAGAGGCCTCAGCCTCCTTCAGACCTTCTTCGAGTGTGGATTGAACCCTTCCATGATCACGAAAGGCATTACGAGCAGCTGGAGCCATGGAGATGACTGTTTGCGGCCCGATGAGTTCCTCCGCATAAAGGACATCCGAACAGGCTGGATTATTAGCCCCAGTGCAAGTCCACAGAAGGCGCTGCACCCTGGCCCCTTTGTTATCGAGTTTGTTCCATTTTTCAGCGCTAAATATCTCCCTGAATCTCTTGTAGACCATCTTGGCGTTGGCTATGGCTATCTTCTCCCGGAGAGCCAAGGCCTCCGCTGTCCCTATCTCCTCCAAGGTCTCGTTTACAGCACGGTCCACACGGCTGAGAGAAAAAGAGGCCACCGAAGCGACCTTTGCAGGAGTGGGACATTTCTCCACTCCTTTAAGATAAGCGTCGGTCGCTGCATCATAATGAGATAAGGAAAACATGAGGTTGATGTTGACGTTAACACCTTCAGAGATAAGGATTTCGACGGCCTGGATTCCCTCTGGAGTGGCAGGGATTTTAACCATGATATTGGGACGGCTCAAAGCCTTCCAAATGCGGCGCCCCTCATCGATGCTCCTACGAGTGTCATGAGCAAGGTCTGGAGCCAGTTCTACACAGACAAACCCGTCAGCACCTTCCGTCTCCTTGTAGACAGATTGAAGAATATCTGCTGCCATCCGGACATCTTCAAACGCCAGTTCTTCATAGACTTCCCGGGGCTGTCTGTACCTATCAGACCTGATTTGTTTTCTCAAATCCTCATCGTAGTCAGGACTCCCAGCGATAACTTTCTGAAAAAAAGTAAGATTGCTGCTTACTCCCCGCAGGCCATCCTCCTTGACCAGGCGTTCCAGCTCCCCTCCTGTGATCAGGCTTCGGCGCATGTAATCCAACCAAAAAGACTGACCGTATTCTTGCAAAGCTTTTAATGGGGTCATTCTTTTTTGCCTACTTCATCCCTTTGCACATCATAATCGGACAGCTTTTATTTGTCTTCTCCAAATCTGTTGTTTATCTGCTTTCTCTTAGAACTTCCCGGGCTAGGGCTGCAGCCCCGATAATACCTGCCTTATTTCCTAATGCGGCTTTGACTACTTTCACTTTCTCCGCGGCAGGCCTCAAGGCTCTTTTCTTGACAATGGCCCCCACATCCTCGACTATCTCTGGTAATCCTTCAACAACTCCCCCACCCATCACGATTACACATGGATTGAAAGCATTAACCATGCCTACCAGGCTGGAACCTAAATACTGTATGGTCTCCTTCACTAATTGAAAAGCCAGAAGGTCACCTTCATGGTAGGCCCGGCTGACAGTAGCTGCTGTGATTTTTTCTATACTCCCGGCCAGAGAAACCAGACTTTTTCCCGCTACGGAGTCACCCTGGACAGCTTCCTGAGCGCGTTCAGCTATGGCCCAACCTCCAGCATATGCCTCCAAACAACCACGGTTAGGGCAGTGGCATGAGCGCCCTTCGGCGAAAAGAGTGGTGTGGCCGATTTCTCCAGCTGTGTTGGTGCATCCTTCTAGCATGTGCCCTCCACTCACTACTCCTCCGCCTATTCCTGTACCAACAAAAACAACGATCAGATCATCTATTCCTTTCCCAGCTCCAAATCGCCATTCACCACAGGAGGCAGCACGAACGTCATTGGTAACATACACGGGAAGTTTCATTCTATCCTCCAACAGACTTCGCAAGGGGACATTGCGCCATCCCAGGTTAGGAGAGGAACGGACAACTCCATATAAGTCTACTTGCCCAGCCACTCCAATTCCAAGAGCTTGAGCGTGCTTCTCTCCTTTGTTAAGGCACTGATCCACACAGGTAACGATGTCCTCTATGATCTGGGAAGATTCTTTTTCAGGATGAGTGGGATTCCTATGAGAACTTAAAATGATGCCTTCTATGTCTACCAACGCGGCCTCCACCTTGGTACCACCCAGGTCAACACCAAGAGTAAAAGAGGAGCCTTTTTTCTGTTTCATCTTTGCCTCTTCTCTCAAAATTTCCAGAAAAAACCGGGCTGGTCTCCCGTCAAGCCCTTATCTTGGCCTTCAGGATATCAATTCTCTCTCCAACATCAACCGAGCGGATAAGATACGATCCAGAGACAAACATATTTGCACCAGCTTCATCCACCATGCCGATTGTCTCTGGTTTGATTCCTCCATCCACTTCGATATCCAAATTCGGCCTTAAGTCTCTAAGTTCCCGGATTTTGTTCAACATCTCTGGTAAAAATCTGCTGCCGTAAAAGCCAGGATGAACCGTCATGACTAAAACTTGATCGATGGCCAAGAGATAATCCTTGATTTGATGAATCTCGGTTTCCGGATTCAGGGCAAAGGCTGCCTTCTTTCCCTTATTCTTTATAGATGCTATGATGGCATCGGGATTATTGACCGCTTCAAAATGAGCAATGACGGTATCCACCTTTTCCCCATTCTGCTCAACCCACTGCATGGGGCTATCAATCATCAGATGAGCCTCAAACTGGTAGTTCTTCTCAGGCAGTTTGAAATCAAAATCAAGGGAGGAGTTGGGGACAAACTTGCCGTCCATGATATCGAGTTGAACTAAGGAGGCATGATTGCTGATTTTGTCGAAGATTGCATCCAGCTCATCCTGGGTTTTGGCGATCACCGCGGGAATGATAAATTTGTTCATCTTTCTCCCTCGTATTGGGCTATCTTCTTTAGCCGTTTTTTATGCCTTGGCTCATTGCTAAAAGGCGTCTTCAACCAGATTGATATGATCTTTTCTATCTTTTCAAAGGGAAAAAACCTTCCCCTTAAACCCAAGACATTGGCATCGTTATCCACCCGGGACATCTTTGCCGAATAGGCATCGTAGGCAGCCACCGCCCTTATACCTCTCGCTTTGTTGGCTGCTATCACCATTCCCGTTCCTGTTCCACAGATCAAGATTCCCCTATAATCTTTGTTTTTGGCGACTTTTTTAGCTGCCTTGATGGCAAAATCGGGGTAATCTACAGATTTGGGCGAATCCGTCCCAAGATCCTCGAATTCTATCTTTTTCCTCTTGAGATATGCTTTGACTTTCTCCTTGAGTCTGAATCCTGCATGATCTGAGGCAAGAATGACTTTCATCGATCGCCCTCTCCTTATTTTAAATTCGAACTTTATCTAAATCTATTTTATTTTCTTTGAGGCAATATCAACGCCTCTTTCTTCTTATCCAGCTTCTTATCGAGTCCACTTCCATTCTTCTTTCTCACTCCTTCTAGCTCTGACTTAGAACTCGATAAGTTTTATCATTTCTCAGAGATTTGTCAATCGATTCTCATTAATATTCCCATCTGTCAAAATCCGATTCTATTATCCAAATCTGTAGATAAAATCTTCGAACTGAGGTGCCCGGTATACTTCCAGGAGTTTTTTGATCACCGTAGTGAAAATGCTCTTGCTCTTCTTGATGTTCTCTGTCAAGGCTTCAATCGGAGTGGGTACCTCTTTAACTCCATTGGCATAATCCACACCAAAACCGATGAGGGCAAAGGGAATCTCCAGTTCACCGGCAAGAATAACTTCCGGCCCTGCGGTCTGACTAACGAATGAGGCATAATTTTTGAGCATCCTGATCTCAGGCCTGGAATTGAAACGGGGACCATTGACATGGGCATAAACGACTTGCGTGATTGGATTCTCAGCGGCAGTAATGATCTGCTCATTCAATTCCTCAGAAAAAGGCTTATCGAAAATATAATGACCTCTCAATCTATGGCCTATCTCATCGTAAACAGTGCACGTTTCTCCAGAGGGCAAACGGTTATCTGGAAAATACAGATCATCAAAGACAGCTAACTTTGCCAAAGGGAGGTCTGGGTCCAGTACCCCGCACACCGTGGTAGAAATCAGAGCTTGTGTCTCCAATTCCTTCAAGGCCACAAGATTAGCTCGATAGTTGATCATGTTAGGCAAAATCCTGTGGTTTTTTCCGTGTCGAGCGAGAAAAACGATCTCCCTTCCAGCAATAATTCCTCTGTGTAAAGAGGCTTTGCCGTATTTTGTGGTTATTTCCATCTCTTTTCCATCTTCTAATCCTGGAAAATCATAAAATCCGGTGCCAGATATGATGGCCAGATCAATCATCCGATTCCTCCCATCCGACGAAGATTTTAGTCAACTTATTCGTAATTCCTTCCTTTTCACTCTTCCTTTTCCATACGAAGGAGAGGATTCATCTTCTCTTTTTCTAAGCTCCTTATAGCAGAGCAAAAAATGGAAGTCAATTTTGAATCGTCATCTTGGAGCAATTCCATTTCCGTTATCAGTCCCATCCATATAGGAAAAAAAACGGCGGTCCCTGGCTCTCTGAAACCCTTGCCAAAAAACCAGTAATCCAACAACTTCTGATCCCTCTTCTATCATCCCCAGATTATCACTCATCTTTTTCTTCCTGGCAATAACCGCAGCAAACATTATACGAGTCTGGAATCCGATATGCTTTTCTAGAGAAGAACCGATATAGGAATTTATCCCCTTGGATGTCCTTGTTGTTGAGCCTCTCGAGTTTTCCTAAAGATAGTTCCTAGAACCCGGGCGTGATGGAGAATTGGAAGTACCATCCTTTATCCGGTCTGCTCAAAGGCCGAACGTAATTAACTCCGATTATAAAGTAGCCAAACAAGTTGGTTCTGATTCCCACTCCCACGCTTGAGAGGGGCTCTCGAGAGCCTTTGATTAATCCAAACAAATCAGGCTTATTATCATCGCTCCAGGCCACTCCTGTATCAAAGAAAGCGATAAAGTCTGAAGGCAGGATTCCGTAATACCCCTTTCCGATTCCCAGCACCTGGAAAAGAGGAAAGCGTAACTCCACGTTGGCCACCAGCAATTTGCTACCGAACAACCGGCTGTAATCGAAACCATTACCTCCAAATTCATCAAAACTAAAAGACCCACTGTTGTAACCACGGACAAGAGTCTCATATCCAATAAAAAGAGGATAAAGACGGCTGTCTTCAGCGTCCTTTCCGTAGCGTCCGTAATGAAGAAGGCGGAAGGCCAGCGTAAAAGGCTTCACCGGCATGATATAGCGCCTAAAATCAGTCAGCAATGTGTAGTAATTGAGAGAACCTAAAAAAGGAGTGGCCTCCAGGCGATAGGCTTGTCCAAGGATGGGACCAGTCGCGCCATATAAGGAGCTGTCATAGACAAGGGCCGGGGTGGCAAAACCGAGATGAAGGCCTGCAGGAGTCGGTAAATCTTCCTTCTCATCGATGATCTCAGTGCCGGTGTAATAGGAATAAGCTCGCGTACGCATCTCCCAGTCAAAGTCGATAAACCGATATCCTGCGGAAAGTTCGAAACGCTGGACTTGGCTCAAAGGATAGAAAGCAAATCCAGACACCTGATAGTTGATCTGGCGATAGATCTCTTCCCGTTCAATGATAGCCAGTTCATCAAAGACATAGCCCAATGCTTGACTGTATCCTGCCGAGATATAGGGAATTCGCTGGACGACTCCCCCCCAATTCAAACGGTGAGTGCTGTTCTGGTAACCCACAAGAGCAGCTGAATCCTGCAACCGGCTGGACACCTGCGCCATAGCAACAACATTGTGATACCCGAGCATATCACTGAAGTAAAAGGCAATGCCTCCTCCTCCATAACTGCCATATCTATCAACTCCGATGGCTAACTGGGGAGGACTGACATAATCCAGTATCAACTTGGGTTTATAGTCTTTAACTACATAATCCGTTTCTTCGGGAAGCCCGAACAAAGGATTCTTCAACAGCCCGAGGAGCTCTCCCTCTGGTTTAGTCCTGGGAGGAAGAACCGATGGCCTGATCTCCCCGAACTGAATCAACGTTTCTTGACCTTTTGTCTTTTCTGGAGAATCTATGGAGTAAATGCTGTATTTGTCCTCTTCATACACACAATAAGATATCTGACCTGTCTTTTGGGCAATAGAAAGAGCAGGACTTATGTCAGTGATGCCGCTTACTCCTGTGTAAAGATTAGTCACCTGGAAAATAGCTTGGCTTTGGAGGTCAATCCCGAAGATATTGGGAATGCCATTCTGATTGGAGATGAAATAAAGGCTTTTCCCATCAGATGACCACTGAGGATTGATATTTTTGGCATCTTTGAAAGCAGGAACTTTTTTTATCTCACCTGTGTTTGGGTCCATCAAAGCCAACTCATAGTTTCCGATGCTGAGGATTGAAAGATCGGTGGAGAATCGATCTGTGGAAAGAGCAATCCAGCGGCCATCAGGGGACCATGCTGGGTAAAGGTCTGCGAACTGATCATCGGTCATCCTCTTCAATGTATCTGTCTCCAGGTCATAGACGAAGAGGTCAGTGAATCCGCCATTAAGAGCTGAAAAGGCAAGGAAATGTCCATCAGGAGACCACGTGGGGTTGAGAATCTCCCCCATTTCGGGGAAAATGCGCTCCTTCTCAATCTTCCCTCTCTCCACGTTGAGCACAGTCAAAACAGGCTGTCCCTTTTTCACACCAGCAAATACAAACCTCTTCCCTTCAGCATCCCAACACCCTGCTGATTTAATGAACTGCAAGCTTTCGAAGTGAGGATTGACGGCTGTGGTGATAAGTTTTTCTCTGATCTTTCCTGTTGCTGCATTTGCCAAAAACAAGTCTACAGAAAAAAGGTCTTTTGTGGAGAGAAAAACGATCTGTTTCCCATCCGGACTGAGAGCTGGAGATATGTTCAACACGTTTTTCTCTGTACCTTTGAACAACACTCTACTCGAACTTTCTACCAACGCAGTCTTCCGGACTAGGGGGTCATAGGCTTTTTTCAGGGAATCATGCCAATCTTTGGACAACGTTTTCTCATCAACACCGAGAACTCTCTTGAACACACTTTTGTAGTCTCCCGTACGGCTGACTCCCTTCATGATGCGCTCAACGGCAGTGTCTCCCCATCTTCCCGTGATGTAAGCCCACAAGGATTGTCCATACCTGTAGGGAAAATACTGAGGATCTTTCATTTTTTTGATTGAAGGAAGTTTTTTCCTTCGAGTCGAATCCCGCATCCACATGGAGGTGTGGGGATCGACTGCACCAATGGAAAGGTACTCAGCCAGTCCTTCGATGAACCACAGAGGAAGCCGAAGAGCTGTAGGGGCAGCACCAACAGATCTGGATTGACCAAGGGAGGTAATGTCAAACTGGAAGGCATGCACGAGTTCGTGTCCGATGACATGATCGGATTCTTCCAACGATGCTCCCATGGGCAGGACGACTCTTCGCTTGTACAATTCGGTAACCCCTCCAGTTCCTTCTCCTATGAAACCGGGAATGGCTGTTGTCTGCTGGAAATGAGGTGAGCTGGAATAGAGTATCAACGGCTGGCGGTCTCTCAACTCATGGTTGAAAATGCGGGAGAAGCGGGCATACCAGCGTTCTGCAAGCCGAGCAGCTACCTTGGCAGCCTCCTCTTCTTCAGGATAGAAATAGAGATCAAAATGCTTTGTGTTCAGGACTTTGAAATGGAAACGTTCATACTGCACTTTGTTCTTTCCAAAATACTGCGCATCTGAAATGGCAGAGAATATTCCAATCCCCAAAACAAGAAGGCTTGAAATGTACATAAATCTCTTATTGAAGATGAATTTCATCCTCTTCCCTCCAATATCTCATTCTAAATCATATATCTTTGTAATCCTATCGATATTATATATTATAACATATAAAAATTCAGAAAGTTGCATATCGTTCGAAGTTTTGGAACTTCTCCTCATCTTTTTTTTCATACATTTCTGTACGACAGATGGATTCAAGCAAATACCGTGCCAATATCCTTTATCTTATCTTTATTACCATGCTGATCTCCAAAGAGGACACCTGTATGATTATCAGGCTTTCAAAGGTTTTTAGCTTTTCTTAATTTCTGTATTCTTTCTTATCTTCTTAAATCCATCTCAAATGGGTTTCCCATTCCGAAACACCGCAATCGACATCCTTCTTTTTGATTATTCTACATTATTTTTTTGGCTTTGTGCTGAACCTGCCGGGATTTGAAAAGGGAGATAAAAAAATGGACATCTCGCCTTCAGAGGACAAGATGTCCCTTAATCCTATGGAATCAAGCTAAAGGCTGCTGTCAATACTAGAAGCAAAAGAAGAACGTTATCATGCAATCATTTTCATCAAAAAAACTCGAGCTTGCTTTCATTTTTCCTGCTTGATTCACTATTTATATAGTCAGAATTCCTTAATAGCTTTCAGGAAGGAATTCCTCCTGCATCTTTTTCATCTCATCTTCGAATTTAAACCCTCTTTCTGTGAAAAGCTTAATGCAGGCATCCACCACGACCGGATCATAGAGAATCGCCCTGTTTTTTGATATCTCCTGTAATGTCTTCTCTACCCCCATGGATGGCCTGTAGGGACGATGGGAGTACATAGCTTCTACAACATCAGCGACTCCAATAATCCTCGCTTCTAAGAGAATATCTCCCCCACTCAGACCTTGGGGATATCCAGTTCCCAGCATCCTTTCATGATGCTGAAGCACTATTTGGGCGATAGGCCAAGGAAATTCTATTCCCTTCAATATATCGTAACCCACCTGGGGATGTTTTTTTATTAGCATAATCTCGGCTTCATTCAATCGAGAAGGTTTATTGAGGATTTCAGCGGGAACATAAATCTTTCCGATATCATGGATGACTCCGGCCATCCTGATGCCTTCGATCTGTGCATCAGGAAGGCCCATCTCTTTAGCTATAGCACAGGCCAAATTGGCCACTCTTTCCTGGTGGCCTGCGGTATAGGGATCTCTCATTTCTACGGCCGAGGCAAGAGACTGTACAGTTTCATCCAGGGTTTTCCGCAATTTTATGAAACTCTGCTGCAGTTCTTCCTGAGCCTGCTTTCGTTCTGAGACATCCCGGAAAACAAGAACGCTTCCCAGGACCCCCCCTTGCTCATCTCTAATAGGTGCATCACTGTAATCTACAGGTATTTTCTGGTTGCCTTTATTAATAAGCATAGCCTGATCCACATAATGGATAATTCTCCCCTTTCCAGATGTCTTCCCTTTATTCTTTTTCTGAGAATATGCCTCATCGTTGAGAACGAGTCTAATCCTGTCTTTTAGATCCTTTCCAAGAGCCTCTTTTTGCTTCCAACCTGTAAGCGCCTCAGCAACAGAATTCATAAATGTTATTGATCCCTTTTTATCAGTGGCAATCACAGCATCTCCGATACTGTTGAGCGTAGTGGAAAACCATTCCCGACTTTCTCGTAATTCCTTCTCCATATCATGTTTGTATAAGGCGATTTCTATAGTTGAATGAAGTTCCTTTTCTTCAAAAGGCTTGATAATATAACCAAAAGGCTCGGTTATTTTTGCCCTTTCCAGCATTTTCTTGTCTGAATAAGCAGTGAGAAAAACAACCGGAATATTGAATCGGGATCGGATTTGGGAAGCAGCTTCTATACCATCTATTTCTCCCTCAAGGACGATATCCATCAAGATCAGATCAAAATGATCGTTCTCAGCTTTTTTTACCGCATCCTCTCCTGAAGAGACTACGGCAGGCACTCTGTAATCTAGACTTTCTAAGGTACTTTTTATACTCGCAGCAATAATCCTGTTATCTTCCACAACCATTATTCTTTTTTCTCTCATTATTCCTCTCCTCTTAACTTAATTCGAAATTCTGTCCCTTTGTTCCTGTTCAGCTTGATCTCTCCATGCAGCTGATCCTCAGCCAAGATAGTCACCAAATGCAACCCCAATGACTTTGTCTTTCGGATATCCAGACTCTCCGGAAGCCCCACTCCATTATCGCTGACCACCAACTCGATGTCATTCTGGTTGAGGGAACGAAGAATAACTCGAATCCACCCCTTTCTTCCGTTGGGAAAGGCATACTTTAAGGAATTTGAAACCAGCTCATTAATAATCAAACCGCAGGGGATCGCATTATCTATACCGAAAGAGATATCCTCCACATCCAGTTTTAAGTTTATAATCCCCGGTGAAGCGCAGTAGGAGCGATATAATCCACTGACTAAAGCTTGAATGTATTCTCTGGAATTGAGCCGTGCCAAATCTTGAGATTGATAAAGCTTCTCATGAATAAGAGCCATGGATTTGACTCGGTCCTGACTCGCCCTGAACATCTCGATATTTTTTTTACCCTTGATGTTGTGAGACTGGAGGCTGAGCAGGCTGCAAATGACCTGCAAATTGTTTTTAACCCGATGATGAATTTCTCTCAAGAGTACTTCTTTTTCTTTGAGGGATGTCAGGAGTTGTTCCTCAGTCTGTTTTTCATTAATCACATAAGCGAGGTAATTCGCTACTGATTGCAGAACCGATACATCCTCTTCTGTGAAAACATTTTCCTTTAGATCTTGGATATCAAGAATTCCTACAAGTTGATCTTCTATAAGCAAAGGAATGCTGAGCTCAGACTGAGTTTTTGATTGATAATAGACAACATATGATGGATGCTTGCTTACATCATTAGCTATGATTGTTTTTCTTAATTCAGCCGCTTTACCGATGAGCCCTTCTCCAATCTTCTGTCTATGCCCCATAGGAGGGGGTGTTCCTGACCTGTGATAGCCCACCTTGTATTCTAATTCATTTTTTTTCGGATCAAGCAGATTGACAGAAACTTTATTGTATCCGAAGGATCTGGCTATGCTTTCTGCGGCCGATTTCAGAATTGTTTCAATGTCCATGTTCATGGGAATGTCATTTTGAATCCGGTGGATCAATTCGAACTGATGCTTTCTTTTCTTAATAGCTTCCTCTGCCTTTTTTCTTTCCATTATATCCCGGAAACTTGCCATGACATATGTTTTCCCTTCCAACTCAAAAGTCACTCCACCTGCCTCAACAGGTATAACCCGCCCCTCTCTGCTTAGAAGCGCTGTCTCACCCATGAAGTCAGTTCCGCTTTTTCGAGCTCTACAAATCGCCGCTGTGATTTTTTCCATTTCATCTTTTGGATGTATATTTTTCACATAGAGCTTCAGGAGTTCTTCCTTTGAGTAGCCGAGTAATTTACAGGCAGCTTCATTCACATCGACTACTTTTTCTTTATCAATAATGACGATGGGATCAAATATGCGATTGAACAGCCGGCGGAAACGTTCCTCACTCTTTCTTAAAGCCTCGGCCGCTCTCCTGGGCTCCGTGACATCCTTTGTGTAAATGCGCGATCCAACGATTTTACCTTCTATGATATTGGGAACTGCAACTATTTCGAGATACCTGTCCGATCCATCTTTTCTGACTGCTCTAAACTCATAACTCGATGGCGCATCCTTCCCTAAAATGCGATCCCGATGATGCCCATTGACCTTCTTCCTATCGTCTGGATGCACGAGTGACTGAATCGACTGTCTTTTCATTTCTTCCAATGAATATCCGTAGATCTCTGCAGCTTTCTTATTGGCATAAATGACATTTCCTTCTCTGTCATCAACCAAAATAGCTATACCCGCTTTCTCAACCAGTTCCCTGTAAAGCTCTTCAGACTTCTTACGTTCAGTTATGTCACGAGCAATACCCAGAACCCTCATCTGACCTGCAATCTTTACCGGGAATGTCCTTATCTCAAAAGGTATACGTCTCCCATCTGGCCGAGCCAGACAGAATTCATCTGGTCCGGTGGGTTTTCCCATTGCATTCTTGGCTAAAATGGCCGCAGCTTTTGGGATGTACTCTGGTGGAAGCAGTTTCAGTTTTAAAAAGTTCTTTCCTATCAATTCCTCTCTCTCATAGCCGGTCATTTCTTCAGCAGCTTTGTTCCCATCGACAAAACTTCCCTTCAAATCATTCAAATAATATGCATCCGGCGCGTATTCAAAGATCATTCTTAATCTATCTTCTGAGCTCTCCAAGGCTTTCCGGGCCTGTTTTTGTTCAATGATCTGTCCCAATCTTTCTGAGACGGCATTGATGAGATTCCTTTCTTCCTTCAAAAACGGACCTTCATCACTCTCAGGTTTTCTCTTTAAATAACAAACTTCCACAAAACCGGCTTTCTTAGCGTCAACGATAATCTCGGCTTTTTGCTTCCAATCGGTCTTTTTGAAATTTTTAGTTTTGTATTCTTTTCCCTTGAAAGAAATGCAACTCCCGGCAATCTCAGGATACTGCCAGCTCTTCGGTAAAATCCTGACTACTTCTCTAAGCAATCTATCGATCGAAACACCTTCCTTACGGGAAATCTTGTCCAGCTGGTATAAACAGTTGAGCTCCTTGATTCTCTCCCCAAGGTTATGTGTCTGCTGCCGAAGTGCCTCTTGGGTTTCCTTGTGTCTGGTGATATCGCGAGAAACGCCCAGCAGAAATTTTTTATTCTTTATCTTTATGGGAAAAGATGTGACTTCAACAGTGGCTAGGCTTCCATCCTTTTTCTTCAAAGTATACTCATCCGGCCCGCTTGACTTTCCTCCCAGTATTTTGGATAGATTTGTGAACGCCTTCTTGGTCTCCGCAGCGTTTAAAAGTCCTAAAGCAAACCCGCTCTTTCCGGTTAATTTCGCTTTTTTTTGCCCTATTAGTTCCTCCGCAGCCTTGTTCAGGTCGAAAAGCTTACCCTTGTCATCTATTAAGAAAATGGCATCAGGAGCGTATTGAAAAAGCATTTCTGAACGCTTAGAAGAGTTGGTAGGGATTTCCATAGAAAAATTCTTTTATTTATGTATTTTCCCGGACAGAGCTTTTCCTCCTTTTTTAAGGAGCTACTCCTGCATTTTCACAATGAGTTTTAATCATAAGCAACGAAGGGTCAATTACCCTTTCCGGGGATATCAAGGGTGATATTTTTATCACTATTGATACTATAAGAGAGGATGATCCATCCTCATAAAGGGTGAAAAAAATATCTAATCGGTTTTTTCAAACTGTCACTCAGCATCATCATCGCGTTTCAAATCAGCCTTGCCTATTCCAAAGATGCCATCCATCGCGCCCTTATCTACAAAATTTTTGCAGATTGCCTTCTTTGAGTGAGCTGGCTTTTGAATTGAAGAATAATCCCTTACTGGCTGAAAAACCAAAAATCTAAGCCAGAAATCATCAATAGCTATCAGGAATGAATTCTTCCTCCATTTTCTCTATTTCATCCTCGAATTTAAACCCTTTTTCTGTGAAAAGCTTAATGCAGGCATCCACCACAACCGGATCATAAAGAATCGCTCTATTTTTTGAAATCTCCTGTAAAGTTTTTTCCACACCAAGTGATAGTCGGTAGGGACGATGGGAGTACATAGCTTCTACAACATCAGCGACTCCAATAATCCTCGCTTCTAAGAGAATATCTCCCCCACTCAGACCTTGGGGATATCCAGTTCCCAGCATCCTTTCATGATGCTGAAGCACTATTTGGGCGATAGGCCAAGGAAATTCTATTCCCTTCAATATATCGTAACCCACCTGGGGATGTTTTTTTATTAGCATAATCTCGGCTTCATTCAATCGAGAAGGTTTATTGAGGATTTCAGCGGGAACATAAATCTTTCCGATATCATGGATGACTCCGGCCATCCTGATGCCTTCGATCTGTGCATCAGGAAGGCCCATCTCTTTAGCTATAGCACAGGCCAAATTGGCCACTCTTTCCTGGTGGCCTGCGGTATAGGGATCTCTCATTTCTACGGCCGAGGCAAGAGACTGTACAGTTTCATCCAGGGTTTTCCGCAATTTTATGAAACTCTGCTGCAGTTCTTCCTGAGCCTGCTTTCGTTCTGAGACATCCCGGAAAACAAGAACGCTTCCCAGGACCCCCCCTTGCTCATCTCTAATAGGTGCATCACTGTAATCTACAGGTATTTTCTGGTTGCCTTTATTAATAAGCATAGCCTGATCCACATAATGGATAATTCTCCCCTTTCCAGATGTCTTCCCTTTATTCTTTTTCTGAGAATATGCCTCATCGTTGAGAACGAGTCTAATCCTGTCTTTTAGATCCTTTCCAAGAGCCTCTTTTTGCTTCCAACCTGTAAGCGCCTCAGCAACAGAATTCATAAATGTTATTGATCCCTTTTTATCAGTGGCAATCACAGCATCTCCGATACTGTTGAGCGTAGTGGAAAACCATTCCCGACTTTCTCGTAATTCCTTCTCCATATCATGTTTGTATAAGGCGATTTCTATAGTTGAATGAAGTTCTTTTTCTTCGAAAGGCTTGGTAATATAACCAAAAGGCTCGGTAACCTTTGCCCTCTGCAGTGTTTTCTTGTCTGCATATGCTGTAAGGTAAACTACAGGAGTATTAAGGTTCTCGCCTATTTTTTCAGCAGCCTCAATTCCATCCATATTTCCTCTTAGTTTGATATCCATCAAGATTAAATCTGGCTTTATTTCTTTTGCTTTTTGGATTGCGCTCTTACCCGATGAAGCAGTCTCAACAGAATCATATCCTAGATTGATCAGCATATTCTGGATATTCTTGGCGACTAAGCCCTCGTCTTCAACCACTAAAATTCTTGCTTTAGCCATATGGACCTCTCCTTTACAGAGAAAAAACACTTGATCGCACGATTTACGGACTGTTTATTACGCTCTCTCAATGTGATGCTCAAGTTAAGGAGCTTTATCTGTGAAATTATATATTATTCTCCTCATGTTTCTAATTCAGTAAGATCCGCTAAGTCATCGATTGTGAATATTCTCTCTTTATAAAATAATTCTTAGATACCCTTGACTCAATTCTCGCCCCTCTTCTGAAAATATATGTTTAAAATTTGACCCATCTTAGGTGATTTCCATATCCTTTTAATTTTGGATAGATTACCTCCTCATCAATATGATTGAGCAATATTAGTGCCAAGGTTTGGAATGGAGAAGCGTCTTTTTAGAAATATATATAATTTATTCATTTTCAATAGATTATAAGATCATAAGGAAAAAGAATCATAGATGTGGAGTCATGCTGTAATCTGGAAAGATTTCCATAGTTATGGTCGCAGCTACATAAGAACCATAAATGTTGAAAAATCGCTTAACCTTGATTATTACCCGGAAAATAGTCTTGTCACTTCAACGATTGCAACTAATCGATTATTTTCAAGGTTCGTGAGTGTCCTCGGACATGATATATTCATTAATAATGCAAATTAATTGTCCTTTTATGGCTGATTTTGACTTTATTTTTCCTATGTGCTACTTTTCTCTAACTGAAAATACAGGCTTTTAGCAATGTAAGGTAAGATAATAATGATAAAAATTTGTGATGCTAAAAGAAGAAAATTCTCAGTATCAATTAAAAAATGATAAGAAGTATACCCCCAAGAACAATGAGGAAAATCTGGAGAGAATGCTATAAGAATAATATTTTAAAGGAATTTACGTATGATATACCCATGCTTTCTAAAATACAAAAGCATTATCCCAGAAAGGCAACCCATAAGTATACAAGTGAGGCATACAAAAGGCCAAGAAAATGGCAGTATATAACTAAACCTTTTTTCAAGCGAATTAAAGAGCCAATTGTAGATGTTTTTAAGGAGGCAGAGGAAGTTCAGATTGTCATTGATCTAGGCAATTTCAGGAAAGGCGAGCTTAACTTTGGTCTTGAGAATAGAAAATATTTTATCTCAGGTAAACACGAAGACTATGAATTTAATGAAGAAATTCTTTTACCATATGATGTTGATATAAGAAATATAAAGGAAGATTTCCGAAATGATATTTTGCTGCTTGTATTGCCAAAAAAAAGAAATACAGAAAATAGAAAATGGAGCAGAAAGAATGAGAAAAAAACCTCAAATCCTAGTAATCGATGATGAAAAAGATATCTGCCATTATTTTGAAAAAGCTTTAACTCATGAAGAGTATGATGTATTAACTGCACTGGATGGAGTAAACGGCTTAAAAATAGTAAAGGAGAAAAAACCAGATATAGTGTTACTAGATTTAAAAATGCCCAAAATGGATGGGATTGAAGTTCTTCAGCACATAAAAAAAGTTGATGAAAACATCATAGTTATTGTTATAACTGGCTATGGCACTATGGATACTGCCAGGATGGCAATGAAATTTGGTGCTTTTGATTATATTACCAAACCAATAGATCTGAAATATGTGAAGGCAGTTATCAGAGATGGCTTGAAATTGACGTTGATGGCCTTTGGAGATAGGATGAGAGAGAAAGAGATTCTAAAGAGAATTAGATCACAACAAGCAAATCTTGCTAAGTTAAAGCACTGCAGAGAAAATCAGGCCTGTTATTGGGAAGTCGCTTTGAGAGCTTTCGTCCTGGGGAACGATAGACTTATGGCCGAATGGATGGAAGATTCTAAGATTAGTAAGGGAGAGAAGTTAGAGTTAATAAAAATTGCTGAGGCCCTAAAAAGCCGACAAGCCTAAAAATAACTAACACTATCCTCATTTAATCAATTCCAATCCCAAGAGATCCTGCCAATAGAAAAAAATTATAACATTTATATATTCCAAAACAGGTTCATCAGGAAACAAACCTTTTATAAAAAACCAGCAATATTTTTTCTTAAATAGCCTCTCCTTTTTTTCTCGTTATCTCCTTATTTAACAGATTGCAAGATCATCCTTTCAAAAACTATGGAATTAAAATATGGAAAAAAATCCATGATTTTTAAGGAAATTGCATAAAAAAAAGATAAAAAGATTGAACAAAGTTAATTATCCAAAATATAACTCTTTTAAATTAAATAAGTTAAAAGGAGATTCCTAAATCCAGATTGAGATTTGGCATGAAACTTGTTTATTGAATTAAATCTTATATGAATATTCAGGAAAAAGGATTCTTGCCTATGCGGATCAATATAGAGACAAGAGCTAAAGCGAAATAGGACTTATTGCGCACTAAGTAGAAGATTGGATATGTGTATAAAAAATTTTTCAACGGCGGTAGCCTGCAAAGCCATCTTTTGCCCGTTTTGCTGAGAAAATATTAGAGAAAATTAGAGAGAAGACAGAGATTTAAAATATTTTTTAAGTTGAAATTCAGAAATGCAAAAAAAATATAGAAAAAGAAGATTTGGATTACTGATCCCGATCTTTTCTTTTTTTACAATTGTATTAATTCTATTATTCCTTTGGGATCTATTTTTAGTAGATGAAATTAAAAAATCTGAATTGGAGAGAAAAGAACTGAAAAAAAGTATAGAGAGATTAGAAATTCTGGAGAAAGCCAATAAGGATTTTATTAAACATGCAGCGAGACATAGAGCTATTACTTTGTGTTTTCAGGAATTAATCCAATACCATAAGAATAAATACAAAAAAGAATTAATCCAAGAATGTATTCAACTTATTTCGATAACAGATGAAAAATATAGAGATAGAGAATTTGATGCCCCTTTAATTTTAGCCTGGCTAGAAAAGGAAAGTGACGGAAATCCCGAAGCTATCTCCTATGCCAAAGCAAAAGGATTGACTCAATTGATGGATTTCAGGGCAGATGAAATATTGGCTGCCTTGGGGTACTCTGGTTATGATGAAGAGCTAGTTTTTAATCCAGTCATAAACTTAACAGGAGGAATTCATCATTTTATTGATCTCATGAATTATTGGCGTAGGGTGGGCATAAAAAACAAATCTCTTATTTTATTTTATGCCCTCCACAGTTATAAATGGGGAACAAAGAACACCAAAGAGCTCTTTAATACGGGAAAAAGAGCATACAGACCAGCTGTCGAATATGTAAATTGGATTTTAAATCGTAGGGAATATTGGTCGGAGAAACTGGAGAATTGGATAAATAACAGCCAGAGATTCGAGGAAAAAAAAGAAATGCCGACTAGATTGGATAAAGTCTGGGTTTTGGAAAGATGCGATGAATAGAAATTTAATAATTTGGATACTGTTGGGAGCTTTTTCTTTATTTCTAAGGCATCAAGTAATAAAAAGAAAATGAAGAAGAAATCATAAGAAAACCTAATTTAAAAATTTTTTCTATTTAATTGGAGGAATTCAGGGAGGTAGGATTTGGACAGGCAACAAAAAGATAGGAAATGTTTAAAATTGATAATCATACCCTGTTCTTTTTTTATTATTGGACTGACTTTATTAGGACTTTGGAATCTTTTTCTAGTCGGAGAAATCAAAAAATCCAGGACAGAGAGAGAAGGATTAAAAGAGGATATGGAAAAGATGGAGATTATGGAAAAGGTCAATAGAAATTTTATTAAAGATGTCCTAAGACAAAAAGCTATTGCCCTTTGCTTTTGGGAATTAATCAGAGATCATGATGAGAAATTCACAAACAAGGAGAAACAAGACTGTATTCAATTAATTGTGATGACAGATGAAAAATATGGGAATAAGGGACTCAATGCTCCTCTGATTTTAGCTTGGTTAGAGAAGGAAAGCAGAGGAGATCCCAAAGCTATTTCTGAGGTGGGTGCTAAAGGACTGACCCAATGGATGGATTACAGGGCATGGAACATATTAACCGAAATGGGATATCCCGGTTATGATAAGAATTTAATTTTCAATCCCATAATTAATTTAACGGGAGGACTTTATTATTTAAACAGCCTTATTAATTTTTGGGAATGGAAAGGCGTTAAAGATCAAGCTTCTCTATTATTTTATACTCTCCACAGCTATAAATGGGGTCCAGAAAATGCTGAAGAGCTGTATATCAATGGAAAAAAAGTAAGTGGATCTTCTACTCAATTTGCAGATTGGATTCTGAAACGGCGTGAATACTGGGAAAACAAGCTGAAGTATTGGGTCGATGATGCACAAAATTTGGCAAAAAAATGGGAAGAAAAGAAAATGCCCTAACTTTTTCTTTAAAATAAATGAAAAAACATAATGAAATTTTAAGACAATGAATTTCAAGAACGGTGTATTGAAAAAAAACCATAAATATGGAAAAAATTACATAGTTTAAATCGAGATAGTCATCTTTTCTATTGTTTCCTTCCTGTTAATGACCGATCATATCCCTATTTTTAATAAAAAAAATTGGCATAAAAATTGCAGACTTAACATCTCCTACTTATGTCATTTTCACATGATGAAACGAGAAGGATAAATAAAAACGGAGTGGATACGATTTCTCAAGATTAGCAGGAAATGAGAGAGCAAGAGGAATTCTTCATTATTTCAAAAGAAATAGTAAATTCATACGAAAAAAAGGTAAAAGCAGTCACATCGTTAATAAGACAAGTCGTCCAGAATGTTAAAATTTTTTATGAAGAACAGACCAAGATGGCTGATAGGTTAAAGGAAATTTTAGCCAAGAACCAAAGTCTAAGGAAAAAAGACTTTGATGCTATGATCGCCGATATTCAAATCCAGCAGGCCAAAAGAGAAAAGGAAATTACCCAAATGATAGAGAAATTTTGCAAGGAAGAGGAAGAGATTGTAGACAAGCTCAGAAAGATACTTTCAGGGAAAACTCCCTGCACTCCGAAGGAATTCGAACTTTTGCGGAAGAAAATGATGGAATATCCAAAAGAAAGAGAAAGAAACTTCAGTCGAATGCTTAAAAATTTCCACCGAGATCAGAAACAGTTGGTGGCAGCACTACGAAGACTACTGGAAAAAGGACCTGAGGTAAGGATTAAAGATTTTAAGGCAATGATAAAAGCCTTTCATATTGAGCATCAAGAAGAAATCTGTGCGGCAGATGAAATTTTAGAAGAGTTTGAAAGAATAAAGGATGAAATAAGTCATCAATGGCGTAAGGTCATTGCCATTGAGAGTAAAGGGGAATACCGCGCCCCTTTAGCAAAATAATAGAAAGCGGAATAACAGCTAGAAAGGAGGTGACAAAGAATGGCCGTGGAAAAGACAATCGCATCCTCCAGCTTGGTTGAAGTGGTTGACAGAATCCTGGATAAGGGAATAGTCGTCGACGCCTGGGTGAGAGCTTCTCTCGTGGGCATCGAGCTCTTGGCTATTGAAGCCAGGATCGTTACCGCATCCGTTGAGACCTTCTTGAAGTATGCTGAAGCAGTAGGTCTCACAGCAGCGGCTTAAGTATAAGCCAAGCTCGGAAAAGTGTGAGATGTCCTTGGGAGTATAGAGGCGCAAATGAAAAGACTCTGTCCCCTCTATAGAGTAACTCACTTCATCCTGAGCACGTCTTCTCATCAAACCATTTAGAAAAAAGGAGTAAGAAAATGGTATGGGCAAATGAATTTGCTAACTTAGCCAATGAAATCTCTGAAATGAATAAGGAAAGGGCCGATCACATTCGGGAGTTGAAAAGAAATATTAAGCAGACAAAGAGCAATTGGAATGCAGAAAGAGCTAAGATGAAGACTGAATTTTTAGCTAACTGCAATGCATGGGACAAGGAACGAGTTAAAAAAGTAAATGATTTAAGGGGAGCTGTTCAAATGTCTTTGAAAAACTTCAGGAATGGAGATATGGCGAGAATCAAAAAAGAGAGTAAAGAGAGGGCTCAGAATATAGCACGATTTAGACTCGACGTGGGCAAAATGATTTCTGAGTTTAAAAAAGACAGAGATTTTGCCGCCGCGGCCTGGCAAGAGCTGGTCTCAGGGATAGCCCCTGGTCAAAAAAAGAAGATAAGAGTAAAGGAAAAAGAGGAGAAAGAAAAGAAACAGACCAGGAAAAAGAAAGCTTGAATCAATTTCAAAAAAGGGTGGCGGATGAATAGATTGGCTGACTGTTCCTTCTTTCTCTGCCATTCAAGTGTCAACGAAGCTGAATGGCTATTCTTTCAGTACTCTTATTGTCAAGGAAAAGCAGCCCGATCTTAAAGAGTTTGCATGAATAGAGTTCCTGTAAGAAGAAGGAAGCAAGCTACGATAACTAAAACCTAAAGAAAGAGGAGTGGCACCTTAAAAGTATACCCCATCATCAGATGCAATATATACACAACCTCTTCAGGAAGTAAGGGGGAAATAGAGGGAGTGGACTTATAACTTCTGAGGCTGCTGTCAAAAAAAAAGTTAAATCAATTTTGTATAAAGGGGTGAATTACACCCTAACTTACTTATCAGGGAGGAAGACAAATGGCCTTTGAATTAGAAGAAGCTATTACTGTTCTGGAGCCTAGACCTCTGTCTCATTTTGTGGAGACGAATGAGGTAAAAAAAATCACAGAAAGAGCACTCGCCTATATCGGCGCTGGTTTTCCAGTACATTTCAGAGGGACCTCAGGAACGGGAAAGACTACCTTAGCTATGCATTTAGCCTCTAAATTGAGGCGACCGGTTATGATGATTCATGGAGATGACGAGTTCTCTTCATCTGATTTAATAGGGGGAGAATATGGCTACAGGATGAGGAAAGTCGTGGACAACTTTATTCATTCAGTTCTAAAAACCGAAGAGGATATGCAAAGGCGTTGGGTTGATAATCGTCTGACAGTTGCCTGCAAATACGGATTTACCCTTATCTATGACGAATTTACTCGTTCCCGGCCTGAAGCCAATAACACTTTGCTTTCCGTTCTCCAGGAGAAAATGTTAGATCTGCCCAATGTCCGAGGAGAGGAAAATTACCTGAAGGTTGATCCTCATTTCACGGCTATATTCACCTCTAATCCTGAGGAGTATGCAGGAGTCTACAGAACACAGGATGCCCTTCGAGATAGAATGATCACCATAGATTTGGATCACTTCAACAAGGAGACAGAGATAGCGATTATCCAGGCAAAGAGCGGCCTTCCCAAAAAAGAATCAGCAAAAATTATTGACATTGTGAGAGCATTTAGAGAATCGGGCAAATGTGAATATACGCCTTCTATACGAAGCGCGATAATGGTTGCAAAAACTTTAAAAGTAAGGAAAGGAGCTGTCTCTAAGGACAATCCGATTTTCAGAGAGACAGTATTGGATATATTAGCTTCGGCAGCCAGCAGAATAGGCTCAAAAACTCATCAAAACAAAGTGAGACAAACACTAGACGGATTAATAGACAAATATTGCTGATCAAAAGAAAAAAATATAATCAAATGACAAAAAGACCTAGCTTTTAAGGAGGTGATGAGTATGGCGTTAGTAAAAGGATTATCCAGGATTGACAAAGAAGGCCGGATTGCCATTCCTCAAAATATTAGAAAAGAAGCTCAGTTAAAAAAGGGGCAGTTAGTTGAGATCAGAGTACAAGGAACCCGATTAGCTCAGATTAATATTAGAGCTTACAAAAAAGGGCTAAGCCCTTTTTTAAAAAATAAAAATCATGACCGAAATTGAGAAGAGAGGTGTTTAATCATGAAATCAGAAAATGAAATAAGCGAATTTGCTCCTTGGGAACTCGAGAACAAAGGCAAGCATAAGCAAAAGAGGAGGGGTATACCTCCCAACAGTGAAAGGCTACAACTTTATTCCAAACCCAAGAGCAAAGATCACTGCCATCTGGAAATGTACATACTGGCTAGGGAAAAAGAAAGACTCGAGAGATATGGTTCGACTTTAGGGCGGAGGGTGAAATCCATTGCAGCTACGTGGAAAGAGACAAAAGCACGCATGTATGATCTGCAAAAAAATTCAGCCAAGGTAGGAAAAAAGGGAATAGAGGAACTGTTGAAAGAGAAAAATGAGAAAAAAGATGAAAAGAAGAAAAAAATTAACGGGAATATGCAGAAAGTAGACTGGGAGTATTGATTCCTCAAACAAAAAATATCTTCATTAAAGACCAGAAAGAATTCTAAAACAAAGAGCATATCCCTTAAAAAACGTAATCACTCGTTATTTTAGGTAATCAAGGGGATTAGCAACTTCATAGAAAAAGATGCAGAAGAGAGAAACGTCTCCTTCACGGGAGAAAAGCGCATCTGATTTCAAACAGAAAAATGAGGATGAACTTCGTCAGGAAAAAGATTTAGATTTATATTTTCATAAAATTCCCGCCCAGCATATAAAGCGACATTATAAACAAAATTCACTTGAAGAAGTAGGCTGGAGTCAGTATAAGCTCTTCCCAAGAAGTAAGACAAAGAAAGTCCATATCTCCATGAATATGGCTACAATCCATGGGATAGCCAAAAAATTAATCGCCAGAGAGTGGGCCAGAGTTTTGGGCAGACCAACGAGTTCCAGATATGATACCTTGGAAATAGAGGCTGCCGCTTTGAAATATAGGTTAGAAAAAAAGAAAGAGAAGAAATGATTCATAAAACGGCCAATATTAAGCTAAGAAGATAGAGAAGATCTATGTAAATACAAAATAAAATATAAATGATGAGCATACCAAGGAGTAAAGGAATTATTTGCTTATGGAGGTAAAGTAAAATGAGTGAAGAAAAAAAGAAAGAAAAAGAGGAATTTAAAGTGGATTTTGATCTAGGCAATCACATTTCTTTTGGAAGTATATTCAAAGGAATTAGTAATCTTATTGATATGGCATCCAAATTATCTGAGACAGAAGGCGAGATAAAGAAAGAAGGTGAGATAAAGCTGGGCAAAGAGATAAAGGGGGTGTATGGCTTTAGTATAAGGACAATGGTTGGAGGCAAGCCTGTAATAGAGACCTTTGGAAATATCAAGAAAACACCCAAGGGTCCAGTAGTAGAAGAAGAGAGAGAGCCTGTAGTGGATATCTTTGATGAAGAGGACCATATATTAATAGTTGTCGAACTTCCCGGTGTTTCAGAGAACGACATCCATTTTGAATTAAGAGGTGATATTCTCAAGCTTTCTGCTGAGGCTGGAGATAGAAAATATTCCAAAGAGATCTTGGTCTCTTCAGAGGTGAGAAAAGGCAAGATTGAATCATCTTATAAAAACGGAATTTTAAAGATCAAGCTTATTAAAACAGGTAGGAAAAGCACAAAAAGTAAGAAAAGCTAAAAATGGCAGAAAAGGCAAAATTAATAACTCTCAAAGCAGCTGAAGCAGAAAGCAGGGATGTGGGAAGAGGTATAGCCAGATTGGACCCAAAGGATATGGAAAAAATAGATGCCTCGGTAGGGGACATAATCGAATTAGAAGGGGAAAAAAAGACTGTAGCCAAGGTGATGCCAGCTTACGTGGAATACAGAGGTAAAGGCATTATCCAAATCGATGGCATTATTCGAGAAAATGGACAGATAGGGCTGGATGAAAAGATTAGGATTAAAAAGACAGAATATAATCCAGCAAACAAAGTCATTTTATCTCCCATGACTGTCAGTTCACTCCGCGGAGATAGAGATACAAGGTATATTGGACGTTTGTTAGAAGGTCTGCCTTTAGTTTCTGGAGATAGAGTAAGGGCAAATCTATTTGGCACTCGATCATGTGATTTTAGAGTGGTAAACACTGTTCCCAAAGGACTCCCCGTTATACTTCAACCAAATACATTAATAGAAATGAAAGAAGAGGAGGTTCCCGAAAGAAGACGAGGATTTAGACTGTCCTATGAGGATATCGGTGGCTTAGATAAGGAGATTCAGAGGATTAGAGAGATGATTGAGCTTCCTTTGAAATATCCTCAGGTCTTTGAGAGATTAGGAATCGAGCCTCCCAAAGGAGTTTTTCTGTATGGTCCTCCAGGTTGCGGAAAAACTTTGATTGCCAGGGCAGTAGCCAATGAGACCGATGCCTATTTTACCAGCATAAGTGGGCCTGAGATCATGGGCAAGTTTTATGGAGAGAGTGAGGCCAGGTTAAGAAGTCTATTTGATAATGCTCAGGCTCATGCCCCAGCCATAATATTTCTGGATGAGATTGAGTCTATTGCTCCCAAGCGCGAAGATATGGGAGCAGAGAAACAGGTAGAACGGAGAGTAGTTGCTCAGCTTTTATCCCTTATGGATGGGCTTGAGTCAAGAGGCCAAGTTATTGTAATTGCTGCTACCAATATTCCAAATGCTGTGGATCCAGCGTTGAGAAGACCAGGCCGCTTCGACAGAGAAATAAGTATTCCTATACCAGATAAGAATGCTCGACTGGAAATAATCCAGATTCACACACGGGGCATGCCTCTCTCTGATGATGTGGATTTAGAGAAACTTGCTTCTATCACTCATGGCTTTGTAGGGGCGGACTTGGAAGCCCTTGCTCGGGAAGCAGCCATGACTTCATTGAGAAAGATCTTGCCCAAAGTCAATTTTGAATTAGAGGAAATTCCTTACGATACTCTTCTGGAACTAGAAGTAACCACGGATGATTTCATGGAAGCTTTAAAAGAAGTAGGCCCTTCGGCAATTCGCGAGGTTTTTGTGGAAGTCCCTGATGTTAAATGGGAAGATGTAGGCGGCTTACAAAATATAAAAGATGAACTAATAGAAGCAGTAGAGTGGCCTCTTAAGTATCCTGAAATTTTTGCAAAAGCAAAAACAAATCCTCCCAAGGGAATAATCCTTCATGGCCCTCCAGGAACAGGAAAGACTTTAATCGTTAAGGCTGCAGCCAATGAAAGTGAGGTAAATTTCATTGCAGTCAGTGGGCCTTCTCTTATGAGTAAATATGTCGGAGAAAGCGAAAGAGGGGTAAGAGAGGTCTTCAAAAAAGCTAAACAAGCATCCCCCTGCATCTTATTTTTTGACGAAATAGATGCTCTTGTTCCTCAGAGGGGAACTCTTGGAGATACCACCCGGGTCACAGAACGAGTCATCAGTCAGTTCCTTGCAGAATTGGATGGGATAGAAGAATTAAAGGGAGTGATAGTGCTTGCCGCCACTAACAGGATAGACATCGTTGATCCGGCAGTACTTCGTGCTGGAAGATTCGACCTTATCTTGGAATTACCCATTCCCGATCAAAAGGCAAGGATTGAGATCCTTATGATTCATACAAAAGGCAGACCATTAGCAAAAAATGTAAATCTTATTGAACTGGCCCAAGAAACAAAAGACTGGACAGGTGCAGATATAGAAGCAATGGTTAGACGTGCATCTATGCAGGCTGTAAAAGAATTTATTGAAAAATTTAAGGGAAAACTAAGTGAGGAGAAAATAAAAGGATTTGCCATAGCTAAAAAGCATTTTGAAGAAGCAATAAGAGTGCTGAAAGCGCAAAAGGAATAAGCCAAAGAGGATAAATTAAATGACCCAAGCAATATATGTATATGGTGTTATAGGTCTCAATGAGGAGAAGAGATTTGTTCCTATTGAGAAAGCTTGCTCAACTGAAGTCTATACCATTCCCTACAAGGACATTGCTTCTGTAGTGAGTGATTATCCAAAAAATTCTTTTGATTACAGAACGAGGGAAATAGTAGCTAATGAGTTAATCAAGCATCAGACCGTTATCGAGAATATTATGAAGCAATATACTATTATTCCTATTAAATTCGGTACTATTTTTGAAAATACTGATGGGGTCAGGAAGGTTTTGGAAAAAGGGTATTCTGAATTCAAAGATAAGCTAAAAAAAATAGAAAAAAAAATAGAACTAGATGTTGTTGCTGTCTGGAATAATCTTGACTCAATTATCAAGAGAATTGGAAAGGAAAACGAAGAAATCAATAAATTTAAAGAAGAGATAGCTAAAAAATCAGCGCAGGATACATTCCAAGAAAGAATTGAAATTGGAAGCATGATTAAAGATGCCTTAGAAAAAGAAAAGTCTGATTTACAGACTAAAATGCTCGAATTTTTAAAGGAAAAAGTAAAGGTCTGTGAGTTTAAAAAGCATGAGCTTATGGATGCTAGAATGATTTTAAATTGTGCTTTTCTTCTAGATAAAGATAAAGAGAGTGAATTTGATCGAGCTCTGAAAGAATTAAATAAAAAATACAATGAGAAGATAAATTTTAGATGTATAAGCTCCCTTCCTTTATACAGCTTTTTTACATACGAAGTGAAGAAGGTCAATTTTGAGAACATTGATAATGCAAGAAAATTATTAGGGCTAGGTGAAGAAGTGGACACATCTGAGATAAAAGCTTCTTATCGCAGATTGGCTCGAGAAAAACACCCTGATAAATTTCTTGATGACATCGATGCTCAAAAAAAATTTGAAGAAATACAAAGAGCATACAAGACGTTATTAGATTATTGCCAGAATGAAAGGAAGTGCATAAGAAAGGAAGATGTCGAATCAAGCTATATGATTAGCATTTTTGATGTAGGCCATGTACAGTGAACAAGACAAAAATGTCATTCAGATTCGTTTATGCAAGAAATTGAAAAAGGATAAATAAAGAATGTCTTATGAGGGCAAATATTTATACTGCATAATTGAAGAAACTTCACATCGTACTTTTGGCTCCATTGGGGTTGGAGAAAAAAGAAATGAAGTGTACACATTGTGCTATCGCGATTTGGCCTGTATCCTCAGTCCCACTCTTATGACTAAATATTTAATTAACAGGAATAATTTAATGACTCACGAGAAAGTAATAGAAGAAGTTATGAAAGAATACACTGTCCTGCCCATAAGATTTGGAACCATTGCTACAAGTAATGACGAAGTAAGAAGCTTGTTAATGAAGAATTATCATGAATTCAAGAAACTCCTTAGATCAATGGACAACAAAGTAGAAATGGGACTTAAGGTATTCTGGCTCAATATAGACATAATTTTCAAAGAAATAGCTACGTCTGATAGAGAGGTAAAGGCACTAAAAGAAAGAATTCAGAAGAAACCTAAAGATTTTTCCTTTGACGAAAGAGTTACTCTGGGCGAGAAAGTGAAGAATGCTCTGGAAAGGAAGAGAGAAGCCGAAGCTGATGAGATCCTTCGGCCATTAAAATCCAAATCTATCGATTTCTGCTTGAATGAACCTGCAGGAGATAGTACGGTTCTCAACAGCGCCTTTTTAATCGATAGAATGCAGGAGCGAGAATTTGATGACACAGTAGAGAATTTAACAAGGAAACATAACAACCATAAATTTAAATATATAGGACCCTCACCCCCCTTCAACTTTGTTAATTTAGTCATAAGATGGGGTGGAGGAAAATAAAGGTTAATTAGTCATGTCGAAAGAAGGAAAGTATATTTATTGCATAATCGATGGTCACGAGGAGAAGGACTTAGGTATTGAGGGCATAGGAGGCCGAGGAGATAGAGTTCATACTGTTGTCTTCGAAGATATAGCTGCAGTGGCCAGCAATTCGCCCATAGTTAAATACCCTATCTCAAAAGAGAATACTTTAACTCATATGAAGGTGATGGAAAAGCTCATGGATGATTATATCATTCTTCCTGTAAAATTCAGCACAATCGCTGAAGGAAGTAAAAGACGAAATCCCCAGGATAGAATTAAAATTGAAATACTCATGGCAAGGTACATAGAACTTAAGGACCTTTTAAATCGAATGACCGATAAAATTGAACTTGGCCTCAAGGCTGTCTGGATGGATATGGAGACCATCTTCAAGGAAATTGTCGAGGAAAACAAGGATATTGAGATATTAAAGAAAAAAATATCAACAGGGAATATTGCTGAGCCCTTGAGCCACAGAATAGAATTAGGAGAGATGGTCAAAAAGGCTCTGGAAGCAAAGAAAACTGAAGAGGAATTAGAGATTTTTAAAATGCTAGATGGTGCTTATAGTGAACTCCGGCAGAATAAGATATTTGGGGATAATATGATTACCAATTCCGCTTTCTTGCTTGAGAAACATAGGATAGATGAATTTGACAACATTTTCGAACAATTGAACTCAGCTTACAAGGACAGAATAAGATTCAAGTATGCAGGTCCGGTTCCTCCCTGTAACTTTGTGGAGCTTGTCATTAATTTGAAAGGAGATGAAGATGAGAGAGGAAAAGAAAGCACATCGAGAATCTAAAAAGGAAGTAAATTTCAGCTTAACCGATATATTGTTTCCCTTTCTTCTACCCTTAAAAGGAGTAGCATGGATTGGCGAAAAGGTAAAGGAGGTTGCAGAAACGGAGTTTACTGATAGAACCAAGGTGCAGGAGGAACTGTTAAATCTTCAGATGCTTTTTGATATGGATGAAATAAGTGAGGAAGAATTTAGAAAAAAAGAAGAGAAGCTTTTAGACAAATTGGAAACAATCAGGAAATATGAAGAAGAAAGAGAAGGATAAAACAGCAAAGAAGGAGGTTAGCATGGCCCTGAACATATCCGAACTGGTTAAGAAAGCCCGTGAAGAACTAAGTAAAATTACTGGCCTTGAACTTTCAGCCACTTTGAGTGCCACCAGAGAAGATGTGGGCTGGAGGATAATTCTGGAAATGATAGAGAAGCATTCTATTCCGGATCAAATGGATATATTAGCTATTTACGAGGCTATACTAGATAATGGAGGCAATCTGATCGAATTCAATCGTAAAGGCTTGAGAAGACGGCTGGATACTGAAACATCGGAGATAGTATAGAACAAAAGATTCAAGATGAAAATAACATAGTACACCTTGATTATTCATGAATAATCCAGCCACACTATTTAAATCACAGAATATTTAAATAGTTCCGAATAGAGATTTAAAGAGAGTATAAATGGCACTAGAAGCGACAAGAAGCACATCATATACTCTGATAGATGTCATAGATAGGGTTCTGGATAAGGGGCTTGTAATCAATGCCGATATAGCTGTCTCTCTGGCTGGGATAGAGCTTTTAGGAATAAAAATAAGAGCATCAATAGCATCGCTTGAAACCGCCGCCAAATATGGTCTTGAATTTCCATCAGGAACTAATCTGGAGACTGCTGCCTGGAATGAAGCAAGCGTGATGAAAGAGAGTTGCCCACAATGCGAGAAGAAGGTACCAGTGGAAGAACTTATGAGTACTGGATGCCCATGGTGCGGGTGGGCGAGTGCAATGTCAAGAATCAACACCAAGTCTAAGAGCAATGCCACAGCTAATATGGATAAAAAATAATTTTTTCTGTTCAGAATACAAAAAGAATATCATTGTGGATTCCAACAAGGAGGGACATTTCCTTTTTTTCATAGGAGTTAGAAAAAAATGAAAGAATCAAATAGAGAGGGAGACAAGAAAAAAATAAAGGAATTTGAAGAAAGAATCAGAAAGCTTGAAAAAGAAAGAGAGAAAAAGAAGACAGAATCAGGGGAAAAACAAGAAGAAACAAACGCCGCTGAGATTCTTAGGAGCGTAGGCCGCATGTTTGGCTTAAGCGATTTGCTAAAGAGTGCTGAAAAGCTTCCTGAATTCCAGGAAGGGTTAAAAAAGATCGATGAAGAACTGAAAAGAAAATTGAAAACAGCTCCTTTAATAAAACCAGAAGGGAGAATATCCTATCAGAAAATAGGATCAAGACCAAAATCCTCTATAATGGAGAAGCCAGGAATAAAAAAAGAGGTGTCTTTTCCGAGAGAAAGAGAAGTAGATATATTTGATGAAGATAGCTACATATTAGCCATCATTGAGATTCCTGGTGCCGATGAAAAAAGCATTAAAGTAAATTTAAAGAAAGACAAATTAGCTATTTATGCTGACAAGGCCGGGAAAAAGTATAACAGAGAAATAATATTACCCTGTGTGCCTAAAGGAGTAATGACCAAAACTTACAAGAATGGAATACTGGAAGTAAAAATAATTAAAAGCACAAAATAAAAAACTAATAAGGGCCCTGCAGAATACGAATCTTGAACTAATCAAGAGTTCATCATGCCTATTGATATAAACGAGGACAACCTAAAACACGGACTTTTAGGTTTGGTCATTGCTCTAGTAGAGATAATCAGAGATGCGCTCAAACATCAAGCACTCAGACGCATGGAAGGAGGAAGCTTGATGAATAAAGAAATTGAAAGGTTAGGAACTGCTCTTGAGGAAATTGATATTGCCATTGATCAGATGAAAAAAGAGCAGGGAATTTCTGAGACAGTCAAATCAGTAAGGGATGGTTTGGATGAACTTGTGGATGATGCCCTAAATCAGATAGTAAACCCAGTAAAATGGAAAGAGGGATATGAGAAAAAGGAGATTAGAAATGGCTGAAGGCAGATATGTTTATTGTATTGTTGAGAGTTCTCAAGAGGCGCAGTTAGGGAGCATCGGGATTAATGGAACTCGTGTTTATGCTATACATTACCAGGATATATCTGCCATAGTTCACGACTGTCCTTCTGAACCATACGAATCAGAAGATAATGATATGGTGAAAAACTGGATTATAATCCATGAAAAGGTTATAGAGACAGCATGGGAGAGGTTTGGGATAGTTCTTCCCTTAGGATTTGACACTATAATCAGGGCAAGGGAAGAGAAAGATCCAAAGAAAGTGGTTAGAGATTGGATAAAAGGGGAATACCAAAACCTGAAAAAAAAATTAGATAGAGTAAGAGGCAAAGCAGAATATGGGATTCAAATTTCCTGGGATACTAAGATCATCTCTCATGCGCTAATAGAAAAAGATGAAGAACTTAATAAATTAAGCGATGATATTAAATCCAAGCCCAAAGGTGCAGCCTATATGTACAGGCAAAAGTTAGAAAAGTCAATCAGAGAAAAATTGCTGCCAGAAGCAGAAAATCATTTCAGGGAATTCTATGGAAGAATTAAAGAATGTACTGAAGATATTAAAATGGAAAAAAATAAAAAAGAAGAGGAGCCAGGGCAGATGCTTATGAATCTATCGTGCTTAGCGGATAAAAATGGTGCGAAAGCCTTAGGTGATGAATTAGATAAGATCAACAACAGGGAAGGTATCTTTGTTCGCTTCACCGGACCCTGGCCTCCCTACTCATTTGTGTAACAGAGCGAAGCGACAGATGGAACCAGAACGGGATTGGAAGGGTAGAGCAACTTTAGTTGATTTATTGGATAGGATTTTTGACAAGGGAATCGTTCTCTATGCTGATGTTATCATCTCGGTTGCGGGAATTCCTTTGATTGGGGTAAACCTCAGGGCTGTGTTAGCTGGAATGGAAACTATGTTGGAGTACGGAGTAATGCAGGACATGGATGTCAAAACCCGTATGTGGGAATCCCAGAAGAGCAAGACAAAAGAGGTTCCCTTGATAAAGGGAGAAGAACTCATTTTAAAAATGTATGGCTCTTACCGCTATAAGAGTGGAATTTATAATGCGTGGAAATCGGGACAAATATACCTTACCAAAACCAGGCTTTTGCTTTATCAGAAAGAATTTGATGAAAAAATCTTCGAGACTCCAGTTGATAGAATAAGAGCCATAACAGTGATAAGGCAGACATCTTTTACCGGAAAAGACAAGAACATCATACATCTATATCTTCAGGAAAATAAAGTGGTCCAGCTAAGTGTCCCTGATACTGAAAAGTTCAAGCAAGAACTCGAGTCTTTAATAGAAAAAGCTGGGATAACTTCAAACGAGGTAAATCAGCATGAAGAAGAAAAAGAAACTTGCCCTCAATGCGGAATTCTCGCTCCAGTTAAAGAATTATAAGAAAGAGAATGCTCAAAGTGTGGCTGGGTCCGCATAACACAAACAAAAAAAATAAAAGTTGAAAATAAGCAAAACAATTGGCATTGATTTAGGAACTACATTTTCAGTGGCAGCTTATATAGAAAATGGGAAAGCCAAAGTCATTCCCAGCAGTGAAGGAGGCAATCTCATACCCTCAGTAGTTGCTTTTACTGAATCCGGTTCTCAATTGGCAGGAAGACTTGCCAAGGCTCAAGCAGCGGCCAATCCTGCTCGGACTATAACTTCTATTAAACGTTGGATGGGAAGCGATAAAAAGATAGAAATGGATAGGAAGATATTCACACCTCAGGAGATATCGGGCCTTATCTTGCGAAAGGTAAAAAAGGAAGCAGAGGCATTTTTAGGTCAAGATGTAAAAAAAGCAGTCATTACTGTACCTGCCTATTTTAACGACAATCAGCGCCAGGCCACGATGGAAGCGGCAGTCCTGACAGGGCTGGATGTGATGCGGATTATAAACGAACCCACTGCTGCCTCCTTAGCGTATGGCCTCCACAAAGAGGATGCCCAGCTTATCTTGGTGTGGGATTTAGGAGGAGGAACCTTTGATGTTTCCATTTTAGAATTAGGTCAGGGAGTATTTGAAGCAAAAGCAGTAAACGGAGATACCCATCTTGGCGGTGATGATTGGGATCAAAGAATAACAGATTATTTAGCAGAGGAATTCAAAAAAATCCATAAAATTGATCTAAGAGAAAATAAGATAGCCCTCCAGCGATTGAAAGAAGCTTCGGAAAAGGCAAAAAAAGATTTATCTCAAAAGCCTGTCACTAATATAAAAATTCCCATTATTGCTCAAGATAAAGAATTAGAAGCCAGCCTAAGCAGAGTAAAATTCGAAGAACTCACCAAGGATTTGCTAGAGAAGATGATTGGTCCCACTAAACAGGCGCTAAAAGATGCTAAACTCTCTCCCCAGGATATTGATAAAGCAGTCTTAGTGGGAGGATCGACTAGAATGCCTGCGGTTCAAAAACTGGTAAGAAAACTTTTTGGAAAAGAGCCTTACATAGATATTGATCCTGACGAGGCAGTGGCTATCGGAGCAGCTATCCAAGCCGGAATTTTAGCAGGTGAAGTGAGCGATGTAACTCTGGTAGATATTACTCCTCTTTCCTTAGGAATAGAAACCGCGGGAGGAATTTCTACTAAAATTATAGAACGAAATAGCTCTATCCCTGTTTCTCGGAGCCAAGTCTTTACTACTGCCCGCGACAACCAGCCACAAGTGGATATTCATATTTTACAGGGTGAAAGAGCTTTAGCTAAGGATAATATCAGTCTGGGGAAATTTACCTTAGATAATATCCCTTCTGCTCGAAGAGGAGAACCTCAGATCGAGGTTGCTTTCCAAATAGATGCCAATGGTATTCTTAAGGTCTCTGCTCTGGATTTACACACCGAAAACCAGAAGAGCATAAGACTAAACTCTTCCAAGAGGCTATCTCAAGACCAGATAAATAGAATGCTGGAAGAAGCTAAGATATATACTGAGGAGGACGAGAAGATTAAAGAATATATTCAGATTGGAATTAAAGCTGAAGCTATGATGGCCAGTGCTCAAATAATTATAGAAGAAGGCTATGAGATTTCGGGTAGATTCCAGAAAGATGAGCTAGAGAAGGGTATATTAAAAATCAAAACAGCTTTGGCGCAGGGAAAAGGGGAAGAGATAAAATTAGAAACAGATAGGTTAAAGAAACTCATAGAAGTTATTCATGATGAAATTAAGGAAAAGAAAAGAAAAAGAGAAACAGAGCCCTATCTGAAAATTTAAGCAATAAATATGACCCCCTAATGTTTAACACTCTCCAAGTGAAATTTGTGTTAAAATGAAAAAAGATAATTTACAAAGCGTTTGGATGCCTGATCATTCCTTATTTATCTAATTTAAAGTGGCAGAGAATCATCTTGTAACTAGGTTATGGTCAAAGATTTATAAATATGAAAAAAAAGATATTTGAAGAACCATTATTGCATATTAACCAGGAAGCCATAGATAGAATTTTGGCTGAGTTGGATCCTGAAAGCAGAGCGATTGTTACTTATGTCTGGCAAAACAGATATGCCACCATCAAGGAATTGGCTTCTTCCAGTGATGCCTCCAATCATATGGATGTTCTCCTGAGAATAAAAGATGTTATAAATCCCCTAGCAGAAAAAATGGTCAGTTGCCCTCTTTTAGTTTTTGAAAGGTCAAAAGTCAATCCTGAAACTGGAAAAAAGATTTTATTCAGTTGGTGGCTTATAGGGAGAGAAAAAGAAAAAATAAGAAGAAGAGGATTTGTAGATTTACTGGATGAGGAAGATTATCTAAGAATTCTCATAGAATTATTAGGTGTGAGTGAGGGAAATATTCGGTTAAAATTGAATCAAAATAAACTTTTAATAGTTGCACATTCTTCAGGACGAAAATATGAAGAAGAGATTCCCCTTCCCGTCAATGTTAATTTGAAGGGATATAGCAAAAAATACAAAAATGGAATTCTGGAATTGAGGTTACAAAAGGCATAAGTTGCCTAGATAAACAATAGGGATTGCCATGAGAAGATTGATTTATGTGCCAATTATCCATATAAGCGCTGATCTGGGTAATATAGCTTCTGAAGTAAATAAAAGAGGAAAAAATCTGATTGGAGATAAAGATTGGAAGAGACACAAGAAAATTATTTTAGGATTTTGGGACTCTATAGATGGATATTTCGACGCCTTAAATGTAAAAAATTTTAAAATATATCAGGATGGGTTAGTGGCTAATGGGATTGTGGGGTTGAAGATTGTCGCTGATGGCGTGAAAAAAGGAAGCAAGAATTATGAAATTGTTTCTCGACTGATTAAACGTGGAGCTCAATTGGTAAAAACTGAGAGCTTCCCTGCAGTCAAAAAGGAATATGATTATCTCATACAAATAACCAAGGCAAAGAAGTCTATAAAAAAAATAATAGCTGCTCTAAATTACAAATTTCATAAGAAGATATTGCTAAAAAAAAGAGATGAATTTATTGCCAAAACCATAGATAATACCTTAAAGCAAGACGAAACCGGAGTTCTTTTTTTAGGATCTCATCATGAGATCATTCCCAGACTTCCGGAAGATATTGAAATAATAGAAATAAAGAAAAGAGAGAGAATAAATAAGTATCAGCAGAGTTTATTGTCAAAAAGGAATAAAGACAGATTGAATCAGCTCGCACGTTACCTTATTTCTCCCATACAATAACAATTTCGCCTTCCATCTAACATCCCTCCCCCATACCTTCCGATAAAATCTCGTCTATCCTTATCAGTACTAGTATTATCACATTTGACGAATCCAACAAGAATATTTTCAACAGGGTCTTCCTTTTTCGCTTTTTTCAGCACCTGCCAAGCCTGAAAAAACAACTGGAATCAATCCTCTTTCTTCAGAACATTATTCTTAACAAGCTCTTCCACTTTGCATCTAATATCTTCCGCAACTCGATCCAATCTCCTGCTGGCTTCGCCTCCTGAAACCTCCATGCTGGTGAAGGAAACCGAAGGATTAATACTGGTAATTTGAAAAATCTCACAGGATGTCAATTGCTCTCGAATTCGTCGTACAAGCACATCAGCCTCTTTCTTATCGGCACATGCCACAAGGAAAAAGTTCTCTGCCTGTCTGAGATCAGCATTGCTAGGCAATAGCACTTCCGAATCAGGAATCAAGCTATTCTTCAGAACATCCCGAGCCGCTCTAACAACCTGCTCCCATGTTTTTGGAGATAATGGCCTTCCGGGTGGTGTTAATTTGACAGTGACAATAGACAGAAAACCCTTCTTCAAGTTCTTTGGGATAAGGATTGGCGCAAGCAACTTCGCTAGGGAAAAAATGCGCAATGTAAAGAAAAATGAGCTGCCCTCTCTGGGTTGGCTCTCTACCCATAGCTGACCCCCATGGTGACTGACTATTTCTTTGCAAATATAAAGGCCGAGTCCCAGCCCTTTGCTTCGTCCTCTCGGCGTCGCCTTTGATTGGTAGAGATAATTAAATATTTTTTCTTTCTCTAGGTGATCGATTCCATAACCAGTATCCATCACCTCAACACATACAAAATCAGGATTCTTGTCGAAAACATACCCTCGGGTAATGATCTTTCCATTTTCAGGCGTAAATTTTAGGGCATTATCTATAAGATTGTTGAGTATTTGTCTGACTTTTATTGAATCAGCATAAACAAAAGGCAAATCAGGGGGGACTTCGGAGACAATGGTCACTCCACACGAGTCAGCTCTCTTCTGAAAACCAGCCAAAGTCGTGTTCGTCAAATCAGCGAGCGAAAGAGGCTGAGGATCAGTTTTTATCTGACCCGTAATCACTCTTGTAAGGTCCAAGAGATCTCTGATCATGGTGTCGAGTTGGTTGGTGTTTCGCAGGATTATCTCCAGATCAGCACGTTGCATTGGGCTAATATTGCCATCCAGTCCATCCAGAAGAATAGTGACAAATTGATGAATAACCGTAAGCGGTGTCCTCAACTCGTGAGAAACATATGAAAGGAATTGGTCTCGCGCTTTTATTTGCTCCTGGTGTATTCTTCGTAGCCTCTCCATTACTCGTTTACGCTCTGTGATATCTCGGATCGATACAAGATAACTTCGATTACCATCCCAATCTACTTTGACTACCCGAATCTCACCAATCCCTGACTCTCCTTTCATGCGAAAAATCTTAATCTCATCAGTCTCTTCTGTTTCCAGAGGTAAATTGGACTTTTTTCCGATTAGTTCACTCGCCTTACTACCAAAGTACTCTTCAGCTCTTTTGTTAACAAAGCGGATAATTCCTTTGTCATCCACAACGATGACACCCTCAGCAGACCTCCCTATAATGTTGTCAAAGGTTGCTTTACTTGTTTTTAATGCTTTAAGCAACTGATCATGCTCAGAAACATCTCGAAAAGCCACTATGACCTCTGTAATGTTTCCTCTTTCATCTCTAATAGGGGCATTGCTGGCTTCGATAAGAAAGCTCTTTTTATCCTTGGTGATCAACCGAAGAGAATTGTTCAATTTAAGTACAGATCCTTCTTCAACCACCTTAGATACAAGATCTTCGATTCCTCGGCCTGTATTCTCGCTTACGACATTAAAGATTTCAGACAGGTTTTTTCCGATCGCTCCTTCTTTCTTGTAGCCAGTCAAGATTTCCGCAATCGGATTCATGAATGTCACTATGCCGTTAATGTCTGTAACAACAACGGCATCATTGATATTCTTGAGTGTCGTTGAAAGCCATTGCTGAGTCTGCCTCAGCTTCTTTTCCGTCCTATGTTTGTAGAGAGAGATCTCCAGAATGCTGTGCAATTCTCTTCTCTCGAATGGCTTGATGATATAGCCAAATGGTTCTGTTACTCTGGCTCTTTTCAATGTTTCTTCGTCTGCATAAGCAGTCAAGTAGACAATGGGAATATCAAACTTGTGACGTATCTCATCAGCTGCTTCAATACCTTCCATTTTCCCGTTGAGTTTAATATCCATCAGGACCAAATCAGGTTTATCTTCCTCTGCCTTCTTGAGTGCTTCTTCTTTGGAAGACGCTATGGAGCAGACAGAATAACCAAGATTATCCAAAGTCATTCGGATGTTTTTAGCAGTGATCCTCTCATCTTCAACGATTAAGATCTTTATTTTAGTCACGAATTTAATTCACTAAATTAAAATAGGATTACTTAACTGTTTTTATCAGATTATGGATTGAGAGTGGTTTTTATTTCTGTCTTGACAGATATTCTGATTGATACAAATTTTTGTATACAAGTGCTATGAATTTGACTCGTTGCTGTGCTTGCCCAAACATACTAAGAACACTTCTATATTTTCTCTATCCTCTCTTGATCTGTGATATTTCTTATCACCCCGATAGTCCCAAAAAACACCTCATTCTTTGTATCTGGGTCAATCTCATACATCCCGAAACTGCTAACTTCACCAACAACCAGCTCTTGTCCCAGAGGAACTATAAAGCCAGGCTTGACACACTTCCTTCCTCTTGGTACCAATCGTATCTCAAGGCCTGTTGTTCTTCTTTTTCCTGTCCTTCTCTCATCAAAAAGTTTTGGAGCCCATTCATCACCTGTAATTTTTCCTGCATATTTTGGCAAAACCTTAGAGCGGCTGACATCCTCAACATCAGGAGGGTATATGATTTCACTGAAATGTCTCCCGATAAGTTCTTCTGGCCTGTAGCCAATATTCCAGATAGCATCATTTAAAAATATAAAATTACCATCTGGATCAATTCTGTATATTATGTCTGGAATCGTTAAAACAAGACTTCCAAACTTTTCTTCAAAAACTTCCAATACATTCACGTTGTTTTCGAGTTGCATACTAAGATCCCAAAGATAAGGGCAGCCTTACCATGAAGGTACTGCCTTTACCTGCCTCACTCTCAACCTCGATTGTACCTCCGTGTTCCTCGACTATGATCTTGGTAATAGTCAGGCCAAAGCCAATCCCCTTGGCTTTGGTTGTGAAGAGCGGTTCAAAAAGCCTTACAAAGTGCTTTCTGGGAATTCCAACTCCTGTATCTCTGAAGGAAATGGCTACCATCTTCGAACTTTCCAACTTAGATTCGATGGTTAACTCCCCGCCCTTGGGCATTGCCTGGATGGCATTAAGAATAATATTTCCAAAGACAAGAGCAAGTTGATCGGGATCAGCCAGGATGGCTGGCATTTTTTCATCTAGACGACAGACCACCTTGATATTCGCTGGCATCCCATTCCGAGAAAATTCTTCTTGTACGAGTTCATTCACATTAACTTTATACCGGATTGGAGTCTTTGGTTGAGCGAAATTTAGAAAGCTGCTGATGATTCTCTCGGATTTTGCCACTTCCATCCTCAGGAGCTCAATAGTCTCTTTCACTTCTGGATCAGTCTCTTCCAGTGTCATATTGAGAAAATATACAGCATTCTTTATTGCCCCCAGGGGATTGCGAAGCTCGTGGCCTATTCCACCAGCCAATTGGCCTAACACAGCAAGCTTCTCTTTGAGGGCCAGTTGCTCCTGCATTTCTGTGATTTTGGTGATATCATGTTGTGTCGAGACATAGTTTAATATTTTGCCATCATTGTCCTTCAGCGCACTTACTGTTGTATAGCTTAGGAATTCAGTATTGTCTTTTCTTTTATTATGGATCTCTCCTTCCCAACTACCCTTGTTTTCAATCTCATGCATTATCTGTTTCATGATTGTTTCTGATGAAGGCCCTGTATATAAGATTGATAAATACCTACCTATTAATTCACCATTTTTATAACCAAACTGTTTATCCATAGTTTCATTTGTGTAGATCACTACGCCATCTTTGGATGTAATGCATACAGCCTCTTTAGCTATTTCAATAGCTTTAAGAAGTTTCCCTTTCTCTTCCTTTATAGTTCTGAATTTTTTCTCACTCTCATGAAGCTCTTCTGCTATCCGCTTACACTCGAGTTCTGATTTTATTAATTCATCAATTCTCTCACGGAGTCGCCTTACTTCCATTATTAGCTGATCTTTTGTTTTTTCTTCACTTTCCATTTCAATTCCTCAAAAAAGATGCTACAGTTCTATAAATTAATAAGCCTGCATATTTCTCAAGTTATTATCAGAATTTATCAAATGAGGAGTAATAATAAAATCATACATCAATCTGGCGAGGTGCATCCCGTAGCCTGGAGCGAAAGAGGGCTAGAACATGGTTTTGGACGAGTGGATATTGCCTTTCACAGTAAGAATGTAGATTTGCTTTTCCATCTCCACCATCTTTGTCCGAGAACAAACTATATTTATCCCGACCTGCTTCTTTGGCTTTGTACATGGCAATATCTGCATCTCTTATTAGGGAACCCGCATTCCCGCTGCAATCGGGGAAGATCGAAATCCCAATGCTAACTGTGACCTTAACACTATAGCTATTAAATCTAAATGGCCTGCGCATTGCCGCCAAGACCTTCTGAGCAATCTTGACTCCATCTATGACTTGACTAATTTCTGGAAGCAACAGCAAAAATTCGTCTCCTCCGATACGAGCGACTGAATCGCTCTTTCTTAAGAGGTTTGACAGGCGTTGTCCAACATGACGCAATAACTTATCACCAGCGCTGTGTCCTAACCTATCATTAATATCCTTGAAGTGATCTAGATCAATCAACATAACAGCCAGTTTTTGTTTGTTACGCCGTGCACGAACAAGCTCCATAGAAAGACGATCCTGGAAAAGCGTCCGGTTAGGCAGGCCGGTCAGAGCATCGTGAGTAGCTAAATAAATAAGCTCTTCTTGTATGCTTTCGGATAATTTTAGATGCATCTCCTGATATAATTTTTGCTTCTCTATTTCCTGCCACTGTTTTTCTAGCATCTTTTTCACTGCAGCCAACATCTCATTCAATTTCAGAGGCTTGGTGAAATAGGCAGATGCTCCTCCATTTAAGGATCTCATCGTGTTCTCCATAGAAGCATGTCCGGTCATAACGATCACATCCATAAAAGGATGCATTTCCTTCAACGAAACCAAGAGTTCTGTTCCTTCCGTGTCAGGGAGCATAATGTCCAGAAGGGCCACATTGAAGAATCTTTGCTTCGCCATTTTCAGTGCTTCTTTCCCGGTTCCTGCGGTTTCTGTATCATACCCTTTCTTTCTGAATACGAATTCAAGAGTTTTGCGAGTGCTCTCATCATCTTCGATGATGAGAATCTTGGATTTCTCTTTCATTGTGTGCTTCCAGCTTTTTTGATATCCAGTGTGGTAATTAAGGCTTATATCCATAATGAGACTGTCTCATCGCTGTGCTAGCCGCAATGACATAGGATGAATATTTCTCATGGATTAAATTCAATCTTGAATGATGTAGCGGGATGTCGGCGAAGCTTGATACTACCCTCAAGCTGCTCGACTAAAGTATTCACGACTTGAAGCCCCAAAGACCCTGTGTTTCGGAAATCTAGATCTTTCGGAAAACCAATTCCATTATCGCTGACAATTAGCTTTAATTTATTATCACTATTTAGACTCATGCTGATATTGATTCTGCCTTCTTTTCTACTAGTTCCCTTTTCCCCAATACCATCAGGGAAGGCGTGTTTTAAAGAATTGGAGACTAGTTCATTGATGATTAACCCGCAAGGAATAGCTGTGTAGATATCCAAATAGATATTAGCCACACAGATTTTTAATCTGATAGACTCTATATCAATTCCATAGGAATGGAATAATCCAGTTGCAAGCTTTCTGATATAATCACCAAATTCGATCTTTGCCAGATCCTTTGATTGATACAATTTTTCATGGATAAGAGCCATTGATCGTATGCGGTTCTGCGCTTTTTTTAACATATTAAGGACATTTTTATTTTTTATATTTTCTGCCTGGATATTGAGGAGACTATAAACAACCTGCATATTGTTTTTGACCCTATGGTGAATTTCCTTGAGAAGCACCTCCTTCTCTTCGAGTGAAGTCCTGATTTGTGCTTCTGCCCTCCTACGTTCTGTTATATCTCTGAAGATCAAGACCACACCAATGATATTTCCTCTGTCATCTTTGATAGGAGCACAACTATCATCAATAGGATGTCTCGTTCTATCTTTAGCAACTAAAACTGTTTGATTTACCAACCCAAATATTTTACCTTCCTGAATCACTCTGGCTGAAGGATCTTCTGCAACTTTACCTGTTTCCTCATGAATAATATTGAATACTTCTTTCAAAGGCTTTCCCGATGCTTCCTCTTGCTTCCAGCCCGTCAATTTCTCGGCAATAGGATTCATAAATGTCACACTGCCCTTTGTATCAGTGGCAATGACGGCATCACCGATACTCTTGAGTGTTGTTGAAAGCCATTCTTTAATCTCTTTTAATTCCTTCTCCGTCCCATGCTTGTAGAGAGCTATTTCTATAACAGAATTTAATTCTCTCTCTTCGAAAGGTTTAATGATATACCCAAATGGTTCGGCTATCTTTGCCAGTTCTAATATTTTTTTATCTGAATGGGCGGTGAGAAAGACAACCGGAATGTTAAGCTGGGAACGGATTTGAGAAGCGGCTTCAATTCCATCCATTTCTCTTTCAAGAACAATATCCATCAAAACCAAATCAGGATTATACTTTTCTGCCTCTATCACAGCTTTTTCTCCTGCAGAAACCACAAAAGGAACTTCATATCCCATATTATTCAAAGCACTTTTTATGCTTTCTGCAATAATCCTGTCATCTTCCACAACCAAAATCTTTTTTCTGCTCATTATTTCAGCCCTTTCAGTCTGATATTAATTTCTGTTCCTATTTCTCTGCTCAGCTTGATTTTGCCATGAGGGTGATATTTCTCTTCACTATCTTTCCAGGAAAAGCTAGTAAGTCGCTTCTGCTACTTCCACGATCAACCTGGCCATCTCTCTGACAAGATACAGGTTAAAATTACAATCTATACATACATCTCTCTCTTTATCATACCTAGGACAGCTCAAAAGAACTTTTATAATGTTCAACAATTCCTGAGCGTTATCCACCTTTTTTGAAATCATTTTGCTGTCATAGATAGATTTTGTTAATCTATCGATTCTTTCTGAATAATAATAAAAGATTGGACAATCGATTAAAGAAGCCAATTTATTTATTTTTTGCATGACAAGACTTTATTATTTCTTTATTATCAATAAATTATTCCATAACCTCTCATATTTTAAAAAGATGAACACAAGTGACTCATAACATCGTTAAACATAAGGTTATTTTGAAGCAAGCTCAAAATCTATGTGGTAATCTTGTAATATTGAAAATATATAAAGGTATTGGCCATTTTATGAATAACTCAGGTTAAGTAGAGAAGTATTTGTAGTTTTTTTTCTTAACCAATCCTTTCTTTGACAGTTTCCTGGCTTCTGGGATAATAGTGACAAAAGCCTCATCCATAAGGTAAGCTATTTCGGGCAAAGTAATCCCTTCAGGGTTATTCTCTATTATAGCCAAGATTTCTTTTTCCTTATTTGTAAGGCGGAACGATTTTTTTCCCATCTTTTCTGCCCTTTTCCATCTTTACCCTGCTTTTCGTAGCTTCTACTGAAGAAGACAAATCTACCTCTTGGTCAGGGTGACGGCTGTTTTCAGTTTCCATGTCAATATCTTCCAAATCTTGAAATAGAATATTCCCTCTATATTTAACCGCAGATATAACTTCTTTCCTCTCGAGTATTTTTCTAAAGAAACAGGGAGAACTAAAATAATGTTTCTCTAATTTTTTCCTTTCCTCTTGAGTGAGCCTGTCCAATAAATAATCATCTATCAGGTGTTCTAATTTTCTGTTTCTCATGATAGCTACTCCTACTCAAACAGATTGGTCATAGGCAGGCCAACGAATCGGAAATTATGGAATTCTTTCCATAGTTTATGGTATTTTTTTCAAGGTTGGAATGTGTTCAATGAATTAAGGATTCTTTTGGTGAAGTATAAAAATCTTGGCAGAAAGGTTACATACACAAATTACAATCTTGGAAAAAATCATATTAACAAGAAATGTTTGAATATCGGTGAGATTGGATATATTAGACTAGAAAATTGAAAAATTGGGAAGTCATTCCCTCAGATTCTTTCAATATTGTAATCTTTAATTTTATTATAGAGAGTCTTGTAATCTACATCCAGTAACTTCGAAGCCTTACTTTTGTTCCATTGCACCTCTTTTAGCACCCTCTTAATAGCATCCTTTTCGGCCTTCGCCTTGGCTTGTTTAGCTACGTCTTTGAGAGATCTTGGAAAACTGATTCTCTCCTCTGTGCAATCTTGGATTTTTAAGGGGAGATGTTGGGGTAAAATGATATTGCCAGCTAGAAGAATTGCGCTCTCTACAACATTCTTAAGTTCCCTGACATTCCCAGGCCAGGAGTACTGAGTGAGCAGTTTCATGGCTTCGGGAGATATTCCCTTCACTTCTTTTGAAAAAATTTGGTTATATTTTCTTAAATAATGTTCTAGCAAGAGCTCTACATCACCATCTCTTTCTCTTAAAGGAGGAATATAAATAGAAAAAACGTTAAGCCTGTAGTAAAGATCCTCTCTGAAACGGCCATCATTCACGGCTTTCTCAAGGTTGACATTTGTAGCTACGATAAGTCTAAAGTCGACCTTAATTGGTTTTTTCCCACCAAGACGTTCAATTTCCCTTTCCTGAAGAGCCCTGAGGAGCTTCACCTGAGTATGTGTAGACAAGTTTCCTACTTCATCCAAAAAAACGGTCCCTTTCTCAGCAAATTCAAACTTCCCCAATTTTCTCTCATGGGCTCCAGTGAAAGCCCCCTTTTCATGACCGAATATCTCACTTTCAACCAAAGTATCAGGCAAAACAGCACAGTCGATAACTATAAAATGCTTGTCTACTCTATTGCTTCCTTTGTGAATAGCGCGAGCAATCAATTCTTTTCCCGTACCACTTTCTCCCCGCAAGAAGACAGTTACATCATAGGTTGCCACTTTTCTTATTAAATCAAGGACTTCTCTCATCTGGGGGCTATTACCAGTGATATGGTCAAAGCTGACCTCATTGTTCATCCCATTTATATTTCGGCGATTATTTATGTTTTTTTTTATTAAACTTTGCGCTCTGAGGGCATCTTTAATAAGTGTTTTGATTTTATCTATGTCTACAGGCTTAGAAAAGTAATCATAAGCACCCAATTTCATGGCTTCAACAGCTGTCTCCACAGTCTCATATCCAGTCAAAACAACCACCAATAAATCCTTATCAAATTTTCTTATTTCTCTTAAAGTCTCAATCCCATCCATACCAGGCAGCTTTAAATCGAGAATTACCAAATCAGGTTTTTCCTTCTGAATGGTCGAGATTCCCTCTCTCCCGTTCAGAGCAATCAATACCTTATAACCCTCCTCAGTCAAAATTTTTGAGAAAAGCCATCCAATATCTCGCTCATCGTCGATCACTAAGATTTTTTTTCTAGTCACTGTCGTCCCTTTTATCTTTTGGCGCTCCTTCGGCATAATCAATAAAAATTTTATTCATTAACCCCTATTGGTCAATTACCCTTTCCGGGGATATCCAGGGTGATATTCTTTTCGTTGCTATAAGCTTGTAAGAGGATAATTCATCCTCGTTGGGGGTGAAAAGTATCTTCTTTCTGTCTGCTTCCATAAGACTTTTTCATTCTTTATTTATGCTTTGAGAAACTGGCAGTGTTATCTTGAATGTAGTTCCTTTTTTTAACTGACTCCTCACACTGATCGAGCCTTTATGTTCCTCTATGATTCGATAGGCTATAGACAAACCAAAACCCATGCCGTTTTCTTTCCTAGTAAAGAAAGGGTCAAAAACACGAAGGCAATCTAATTTCGATATTCCATATCCCGTATCAGTTATCTCTACGATCATTAAATTCTTTTGTTTTAGCAGCCTAGAGGAAATGATCAGTTTTCCTCCTCTTGGCATGGCCCAGAGTGCATTGTCTATGAGATTTAAAAAGGCCTGCCCGATGAGTTCTTTGTCTACCATCATCTCTGTCAAATTCTTCTCATATTTCTTAACCACTTCTATTTTTTGTATATCGCATTTGAATTTCACCAAGCTCAGCACTCGATCTATTATTGTGTGCAGGTCGATCTTCTGAAAATTAGGCTTATGAGGCTGTGCGAATTGAATGAGATCCAAAGCCACATTATTCAACCTTTTGATTTTATCCATGATGACTTCGGTGAATTGTCTTTTTTCGTCTCCAGGGGAGAATTTATCGTGAAGGTGCTGGACGGATATACCGATAAAATTTATAGAATTTTTTATTTCATGAGCGACTCCCAAAGCCAACCCACTAGCTGTGTTCAACCGCTCTTTCATGATCAATTCTTCTTGTTTTCTCCTGAATTCCTTATAAGCCCAATCTAATTCGGTGATGATTTTGCTGGTTTTTGTTTTTAAATTCTTTAATTTTCTGTTTCTGACGTTCAACTTCCTTTTTAACTTTTTGGCTGAGTCATGTTCAAAGCTCTGTTTATTTCCATCTATTTCTGCAGGATTAGCAAGCAAAATTTTATTTTCTTTCACAATTCATCTTCTCTGTTTGCGGATGACATTTTTTTATGATGGAGAGGGCTTGATGATTCTTTGATGCAGGCTACCGCCGTTAGATAAATTCAGACCATAAATTTTCACTTTTAATTTCAGCTTAGTGAGTTCTGCTTCTGTTTAAAGTTTTTTTTTCATCTGATTGGTTCAGCATAAGCATCTCAATCTTATTTTTTCTTCAGGATTTCAGTTAATAATCAAGTTTCATGCCAAAACTTCTTATGGGTCTTACCCACACACCTTTAACTTATTTATATTGAATAAGTTACATTGTAAAAAATCCTACTTGCGTTGATTTATAATGGCGTTTTTCCCATCTTTTCCTGAAAAATTATGGATTTTTTTCCATAGTTATCGAGAATTTGGAATAAAATAGGGACAGGCCTGGAGGAAAAATTGATTAATTTCTCGAATATAGTGCCTGCCATTAAGGCAAAAACACATTTTTGAAGAGAAAATCAGGGACACGTACCGATTTTCTGAAATAGGAAATGTGCCCCTTAATTCCCTGAATAATACAGGTTCGCCTGGATTATTCATGAATACAGGTTAATTATCATTGATGAAAAAGAGGGTAAATGAAGATTATTATTCTATCGTAGATCGTTGGTTTTTATCTTTGTCAAAAAAAAGGATTTAACTCCAAATCTAATTCTCAATTTTATTCAATCCCCTAAGCTGTCTAATAAATTATGCAAGTCTTCTATACTAAACGGCTTTTGGAGAAAACCCGAAGCACCCTTCTCTCTGATATCCCGCAATAGATTCTTATTTAATAATTTACCTGACATCATTATTACTTTTATTTTCGGTGAGATCTCCTTGATTTTCTCAAGAACTTCAATGCCTTGAAGCTCAACTAAAATAACATTTAAAAACACAATATCAAAACTGTTTGTTTTAACTAAACTAATGGCTTGTCTGCCGGTTAAAACTGTTTCTACTTGGTGCGATTCTAAAGAGAACCATTTCTCAAACATCCTGCATATCTCTTTTTCATTATCCACTACTAAAATGTTAAGTACCCTGGATTTTTCCATCTGTCAATTCTTATTCTTTACTTCCTTTACATTTCTCATCCTAACTGGCAATTTAACAGTGAATGTGGTCCCCTTTCTTGGCTTGCTTTCCACATCAATCTCGCCTCCATGTTGCTTCACAATTCCGTAAGACACAAACAACCCTAAACCTGTGCCATAGAGACCGCCTCTCCCCTTTTTTACATCCTTTGTTGTAAAAAAAGGGTCAAATATTCTGTTTAAATCCTCTTCCTTTATTCCCTTTCCTGTATCTCTTATACTCACTTCAGCTTTTCCATTTACTTCTTTAACTCTTATCTCTAATCTTCCGCCTTTCGGCATCATTGCATCCCTTGCGTTGGTAATCATATTCAAAAAAACTTGCTGAATTTCTCTCTTATCAATCTCCACCTCAGAAGCTACTTCACACTTTTTCACTACTTTAATATTGTCCCTATTGAGTTGTCTTTTTGTTAGTGATAGCACTTCTTCTATTGATTCTGTAATTTTATAAGGTTCCTTCTTAGAAGATTCTTTTCTGGAAAAGGTTTTTAAATCTTCGATGATCTTCGAGGCTTTATCCGAAGAGTCTAAGACTATTCTCAGAGCTTCTTTCATATCTTTAGCATTCATTTTTCTCAGGGCAAATTCTGAGTGGCCTCTCATTATCTGAAGAAGATTATTAAACTCATGAGCTATGCGACTGGACAGAGTGCCTAATCCTGACAACTTCTCTGATTGGACGAGTTGTTTCTGAAGTCTTTCCCTTTCTTCCTTAGCATGCTTGCGATCAGTGATATCAACAACCAGGGCATAAAAGCCTTTTACATCTCCATAATCATCTACATTTGGAACATAATCCGCTGAAACCCAGCGAGACCCGCCATGAATGTACGGAAGTTTTTGTGTGTATCGGACTCTTTGACCAGACAAAACTGATTTTATGTAACTCTTTATCAGCTTATAAGTTGACTCTCCAATCACTTGGCTATAGTGTTTCCCAATGATGTTCTTTCGGGAAATTCCGAACCATTCTCTATATTTCTTGTTGACAAAGCGATAATGTCCGTCGTTATCAACATATGAAAAAAGCCCTGGAACATTATCAGCGATCAGATGGATTTCCTGTTCCCGTATTTTTAATTCTTTTTCTGCCTTCTCCAGTATAGAAATTCTTTGACGTAATGCTACCAATTCATCTATAAGTTGTTTATTAGTTTTGTCTTTATCTCTCATATTAATCCCTTCAAGCAAAAAAACTTGAAGGAAAAACCCTTAGGATTTTTAATGATTATGCATTTCCCTCCCTTTTCAGGATTCGGATGAAATTATAATCTCAAAAATTCTGTTTTTCAATTGAAAATATTGAAGAGGACGATAAACACCTATCAACCTGATTTTATATATTTCCTTTTATCCATATCAAACCTTTTGTACAGCAGATCTTAATACTACTCTCAATCTAAACTTAAGTAATAATTGAATATCATTCAACTTAAACAAAAATTTGTTCTATAATTTCCTATAATGTCTGTTTTATCTTATGAATTATTAATGACATTCATGGTTTTGATTTTTCTATCTATAATATATCAACTAAAAATTACTAATTCAATTTTTCAATAAAGTTTTGAAAATCACACTCCTCCTTTAGAATGAAAAAGGAGTTAGATATTACTTTTTCATTATTGTCCAATGAACCAGAAACAAGATCAAGAATATATTTCCTTCAGGTTTTGAAGAATTTCATAACATCATCCAATTTAAATGGCTTCTGCAGAAAGCCTGAAGCTCCCTTTTGTTTCAGATGGTTAAATAAATCCTTGTCTATCAATTTTCCTGTTATGATCACAACATCAGAATCAGGGGAAACTCCTAACATTTTCTCCAGGATATCAGTCGATGGCATTCCAGGCATCACGACATCCAAAAAAACCAGATCAAAATGCTTCCCTCTGGCCAGATTTATGGCCTCCTTCCCAGTCAACGAGTATTCAACATAATGCCCTTCTAAAGATAACCATTTAGTCAACATCCTGCATATTCCTACCTCATCGTCCACTACCAATATATTCATAGGCTGAGAACTTCCCACTTCACTCTTCTCTATGCTTGCTTTTCCCCTTCTTTTTTGTCTTTCTTTTTCAATGGGTAATCTTATGGTAAATGTTGTTCCCCTCCCTATTTTGCTCTCGACATCTATGGTTCCACCATGTCTTTTGACGATCCCATAAGAAACAGACAGCCCGAGTCCAATGCCTGGGATTTCGCTTTTTCCAGCAGGACCTTTTGTAGTGTAGAAGGGTTCGAATATTTTACCCAAATTCTTTCTTATAATTCCTTTTCCTGTATCTGAGAAGCTAATTACAATATTTTGCCCTGATTTCCTTACTTCTATCTCCAATTTTCCACCTTCTGGTAACATCGCATCGCGAGCATTGGTCACTATATGAAGAAAGACTTGTTCCATTTTTCCGCTGTTAACTTTTATGAGTGGAATACTCTTGTATTTTTTCACGATTTTAATATTATGTTTCTCGAAGTGTTCTGCTGTTAGAGCTAAAACAGACTCAATAAGATCAGTAACATAAATTCGCTCTTTTTTTGAGATTTTCTGATTTGCAAAAGCCTGCAAGTCTCTCACAATCTTTCTTGCTCTCTCCGTATTAGAAATAACAATATCAAAAGCTTCTTGGATATCTTGAGGCTTTTGGGTCTTCCTAGCATACTCTGTATGCCCTTTGATTATCTGGAGAAGATTATTGAATTCATGGGCGAAACCACTGGTTAGCGTTCCAATCCCAGCCATCTTTTCTGAATAAATCAGCTGTTCTTGAAGTTTTTCTCTCTCTTCTTCTGTCTTTTTACGCTCGGTGATATCTCTGGATATTGCTACAAATCCTACTGGCCTATTATAAGCATCTTTCATAACAGCTACACTCATCTCCACAGGAATTTTACGGCCATCTTTAACGACAACATGATATTCTTTTTCTTTGACATATCCTTTTTCCAGTGCCTCTTTTGAACCTGTAGTCACTTTTTTCTGATCTTCTGGAGCAATTAAATCAACAAAATATTTTCCAATCAAATCTTTTTTGTCTTTTGTACCATACATTTCCAATGTGGCTTCATTGACATCGGTAATATCTCCATTAATATCGCTCAGGACGATGCTGTCTTTAGACATCCTTACGGCAGTAGATAAACGCATCAATTCTTCCTCGGCTTTCTTCCTTTCTGTAATATCTCTAACAATAATAAGAAGACCTGCAATTTTATTATTTTTTTTCAGAGGAGTAGCCGAACTTTCCATATGTATTTCTTCCCCTTTCTTGTTTTTTATCATTATATTGTCGAGGGTACATATTTTTCTTTTCAGTGCCTTGTTGAATCCTTTTATGAGAATGGGTAGAATTTTGGGCTGAAATACATCAATCTTCGAGAAATGCTTCCCGCGCAATTCTTTTTTTGATCCGCCAAATATCTGAACTGCAATTTCATTAACATCAACGATCCTTCCTTGGTTGTCGAGATAGACCATACCATCGGAAGCATTCTCGAAAATGTTCCGGAACTTTTCCTCGGATTCTTTTAATTCTTCTTCTGCATGTTTGCGTTCAGTAACGTCCCATAAATAAGATCGGGTACCGATAATTTCATCTCCTTCTTTCAATCCAATAGCATCCACTTCAACATAGCTAATCGTCCCATCTTTCTTTATTCCTTTGAATTCATATCTCGATGGAACTTTTCTACCTCCAATTCTTCCTTTATGAAATTTCATAACTCTTTGAAAATCTTCCGGATGCACAATTTCTTGAATGGACAGTTTCTTCATCTCTTCTGCTGTGTATCCGAACAATTCTAAAAGTCTTTTGTTGAAATATTTGAAGCTGCCAGCTTTATCATGGATAAGAATACCAATCCCCGCCTTTTCGACCAGATCTCTGTATTTTTCTTCACTCTCTTTTAACTTCCTATCCATTTTGTGTCTTAACAAAGCCATCTCAAGGGCGGTGTATAACTCCTTTTCTTCTATAGGCTTGTGAACATATCCAAAAGGTTCGGTCGCTTTTGTCCGTTCTAACGTCTTTTTATCGGATAATGCTGTAATGTAGATTACAGGAATATCAGCATGTTCACGGATTTTTGTGGCAGCCTCCACGCCATCCATTTTTCCTCTCAGTTTAATATCCATCAAAATCAAATCTGGTCTTTTTTCTTCGAACTCCTTTACAGCATTTTCCCCTGATGAGGCTATCGATGAAACATTATAACCCATGTATTCCAGCATCCTTCTTATTTCCTCAGCTACAATCCTCTCGTCTTCCACAATCAAGATTTTTGCTTTTGCTTTCATTTTTTTCTCCCCATTATATCTTATCTCATTGAGCTCATTCTCTTATTGATCTGCTTCTAATCACATTGACCCTGACATCGAAAAATATTGACACATACTGTAATCGTTTGTTTACATATGATTAAATAAGTCCTCTTCTATGATAATAAAAATCTCCCACCCAGAAAAAGTTTAAACCTTATCTATCTGCCAAAATCAAATTTTCAGAGAAAAACACCTATAGAATATTATAACACTCTCGGTATCGATCTCTCTCTCATTTTTTTGACTCTAGGTGAAAATTAACACTTTCATAAATAAGCAAGAAAAATGCCAAATTGGAGAAAATTCACCAGGGGTTCTAATTCTTTTGTTTTCAATAATAATAAAAATTTGGGGAGTTAATATTTATGGCCAATTCTTCTTTGGATTATGGAAAATATTCCACAATTGTGGAAAGTTTTGCATAATAATAATCTGACTATCATTATTAACCCCTTATGAAATTTCTAAATTAGATCAAAATATTTGGGGAAAATTTCTCTTTTCCGCATTTCTCTTCTAAATTGAAAGATTGGCACCTTTTTTGCACATAAAATTTGCATCCCTGCTTCGCTGGCTGGGCAGGGCCCACCCTTCCTTTTTCATTCCTCGGCATTGATCCTCAACAGCCAGCCCCTTTATTGATGATCAAGTTCAGGTATGGATGAATCTAAGAAATCTGGCATGTTCTCCTCTTTTTTTCTCAACGGGTGGAGAGGGCATTTTATTGTATTTCAATTAATGGGCCCTTTATCCACCATCCTGTCTTTTTCCCCCTTACAAGAATATTTCTTCTTCGTTTTTTTGAAAATATAAGCTCGATATTATAAAAAATTTTCTACCTCAACACGTATAGGTTTTGAAAAAGGAAAGAATCAAAAAAAGCTATAGAATCCCAATTTGAAATCAGGAATTGTACATAGTTTTATCTTTCTTTTCTGAGTAGACGTACTTTATGGACATCAATTTTGATTTTCATCAACTGTATTCCTCCTCGTTCGGCGGCACCAGATGAAGGAAAAGGGAAGGCCTGTGGCGATAAAAGCGACATCTACCAGTGATCTCTCCCATTCGAAGATGACCCGGAAAACGAGCAATGCCAGAATACCAACAAAAAAGATTCCTGGAAGAATGGGATAAAGGGGAACACGAAAGACATCTTTACCACCTTCGTCTTTTCTCCGCAGCTTGAACAGGGCAAGTGTATTCATGGTTAAAAAGATGAGAATGGCAAAGACCATACCTGCTGCGATGGTTTCGAAGCTTCTTCTCACCAGCAGTATGACCGCAGCCCAGAAACAATGGGCCAGTATGGCATGGGTGGGCGTGCGAAACTTGGGATGCACAAAATCGAACCATTTGAAAAACAATCCATCCCTGGCCATGGCATAATAGGCACGGGATGCTGTCATCATGGTTCCGTTGATGCTGCTGGTGGTTGATACCATGACCAGCACGGCAATAAAACCTGCACCGATTGGGCCAATCAGCCTTGTAGCTGCATCGGAAGCAATGATGACACTCTCTCGCATGCCCTCCATTCCCAGAGTGCGATAATAGATCACGTTGGTTAAAACATACATAACCACGATGATCCCTAAACCGATAATCAAGCTTAAAGGGATCACTCTCCTTGGATTCTTCATCTCTCCAGCCACATAACCAACCCGATCCCAGCCTGTGTGAGCGAAAAATACCATCATCAAGGCGGCCACTACATTGGCGATTGGCCCCAGATTGGCGGCAGGCGGGGCCTCGGTGGATAACAGGTTTCCATGGCTCTGTATCAGGATTAACCCGATAACCACCAGAGCAAAAAGGCCAGCCACCTTCAAGGGGCTGGCAATTTTCTGGTAGAAGCTTGCCTGCTTGACGCCTGCATAATTGATAATCCCAAATAGAGCAATTACAGCCAGGGCGACGATTGTGTGGATAATATTACTCAGCTTGATAAAATAACCCAGATAATCGGCAGTAATGATGGCCAGTCCTGCCGCAGGACTGGTTCTTATGATGAAAAGCTGAGCCCAGCCGAACATGAATCCGGCAAAAGGACCAAAACAGCGGCTGATATAAATATATTCCCCCCCAGTATGAGGAAGACGTGTCCCGAGTTCTGCATAAATCAGCCCGCTCACAAAAACAAAAATGCCCACCAAAATCCAGAAGCCGATGATGATGCGGAAAGAACTCAAATAGCCGGCGATGATTTGCGGTGTGGAGTAGATACCTGCCCCGATGGTGATACCGATCAAGAGGGCAATGCCGTCGGGGAGGCCGAGCACCTTGCGGAGCGTGGGTTGTCGTAATTTTTCTCCGGTCATGGGACTGTCTCCAAAGTTAAATCTGCAACCGGACCTTCCTTGGATTGAACAGACAGCCGATTGGAAACTCTGTTCTCTCTTATTGTCACTCTTCCAAATGAAGAGACGATCCCGCCTTGAAAAAGCATATCGATGTTGAGGGCTCCGACTTCTTCCGGGAGTTTGCTGCTGGGATCGAGAGCGAAGGGTTCATGCGAAGACATGATTATTAGAGATATAATATCCAAATTCATCAAAAAATGAAAATAAAAGGAGGACAATCCCCCTTTTTTTTCTTATAATAGGAGCCTGCAAGAAATTGATCGTTTCTCTGCATAAAAAAACCCACACAAAACATTCTTTTAATCGAGAAAGAGGAATCCATGGATAAAGAAAAATGGAAGGCAATACTGAAAGAAAAAACAAACAAGCAAGAACACGAACATCAAATAGGATTTATATCTGAACTTCATAGACATCTGGAATATTGCGTAGTGAAATCTCTGGGTTAAAGGTCCAAGAGTACATGTTTAAAGACCGGAAGTAAGGGAAAAAGTGGGCTCGATAAAGCGGCCTCGTGGGGTAATACTTTTTGGTCCACTCCAGGGTACCCACGCAGCCTGCCTGCTTGATATGAAGGAGAAAGGCATTGACAAAAGCAACCCGCTCTCGGGGTGTCAGATTCGAATAGGCCAGATGATTGATCCAGGCCCATCGCTCTTGAGTCTTGCCCAGGTGATCATGATAAAGAAAGCTGATCAAGCCTTCCACTCTTCCGTTCTTTTCATAAACCAGAGTCTTCGAGACATCTGGAAAGTCAAGCTCCCAAGCCAGTTCATCCCGATCCCAAATGCGGGCTAGTCGAACTTTTTCCTGGTATTGATTGAGCAAATCCAGGCACGCACCAAGATCTTCTGGCCTATAATAACGCAATTTTAAAGAAGATTCCGATTTAGGCAGCCTGTCTCCGCCCAAAACTTTTATGGCTGCTCGCTCCCATGCTTTTAATCCCTCAGAGGTAGACACTCGATCGAGGTCGAGAACGCGTCCCAAAACATGCATCTTCTTGACCCATTCCACCGGATGGCCTGCTTCCTCGAGTTTTTTTATCATGAAATTAGAGCGGTGACCGGTTTCAAGATAGAGCAGAGCGAAATCATAATCTAACTCTTTGTTAAGCTCGAGAGCTTCCTTGACAACGTCAAGGGCCAGACCGCGGCGAAACATTTCTTTACGAGTAACGATAAGACAGCTCAAAACTGCCTTGTAGGCCTTTCCCTGAAAACGAAAGCGGCGCGGCAGGTTGGCAAAAAAGGAAACGAGTTCATCCCCCTTATAGGCAGCTACGAAATGCCTCTTATCTGGCACACAACCCGTCAGAAACCGAACAAAGGCAGGTCGGTAAAGATTGGGAAAGGAGGAAATTCCGTATTCATCCTGCCAGGAGGATATAGCCATCTTCTGGAGCGCCTCCAGATCGCCTCGGAACGGCTCGATGGAGATATCAAAAGGCATTGTTTTTCTCCTTTAAAAATGGACATAACGGACATTATGGCCAATCCAGGACAGGAATTTCTCAAAGTCTGAATAGGTTATCCCCACGGTTTCCGTGTTGATATTGGGATGGAAATTGACCAAATCAGCTTCCTTTAAACCGCTGTCCACGATAACCTTCACCTGTTTCTGGCTGTCATTTATCAGGCCGAATGGAGATACAGATCCTGCCTCAAGGCCAAGAAAGCGCATGAGCCGCTCTGGAGAGGCAAAACTAAGCCTGTCTTCCCCTAATTTCTGGGCTAAAGTTCTGAGATCTGCCTGTTTGGATGCCTCCAGAATGACCAGGTAGTGACGGTTGCCCTTCTTGTTGCGTAGGAAGAGATTCTTGCAGTGGGCGCCGGTGATGTTTTTCCAGTGTTGCTCTGCCTGTTCGACTGTAAAAACAGGGGGATGCTGATGCCGAACATAAGTAATACTCAATCTCTCCAGAACCTCAAAGACTTTCTGGGCATTATCCTTTGACATCATCTCTCTCCTCTCCGCTCTTGTGTCTTAATTATCCTGGGTAATCCATGAATAATTTAAACGAATGCGCATTATCCAAGAAACTAAGGGACACATATCCGATTTCACAAAATCTGCGCATGTACTCGCTTTCCGACAAATGTCGTATGTCTATGAATAATGCAAGTTATATGATTCAATCAAGATTAATTTCGGCAATCCTCCCCTCTATACTATGGTCGAGAACCTTGTGTCTTTCCAGCCACTCCATCAGAACCTGGTAAAGGATGAAACCCGTATCCTTTGTCTGCTCAACCGGAAATCCAAGGAATTTATCCTCCGCATGCCCCACCACGTAATTATTGCTGACCACAGTGTATACTTTTTTGGGAAAGATGACCTCGCCTTCTTTAACTAACACATCTTCATCGATCTCAATAGAGGTAATTCTCTCGCCATAAGGCCTGGATTGCTTCGGGTAAAACCTGTACCTCAGCCCTGAAACTTGAAGTCTATCCATTCCTCTTTCCACATCCCTTTCCAGCATATCTTTGAGTTGTTGACCTGTGAGTTCAAACAAGACCAGAGTGGAATGGAAAGGAGAAACGTTGAACACATCTTCCCTGGTGATAGGTCCGGCCAGGATGCCTGCTCTGATTCCGCCACTGTTGTGGAGTCCGATCTGGGCTCCGGTTTTCCACCGCATAACATCAGTTATCCAGTTTCCCAAAGCCATCTCAACTGAAGCATTCCCCATAGGATAATCTCTCTTATTCAAGTCCTTTTTGGCCTCACCTATCACCCTGGCATAATCAGATTGGATGGCAGCATCGATTTCCTTGACCAGAGCAGAAACCTGAGGCAAAGGGTCTAAACAAACATCAGCCCAGAGCCAGATTAGTTTTTCTTCGTAGCTGACTACTCTATCATCCTTGACTTCCAGTTTTAAATACCCTAGTGTCCTCTGATGACCTAAGGTTGATTTAACCAGAACACCATTGGTTTCCTCAAATTTCCCATCTTCAGAGGCAACCAGGATAACATCAATTCCTCCTACTCTCTCCGCTATTCTTAATCCTTCCTCAAAAGGCCCATGGAAAAGGACTATAATCAAGTCACTCCTTTTGTCCATTCCTGGAATATAGGAATTCAGGGTGGGAATAATAGGCAGAACATCCAGCCCTTCTACATATTCTTTCTGAACCTCTAACAGGAAATCTTCTTCCATGACCGCAATGATCCCCACTTTTAATCCCGCTTTGTCAAAGATATGGTATGGTTCTGCAGGAAAGAGTTGGTTATTTTTTTTATAGACGAGATTAGACATCACCGTGGGAAAATTAGCCAGGTTGGACAATCCCAATGCGGTCTGCTGCCCTCTGTCAAACTCATGATTGCCATAACACCACACCTCATATCCCAACCTGTTGAGAAACTCTATCATTGCTCCGCCAACCACTCCCTGATATCTGATTTCTACAGCTAGTGTTCCTGTCAAGATATCCCCAAGGTCAATCAGCATGATGTCCTTTTCACTTTCCCTTACTGCATTGATATAATGACTCACTGATTCCATCCCTCCTACCAACCTCACTTGGTCATCCCATCTGATTTCATTGGGTTTGTAAGTTCCATGAGTATCGTTGGAGTGAATCAAGGTAATTGTCTTCGAGCCCAGCGGCAAGTTCCATCCCTGAACCAAGAATAAAATCAAGGTTATCAAGAATGTTTTTTTCATCAAAGACATCCTTCTCATTCAGCGATTGATTCTAGGAACACATTGGTAGTCGATTGGCGAATCTGAGTGTGAATTTTTCCCTTTAACATCTGTTAAAATTTAAGTAAGGAATCTTCAGTTTTTTGCGCAGAAAAAATATCATAGGAAAATTTGGATGTCAAAAAGGAAATTGGCAAAAATTCTTCCTTTTGTGGTATAAAATCAGCATATTTAGATGATCGTCCAGGAAAGACTGTCAAAAAAAATCCTAGTCCGTTCACGAATTCAAGAGAAGACCTACTGTCTCAATCCGTACATCGGATGCCAGCACGGCTGCCTGTACTGCTATGCCACTTTCATGAGAAGATTCACCGGGCACAGGGAAAAATGGGGACAATTCGTGGATGTTAAAATCAATTCTCCTGCCCTTCTGGCCAAGGAAATCAAACGCGCCCACCAATGGGAAGTGATAATCAGCTCAGTAACAGATCCCTACCAACCCCTGGAACGGCGGTATAAACTCACCCGCCAGTGTCTGAAAGTACTCCTGAACCACAAACGCCCTGTCTCCATCCTGACTAAATCAGTATTAGTGACCAGAGACGTTGATCTTCTGCGCGGTTTTGAGCAGTGTGAGGTGGGGCTGACCATCACCACTGATAATGATAATATAAGGAAGCTTTTCGAACCTCGATCCTCCTCTATTCCAGAACGGATAAAGGCTTTGGCAACTCTTCACCGGAGCGGAATCAGGACTTATGCCTTTATCGGGCCCATCCTCCCCCAGAATCCTCAGAACCTGGCACAACAACTCCTCGGAACAGTGAATTTTGTCTACATCGATTGCATGAATTACAAGGGGAAGGTTGCCAGCCACTACCGTCGATTCCGCTTAGAGTCCGGTCTTAGCCCAGCCTTTTTCCACCGCATCAGCCAAAGTCTGAAAGCTGTCTTTGCTAGCGAAGGGATTGAAACCCGAATTCTCTTTTAAAACTTTAGGGTTAGCCATTTCTCTTTTCATTTTTTTTCCTTTTTCTCAAATCCTTCACATTCATCCAAACTGAGCTGATAAAGGCCAGTATCAAAAAAAGAACTGCAAAAACATCTACAATCTTCTGACTCACATCGAGACCGGTGAGGGAATCAACGAGGAATTTGGTGTAAGAAGTGGGCATATGGTAATGTCCCAACTTTTCCCTGACCTGCCAGTGCCACTCTGTACTCGGACAAAAGCCGAACCCATACCATATCCCCAACACAAACCAGGAAAATGCTGTCAACAAGATCACGATAAGATTGGCCAATCTGGTCTTCTTCCATGTCCAGCCAAAAAGAATAAAAATCATGAGAGCGGAATGGAAGATAAAGAAGAATTTATCCAGAAAGGCATACATCTCTCTTTCTGTTTTCCCTAAAGAAGCTTATTGCAAAGAAAACGTACAGTCAAATAAAAGCCCCTGTTTTCCATACACTTCTGGATATTAACAATCAATTTCACAAAGGCAGAAAAATAGGTCTAGATTAAAGCCTCCATTTGAGGCAGAGAAAGAGGAAAGATGTCCCCACTGGCCGCTTATAAAGTCACAAGAGAGAAAGAGCGGGATTTTGTTATTTTTATCCTGAAAGCGAGATTTGGTAAAGAAGCGGGAGTGAAGTATATTCCTTAAAAGACAAAGATTATACTTCAAGCTTCAGAGTGTCTCTTTAAGCTTTATATCAAAAACAAGAGTCTTTCCGGCAAGCGGATAAATAGTGTCCAATTTAATCGATTGGTCAAGTACTTCTTTCACCACAACCAACAAAGCATCTCCCTACTTATCAGTGAGTTGAAACTTCATTCCCCGAAATTCCCTGCGTAGAAAATTCTGACTGAATCTCCGCTCTTTACTTTTTTTCCCATTACCCTCACTTTAAAAATTCAATTCCCTATTCTCTTCTTGATCGAGCAACATTGACCCTGATGTTTCTACCGTCTACATCAGTCCCGTTCAGGGCTTCGATGGCTTTTTCTGCTTCATCTTTATCGGACATCTCTACAAAACCAAAACCTCTGGATCTTCCGGTCATCCGATCTTTAACGATCTTTACTGAAGTCACCTCGCCGTACTGCTCAAAAAGCTCTTTAAGAGTATCCTCTCTCATCCCATAGGAAATGTTGCCCACATAAATCTGAAATGACATAGTACACCTCGAAAATATATCTCTCCCTGAAACGAAACACCCCTTTTTGTTTTTAACTCAAAGAAGTGAACGTCAGGAAGCTATAATTATCAGATAATTCATCCAGAAAAGCAAGAATTTCTTTCTTTACTCCTTTCCATAAATTTCTCGTAATTTATATTTATAAATCTTGGCAGAACCTGTTTTTGGCAACTGCTTTGCTAAAATCACTTTCTTAGGCGCCTTAAAATGCGCTAACCTCTCCTTGCAGAAGGTAACCACCTCCTCTTCACAGATCTTTTCCCCAGCCTTGGGGACAACGACAGCGGTTATACTCTCTCCCCAAAGAGGATGTTCAAGCCCGATAACTGCAACCTCCAAGATGGACGGATGTGAGTAGAGAACACTTTCCACTTCGATGGAGTAGACCTTTTCCCCGCCAGTGATAATCATGTCGTCCTTTCTATCCACGATGGTTACATACCCTTCTGGATTTACTACTGCCAAATCCCTGGTTTGGAGCCAGCCATCTTTGATGCGTTTTGAGGTTTCCTCAGGTAAGTTCCAATATCCGGCAGTGATGGTCGGACCCTTGACCACAATCTCTCCCACCTCCTTCTCATCTGAGAGGACCTCGCTGCCATCCTCTCTTACTACTCTAAGCTCTACATTGTAGAATGGCCTGCCTGTAGTAACCATGTATCTAAGCCTCTCTTCAAAGGGAAGGTGCTTCATCTCATCTCTGAGAATCGACATTGTTAAAAAAGGACTGGTCTCGGTCAGACCATAGGTCTGGATGTAGTCACATCCAAATATCTCCACCACCTTTCTTACCACTGCTTTAGCGATAGGCGCCCCCCCGCTGAGTATCAATCTCAAAGAAGAAAAATCATAACTCTTGATATCTGGAGTGTTGACCAAGACATTAAGCATGGTGGGTATGAAGTTGCTCAAGGTAACCTTGTGTTCTTCTATAGCTTCCAAAACCTGTTTTGGTTCAAAACAGGGGACCATTACATGCGTGGCTGCTACCTTGGTCACGGACCATACAGCCCATGCATCTGCCAAGTGGAACATCGGCGAAACATGAAGCCAGTAATCACTGGAGGAGAGACCCAGCTCCAAGATTGTTCCTTCTGCATGCACCAGGTTGTTCTTATGGGTGAGGATCACGCCTTTTGGCCTTCCTGTCGTGCCGCTGGTGTAGTATATTTGAGCCATGTCCCCTTCTTCGATCTCCGGGGAATATCTCTCTCTTTCGTCTATCTGCTGCAACAACTGATCGTATCCAAAAAATCCTGAATCCTTCCATTTTGCATCGAAAGGTTCCGTAAAAATTACATTTTTCAACAGAGGCAGAACCTTTCTCCTCCCAACAACCGAGGATACAAGATGGAGCTGAGCTATGAGGAGCTTAGCCTGGGAGTCGTTGAGGATAAAGACGAAATCCTGCGATGCCAGTCTGTAATTAATGGGAACAATAACCGCTCCTATCTTGGCCGCTGCAAAATAAGCTTCCAGGAAGCGATGGCAGTTCTGGTGAATCACTGCAATTTTATCATCTTTCCGTATACCTAAAGATTGAAAAACCAAAGCAAGTCTATCCACCCTTTGCCTGAACTGTGCGTAGCTGTATCTTTTCTGGCCACATACCACAGCCAACTTCTCAGGATGGGACCTTGCTGTGCTGGAGAGGATACCATACAGCGTCATTGATGAGTAAGTTTACTGTTCTTTTTCTCTCAAATAGAAATCATCACAAGATTTAACTTTAAATGGCTTTCTTTTTCCTTTCTTATCGAAGTCTGGACATCAGGCTAAAAATCTCTGAACTGCCCAGCTTCCAGGATGCAATCATCCGAGAGAAGCTGGATAAAACATTTACTTTTTCCCACCTATTATCATCTCAGAGACTTTAAAAGAAGGAGTGTTCAATCCACCTCTTATATCAAGGTCATCAGCCACAACTTCTATATTCTTAAGGATATCGGTGGCATTTCCTCCCAGTGTGATTCCGTCCACGGGAAAAGCTACCTCCCCATCTTTTATCCAAAAGCCAGAAGCACCACAGGAATAATTTCCGGTGGGAATATCTGTGCCTATGCCTCTTAGTCCTGTAACAAAGAAGCCGTTCTTGATCTCAGAGATGATCTTGTCTCTGTTTACTGTTCCATTTTGAATGATGACATTCAAGAACCCGGCAGATGGGATAGAACGGTATCCAGACCTCCTGGCAATGGTGTTGACCTTTACACCTGCTTTTCTGGCGATGATGGTGTCATAGATAAACATCTTCAGCATTCCCTTTTCGAGGAGAACATTCTTCTGGGTGACTTTACCTTCTCCGTCAAAAGGAACTGAGGAGATGTGTCTGGGAATGGTGGGATCATCTACCAGGGTAATGAAGTCAGGAGCAATGGACTTGTTCAAATAATCCATCAAGAAGGTAGTCTTCTTGTAAACACTATCTCCCATCATGGCGAATAAGATCCCATACCAGAATGCACCTGCGCCATACCTGTCAAAAACAACGGGTGCTTTTTGGGTCTCGACAGGTTTTGCGCCCAACTTTTCTACAGCTCTTTTGCCGGCTGTCTTGGCCACATTCTCGATGTTATCCAAGTCTGGAAAGTGCCTTTTGGAACTGCTCCACCATCCTGACTGCATATCATTTCCTTCTCCGGCAACGACTCCCACTCCAAAATAAACTCCTGTTCTTTTAGATGATCGAGAAAGACCCTTGGAATTGACCAGGATAATTCCTGTTTCAGAATCTCCGAAATACCCTCCTTCGGATTTGGTGATCCTTTTATCATAGGCCAAAGCAATCTTCTCGGCTTCCTTGGCCATCTTGATCTTCTTCTCGTTGGGGATCTCTGCGACGGACGGGTCGTAGAGGTCAAGATCTTTCGGTTCCTGCTTCTCGCAATCAGGAAGGCCGTTCCACGGTTTAGGATCTGCCACTTCGGAAAGCTGGATGGTCTTTTTTGTGAATTCATCCACAGATTGATCCGAAAAATCAGATGTATAGGAGAACCCGAGTTTTTTTTCATTGAATACAGTCAAGCCAATACCTTTGGAAGTGGCCTGCTTGATGGTTTCCACATCTCCATTCCTGACTGTAAGCTCAAAATCACGGTTGGTTTCCAGATAAACTTCGGCCTCATCCGCTCCTAATTTCAATGCCTTTTTTATGATATCTTCAGCCAAACTCTTGTAATCCATTTTCCCCTCCTTTACACCTTTGCTCCGCCGATGGTGATTTTGGAAACCTTCAGGGTTGGATTCCCGTCAGAGACAGGTTTGCCTTGGCCATCTTTACCGCAGGTACCACCGCCCCAGATCTCCAAGTCTGGGCCTACCATGACGATATTCATCAAGACCTCAGGTCCCCTCCCCATGAGCTGAATACCCTTGAGTGGTTTAGTCACTTTGCCGTCCTCGATGAGATATCCTTCAGGAACAGAAAAAACAAACCGCCCTGTAACCCAAGAGACATTTCCTCCCCCGATCCGAGCTATGTACATTCCTTTCTTTATGGATTTTACGATCTCCTCAGGGTCATCATTTCCGGCTAAAAGATAGGTATTGGTCATCCTGGGGATGGGATAATGCTGGTAGGATTCTCTCCTTCCGTTTCCGGTTAACTGCGCCTTCATCAGTTTGGCGTTCAACCGATCGTAGAGGAAATTGACGCATTTCCCCTTATCGATAAGAATAGTTTTTTGGCCCGGAGTTCCCTCATCATCGACATTGATGGTTCCTCGTGATCCAGGCACAGTCCCATCATCAGCAAGAGAAGTAACTTCAGAGGCAATCATTTTCCCTTTTTTATCCCAAAAGCAGGACGTCTTCTTCCGAATGCCGTCACTTTCCAGGCTATGCCCAATAGCCTCGTGGAAAAACGTGCCGCAGTGCCCTTTGGCCATCACAATCGGGTATTCTCCTGCTGGAGCGCTCTCAGCCGGGAGCATGGCTATGGCTATCCTCCCTGCCTCTCTGGCCAGCTCTTCGGCGACCTTTAAATCGTAATGTTCATAACCGAGTGTCCCATCCTTGTAGGCATAACCGCGGCTGCGCTTTTCGCCCTCGATGGCATTGATGCTCACAAGCAGTCTGGATAGAGTCTGTACATCTTCCACCCATGTTCCCTCTGAGTTGGCGATGATGATTTTCTTGTTGGTATCGGCGAAGCTGACATTAACCTGGTTGATTCTTTGATCGTATTCCCGGCCTACAGAATTCGCTTTCCAGAGGAGCTTGGCTTTATCTTTGGGAACGATGCTATCAGGAGATACCTTGACCATGTAGTACTGGGGTATCTTTTGAGCTTTCAATCCCACAGGCTCCTTGACTTCTGTTTCAGCGGCAATAAAGCTGGCCACCTCTGCTGTCTGTTTAAGCTTTTCAAAATCCAGATCATCTGAGTAGGCGTATCCTGTTTTTTCGCCGTGAAGAACTCGGATGCCAACACCCATATCCACTCCTCTTCCCGCTCCATAGATCTTATTCTCTTCCAGATAAATCTGATTTCCCACGTTGTATTCCACGTACACTTCCGCAAATTCACCACCTCTCTGAAGCGCAATCTTGATCAGTTTTTCCAGAGTTTCCTTGGAGAGGTTACAAGCAGGATTGACATGAAAATCCTGGGGAGGGTCAGTAAAAGAAAAAAGCTTCCATACAGGAAGCGTTGCTGCAATCACTCCGCCTGTTAGACCTGCTTTTAAAAACTTTCTCCGAGGAATAGGTTTAAAATACTTCCTCATACTTGCCTCCTTAATTTATATCTTTTTAAAAATAAATACCTTTCCTTTAATATTTTCGTTACATCGTATGTGAAAAGTTAATCCTTTTTCCAAACAATGGATTTTTGTCTCTTGAGGTTTGAAGGAAAATACAAGAAATGGATTACACCAATAGATTGAAAGCTGCTTAAAGGAAGGATTGTTATCCATGACCTTTCTGCAGATCATAAAATAACAATTCCTCAGTCATGAGTCAAACAGAGTTTTTATCACATCAATTCTTTTTTTTGCTCCCGTCTTTGTGATTGCCTGTAGCGGAATAAAAAGCCTATAATAAATGGTCTATGAAAAGAATTACAGCTCTCGTTATTGCCCTCCTTATCCTTTTTCTCAATTCACTTTTTACCCAAGAGATTTCTTTTCATAAGCAAGGCTTGAAGTATGACTTCCGGGAACTTCTCGCTCAGGCTCCAGAACACGTCTTCGATATCATCCACTATCAATTCGAGTGGAAAATTGACTTTGACTCCCAAAGTATGCAAGGAAAAGCCATAATCCTGGCACAAAGCCTCATGGATAATCTCGTAGAAATCACTCTTCATCTGGCGGATAACATGATGGTGACTCAGATCAATCAAAACGGAAATTCACTGAGTTTTGTGCATCAGGATGAGCAGCTTGATATCTTCCTGGATCGACAGTATCAGCTAGATGAGCAGTTCGAGATCATGGTAAGCTATCAAGGCTATCCTCAATCCGGGCTTAATTTCTCCTATCATCAGGATCAACCCATCATCTGGAGTCTGGATGAACCAATCGAAGCCCGCCAGTGGTTCCCCTGCTTTGATCTTCCTTCAGATAAAGCTACAGTCGAAATGAGGATCACGGTCCCGGGTTGGATGACGGTCGCTTCAAACGGAAATCTTATGGACATCACTGAAAACACCGATGGAACCGTGACTTATTACTGGAAAGAGAATTATCCCATCGCCACTTATCTGATTTCAGTGGCAGCTACCAACTATGAATCGTTTTCTGATTCTTATTCTTCAGACACACAAGCCATGGATGTTCTTTACTTTGCCTACCCAGAACATCTTTCCCAGGCGCTGGAAGATTTCTCGGTAACAGTCCCCATGATCGAATTTTTCTCGGAAGCCTTCGGCGAATATCCTTTCTTGGATGAGAAATACGGAATGGCTACAATTCCGGGAGGTGCATCCATGGAGCATCAGACCTGCACTTCTTACTCCTCGACGCTAGTTACCGGAGATCACCGCTATGATTGGATCATTGCTCACGAATTGGCCCATCAATGGTGGGGAGACTTGGTCACTCCAGCCGATTGGGCGGATATCTGGCTGAATGAAGGTTTTGCCACCTATTCGGATGCCCTCTGGCACGAGCATCTCCATGGCTTTGAAGGACTCAAATCGAGGATGAAGGAATTCAAGGATACCTATTTCAATCGTCATCGAGGTGCGGAGCATCCCATCTTCGATCCGCCGCCTGAGCATCTCTTCTGCGTTATCGAATACGAAAAAGCCGCCTGGGTTCTCCATATGTTGAGGTTCGTGGTTGGGGAAGAAAACTTTTGGAAAATCTTAAGAAAATACGCTGAAGACTATGCCTACTCCAATGCCACGACAGAGGATTTCCGCGCTGTGTGCGAACAGGTGTACGGTGCAGACCTGGGATGGTTTTTCGATCAATGGATTTATCAAGCCGGCTTTCCCATCTATCAGTTTGGATGGGGATATGCATCCGGTCAAAGAAAGGTAAAAATTGTTATCAGCCAAATTCAGGCAGATTTTCCTCTTTATGAAATGCCCATAGAAGTTCAGGTAAAACTTCCTTCTGGCACAGTGAGGAAAAGGGTCTGGATAAAGGAAGAATATAACACCTTCGAATTTCCTTTTGCAGAGAAACCTTTGGAAGTCACAATCGATCCCGATGGATGGATCCTCTGTCAAAAACAAGATTTCCACAAGAAAAGCGAGCAGAAAAGATAGAAGAATAGATGAAATTCAAGGGATACGTTACCGATTTTGAAAAAAATCGGTACATGTCCCGAATTTCCATCTGAAGCACAAATGTTATACAATCGAAAAACCAGTGGCTAATTCATACAAGGAGGTAGGTTATCATGTCTAAAAAATTCATACCCAAGCTTATCCTTTTTGTTCTGTGTATGACAGTTATCAACCTTTTCTTCAGTTGTGCACAGAAGAAAGAACCAGCAGACCTCGTTTTGATAAATGGCAAAATAGTGACCGTAGATGAAACAAAGCCAGAGGCAGAAGCCTTAGCTGTTCGAGGTGATACCATCGCAGCCGTGGGGAGTAACAAAGATATCGATCCCTATATTTCCAAGACAACCAAGGTGATTGACATAGGAGGGAAGCTGGTTATCCCTGGATTCATCGATTCCCATGCCCATTTCACAAGTGTCGGGCAAGCCAAGCTGAGATTGGACCTGATGCATGTCAGAAACTGGGATGGAATAGTGGCCATGGTTAAAGAGGCTGCAGAAAAAGCTCAGCCGGGAGAGTGGATATTGGGCAGGGGCTGGCATCAAGAAAAATGGGATAAAATCCCTGAGCCCAATGTGGACAGCCTGCCATATCATCATTCTCTGAGCCAGGTTTCTCCTGATAATCCAGTTCTGCTGAACCATGCCAGCGGCCACTCTTCCTTTGCCAACGCCAAAGCCATGGAGCTGGCAGGAGTAACTAAAGAAACTCCCGATCCTCCCGGAGGTGAAATCGTCAGAGATCCTGAAGGCAATCCCATCGGTGTGTTTCGTGAGGCCGCGCAAGACCTGGTGAACAAGGCCCTAAGTCAATACCAGGAAAAGCGCACTCCTGAGCAGATTGATGCCGAGAAAAGAAAAGTGGTTGAGCTGGCTGCACAAGAATGCCTTTCCAAAGGAATCACTACTCTTCATGACGCCAGTTCCTCATTTGAAACCATCGATCTTTTCAAAGAATTTGCCGAAGAGGGCAAACTGGGAATCCGGCTCTATGTGATGATTCGGGAAAGCAACGAACAATTGAAAAATCGCCTCTCCGAATACAGAATTATGGGGTTGGGAAATAATCACTTAACTGTCCGTTCGATTAAACGGCTCATAGATGGCGCCTTGGGTGCCCACGGAGCCTGGTTTCTGGAGCCTTACACAGATCTACCCGCCAGCGTCGGCTTAAACACCACTCCCGTTGAGGTGATCAAAGAAACCGCCAGAATCGCCATCGAGAACGATTTTCAACTTTGTGTCCATGCCATCGGAGATCGGGGAAATAGAGAGGTGCTCAACATCATCGAAGAAGCGTTCAAAGCTCACCCTGATAAAAAAGACCTGCGCTGGCGAATCGAGCACTCCCAACATCTCCATCCCGATGATATTCCCCGTTTTAGCCAGTTGGGTGTGATCCCTTCTATGCAGGGAATCCACTGCACTTCTGATGGACCCTGGGTTATCAAAAGACTGGGAGAAAAGAGAGCCGAAGAAGGAGCCTATGTGTGGCAGAAGCTGATGAAAACCGGAGCTGTTATCTGCAATGGAACAGACGCTCCCGTCGAGGACGTTAATCCTATCCCTTGCTTCTACGCAACGGTGACGCGGAAGATGAAGGACGGAACCGTTTTCTATCCTGATCAGCGTATGAGCCGGGAAGAAGCCCTGCGCTCTTACACCATAAACGGAGCTTATGCAGCTTTCCAGGAGGATATCCTCGGCTCCTTAACACCTGGCAAGCTGGCTGACATCACTGTCCTATCCAAGGATATCATGACCGTACCCGAGGATGAGATTCTGGAGGCTGAAGTTCTCTACACCATCGTGGGTGGGAAGATTCTCTACCAGAAGTAACCTTTTTGCGATCTGGCCTATTTTTTGACAGCCGCCAAGGCTTCGGGGGGATATTTTTATTGTGCCCTGGTTCAAAGCTGAAGCTCCGTGGATATATTACTTAATAGATTTCCTCGTTTTCAACATCCTCCCAGACTGTCCGCGCTGCTGCAGCTAATCCTGTGTCCTCGCTCCGGTATGAATGATTGGGATCAATCCCCATTCCCTAGTCATATCATAGGGAATCCAAACGATTAGCCGAGGCGGCTCAGATGGCCTAGTGGAGCACGGTCATCAGTCCGATGGTCGGGGAAATGATCAGAACTCCAAAGAACATGAGAGCTGCAAAATCGTCCGATTCCGTGCATCATATGGTTTATTATCGGACACTGTTTTTTAAATATTCATATGGATTCTTCAGCAAGTCTAAATGGCATAATTATTGCATAAAATGAAAGATTTGAAGGGTAAATGTCTATTATCTGAAGGGGAGCGATGTTTAAAAACTACTTAATGATTGCAATAAGAAATCTCAGAAGACAAATAGTCTATTCTTTTATTAACATCTCGGGGCTTGCACTCGGCATCACCGCATTTATTCTCATATCGGTCTGGGTGGTGCATGAGTTGAGTTTTGATAGGTTTCATAAAAATGCTTCCTCAATTTATAGGGTAATTGAAAAACGCAATATTCCTGATGACGTTAGATATGGTTTCTATACGCCCGGGCTATTATCGCCTACGCTTAAAGAAAATTTCCCTGAGATCAAGGAAACTACAAGACATGCCTGGACTGGTGAAAGGGTAATAAGCTATAAGGAGAAGAAATATTATGAAGACCTAATAATAACCGTGGATCCGGCTTTTTTCAGTATGTTTACCTTCCCTTTTCTCAAAGGTGATAAAAATACTGCGCTCAACAATCTCAATTCGATAGTCATAACAGAAAAGACCGCCGATAAGTATTTCGGAAATAAAGACCCAGTTGGGAAAATACTAACACTGGATAACAGGTTCGATTTTACTGTAACCGGAGTTATTAAGAATATACCGTCCAATTCCCATCTACAGTTTGACATGGCCGTTCCTTTCGAAATCGTTGAAAAATTGGGATGGAAGACAAAGACCTGGGATTTCAGTATGGCATCAACATACATACGTTTGAAAGAAAATACAGATTTCCGAGACTTCGAGAAGAAAATTACTGGTATCATCAAGACCTATGATAAAGACACTAATATAGAATTGTTTTTACAGCCTTTAACGAAAATCCATCTGTTTTCAAATTTTGCCAATCCGGAAGGGCGGGGAAGAATTCAGTATGTTTATGTTTTTTCCTTAGTGGCAGTTCTCATCTTGGCAATGGCGTGTATCAACTTCATGAATCTAACAACAGCCCGCGCGGAATACCGGTCAAAAGAGATCGGCGTGCGAAAAGTCATTGGCGCCGGAAGAAGACATCTAATTTCTCAATTCCTCGTCGAAGCTGTTTTTTTGGCTTTTATAGCACTTGTTTTTATTCCCGTCCTTTTAGAGCTTTTTCTTCCTGGATTCAATAAAATAACCGGAGAAACCTTCACTCTATCCGGTTTTGGAAACGGAAGGATCATCCTTTTTGTGACCGTTATAACTTTGTTTACGGGTCTCCTGTCGGGAAGTTATCCAGCACTCTTTCTCTCTTCATTTCAGCCTGTGAAAACACTACGGGGGACAATGAAATCAGGCTTTAAGGGTTCTCTATTGAGAAAAATCCTGGTTTTTATTCAAATCAGCATTTCACTCATATTGATCATCATTTCCGGCATTATTTATAACCAGGTTGATTTTCTTAAAAATAAAGATCTGGGTTTTGATAAAAAAAATGTAATCTCGATCCCGCTTGGAATTGCGAATGTCAATAACAGACAGATCTACCAAAGGTTGAAAAATGAATTAAAACGCGATCCCAGTGTGGAAATGGTCACCGCATCTTTTAATCATCCCACGTGGTTTGCCTCACCGACCGATAATGTGGTTTTCAAGGGAAAAAGATTGGACGAAAGCACTCCTATAAACATTACTTCTGTTGATTATGATTTTATTGAGACGTTGAAGATAAAAATGCTGAAAGGAAGAAGTTTTTCGAAAGATTTCGCAGACGAAAGGGGAAATTTGATTGTTAATGAGATGTTTGAAAAGCTTATGGGAGTGGATTCAGCGTTAAATCAAACTCTTTCCATCGGAGAGACATACGAGGGCACAATTATAGGCGTAATGAAAGATTTTCACATTGAATCAGTAGCAGATGCCTTGATAGGTCCTCTAATCCTTTTTCAAAATCCTGTGGTAAATTATATTTTTGTCCGTATCCGTCCGGGAAGTATTTCAACCTCGCTCGTATCTTTGGAAAAAGCCTGGGAAAAAGTCGCTCCTGATTTACCATTTAAATATGACTTTCTCGATAAAGAATTAGACAAATCATACGTGGATTTGGAGACTTTGGGTAGTATTCTTAAGTATTTTACAATACTGGCTGTGTTCATAGCCTGTCTTGGACTGTTTGGGTTGACATCATTCTCAACTGAAAGACGAACTAAAGAAATCGGAATCCGCAAAATCCTGGGCTCTTCAAGAGGGGCGCTTCTCTATCTGCTTTGCAGGGATCTTGTAAAACTTGTCTTGCTGGCAAACATATGTGTCTGGCCGATATCCTGGTGGATCATGAGCAACTGGCTGCTAAATTTTCCCTACCGAGTAAGCCTCAGATGGAGCACATTTCTTCTGTCTGGTTTGCTTGTCCTGACTATTTCTTTGATCGCAGTTAGTTATCAAACCGTGAAGGTTTCCCTTGCTGATCCAGTGGATTCCATCCGCTATGAATAGATTTTAACAGTTTATAGTCCTGCCCTAGAAAACAGCCACAGAGGCCCACTTCAAGCTGACTTTTGTCACAGCGAAGCCTCCACATACTGAAACGCATCAAAAAGGAGAAAATAGCCTTATTTCAGAAGGAAAAGTTTTTCGGGCCATTAACGATAATTCATGAAAACTCGTGATGCCTCAATCTAGAAAATCGCCCAGTTTCTCCTTTATTCAGTGGTAAAGAGGAAGTAATCGTATAATGTTCTGGCAATCTGAGCGATGACCTCCTCACTTTTTTCATTGTCAATTTTGGCTTCCTTTGTGAAGATGACCGCTATCAGATTTCCTGCATCTCCAGGAAGCTCAATGATCCCTACGTCATTGGTTGTGCTTCCTATGGTTCCAGTTTTGTGGTGGACGATGGTATTAGGAGGAAGAATACCTTTAATCCTGGCTTTACCTGTCTGACAGCGCTTCATGATATCAAGAAGGTACTCTGAATTTTCTTTACTGAGGATTTCCTTATTCCAGATCATTTTCAGCAACTGCGCCATGGCAGCAGGAGTGGCTGTGTCCTTCTTATCTTTGCTGAAAGCCTGAGCGGCTTGTTCGCGTTGTTCCTTTGACAGCTTCCCTAGTTCTTTGAGAGCCTCTTCATCTGAGTAGGGTTCGCCTTCTTTAACGGATGTAACTCCTAAGTAATTGGCGATAGCAACATATGTGGGACGGTTGACATCTATATCCATAATCCCTATTTCACGCATTTTTTGAGTGACTGATTCAGACCCGCCCACAATTTTTAAACAAAGATCTGTCGCGCTGTTATCACTTATCAGCAGCATCAGCTCTAAAAGATTCTGGACGGACAGGACAACTCCTGGATCGTCCAGCAGCCGGGCTATAGTCCCGCTCCCGGGATGGAGGTCACTCTTTTGAACTTCTACCATGTCTGATAACTTTATCTCTCCTTTTTCAACGAGGGATAAAAGCTTTACAGCAATCGGAATCTTGTAAGTGCTTGCCATGGGATAACGGATATCTCTGTTGTAAAAAAAAGATCTTCCTGACTCCAGATGGATAGAGGCCACTCCTACAGATCCCTCTGTTATTTTCTCGTATCGGGCAATCTCATCTTTTAGTCTGTTGATGGATGTATCCTCATCTCCATACTTTGCCTTTATGGAAGCAGAATAGCCTTCAAGGTTATTTGCAGAGATTAATAAGCTCAAAGACAGAATGATCACCAAACAGCGGCAAAATGTTTTCATGTTTTCTTCTCCTTTTAAATTACTTCTGATTTTAGTGAATTTATTCTAAAACAACGAGAATGAAATCTCAATTCCCGAAAATTTGGGGGTAAATAAAATCGGGAACAGTCTACATATTCACTATATTTTGGAGAGATGAATTGGAAAGAACAAATTTATTTACTGCACGGAGCTCATACATATAACATAAAATTTGATACAACGGAATTAGCGCTTATGGGATCCAGCAGCATTCGACTCGAGTACAAATATCTCCTTAAAGAAGACATTTTCCTGTCCAGACAATGGGGATGGATTCCATTTTTTGAGCAAACAATGAAGCCAAGCAAACGAAAATTAATAAAGGGATCAGCTGAAGGAGGAAGTTCTCTACACCATCGTGGGTGGGAAGATTCTCTTCCAGAAGTAATCTATTCCTCTTCCTTCAGCTTGTCTGAAGTATTGACCTCTACCTTCGTTTTCTGTCTGCCCTGTTCAGCCACCTTGACACAGATGGTTCGGTCTTCTCCTTCTCCTTTGATGATCACCGTCACTTCCACGGGAGTTTCCCCTTCACTTTGAATCCTGAACGTTCTCTTCTCCCCAGGCGACCCCCTCCTGATTCCTTGAAGTTCTTGCGTTTTTTCTCCGCTATTTGTTGATTTCTCGCTTGTATCCTTAATCCAGCTTAAGGGATCCTGAGGTCCCAATCTCTTCATCTCGCTCACCTCTCTCCCTCTCCAGAATTTCTCTAGCAAGAGCCATGTAGTCCTGAGCCCCGTGTGAATTGGGGAAATACTCAAAAATGGTGAGCCCATAGGAAGGGCTCTCTGCCAGGGAAATATTTTCTCTTATCAGTACCTCAAAGACTTTGTCCTTAAAATATCCCTTAATCTTCTCCACCACCTCCCGGTTCAGGATTTTGCGCTTATCGAACCTGGTCCCGATAACTCCAGAGATCCTCAATTTGGAGTTTAAACGGGCCTTGACGACCTCAACTGTCTCCAGAAGTTTGCTCAGGCCCTGAAGGGCTAGATACTCTGTTTGTAAAGGGATAATCACATCTGAGGCAGTGGTCAGGGCATTGAGAGTCAATAACCCTAAGGATGGAGGACAGTCGATAAAAACAAAATCATAGGGCAGCTCATAGCTCAAAGCTTCCCTCAACAGGAATTCACGCCCAGGTAAGCCAGACAGCTCCACCTCAGCTTCAGCCAGACTCAAAGAGGAAGGGACAAGATCCAGGCTTTCCTTATCTAAAACGATCTCTACCAAGACCTCCATCAAAGACACCTGCCCTTTGAGAAGATGATAGACTGTTTTATTCCTCTTATGAGCGAGGACACCCAGACTATAGGTAGCGTGAGCACCGGGATCGATGTCTATGAGCAGCACCTTTTTACCCAGTTTAGCCAAGGCTGCACTCAAGTTGACTATGGTTGTTGTTTTCCCCACTCCGCCCTTATGATTAGCAACAGCAACGATCCTGGCTCCTCTGCTGTCCATGGACTCTCAGTCCTCCAATAAAGATGTTTTTTGTTGGAGTTCTCTGTTTCCTTCCCTAAGAAATTACCCTTATTTTGAGGGAAGGCATCATCTCCGGTTCATCCATTCAAGTCTCAAGATGTGGGCGAAGAAAAACAACGAAATCACAAATATTCCAATGCTCAAAACAAAACTGATATCCAGTGTCCTTCCTCTAAATGTTTAGTCGAGAAAAAGTCCCCCATGATGGGAACAAAAATGAATTCAAATCAGAAACAGACCGGCTTCTTCAATATTTCCATCGATCTGCATCCTCTTCTTCGGGAGTTTTCTTGGTGATGTGATCGGCCATGACTCTCTCCAGTTCGCCTGTGTTCCGGCCGTAGGGAGTCCAGCCGTGGCCTTTTCTCGGGCGTCCGTAATGGAAGGAGCCGGCGTAGTAGGGATTTTTTGTGCTTTTCAGGAATTTTTCCATCTCATACACGGCTTCGTTCAAATAAAAATTATCCATATCTCCACAAGAAACATGCAATTTCCCCACAAGCTTCGGCCCCAGCCAAGACCAGTTCTTCTCCAAATAATAGCGGAGATCATAGTGTTCCTTAAAGTATTGAGCCACCTGGTGATCTATCTTCCCTGTCAACTTATCCCACAGAGGCTCTGGATAACCATCTTTGCCGACAGGCCCGTAAACAGCCTGCCATATGTCCAGCTGCTGGCCAGATCGTCCTTCGGAGCCAAGAACAGCCTCCATCTGGCTGAGATGTCTCAAGGTGACTAAGACCTGGCCGTGAACATCTCTCATCATGGGACGTTCTGCTCTCTGCCATCCATACTCTTTGTAGAAAGCGCACTTATCCTCATAGATGTTTGTCAGCATGTAATATCGAAAATCTATAGGATCAGGAAAAAAGCTCCATGCTCCTCCGAAAAAATCAGGGTGAAAGATCTGCAGGGCCAGCGCTTCCCATCCTCCTGTGGACCCGCCGGAAAGCACTCGGGCGTAGGATTTGCGGATAATTCTAAAATGTTCTTCGATGTAAGGGATGAGTTCCGTCATGATGGCATCTCCATAAGGCCCGCAGTTGGAGGAATTGACCGCATAGGAATCATCGAAATACGGGCAGGGATGCTGGAAAGTAGCACAGATCATCCTGGGAAAGCTTTCTGATGTCCAGACTTTGTAGAAACCGGTGTTTTCCTTGAATCCATAAGGAGGGCGAAGCGAGAAATGTCCTTGTCTGTAATGCACGGGATAATACACATCTGGATGAGCGTCATATCCTTTGGGAAGGAGGACTATGGCTCCGAGATAGATGGGATGACCCCAAAACTCGGACAGAATTTTGCTCTGGATTTTGATATATTTGACCCATTCGGTATCCTGCGGAGCTTCAATGGGAGGGATTACTTTATCCAGCGTCAGTTTTACCCTGTATCCCTTGGCTGAGTCGAGATGGACGGATTCAACTTCACTGTACAGGTTGCCAGGGGACCGGTTAAATCTCTGCCCTTCCCATTGGTCCATATGAGCCCAAATCACATGGCCATCGGAGCGATGAAATCGAGTGTAGACATTTATCAAACCCTGGACGTAGTAATCTCCCGCTGGTATGTCTTTTAAGCTCTTTGGAGGATATCCCAGAACATCCTCATCGATAAGGATAACTTCTCCGGGATTAAGCTGATGGACATCCTTTGCAAAAAATGGTTCGCTCCTCCACCAGTTGCCAACCTGGAGACGAGGCTCCCTCTCGCCGCTCTTTGCAATCATGACAAAAACGCGCCCTGTGATGGCCTCTGAATGAATAGAAGAGGGAAAGGAAATCTCAAACTGAAGTTTGGATGGAGGGCTCGGCTTGCAGCATTCGGCAATAAGCAAACCAGCTAATAAGACAAAGACAGAAATGAAACAGACAAAGTTTCTTTTCCTCATTTTTTTCCTCCTCACGGTCTTAAGGATGCTTCCAGAAGGCTTTTAGCGATCTTTATTTTACTACCAAGCTATTCCGTAATCTTCCCCGTAGTTGCTTGAACCTCCCCAGAAAGTGCCGTGTATCCAGTCGAAATAAATGGCATTGAGAGGGCCTGAGGTATATTTCCTGTAATCCAGCTTGTATCCCATGGCCCCAAGCTTTTCTCTGACCCACGGAGGAATCTTTTCGTTGAGGCGGAGCCTCCCGGGTTCAGCCAGATGTTGACCGAAAGAGCTCTTCATCTGGTAACTGACCAAGTTCGGTGCTTCGCATGCCTCCTGGATATTCATCCCGAACTCCACTACATTCAAGAAGAGCTGAAGAAGATTCTGGTCTTGAGTATCCCCGCCCTGAACAGCAAAAGATAGAAAAGGCTTGCCGTCCTTTAGAGCCAGGCTTGGTGTCAAAGTGGCTCGGGGCCTTTTTCCCGGAGCGACGACATTGAAGGGGTTTTCATCTTCATCCAGGACAAAGCTCTGCATCCTCTGGCTCATCCCGATCCCAGTTTTGCCAGCTATACAGGCTGGGATCCATCCGCCGCTGGGTGTGACGGAAACAACCCACCCCTCTTCATCAGCAGCTTGAATGGAGGTGGTCCCCGCTTCAATATCTGCTTCGAAAGAAGCTCTTTGCTCTTCGCTCCAATCCTTGGGATCCATATCTCCCACTGTTGACCATTTCTCTAAAAAATGGAGGAAAGGATTTTCCTCTCCTTGGAATGGATAAGGATTGCCAGGCTTGACATCCGGATCATTCCGCTTCCAGTTGATCAGCTTGATCCGCTCTTTGGCATATTCTTTGGAGAGCAGCCCTTCTATAGGCTCCTGGGGTGGAAAATAGGGGTCTCCGTAATAGAAATCACGGTCGGCAAAAGCCAGGTTCATCACCTGGTAGATGGTATGGATATATTTGGCCGTGTTATAGCCCATGGATTGCAGGTCAAAATTCTCCAGCATGTTCAGCATCTGGAGGAGGACAGGACCCTGCACCCATGAAGTGAGTTTATAGACTTCGATGTCTTTATAAGTAGTCATCACCGGCTCTTCGATATAAACCTTCCAATTAGCCAGATCTTCCATGGTGATGAGCCCGCCCTGTTCCTGGCAGCCTCGGACAAATTCTTTGGCGACATCTCCTCTGTAGAACCGATCATAGGCAGCATGGATAGCTTCTTTGCGGCTTTTGCCTTCTGCCAACGCTTCCTGTTCTGCTTCTACCAGCTTCTCAAGCGTCTTGACCAGATCTGGCTGGCGAAAAATCTCTCCAGGATAAGGGGCCTCTCGCTCTTTACCAAGATGAGGGAGCAAGACTTTCTTTGAATAAGGCCATTCCTTTATCCTCTTTTTATCCCTTTCTATACTATCTGCCAATTGTTTTTCTACGGGATAGCCCTTGGCCATCTGGATTGCAGGCTCCAGAATTTCCTTGAGGCTCATGGACCCAAACTCAGCCAACATGACCATCAATCCCCCTGGAGTCCCAGGAGTGACTGCAGCCAAAGGTCCATATCCTGGGGGATACTTTAATCCCTTTTCCTTAAAAAACTCTGGAGTTGCTCCGGTTGGAGCCACGCCTAAAGCATTGATGCCGTAGATCTTTTTTGTCTTCGGATTATAGACCAGAGCTTGGGTCTCTCCGCCCCAACTCAAGACATCATACATGGTACAGACAGCAGCAAGCATGGCACAGGTTGCATCAACAGCATTCCCTCCCTGTTGGAAGATCATAGCTCCGGCAGTTGCACCGAGAGGCTTCCCGGTGATGGCCATCCAGTGTCGACCATGAAGGACAGGTTTTTCAGTGCGGCCAAAACTCACGGTCCCTAAGAAAAATAAGAAAGTTAAAAGCAAAACAACGGCATCCCCTTCTCTGGGCATTATCCTGATAAAAGAGAACATCTTTCCTCCTTTCGCTTTGAAATTAAATAATAAGTGTCATCATCCGTAATTGAGATCGTCAAGTTGATGGAAATTTAACATATGACTAGAGCGCTTCCAAGAGATTGAAGTATAAAAGGGCAAGCATCGCCGGTCAATCAAAATAATGGTCCAAGAGGCTTGCCACATAATCCTTTCTCGTTTTCGCGTCCTCAAAATTGACTTTGGCAAAAGGGCGGACAAACCGGGGCATGAGCGCGGGAAGGACAATCGCTGAGATTATCTGTACTAAGGTTACTCTAAGGTCTTTTTTCTTGTCCTTTGCTTCAACTCCTCTTATCTTGCTCATCAAATCCTCGAGTAAGATATTGAACCTCCGGACAAAAAGAGTGTTATAATCATACTCAAAGATCGTGCTGTAAAGATGGGCTCTGGTGATGCCTGGATAGCGGAGGATCCCATCCATCAAAGCTATAAAAAAATTTTGCAATCGGGCACGGTGATCCGGGCCCTCTCCATCGAGGATTTCTTCAGGCATGCTGGACATCTCATCCATAGTTTTTCTTAGCGCTTTGTCCAAAAGTTTCTCTTTTGTGCCGAAATAGTAGTTAATCGCGGCACTGTTGACACCGGCTTCCCTGGCGATTTTACGAATAGTGACACCCTGAATTCCTTCTCTTTCTATGCAAAAGATAGTCGCATGAATAATCTTTTCCCTGGTCGATAGCTCTTGGCTATTCATATCTTGAGTCCTTTCTTGTTTTAAATGTTTGTTTTAATTGCTTGATTAGATTATAAATTTTTTCAACAGTGATGGCAAGCCGCTGAGAATTTAGACCGATTGTCAATTTTTTCATCTTTTTTTATCATCATCCTGGCCGGTCTTCTTTCTAACCAGTTTTATATATTTTAAAAATTCTATTGACAAGTTGACTACTTTTATCTATATTAATCGACTGATTAAATCGTATGATTTAATCAGATGTACAGAATGAACAAGACTCGGATAAGATTCTTCACTATGGGCTATAATCAGGGTAAGACAAACTTAAAGAAATCAACGAGGAAGGCGCTGAGATTTCCTCTGGTAACTTTATTCTTCATCCTCGCTCTCTTGCTTGCCTCAAGTTTTGGCTACACAAAAGGAAACACTGATTCACAATCGCAGAAAGGCACAATAAAAGGATGCGTTGTTGACGCAGAACTCAAATCGCCGATACCTGGAGCAAAGATTAAGGTTGTTGACACTCCGTTCGAAATTTATACGGATACGGCTGGAAATTTCACGGTTACAGATATTCCCGTTGGAAGCTACACCCTTGAAATCTCTTCTCGATTTTATATAACACGACTCATACCCGATGTTATCGTCAAATCAAGAAGAACCGTAAATGTCCAGGTTCTCCTCAGGCTGGACAATGTCATTCAGGAAGAGGAAGTAACCGTAACCGCCAGTTACTTCTCCAGGCAGGAAGAGCAGCCTTCGAGCACATCCATTTTTTCCAACGAAGAAATACGAAGATCGGCGGGATCTGCCGGAGATGTCAGCCGTATTCTCACCAGCCTTCCCAGCATCGCCAAGGTCAGCAGTGATATGGTGAATACTCTGGTGGTCCGAGGAGGTAACCCGGCAGAGAATGCTTTTTACATAGATAACATCGAGGTTCCAAACATTAACCATTATCCTAACCTGGGATCCACATCCGGAGCAATCGGGCTTCTGAATGTGGATTTTATCCGTGATGTCCGTTTTTATGCGGGAGGATTCTCTCCGATATATGGGGACCGGATGTCTTCTATCATGGATATATCATTCAGAGAAGGAAATCGTGATGAGCGGGACTATCAGCTTGAACTGAGCATGATGGGTATGGGTCTGGTTGCCGAAGGGCCTCTGGCTAAAGACAGAGGCTCATGGATGTTCTCTGTCAGACGGAGTTATATCGATCTTTTAATCGGTCTCATGGGGCAGGGAGTACCTGTGAGTTGGAATGACTTTCAGGGAAAACTGAATATCGAGCTTTCTAGGAGAAACAAGTTGATCTTTATCGGCATCGGCGGTGTTGACGACAGTGGGACTGAAAAAGAAGATGCCCTCAAAGACAAAGAAAGTTTTTACGGCGGCCAGGATTCAACAGAATATACTGTCGGCGTGAACTGGTTCTTTGTGTGGGGGGCTAAGGGCTATTCAAGTACATCCCTTTCCCAGAGTTACATAAATTACAAAGATACAACCTATCACACGGTCTCAGAGGAACTGGCAAGGGAGGGGAAGAACTCGGAAAGGATATTCACTCTGAGAAATATCAATTATCACAGGTTCAACAAGGCCAACAAGCTGAGTTTGGGGATCGAAATCAAGCATCTCACGAACAACTATGATTATTTTCTCGCAGAATTTACCGATGTCCTGGGAAACGCAGCCCCGGCTGTCTGGTGGGATTACCGGACATCCGCCGACCAGTATGCAGCTTTTATCAATCACACATGGAATCCTTTTTCGAAGCTGACACTTAATTTGGGAGTTCGTGGGGATTATTTTACCTTTAACCAGAATTGGCACCTCTCCCCCCGATTCTCCTTCTCCTGGAAGATTTCAAGCAGAACATCTATAGATGGGGCGGCAGGGATTTTTCATCAGCATCTGCCCCTCGTCCTACTTTTCCAGAATGAAGGCCACAAGAGTTTAAAGGATCCTGTAGCCTATCATGCTGTCCTGGGCATGCGCCACTTGTTGACGGATAATACGAGATTTTCTGTGGAAGCATATATCAAAGAATACAACCAGCTACCCGTTGATCCTGCACAGCCATCGTTATTCATCTTTGATGAGATATTCTACGGCAACCATTTCACAAATCATGAAAGCCTCCTGGATAGCGGCAAGGCCCGATCCCTTGGCATTGAATTCATGATCCAGAAAAAACTGGCAAACAAGCTTTACGGAGTAATCAGCGCCTCTTATTTCCGATCGTGCTACAAGGGGCTGGATGGCGTCTGGAGAAACAGGGTCTATGATAACAGACTCGTGTTCTCCTCAGAAGGCGGCTATAAACTCAACAAATTCTGGGAATTCGGTCTGAAGTGGATTTATGCTGGAGGAGCTCCCTATACACCTTTTGATGTCGTTGCCTCTCAGGCTGTAAACAGTGGAGTTTTTGATGAAACCCATCTCAACGGCGAAAGGCTTCCGGCTTACCACTCACTGAACCTCCGCTTTGACAAGAGATTCTACTTCAGCTCCTCCAATCTGATCATCTACTTCAGTGTGTGGAATGTCTATAACAGAAAGAATGTATTTTCCTATTACTGGAACACAATCGACACAAAGCCCGACCGCGTCTCAGGTTGGGGGCTTTTGCCAGTTTTAGGCGTCGAATTCGAGTTTTAAGAAAATTACTGTCAGTACAACTTACTACAAGCCTATTGTTTCTTGCCGTTGACAACCCACTGAGCCACTTTCACCACACGCCGGGCCATGTGCCGAGCAGCATCGAGAACCGTTTCCGGGACTTTCTGTCCAGGAGCAGCATTGGCGCTGACCCCGTAAGGGTTACCGCCGCTGGCAAAGACGGCCTTATCAGTGTACCCGGGAGGAACTATGATGCAACCCCAATGGTAAAATGTGTTGTACAGGGCTAAGAGGGTACTTTCTTGGCCTCCGTGCGGATTCTGAGCGCTGGTGAATCCGGCCACTACTTTATCAGTCAATTTCCCCTCAGACCAGATCCCCCCGGTCATATCGATAAACTGTTTCATCTGTGCGGCCACATTGCCAAACCGGGTGGGTGTGCCAAAAATGTAGGCATCACCCCATTCCAAATCGTCAAGAGTGGCTTCAGGAATGTCCTTGGCAGCATCCGCGTGGGCACGCCAATCTGGATTCTGGTCAATAGCTTCATCCGGTGCCAACTCGTGCACTTTGCCCAGCCGCACCTCTGCCCCTGCCTTCTCTGCGGCTTCTTTCACTGCCAGGGCTATCTGGTAGTTGGTGCCCGTAGAGCTGTAGTAGACCACCACAAGTTTTACTCTGGACATGATGTGCCTCCTCTCCTGAATTTTTTGGATGGTTTATGAGTCATTTGGTGACTAGCTCTCCTTCAATTTGATGATCCCATCAAATAAACTCTGAAAAATGCATGAATATTATAGCTCCTTCATTCAGGAAATCAAACAGTACGCGATGATAATATCTCTACTCCCTCGAGAGCTGCTGATGATGGATGCAATCAATCATTTCACTAACCAATCGGGACAAATCTCTTTACTCATCAATCCGTAGAGAACGATTAACAGGAAAGAGAAAATGTTATCAGAACGCCAGCAGACCAAGCATTTCGGGAAAGCCGGCAGGATTTCAATTTGACACTTCACAAACGAATCATTATTCTATTTTTGCTTTGCAAGCTGGACAGCCGCAGCTACAAAATTCATGAAACGGGAAATCCCAACTTTATCAGTTGGCTATGATGAATATTTTCATTATAGACGCAATCAGAATCTTCCTAAAATTTAAAGGATTTGCTTATTTTAAAAAATTTTTCTATTTTACATTCTCTCGTGGAGGAATTATTCAATTTAGAGTCAATTTTGAAAACAGGCAATCTTGAGGAGGTTATAAAATGAACATGTTCGAATACAAGGGTAAGACAATTGCCGTCATTCCAAACTATCCTCCAAAGGCTGATCAGGAAGAGTTAACCAAAGAGGTCTGACATGTCAGAGAAACAGCCAAAATCGGAGTATGCCCAGGCAGGTGTTAATTATGAAAAGATCGAGCCATTCAAGATGGCTATGGTTCATATTGGTAAGAAAACGCTGAAATTTCCCAACAAAAGAGATGTCTATATCGAAGAGGAAAGCCTGGGAACCCACGGAGTCGTTTTCAGATATCGAGGAGACAAATCCCATCTCTGGTGCATGACTCAGGAAGGGCTGGGCAATAAAAACTGGATTGCCGAATGGATGTATCAGCATGCAGGAACAGGAAGAACTTACTATGAAGGCATTGGCATTGACGCGGCTCTAATGGCAGCCAATGATGTGATCTGCCAGGGTGCTCTTCCAGCCATCTATACTGATGAAGTCGCAGCCGGCGACAGTGAGTGGTTTCAGGATGAAAAGCGAAGCCTTGACTTGGCTGAAAGTTATTATAAGGTCTGTGAGATGTGCGGGATGGCCTTACCAGCCGGGGAATCCCCTTCGCTTCGCTACCTGATCAAGGCTGCCCCCCCAGTAAAGAGCGCCCCTTCTCTTTCAGGTTGTGTCACAGGAATTGTTGCTCCCGCGGAGAGAATGGTTACGGGAGAGAAGCTGCGAGTCGGAGACCGCATAATTGGCGCAGCATCATCCGGACTCCACTCTAACGGGATTTCTCTGGTGATCAAGCGGGCACTTAGCCTTAAAGAAAAGTTCCTCCATCAACTGCCGAACGGAAACACCCTGGGAGAGGAAGCTCTCATCCCCACCCGATCCTATGTCAGGCTTGTCGAAACATTGCTGGAGAACAATATCGAGATACATTCTTTGCTCGGAGGCACGGGCGGAGGGATTTCAAAGATCGCCTATGACAAACGACCCTTCACCTATCGAATCAAAAAATGGATTGAGGAAATCCCGCCGCTTTTTCAGTTCATGCTAGAACTCGGTGTCAGCCTCCGAGACTGTCTCACCACCTTCAACTGGGGGATCGGATTCTACATTTTTGTGCCAGAGGAAGAAGCTGACCGGACAATCGAAACAGGGAGGAATGCGGATTATGAACTTCTTGACCTTGGCCAGGTAGAAGAGGGAGAACGCTGTGTCATTTTTGAGCTGGAAGGAATAACACTTCCGCCCATCGCATAATAAGAATCTTATCTACTGATCCTCGCTCTTTTTCATGTACTTTTCGAACCAGGCCATGAGATAGAGCTGCTGAAGCACTCTGTGGGATGGACGCCGCCAGCCGTGATATTCTCCGGGCATTCTCACCAGCAGGGTTTCCTTCTTGAGCATTTTCAGGGCACGGTAGTACTCCTCGCTCTGACCCATGGGAGTTCTCAGATCCTCCTCCCCTGTCATAACCATAGTTGGAGTCTTGACGTTGGCCACATAATGAAGAGGGGAACGCATTGCATATTCCACGGGATCTTCCCATGGATATTTCTTAAACTGCCTGTACCACATCGAACCGTCAGTGGTTCCGGCAAATGAATGCCAGTTTATCACCGGCCTCATCGAAACAGCCGCTCTGAAGCGGTCGGTGTGCCCGACAATCCAGGCTGTCAGAACTCCTCCACCGCTTCCACCACAGACAAAAAGGTTCTCCTCGTGGATGAATCCTTTGGCTATGGCTTCATCCACGCCAGCCATCAAATCGTCATAATCCTTACCAGGATAGGAGAACTGAATGCCATTGACAAAATCCTGGCCATAGCCGGTACTTCCACGCGGATTCATGTATAAAACTGCATATCCGTTGGCAGCAAAATTCTGCCATGGCCAGCTGAATCGAACAGAGTACATAGCCCAGGGACCACCATGGATATAGAGAATCATGGGGTATTTCTTGTTGGGATCAAACTGGGCGGGTTTGATCAACCAGCCCTGCAGGTCCAGTCCATCAGGGGACTTGAACCACATCTCCTCAACTTCTCCCAGTTTCACATTCGCCAGCACATCCTCATTGACATCCACGAGTTTCTTTATATCCTTTGGCTTGCTCACATGAAAAGTCACCAGGTATCCTGGTTTATAAAAAGAGGAAAGAGTGGTTGCCAGCTGTCCATTTTTGGCCAGGGACAACCCAGAGAGATAATGGACGCCTTCGGTGATCTTGTTGATTTTCCCGGCTGTGGAAACGAAATAGAGGTTGGACTCTCCCCTTTCTGCCATCAAATAATAAAGTCCGGAGTCATCCGCCGACCAGGTATAGTAATAAGGCGAACTGGGAAGATTTCCGGCAAGAAGGCGCTTTCCCTCTCCATTGATATCCATGAGATAGAGATTGGAGAGATGGCTTGTGTAGTTCTTGTCATCATAGCCTGTATAGGCAATCCATTTTCCATCAGGAGATACGCGGGCGCCCCGATCGGGCCCTTTTCTATCTGTTAAAGCCTTGACCTCAAGAGTTTCAAGATCGAGCGAATAAATTTCTGTATCACCATGGAGGTACTCTGCATCAGGTTTGCGGATGGCGCTGAAATAAATAGTCTTTGCGTCAGCAGACCACTGAGGGTCATTGTGGGAATAGTTACCAGAAGTAATCTGCCGCGGCGTCCCTCCCAATTCAGCATCGATCACATAAATATGGCTGTATCCTTTGGGTATGGGCCCTCTTCCGTCTCTTCTCCAGGAAAGCCTGTCGATGATGATGGCAGGTTTGGCCCACTTGGCTTCCCTTGGCCTCTTGGGAAGTTTCACAGACAGGATAGGCTTCTCATCGCGAATGTACATGGTGAAGGCCAACATCTTTCCATCAGGAGACCAAGCCAAATCATTTGGTGTGTTCTCCACATGGGTGAGCTGGGCCACTTCCCTGGTGTCCAGCCACATCACATGAATCTGAGTCGTTCCATCTCTGTCGGAAAGGAAGGCGACCTTCTTCCCATCAGGTGACCAGACAGGAGAAAAATCCCTCCAGTTTCCATGAGTGAGTTCCCGGACTCTTCGTCCCTCTACATCCACAATCCAGAGATTACTTCGGGAGCGATCCTCCATCTTATCCACCCAGCCCCGGGAAAAAAGGATCAGCAGCCCGTCTGGGGATATACTGGGATTTCGCACTGTTTCCATTTCCATGAATGTCTCATCAGTCAGGAGTTTGATCTTTTCTCCGCCGAATGCAGCACCTGATCCGAGAACCAACAACATCAATCCAGAAGCTAAAGTGCTTCTAATAAATTTTTTCATAAAAACCTCCTGTTCATCGTATTAATTTTTATTCCGGTTCCCTGGCGAGCCTTAATCAATAAAAAAAACAATTTTAAATGCATTTAAACGGAAACCCTAATTTATTATAAGGCTGAAATCTCAGTCAAGAAAAAAAAGGCGCTGAAATCCTTTTTAGCCTTCTCTTTACTCTATAAATTGTATACAATGATCTACCTTAAAATTATTTCTACCTCAATGGGATAAAAGGATGAAAAGACCTTCCAAGCTTCCTATAAAAATAAACAAAAGAAAAAGTTTTTTAAAGGAATGAAAAAAGGAGGAATAACATGGACATCAAATCCAAAACAAGGAAAGTTTTGCTCATCTGTCTGCTTTTAATTCTATTTGTATCCCTTGGTCTAGTTCGAACAGATACCAAAGATCCTGTAAAATTCACGATCCTCTATGATAACTATCTTTATAAGGAGGGGACAAAAACGGACTGGGGATTTTCATGCTTGATAGAGGGAACAGAAAAGACAATTCTGTTTGACACAGGAACTCAACCCGATATCCTGATGCATAATGTTCAACAACTGAACGTTAATTTGAACCGAATAGAATTGATCGTCATTTCTCACATCCATCATGATCACACAGGAGGTTTGTCCACTGTATTGGATAAAAACCATGATGTCACTGTATACCTGCCAATATCCTTCCCCTCCGAATTTGTCCAGGATGTGGAAAAGAGCAAAGCAAAAGTGGTGAGTGTGGACAATCCTGTTGAGATATGTCAGGACGTGTACCTGACCGGGGAGATGGGAGAGCAGATCAAAGAACAGTCACTGATCATAAACACCAAAAAAGGCCTGGTAATAGTAACAGGCTGTTCACATCAAGGGATAGTCAATATCCTCAAACGGGCAAAGGAAATGTTGGACAAACCGATCTACCTGGTTTTCGGAGGTTTTCATCTAGGAGCAAAGCAAGATTCGGAACTGCAAGAGATCCTCCAAAGTTTTAAAGAACTGGGAGTTATGAATTGCGGAGCCACCCACTGCACAGGAGAAAAGGCTATCACCTTATTCAAAAAAGCTTACGGCGATAATTACCTCTCTATGGGCACTGGGAGAATCTTGATCATTTCGAACGAAGAAATCTGAATCTGCCTTCCAGCTTTGAGCAAAGAAGGAGCAAAAGTCTTCATCGTGGATTAACAGGACAGATTCTTCAGTAAAACCATCCCAAGGATCGAATGGCGCGCAGGATGCTGAGCAAATAAAAATAGCCATGCCCTCTCAACATATCTCGCTGGAAAGGAAGCTGGGACCTTTCTCTGCCACGGCCATAGTTGTGGCCAATATGATCGGAGCAGGTATTTTTACTACATCCGGGATAATGGCTTCTCAACTCCCTGGTCCTGGCTGGGTGATTTTTTGCTGGCTTTTCGGAGGCCTGATCGCTATCTGCGGTGCTCTCTGTTACGCAGAGTTGGCGACCCGAATGCCTGTGGCTGGTGGAGAATACATCTACCTCAAAAGGCTTTATCATCCAGCGCTCGGGTTCCTGACCGGATGGACAAGTCTCTTTGCAGGCTTCTCCGCACCTATCGCTGCTTCAGCCATAAGCTTTGCCGAGTACATTTTCGCAGGATTAAATCCACATCTCTTGGCCTTAACCCCCGCACAAATTACCTTCTTCAAGAAAGCATCTGCCATAATTCTCATCCTTATTTTTACCTTCTTGCACTACTTGGGCCTCCGATTGGGATCAAAGGTTCAAAATACGCTGACCCTTCTGAAAATAATCATAGTCTTTGGACTGGCAACAACAGGATTGGCTTTGGGAAAGGGAAATTTCTCAAATCTCACTTCTGATACAAACGAACCGTTTAAAGGCATAGCCCTCGGGACAGCTATGATGCTGGTGATGTTTTCCTACAGCGGATGGAATGCAAGCGCTTATATAGCTGGAGAACTCAAACGACCCAAACGGACATTGCCTCTTTCTTTGATTGCCGGAACTGGTATCGTCATTTTTCTTTACATTATAATAAACATCTTCATATTCAATGCTGTTCCCTATTCTGAATTGAGAGGAGTTATCCCTGTAGTGGAAGCAGCCTCAGTCAAAGCTTTTGGGGAGTGGATGGGTAAATCAATCAGCTTTCTCATCGGATTTGCCCTTCTTTCATCCCTAAGTGCCTACATCATCATCGGCCCGCGGGTTTACTTTGCTATGGCCAAAGATCGGCTCTTCCTCCCCTTTGCTTCCAGAGTGCATCCCCGCTACAGAGTTCCAGGAAGATCAATTCTTGTTCAGGGTGCTATAGCAATCCTGATGGTAGCCATCGGGTCTTTTGAACAGCTACTGATTTACCTGGGCTTTGCCTTGGGAATTTTTCCCTGGCTTGCGGTGGCTGGATTGTTCAGCGCCCGCAAAAAGAAAATCGGTGAGAAGTCTGCAGTGAAGGCATGGGGATATCCCTTGGTTCCCATCTTTTTCCTGGCCAGCAGCCTGATTCTGATGATCTTCAATTATCTCAACAGGCCATTGGAATCCACGGCCGCTGTTCTGACGGTGAGTCTGGGAATCCCCTTTTATTATCTCTGGATTAAGAGGTGGGGAGGAAAAGCCAGGAACAATTCTGAATCTGGGATCGAGCGATGAGAAAATATCATCATATCGGCATACCGACCAAAATCCCGCGTGAAAACGAAACCTACTTTCCAGAATATAAGATGTACGTTTCTGGATACAAGAACAGCCTTTACGGAATCGAATGGATGAGGTTTGAGGAGGAGTCTCCCCTGCCTGAGCTCGTTAAAACCATACCCCATGTGGCTTTCCAAGTCGATGATCTGGCGGCTGAACTTAAAGGGAAAGAAATCCTTATCGAACCGAACAGCCCTTCAGAAGGAATGACTGTGGCCTTTATCATTGAAAACGGTGCTCCTGTTGAATTTATTCAATTCGATGAATAAGGTCGGTGTAACTTAGCCGGCAGAGCCTCCGCCACCGCCTCCGCCGCCACCGCCTCCGCCACTGAATCCTCCTCCTCCGCCTGAGGAGTAATGTGCAGCAGAAGCACTGGCCTGCTGTATGGAGGTAGACATCGACTCGATGCTGCTGACCATGCTTTCGATGCGCCCCGTGCTGGCAAATACGGCTCGATTGAATCCATAATACCATGCGGGTGCCACAGCTCGTTCATCTTTAAGGATAATTGGAAGCATTTTGAGTATTTTCTTGGCATTCCCGAAGACGATGCCAAAGACAAGGTAATGCTCCCACAGTTTATAGGACTCTGGAGGCAGCTCCTCGAAGCTTGAAAAATCGTCTAGAAAGCGCTCCATGGCTCTCCATAATTCATTTTCCCTGGCCCAATGGATTTCCCTTCGTTTGATTTTCGGAACTAATATGACAGCCAGAACAAGAAGCACAAGATTGAGGGTAAGGCTGGCTACAGGAAGAGTCGATACCAGGAAAACATTCTTGATCCTCCTACTTTTGGGTTCGATGAATTCCAGCTTTTTCGCCTCTTCATCGACCATCTTCTGCCACTTTTTGTACCACTTCTGGAAGTCCCGGGGTTTTTTCTCAAGATAGTGCTTCAATTCGTCCAGTTCCAATCTTGCATCTTTCTGGCTTCCCAGACTGCTGACGGTCAAAAACAGGAGTTTTAAAAACTCCAGCTCATAAGGAAACAATCCAGGATCTTCCATGAAGTTTTTCTTCAGGGTCACAGTGGTCTTTATCTCCTTCTTGGTGCCAAAAATCCTCTTCTTCTCCACAAAATGGTCCTCCAATTCCAGATAACCCCGCCTGGCTAAGTCGAAAAGAGTTGCCGTAAACGCTAGAGGCGTTGCCATGCCTCCTTCACGCAGCAAAACTTCTACCAAAGCAGGTGTCAGCTTGGATGGCGGCTCACGGGAATATCTGGGGATATCTTCAAACCGGTAATCCTTGCCCACTCTTTTCCAGTAATGAACATAGATGAGAAGCCAGATCAAGGAGCCGACAATAAGCCAGACTCCCCAGATAAGGAGCAAAAGACGCAGTGTTCTCCTCTTTCTTTCTCTTGCTTCTTGGGCTTGCTTGATCTTGGAGATAGTATCTTGGACGAATTGAGCCTCCTCCTGGCGGATGGACTGGAGGGAATGGCGGTTTGAAGGAACACCGGCAACCATCCCGGACGGCCATACCATCCGGATTTCCACAAACTGGTGGGAGGGAAGGCTGGTCACGATAAACCGGGCTGTCTGCCGATCCACTATTTCCGACCTTCCAGAAAGAGGTCCATGGCCATAGACCAGAATATCATCTCTGTTGACGACAGCATCAGGAAGATGGACATTGATGGTTACATATTGGGTGGGTCTGTCCCATCCTTTGCCTATGATTTGCCAGTAAAGCTCCGAAACATCAGGATAACTCGTAATCCCTCCTCTTATCCGATAATGGATGTGGAACGTCCGGCGGGTGTTCAAGGCGTTGTAGTACCATTTGGCCTCAAATCTTCCTCTGCCTTGCGAAATCTCCTTTTCCAAAGAACGGTCCCTCTCATCATAAACCTGAAATTCCTCAACTGCGACCTGGTAGCTGTATCCATCCCTTTTCACCTGGAGTGGAATCCACAAAGTGGCCCAGGAAAACTCCCCTTGAAAATCGTATGTCCTGTATTCATCGACAGTGAATGAGCCGTTACGCTCAATCTGAACCTCGATGCGAACTTCTGGAAAATAGAAACTCTTCGCCTGCGCCTCAATCGGACAGATGAGAAAAACAAGAGAAGCCAAGGCCAATAAGAACCAGACACGTGTTCTCAAGAGGCATACTCTGTACATTGCTCTTATCTTCCTGATCCCCTCAAGACCCTGGCTGGAAGCATGATGATTGCTTTCAACAGCTGGAACACAGCATCCACTGTGATGCCGATGAGGCGGAAAGGAAGGAGAAGAATCCAGACAATCGGATACAAGAGGAGAGCCAAAAGGGCCAGCGGCCAGCAAATCACCAGTAAAATCAGCCAAAGAAAAAATTTAGTCAAGGTCGATCCTCCATCTTAAATGTCCAGAAGTTGTAATATCTCTTTTCAAGTATCTGCCCATTAGGATATATTGGGAGTTAGTTTACCAGATTTTTTGGTAAATGGAAAAACAAATGTAGGGAATAAACATCCTCAGTTCCGTGACAGTTTCAACAACAGTCAGGTAAGCTTAGGAGCAAGTCATCCGCAGGCAAGCAGGCATGGTTCATTTCCATCCGAAGCCCATAGTGGTGGGTGGGAGGGTCTTGGCGAGGATGGATAGGAACCGATGCTCCGAGGAATAAGCGGATTTTCATCGCTTGGGAAAATCCGTAGACTAACGAATTAGCTTACCTGACTAGTACTGCATTTCGGTTTTGGGATGCTCCCGCCTCTTGTTCTTTTTTCTCTGTTTTCCTTGACTAATACGAAATGCGAAGGTTAAAATTGCTGAGTATTTAAGAATATGTCTCTGCAGAGTGCCTCTCTCCAAATCGGAATAATCCTCTTCGTCATGGCCTGTGCCTATGCTTTGGCCAGCTGGAGAAAACTCTCTGTTGAATTAAGCATGCTGTCGGCCGCACTGGCAGGAGGCCTTGCGGGAGCATTGATCAAGACACCGCCCATAGATCAACTGCCTCGCCATCTCATAGAAGGTTCTTTCACCTATCTGGACGTCATCCTGGTTTTCTCCACAGCCACAATTTTCATGGCCATTATCAGTGAGTCCGGAGGTGTGAACTATGTCGTGAGGGGAACCATAAAATATCTTTATAACAGACGAATCATTGCTCTTCTCGTCCTGATGGTCATCATCCTCATTCCAGGAGCCCTCACCGGCGCAGGAAGTGTTTCTCTGTTGGTTGTGGGAGCGCCCATCGCGCTTGCTCTGGAATATCTCGGAATTCCAAGGAGAAGAGTGGCAGCTATCCTTTTCATCGTCGCAGGGTTAAGCGCAGCAGCACCGCCGGTGAACATCTGGGCCATGATCACCTGTGCCGGAACAGCCATTCCCTATGTAGGTTTTGAGCTTCCCCTTGGCATTCCTGTTCTTATTCTAGGAACTTTTACTGTCCTTACTCTCGGATGGAAAAAGGAAGGCGATATGAACCTGGAGAGGGCCCTCGAAGAGATGCCCAAAGTGCCGGAAAAGATGAGCTGGTGGCGAATCCTCCTGCCCTTCCTGATCTTTTTTGGCCTAATCATTGCTTACAGGATCTGGCCCTTTTCTGTTCCCATCCTGGGACTGCCCCTTGAGTTTACTATCGCCGGAGTCGTTGCTCTTCTGCTCAGCCCGAAGAAAATCAACATCTTTAGGCTGTCCAGAGAAACCATGAAGCGTCTCCTTCCGCTGCTGGCCACCATGATTGTCGTGGGCATGCTCCAGCAGATCATGACAACTACGGGCGTCAGGGGCATGCTCTCGTTTGCGGTCGTCAGTACTCCTCTCATCGCACTTTTTATCTCCTTGGCTGTACTCATTCCTTTATCCGAGGGCGTTTTGACTTATGGAGCAGCCGCTGTTTTTGGGATACCTCTGGTATGGTTTTTGGACTCTATCGGACTGCATGCCACGGTAGTTATTGCAGGACTGAGCTTATTATGGCCGCTTGGCGATGGCCTTCCACCCACCGCTCTAATCGGCAGGCTCAGTGTCATGGTCTCGGAATATAAAGATTCTTATTGGAGATTCCTGAAAGCCACCTGGATCCCCTGGCTAGTTATTACTGTGGTAGGAATATTGATGATTGTCTTCAGTGCGCACTTGGAGTTTCTGGTGCGTTGGAGCATGTGATGGAGGTGATATCATGCCCATAATCATGATCCTCTATTACCTGATAAGTGCTTATATAGCAGCCTTGCTTATCTGGAACTTTATCCGAGAAAAAAAGAGCGTCAACAACATGATTCTTTATCTGCTGGTTCTCATACCCCTTATTTTGCGTCTGCTCAGAATACGCTAAGCTTGAGCTTTAATGATATCTTTGATTCCTCAAACAAATGATTGAAGGAGGAAAGAGGACACATGGCTGAAGAATGGAAAATAAAATTAGTGATGATATTTATCGTGGTTGTTTTTATGGTCCCAGCGAGTATCCAATTCTACAGCCACCGCCATTATAAGATTCCCATCGTGGCAGGGCCGGGAGTGAGCAAGGTTACCAAGTTGAGCGAATATTCCAAAGGCCTGAGGAAAACCACAGCGGAGACCAACGTTTTTTTCCTCGAGGGAAAAGAAGAAGGCGGAAAAGCAATCATCATCGCCAATACCCACTCCAATGAGCCTTCTGCATTGCTGACCGCCCTCGTGTTCATCGAAAACGCCGTCGTCGATAAGGGCACCCTGATCATCATTCCCTGTTTCAACAACAGCGGAAGCCGCAACACCAAACCAGGAGATGGCTATCCCCTCTATTTTGAGATATCTACGGAATGGGGCCGTAAAAAATTTAGGATGGGAAACCGCAATGCCGCTCCTCTGGACCAATGGCCCGATCCCGATGTCTATATCCACTATCCCGAAAGACAGCTTCTCTCTTACATCGACGTGAGGAACACTAACAGGACATGGCCTGGCCGACCCAACGGGCCGCTGATGGAGAAGGTCACCTATGGTGCGATGCAGATCATGAGGATAGGAAAGGTAGACATCGCCTTTGACATCCATGGGGCAGAAACTATGTTTCCTGTGACCAACTGTATCGTGGCTCCGGAAAAATCGATAAGAATCGCCACCATGAGCTCTCTCACTGTAAAGGCCAGGGAGGGATTTGACAATCATGTGGAACCCTCTCCTTCTGGATTTCGAGGCCTTTCTCACCGAGAAATTGGAGACTACTCCGATACATTGCCTTTTCTTCTGGAAGCTCCTATCCCCTTCCTGGATCAGCCCACCGGGCCTAAGACGGAGAAATTACTCCTTGACGGAAAGGATCCATTCCTGCTCAGCCTTTCCAAAAAGAAAAAGCTGTTTGTTCCTTATGATGAGACAGGATGGCCCATGGCAAAACGCGTCGGTCAGCACTGTTCGGTGGTTTTGGAGATTATGCATCAGTATTCGAGAAAATTTCCAGATAGAGCGATTCGAGTCCGCAATGTCCCTCGCTATGCAGAGGTGGTTAAGAATGGAGTTGGACATTACTTCCATAATCCTGAGAAAGCGGACAAGGTTAATATTTACTACAACTAGTGGCTCTTCTTTTGATTTTGTGTATAATATCTCTTCATTATGTCAGGTCTGAACAGAGAACATACAAATCAAAAAGAAGCAAGGAAAGCCTTTTGCTCCTGCTGACATATAATTTTTAGGAGGTGAACATGAATCCAAAAAAATTCTTTATGATCATTTGTATTTTATTTCTTTCACTGGGCCTCTTTGGTGCTTTCTCTCTAACGGATTCTCAGGGGGAGCAAGATGAATGCCTAGTCACAAACAGTCCGAGCGAAGGGTGTACTGTGATCATCGTAGGAAAAAATGCATCTGTCGATGGCTCTGTCATCACAACTCACACATGTGACTGCGGTGTCTGTGATTGGACCTGGCGCTACATCCCTGCAGCAGATCATGAACCAGGTTCCATGCGTAAAATCTACCATATTAACCAGTTCAAAACTTTTCCGCCTGAGGAAGGATTAAAATGGGATGTGGTTTACGAGAAGAATTTTACAGGCCTTGAAATTCCCCAGCTCGAGCACACACATGCCTATGTGCACGGGGCGTTTGGGTACATGAACGATCAACAATTGGCAATAGGAGAATCCACAATCGGCAGCCGCCCCAAGATGAACAACCTGACAGGTACACCCAAATTCGACATCACCATGCTCACACTGCTGGCTATGGAAAGGTGCAAGACCGCAAGAGAAGCTATCAAGCTCATGGGCTCTTTAGCCGAAGAGCATGGATATGGGCATACCGATTATGGAGAGATGCTGGCTGTGGCTGACCCCGACGAGGTATGGATCTTCGAAATCATGCCTGCGGGATCTTTGTGGAATCCAAAAATCGGAAAACCAGGAGCCATCTGGTGTGCCCAGCGCGTACCGGATGACCATGTCAGCGTCTGTCCCAACGAGTCAAGAATCGGAGAGATCGACCTCAATAAACCCGATTATTTCATGGCATCACCCAACGTTATCTCCTATGCCGTAGAGAACGGATACTATGATCCGCAAAGCGGTGAACCTTTCAACTGGAAAAAAGCCTATTCTCCAACTGAAGGAAGCGCAAACAGCACCCATGGATGGCATGGCCGCCTGTGGAGATTCTTCGATCTGGTGGCCCCCTCCAAAAAATTCAGCCCGGATGTTCCCAACATGGATTTTCCGTTTTCTGTTAAACCGGATAAGAAATTGTCTGTGGAGGATGTCATGCGCCTCACCCGGGATAAATACGAGGGAACTCATTTCGACTTGAGAGAGACCCTCCAGGCCGGACCTTTCTCCAATCCCAACTATCTGACCAGGCCCTATAAATTTGACGGAAAGACCTGGGATACCAAAAGATTTATCAGCGACAACCGTGCCGAATATGTCACTGTTACCCAGTCGAGAGGATGGCTTCCCAATCCCATCGGAGGAATCGTCTGGCTTGCCTGGGGCGCTCAGGATACCTCCTGCTTCATGCCCCTTTATGGCGCGGGGATAACCGGGATACCCAAATCTTTCGAAATCGGAGACCACTTTATCCTTGACAGAAACTCTGCACGCTGGGCGTTTGATTATGTCGGCTTTCACACCCAGGTCGCTTATTCACTGGCTATCGAAGACGTGAAAAAAGCCCGGGAAAAGTGGGAAAAACCGGCCCTGAAAAACACTGCGGCTATCGACAAGGCTGCTTTGGAGCTCTACAAGCAAGATCCTGACCTGGCAAGAAAATTCCTAACCACTTACTGCCTGAACAATGCAGAGATGGTCATCAAGGCTTGGTGGGAACTGGGCGACCAGCTGCTGGTCAAATATAACCATCTCTTCATCTATAACCCGGAAACCAGAGAGAGAAAAACCATCCAATATCCTGACTGGTGGCTCCGGATTATCATCGAACAACAAAAGCTCGAGCCGCGATCTGTAACAGAACATAACTAACAAGAGAGAAAGCCGCATGAGAATTCTCATTTTGGTTATAAATTCTTCAATCCAAGATATCATACATAAAAGGGGGATGACATGAAAAATTTAACCGGATGGAGTTTGTATTTTGTGCTTGGTTTAGTAACTTTCATCTTTCTATCCGCTCCAATTTTGGCGGAAACAGAAGTACCCAAAGCTCAGCAACCCATCCTCACCACCTCTGCTGGTCAGAGTCCGGATGTGACCACCGTTAACATCGTTCTGGATGAAGCAGGTATAACATATGATTATTGCGACGTTCCCACCGTTGATATGATAGAAGCTGGAGTCGGCCTGGCTGGCAAAGAATCAGGTCCCGGATTCCATGTGGAAGTCCATACTGATCTCGAAAATTATCCCGCTGGCACTCCTTACAAGACAGTAATCTTCGCTATCGGTGCCAGCCTGAAAGGCATGGGAGCATCAGGCCTGACCGTTGATGCGGAGGTGAGCCGATTGAAAAAGATCATCGACTACTGCAAGGAGAAGGGAATCTTCATCATCGGTGTGCATGTCGGAGGCACCTCAAAAAGAGGGGCTCCGGGAAGCGACAACGAGCGGATGATTGATGCAGTGGCTCCTTATGCTGACTATCTTATCATCACAAAAGACGGCAACCAGGACGGACGCTTCACTACCATAGCAGAAAACAAGGGAATACCTCTGAGCGAGGTTGAATACGCACTCGACCTTGTTGATATCTTCCAGAAAGTGTTCCAGTAAAAACAGCAATTTCTGGTTCGGTAAAAATTAGGGAGTCTAAAGGTTTGCTTTCTCTTTGAAACGGTTGACATGAGTCCAGTTTAATGTCGGGCAAGTTGGGTTAGGCCTCTCCCACCGCAGCTTATCCAGCACGCACTCCTTATGGGAGCCGAGGAGATGCAAAAAAAGCCTGCTTTACCTTCACAATTTAGATTGGAGCTAGTATAATAAAAACAATAAAAGCCTGATCTTAAACCTTAAAGGAGGGAAAATATGAAAAAGCTTTTAATTCTATTGGTGGGAATGGTTTTATTGGCTTTTTGGATTGAAATCCCGCTTAGCTCTGCTCAGCAGATGTACTTAGAAGAGAATAGGGCCTGTAAGTATCTGGAACAGGGCAAAATCGATCAAGCCATTCTTCTTTTAAACAGAAAACTCAAAAGATATCCCCGCAACTACGACTGCCATCTCTATCTAGGTTTGGCCTATTATCTTAAGGGTGATTTTCAAAATTCATTAAAGACATTGAGTAAAGTCGAGTTTGAAACTGAAAGGTTAGAAAAAGCAAAGAGTACTATATCGGCAGGAAAGAGGATGGATAGCTTTGGCCAGGAAGATGCTTACCTCAGCGGGAGTTCGGCTGTGGTATTCACCAAAGAAAGAACAGGAGTTCTGAAATTTGCTTTGGGAATGCTTTATAAGAAGAACAAAGATTATAAAAATGCCAGTAAAAGATTTAGCGAGGCTTTAAAATACAAGTATCCAGAAATCAAGACGAGAGAGCAGCTTCTCGTGGTCTACTCCTTTCTTAAGGAATACAAGAAGGCAAAAAAAGAGCTCGAGGAGCTCCTCAAGAGTGAGAAAGAAAGTGATGAATTGAGCTTCATGAAAGGCTATGTTGTTTATTATCTGAAGGAAGATGCTCAAGCCATTGAAAGCTTTTCTCGGATTTCAGAAACCATGATTTGGGCCAAACAAAATTTAGCAATCGTTTATTATAACCAGGGAAATTACAACAAAGCTCTTGAAATCTGGCAAGAAATTCTGGCAGAAAATCCTGAGGAAGTAAATTCACTTAAAAATTCAGGAAGAGCTTATTTTCACCTTGGCCAGGAAGAAAAAGCCCAGGAACAGTTTGACAAGATTGGCTTGAAAATTAAGCCAGAGAAATATTCTCCCAAAACAATTCCCCTCATTCTCGTCGACCCTTTCCCCGAGGTTGGATTTGACTTTCAATGTAAGGTTGAATCCTAAGTTATACTTTTAAGTTCTGCTATTAAGAAAGATTGTCATCTGGAGTAAGTGAAGAGAGAGAGGATTTCTTTTTATCAATCAAGTCATCAAAATATCAGGTTAATTGAGTCCCAAGGTTAGTAAAAACAGAGTTGAATTTTCAGGTGGCATAAATTAAAATAACTTTCTGAGCGATTAAAGGAGCGTATGGTGAGAAATAAAAACATATCCATAATCTTCCTTGTCTTTCTTCTAAGCCTGAGCTTGACTTTAACTCTTCTCGGCCAGCAGGGCCGAGGGAAGGGAAGGATTCGGGGGACAGTTCAAGATGAAGCGGGAAATCCGATAGAAGGAGCTAAAGTTGTCGCCCAGCATCTTAGGTACGGTACCAAGTTTGAGGGTGAATCTGACGATAAGGGACATTGGGCTATTGCTGGTCTAGGAACAGGTTTTTTCCGGATTACGGTGAGCAAAGAAGGATATGGAACGACCTACCATGAGATGAGTATCAGTCAATTTTCGAGTAAAAATCCTCCACTCGAGTTTATCTTGAGAAAGATTCAAACGACTGGAGTGAATATGCCAGCTATTCAGGACGAAGAGACTATTCCGATTTTTGAGGAAGGCAACGAGCTTTATGAACAGAAAAAATACAGCGAGGCAGTGGTAAAGTATAAGGAATTTCTTGAGAGTAATCCTACCATTTATCAGGTCAATATTAATATCGGCAGTTGTTACCAGGAAATGGGCGAGTATGATAAAGCGATCGAAGCCTTCAATGAGATCTTGAACAAGGTGAAGGAAGAAAAAGGCTCTATTGAAGGTGATGAAAGTGCTGCCAGAGCTCTGATAAGCTTGGGCGAATGCTATATTAAGAAGGGTGACCTTGAGAAAGCCAGGGAATATTTAAAACAGGCTATAGATATTTTTCCGGGAGATGAAACCATACCTTTCAATATCGGAGAAATATACTTCAATCAAGGAGAGACAGACAAAGCAATTGAATATTTCAAATTAGCTGCTCAAGTCAAAGAGAACTGGGCAGCTCCCTACCAGAAGTTAGGCTATGCTTACTTGAATAGGGGCGAATATAAGCTGGCTATAGAGAGCCTTAAGAAATTTTTAGAATTGGCTCCTGATGACCCTCAGGCCGAAACAATCCAGAACCTGATTCTTAAGGTGGAAGAATTAATCAAGAAACAATAAGGACTATTCAGCTCCCTTTTGTTCGGAGCAGCTTGCGCAGTCTTTTTCCTCTAACATTATCGGTCAGGCTAAAATAGATAAACTCACTCTCTAAGGGAAGGTCAAGCTCCCATACTTTATCGAAAGACATTTTATTGGCGATCATCTCCTTTAGTCGTTCTCTAGAAAAAGTCAGGGAAAAGGGTTCCTCTTTTCTGGCGAGGATCCTCTGTTGACTATCCCTTACTTCAGCGGAGATCAATAAATCACAGGAATAGTTTTCCCCTTCCTGTCGATAATCCAACCTGGCATAGGGGATTTTGATAAAAATCGAAGCAGAAGAGCTGTCTTTTATTCTAATGACATCCGCCGAAACATCATAGTCAAAAATTCCAAGCTCACCCAGACTTCGTTCGTCCCTCTCAATCTCGCCTAGCAAATGATATTTTGCCAAGTCAGGCTCATCCCATGTCGGTGAAACCATGGAAAAAGGAGTAATCTCTATGTTTGTAGTTAGTTTATAGTTGCCGGTGCTGTTATAGTCGACGAAAATAAGGCGCAACGGGCCTGAAAAATATTCAGGGTATTGATCATAGACCCAGATTTCAGTCGGCCTTTCTGTTAAAGTTCCTGTTTCAAGGGTACTTGCTTTGACATATTTGCCTGCTTCGTAAGGAACATCCCCCATCGCTTTTCTAATGATGTTTGTCGGAGGACCCAGAAGAATGTAAATTCTTCCCCTGTCTGTCTTCCGGCCGGGCATTCCTGCCCGAAAGGTTTTATCGGCTGTGGCTAAGCGGGCGTAATAAGCCTGGCGGAATTCGTTGACCGGAGTAGAAGGATCTGGGTCTCGCCTCGCCCAGAAATCCCGGATAAACTCTCCCCTATCTTCGGAAGGCATTTCTCTGAATATTTTCTCTTCGACAGGAAGAATGATGTAGCTTATGTTATCCAGGAACTTCTGACTTGTGGGATCAAGGGATAATTTCCCAGGACCTTTACCGGCGCAGAAAACAAACAGAAGGCAGAGGCTCCAGCAGATTATTAATTTTATGGCACCTGAAATCTTTTTCATTTTTCCTCCTGCTTAAATCTTTACTTTAATTTTGATCATACCTCAGCTTTCTTAAGTTCGCAACATCAAAAGGGGTAAAGTAAGAACCTTTTTTCCCTATTATTTAGGCTTAGTTCTTTGGATTAGAACGTCCAATTTTTCCCTCGCCCCAGGTGAAAGAAGCTGATAATACGGGCTTGCTTTTATTTTGATGAAACAGTCGTAAGCTTTGATTGTTTCGCCATTTTTCATATAGACTATACCTAAATCATAAACAGCTTGATCAAAATCAGGCCTTAATTCCAATGCTTTCTCCAAGCAGCTGATCGCCTCTTCAAAATCGCCGACTTGGGCATAAGCAACTCCTAATCCTTGAAAAGCGGTTGAATAATAAGGGTCGAGCTCAATAGCCTTTTTAAAATTCTGCACTGATTTTTTGTAAGCTTCTAAATCTTTTGTCTTCAGGAAGATGGAATAGTGAAGGGCCCCAAGATTATTAAAGGCGATAGGATATTTATTATCTATCGAGATAGATTTCTCAAAAGCATTTAAAGCCATCTCGAAATTTCCTTTGTGCCAATATGCAAGACCTATATAATTCCATATTTCAGGATCATACTCCATTTGAGGTGAACTCTTTGCGGCGAAAACATCAATAGCCTCATCATACTGAACAGCTTCCACTAGATACTGAACATATGTGGATAGAATTTCATAATTTTGGGGAATGAATCCAAGCCCCAGCTTCAGAGTCTCGAGAGCATCGGTCAACCTTCCCTGATCTCTATAAAGTTCGGATAGGTTTATATAGGCTGTGGAAATGTCTTTTCTCTCAGTAATAACCTCTCTCAGGAGCTCGATTCCCTCGCTAAATTTGTGATCCTTGTAATAAACATCCATGGCCTTCGCGCATTTGTAATGATAGGGAAGAAGGACTTTTACATCTTCATCAGGGCTATAACTTTCTTTTTTTGGGACACGAGAGCTTGAGACATATCCCAGGCTCTTCAATATTTCCAGAGATTCTTTATCTATCCTCTGTTCTGCCTTAATATTTTCATTCAGGGATTGTTTTTTGATAATTTGATTAAGTTTTTTTCTGTACTTATCTAATTTTTCTCGTTCAGCCAGATTTTCAAGTTCATTAAAATCTTTCTCTAAGTTATAGAGCTCAGGAATAGGTGATTCTATAAACTTTTCCTTGCCATAAATATAGCCCCTCAACGGCGCCCAACCTTTGCTGTAATAAGGAGAGAGTGACTCAAAATATATGTTTCTCTTTGGAAGCTTCTTGCCTTTTAAGGCAGGTAGAAGTGAAATGCCTTGGAGAAACGATGGCTTTTCGATTTTAAGAACATCACAAACTGTAGGGAATATATCCACATGCATGACATTTTGATGAACTTCCCCAGCTTTTATACCAGGAACAGAAATGATGAGAGGCACCCAGATTGTCGAATTGTAAGCAAAAAAACCATGAGTCTTTTCATCGTGTTCCCCCAGTGACTCTCCATGATCTCCAGTAAAAATAATCATAGTCTGCTCAGACAGATCATTTTTTTTCAGATGAAGGAGAAGCTTTCCCAAAACAAAGTCGACGTAAGCAACTTCTCCGTCATAAGGATGTTTCTCGTATTGAGTCTTGTAAGGCTCTGGAGGTTCATAGGGATCGTGAGGATCCCAACAATGAATCCACAAAAACCAGGGAGATTTCTGGCCATTTAACCACTCCAGAGCACCTTTCACAACAACTTCCGCCTTTCTTTCTCCAATATCGCTCTGCTCGGTGCGCCTGGTATCATAATTATCATCGTAGACATCAAAGCCCTGAGCAAGTCCAAATCTTGAATCAAGGGGATAGGCACCCACAAAAGCGGCTGCGGAATAGCCATGATTCTTTAAATGCTCGGCTAAGGTTAAAAATTGCTCTCTAACGATAAAATTGGAATTTTCATGAACTCCATGATAGAGAGGCATAGTACCTAAAAGAATATTTGTATGGGAAGGCAAGGTAGTAGAAGTGTGGGCAAATGCTTTCAAGAATAAAGTTCCTCTGCTGGCTAAATCGTCAATGTTCGGTGTTTTCAGGTGTCTGCTGCTGTAACAGCTCAACCTATCTGGTCTTAGGGTATCAATCGTAATGAGGAGAAAATTTAGTTTATCTTCTTGTTTATTTTGGCTAGAGTACAGAGGAGAAAAAGGTAAAAGTAAACTTAGAAAAAGATAAGACAAAAAGCAAGAAGGAAAAAAACAATTTTTTTTCATTTCGATTGGTGGTTCGATGGTTTGATATCGCTATTTCTGTATTATTTTAATCCCAAATTTTAACTATTTCAAAATAATTTTTCAGCGAGGCTGAATTTCAGCTTCAGGCGAAAAAGATGTAAGAATCTTTTCCCTTTTTTAAAAAAAAAGAGGGGAGGAAATCCTCCCCTCTTTGATTATCTGCTTGAGCTTGTGTTTGTTTCTACTTAGAAGGTAAAGCGCAGGCTGACCTTGAACACTCTGTTTCCGTAAGCGCCGGTGATATCGCCGTAATTTCCGAATCTTTCAAAAGTCGGGTTCGAAGGATCCGAGTAATCAACATAGCCGCCAGGGTTAGAGGTGATATTATAGCCGCTTCTGCCTAGGGCATTGATAATATCGACGTAGCCGCCTATAGTCCCAATCTCGCCAAGGCGGAATCTCTTTTCCAGCCTCAGGTCAAGGGTTGTCACAGGTGCATTGCGTCTGGTTCCGCCGAGTTCAGTAGGAACGGAAATTGCCTCGCCAGGATCCCAGTACATGTCATTCTCAGGAATATAGACTGTAACGGTTCTCCTAAAGGGCGAACCGCTCAGGTGGTTGAAGTAGGTGCTGAGGACGAAGTCGTAGGGGAGAATAACAGTGCTCTGGATCTTGATGTTGAGGGGACGGTCATAGTCAAGCCTTCCGCCTTCATAGATAAAGGAGTTAGGAGTGTCAAAAGTACCACTGGCGCCGTAGGAACTGCCGTAATCACCACCGATGTTGCCCCAGGATTTACTCCAGGTTATAGACCCAAGAAGCTGCCAGCGGTTGGACATTCTCTTGTTGACGATGAGCTGAAGAGCCGAGTATTTTCGATAGCCGCCCTCAACGTTTGTCAGAAAATAGTGGATATCAGGGGCGTTGGCAAGACGAGCATAACAGGAGGATGTGATGTCATCAGCTGTTCCGAATTCACCGTCGTCTCCAGGATCATTGAAGGTAAACTGTGTCCAGTAAGGACTGTTCGGACGGTAACCCTGCCAGGCTAAATCCTTTCCTAATCCGAAATCATTGACATCTTCAAAGATGTTTGTTTTGCGCTTGTAGGTGAAGGTGAGGCCAATGCTTAAGTCTTTTGCCATTTCTCTTTCTATTCCGAAGGTGAATTCATCCGTGTAAGGAGCGTTTGCATCGAGGTTAATCTCGTCTTCTAGAGTATAGACACGGGGGTCAGTCGGCAAGTAACGCATCGAGAATCTATCCGTAGGTTCAATAACGAAATTATTGTTATCGTCGTACCAGTACCAACCACCGCTATTTGGATACATGGGGTTGGCAAGGGAGAAGTACTGGATCATCAGGTATTCGTTGTACCTTGACCAGGAACCCCTAATCGAAGTCTTGCCGTCTCCAAAAACATCAAAGGAGAATCCAAGACGTGGTGAGAGATGACTCCATGTCAGGACATTTTCTCCTGGAATATCCCACTCATCGTAAACTGTTGTTGGGTCTGCAGCTAACAGTAAAGGAAGAACGCCGTAAGGATCTTGGGTTGCGCTGTGATGCTGGTCGTTGAATCTTCCTGTGCTTGTATCAAACCGTATTCCCAAGTTCAAAGTCAGGCGGCTCTTTATTGTCACGCTGTCCTGGATGAAGAAGCCATAATGTTTCATACTCTCTGATTCGACAGTAGAGCCTTCCGTTCCTCCACAGATACGATTGTAGAGACGGTATCTATAAGGCTCTGTAGAAGTAGGATAGGAAGGACCTCCTTCGTAAGTATAAATTAGCCAAGGATTTTCTCTCCACCAATCCCAGTTTCCATCTGTCCATTCGTATTCAGCCCCTATTTTTATTTCATGGCTGGCACCGAGAAGATCATCTTGGAATAAAGTAATAGCAACTGAAGGGTTAAACCTGTGGCGAAGATAAGTTTCCTCGAAGCGGGGGTTATTCCTGTAAATTCCATAGTATCTGTCGTAGAGCTGGGGAGCATCTGAAATGGCGAATTCGCTGTAGGGAATAGGGAAAAAGCGTCTGATATATCCCACGCGGGCATCGACGAACATGTTCTGGCTTAATACCCAGTTGAGCTGGGAGCTTATGGTATGTCCCATTTCGTGGTCCCATCTTGTAGTAGAGGTCACATCCAGGTTAGATCCGATGCGGTTGGTGTAGAACTGCTCGTCGATAATAGCTAAGTTATAGGTTGTCATCAGGCGAACGTTGGAAGCGAGCTGGAAGGTTAATTTGCCGAATATGTCGTATTCATCGTGGGGAGCAGCATCCAGAGTATAAACCCTTGTCCCAGCAGCTATAGTGTCATCCCAAATAATGTGGTTAAAATCCCGCTCCCATTTGAAAAACCGGCCGTTGGTGAAAAACCACAGGCGGTCTTTAATGATAGGGCCGCCTACGGATAAGGCGAAGTCTTGCCATGTATTCCAGCCAGCAGGTTTTGTCAGGCCTACAGCCTCTAGGTCTTCCGCGCTCAAAAGACTTTTCTGCATGTCTTTGTTGTAATATTCAACTGTGGCTCCGCCGTGGAACTCGTTTCCTCCGGATTTTGTGACGATGTTAACGAATCCGCCGTCGGCAATACCCACTTCTGCCGGATAGCCCCCTAATCCAAACTCCACTTCTTCATAAACATCGATGTTGATGTTGGTCATGGGGTACATGACCACAGGATCGTTGATGCTAACTCCGTCAACTGAATACTGATTGCCTCTAACCGTGCCTCCAGAAATGTAGGATGTTCGCCGATAGCTCACATCTTCGGAAACAGAGCCAGGAATAGAATTGAGAACATCATAAAGGTCTCTGGCCATGGGAATGTTATAGATATAATTCTTGGAGTAGTTAACAGCTGTTTTGGATGTTTTGACGTCTACTGTAGGGGATACTCCGATAACTGTCACTTCTTCTTCTATCGTGGTCACTTCCATGTTGATCACAACATTTGTGTCTTTACCGATACTGACGTTTAAGCCTTTTCTGAGGACAGTCTTGAAGCCCGGCATCTCTAAGGTTAGGGTATAACCTGTGCCAGGAGGAAGAGCAGGGAAGCGGAAGGCTCCAGCTTCAGTTGTCACAAACGTCATCTTACCCTGTAAGGCAACCCCTGTTACAGTAACCGTGCAGCCAGGAAGAGAGTTCCCCTCGTTATCGAGGATTGTACCTGAAATTGTGCCTGTCAGTTTTCCTTGAGCACCTAAGAAAGAGGCAAGTCCGATGGTGAGTAAAGCAACCATCAGGACTTTAATTGATTTTCTTGCCAATTTCTCCTCCTTAATTCTTTTTGACTTGTTAGTTTTTTCAACCTTATCCTGCTTTCACAGGATGCCCTCTCCCGCCTTTTAGAAAAAGGTTATGGAGAACTAAAGAAATTTGTTTTCTTACCTTTCTCTTTTTATCACCCCCTTTACATAAATTTTTTTTCTTTTTGTGGGCATAATACTGTATAAAGTATAATTTATTATTTAAATTTAGAGATGCAAAATCCATGCCAATAACAATGACAGTCTAAGTTATTTATAAATAATCATTTACATTTATTCTTATATTTATTCAGAGAGTAATAAATCCAAAATATTGAATCAATTCCAATTTTTTGGATTTTTTTAGGCTTTTAAGCTTCGAAGTCCTCATTTTTTGCTTTTACGGATTGAAGTTAAACGCAATCGCTATTAATACGAAAATACCCTTCCGTACCTGATAGCTGAAAGCAGTTCCTGCTCCCATCGAAATACTGGTCATGTTCTAAACAGAAAATCTTAAGCCCGTCTTAAATTTTTCAGGTTTTGACACCGTGGGTGATTCTCTGTTATATGTTTTTTGATTGATTAATACGAGGCGTCCAAATGAAACCGAGCCTGAAAAAATTCTTTATGTTTTTTTCGCTTACCTTTATCTTTCTCAGCGTATGCAAAGTTAAAACAGAATTTCTGCCTCACTCCAGACCAGAATCCGTGGGAATGTCGACAGCTCAGCTTTCCCGCGTGGATGGAATCATCAGGGAAGCCATCGAGCGCAAAGACTTTCCGGGAGCTGTGATACTCGTCGCGAGAAAAGGGAAGATAGTCTGGCGCAAGGCTTTTGGACACAGTCAATGGATTCCGGAATGGGCTCCGATGGGTATCTCGATGATGTTCGATATGGCATCGATCACCAAGCCGATCGCCACCGCCACATCGGTGATGATCCTTGTGGAAAGGGGAAAGATCCGGTTGTGGGACAAAGTAACGGATTTTGTTCCTCTGTTTTCGGTCTATGTTGATGAAGAAGGGAAAAAAGGGGAGCAGGCACGCTTGTGGCATCTTCTCACTCATACATCCGGTCTCCCCCCTTATACCGATGTGAAGGAAGTAGAAGAAAAATATGGGAATCCGGTGGCTCTGGAATCCATGGTTGAACACATCGCCCGATTGGATAAGCTGAGCGCTCCGGGTGAAGAGTTCCATTACAGCTGTCTGGGCTTCATCATTCTCTCTTATGTTGTAAAGAAAGTCTCGGGAAAAAATATCGCGGAATTTGCCAGGGAAAATATTTTTAAACCGCTGAAAATGGATCACACGATGTTTGTGCCGCCTGAAAGATTCCTTGCTCGATGTGTCCCGACACAGGTGTACGACGGAGAGCCGCTTGTCGGAGTCGTTCACGATCCTTTGGCCAGATTGTTGGGAGGTGTCTCGGGAAATGCAGGTCTGTTTTCGACGGCAGATGATCTGGCTGTCTTTGCCCAGATGATGCTCAACAAGGGAGAATTCAAAGGAGTGCGCATCCTGAGCCCTTTGGCCGTGGAGAGGATGACGGAAATTTACAGCATAACGGACTTTGCCGGACGCGGACTGGGCTGGGACCTGGAGTCTGACTATTCAACCAATCAAGGCGACCTGTTCGGACCGAACGCCTTCGGTCACACCGGATATACGGGCACGTCTTTGATCATCGACCCTGACACCGAGACAATCGTCATATTCTTGACCAACAGTGTGCATCCCGAAGACAAAGGGAATATCGTCTCCATACGCAGCCGAGTGGCCAATGTGGTGGCCGCTTCGATACTCGAGAAGTAAGCTGTAAACCGTCTTTACAGGACAGGCTTATTTCACCAGAATCAATTCTTTTTGAGGCTCAGCCAGGAACTCGGCTCCTCGCTCTGTCACGACAACCATCTCTTCGATGGTCACAATGCCCCGTCCTGGGACCTTCAGCCTGGGCTCGATGGTAAAGACCATCCCCTCCTCTATTGGCTCAAAGGGCTTTCGGGCATACTTTTCCCAGGGAGGCCCGAGGAGAGCTGTCCCATCATGGGCGAACCGGCCCACCTGATGCCCGAGACCGTGGGGGAATTCTTCGTATCCCTGCGAAATGATGTATTCCCGGGCAGCAGCATCCACATCCCGTCCTATGACTCCGGGTCTCAGGACTTTTCTTGCCAGCTCGATGGAAGTCACGATCGTTTCAAAACCCTTCTGTACCTCAGGGGGCGCCTGCTCCTGTCCTTCTTCGAGTATGTAAAACGTCCTTTGCATATCCGCGCAGTAATCCTGGTATTTGACACCGAAATCCATGTTGAGGACATGCCCTCTCTCCACCTTTCGGTCAGTGGGCTTGTAATGAGCTTCTGCTGTTTCCGGACCCGTGAAAACCGCAGGGCAATGAGACTTCTCCCAAGCAAATTCCAGGTTTTTCTTTTCCACTTCCCGAATCATGAACGAGGCGATTTCCTTCTCTGATCTCCCAGGCTGGATGAATGATCTGGCCAAGGCAATGATATCTAGAGTGTGAGCGATGGCCTTCTTCATCCGCTCGATTTCATACTCTGCTTTCCTTGCTTTGAGGCTTGAGGTAATCTTTTCAGCAGAGACAAGCCTTTCTTCAAATCCGATTTCTGCAAGGAAGTCGAAAAGAGTTAGATACATGCCATGTGTTAATCCATCGCTTATCTCGCTGTCTTTGGAGTAATTCACGGCAATCGTGGAAGGATTGATCTGTTTAAAAGTGTTTATCAAGCTCTCCTTGATCCCCTTGACATAACTCAAGATGTGCTTGTAAACTCCCAGGTCCTCGATGGTCTGTCTGTCCATCTGCCCCACGATGGCGTATGTCTCTCCAGATCTGGTGATAATAAAGGCCGATTGCCAGGTTACATCGGCCTGCACCAGATAAGCCAGCATAGGATCTCTGACGATCCCGCTCTCTCTGACAAATGTCACCCAGCAGTCAATATCGTATTCATCCAAAATTTTTATCGCCTGCTCCACCTTCTCTCTTATGAGCATCAAACCCTCCTCTTTTAACTTATATTCTCAAAATAAAAGCTGAATGAAGAAAAAGGCCTCCCTACTCCTCCCGTTCTTTGAATTCACCGGCCGATTTTACGAATATCAAGATGAGGAATATTCCCAATATAAGCTGACCTCCTGCTGTATACCAGATGTATTCCGGATGATTCATCTTGAGATAGGCCCCATAGAGGGAAGTGTACGTCACACCGCTCAGGGCTGCCCCGATCAAGAGGGCCACGAAATTAAGCCCCATGTAGAGGCCTGCTTTTTCCTTGGGGGCAATCCAGGTGATGTACTCCTGAATTCTGGGGGAGGAGATCATCTCGCCGAAAGCAAAAAAGAAAATTCCGAGGAATATGAAGGCCGGAGCAGAGACTTTTGCATATCCCAGAATCCCCAATCCGACAGCTGCTACAAAAAGGCCGGAGAGAAAGGTGGGGATGGCTTTGAACCTTTCGACGATGCGGGAAACCAAGATCTGAAAAATCATGATGATATAGCCTGTATGAGAGATAGTTTCTCCCAGTATACGCCTCACCCCTGCCTCGTCAGTATGGGATAAGAAGTTGGCAAAGCCGCTGCCAAAAACACTTTTCAGATTAAGATAGAGCTGGGCCGTATCTATATTTCTGTCAACATAGAGAGCACACAGATTAAAGAATGCCCAAAAGGGAAGCCAGAAGAACAACCCCAACAGCACGATAAACACAGCAAACTTCCAGTCTGAAAAAGCGATGGCGATATCCTTGAATTTCTTGCCGAGTGTGATTCCCTCGATTTCTCTTTCGGGTTCTTTGTAGAAGAAAATCGTGACCAAAAGCATCAACCCTATGGACACCGCTCCAGCCAAAAAAGCATAATTCCAGGAAATGACCCTCAGCTTGCCCATGATTATAGGCCCGAAAGATGCACCAATGTTGACCATAGCGTAGAAGATACCGAAACCGAGGGTTTTGTTTGTTCTGTCCGTCACGGCTCTGACTGTACCCGCAATAAGCGGCTTGAAGATACCAGCAGCCAGACCGATGCTGAGCATGGTCAAGGCAATTCCGGAAAAGGATTTTGTGGCGATCAGAAGCAATATCGAAGGCAGATATGCCAGGTAGGAGACGATGAGCACTTTCTTGAACCCGAACCGGTCGGCAAACGTACCGGATATCACGGGAATTCCGTATGAAAAAAACAGGAAGATGCTCTGGACGATCCCCAACTGCCCGGCGGAAAAACCAAGCTGCTGCATGTATATGCCAAAGCCGATGTAAATGCCGTAATAGGCAAAGCGTTCCAAGACTTCGACGCTGTTAGCTACCCAAAAAACTCTTGGGAAAGGCGTTCTTTCTCCCATAATTCCCTCACTGAATTTAAAGTTTTATCACTGTTCCTATTGATTTTTTGTCATGGTATAAAAAACAAAGACAAGTAGCAAGCAAATTATACATCCAGGAGTTTTTGAGGAAATTCCACTTCGATCAGGAGGAGATTTCGGCGTATTTTTTTCTTATCTTGAGACGGTTGTTGATGTATTTTCTTAAAAATTGAACTGCGATATCTGAACGCCGAAACGTGGGGACGCCGGCTTGTTCCAGACAATCCACCATGGGTTTAAAAATATCCCCTGCATCTATGTTGACCACGAAAGGTTTAGTGGTCTTGTGGAAAATATCGATCAGGCGCATGACGATGCTCTTGGGATGATAGACATTCTCATCATGGAATCTTCCCGGCACCAGCGTTTGCATAGAGGGAGTCATGGGAACAGGGGAAACAATGGCACAATCCACATTTTCATCCTTGAGCATGGCCCAGACACACTCCGCAAAAACACTATCATCGGCAACCGGAGTCGTATCAAGGGGATTGTGAACATCCTGGAAGCGGTGAATTCCTGATGCCTTCAGAACATCGGTAATGCGTTTGACCGTCTTCGCAGAGAGCTGGGCCAGCTTAAACTCCTGATCATTCTTCAAGTTATCCGCCATGGTTACACACTCAAAACCAGCATTGCTGATGAGCGCTATCCGGTTACCAAGAATATCCTTATCTGCCAAGAAAGAGAGGTTTTTCACATAGTTTTCGAACTCAAAAATGGTCTCAGCCACAATCACGCCCATCTCTTCCATGATCGAACTGGTGATGCTGTAATCACCGGCCACGGAAGCGGTATGACTGGCTGTGGCTGCCTTCCCTTCAGGAGTTCTCCCGGCCTTGTAGAGCACGATCATCTTCCCCTCCTGCTTGACAACTTCCCGGGCCGCCTCGGCCAGGGCCAAACCGTCTCCAGGCAGGAATCCTTCCACGTAGATGCCAAAAACCTTTGACTCCCTGTCGTCTGCAAAGTAGCTGAGGTAGTCGGAGATGGTCAAATCAATCTGGTTTCCCACAGATATGGCATAGAGCGGTTCGATGTTGGGGAGCTTACTCATCCGGGAAATCATGAATGCTCCGCTCTGGCTGATGTAAACCAGATTAGTCTTCTGACCTGTGATGCGAGGGAGCTTGTATTCGGGGACAAAGGTGGTATCATACTTCCCGGGCATGGAGTAGATTCCCAGGCAATTTCCGCCGTTGACCACAGGAGTCAGCTTTCCTTCTTTAATGCCTTTCTCCAGTATCTCCTTGATCTTCTCCTCCAGAACCTGTGTTCCCTTCTTTTCCCCAATTCCTCCAGCAATGATGATTGCAGAGCGGGCTTTCTGGTATTCGATAAGCTCCTTCATCACCTGATAATTCTGCTCAGCAGCCACGGTGACCACGAACAGATCCACTGTCTTTGGCAGATCAGCTATGGCAGGCACACAGACACATCCTTCTATCTCTTCTTTTCCAGGCTTGACCACATACACATTCCACTTATAAAACCCCTCCTTTAGGATGTTATTCAATATGATATGGCCGACATTCATCTTCTCGGAAACACCGATGATACCGATACTCCGAGGCTTCAAAAGATACTGGATATTCTTAAACCGGCTTTTTCTGGACTTTTGATGATTTCGGGAAAAGCGGCACATCCCATCAAGAGCGATAAGCTTTTTCCTGGAAGCGACAAAGGGATTGACCTCAGCTTCCTCGATCACGTAGGGATGATGGGTCTCATATGGCGAGTAATAGGCAGCTAACTGCTGAAACCGATAATATGTCTCCACCAGCTCTTCCTTGGTAAGCAAAGCCTCTCTCCCCCTGACTTTACCCACCAATTTATCATAAACAGCAAGAGGTTCGAGAACAGACAGGATGTCTTTTTTGGGTAAAACATGAGCCGAACTTATGGAGATGGCTTTCCCCTCTTTGATCCTGGCACTCAAATATTCTATCTCCACTCCTCCCACTCCCATGGTGAGGATAGGTCCGAACTCCCTTGAGTTGCGTATCCCCATGAGAAGCTCTGTCCCAAAGCCTGTTCTGTCGTAATCGATCATCTCGCAAATCAAGAAACCTTCGATTTTTTTCTCTATCTCTTTTATTGAAAGAACCTTTTTCTTATCGACTTCAGGAAATTTCTTCACCCAATCCCGAAATTTCCTGGGCACTGTCTGCAGCATCTTCTCACAAGCCTGGTTTATTTCACGGGCATCCTTCTTTACAAACCGTATCCCTCCCACATCTGTTTTGTGGACAATCATAGGTGCAACCACTTTGACCACAAGAGACGTGCTTGAGAGGACGATTAATTCCTTCTCCGCCACCTTCTCACCTTTCTTCTTAAAGAGACATCGCGGGGTCTTGATCCCTGTCTCCTTCAATATCTGGTACACTTCATGTTCAAGAAGAAAGCTTCTCCCATCCTGTTCAGACCTCTGGAAAATTTTGCTTATGTCTTTAAAGTTGATCTGCATTTTCTCCTCCGGATAACTCTCATAAAAATCCCTGAAGCTTAAGGCGACATCTGATCAAGAAGATGCGGCTTCGCGGCCCAATCGGAAAGCCTCCAGATTAATTTCCACCACTTTCTCACCTCTCCTCTCGAACAGAGCGCGGATGAACCTTTCCAGGCTTTCTCTCTTCAGGATCAAATAAGAAGAAGCCGCGCCCAACACAACCATGTTCTGTGCCTTGGAAAAGCCAGCTTCCTTGGCTAATCTCTGAGAATCAACGATGATTCTCCGATCCACACCTTTAATCTTATCCAGAATCGTTTCAAGATTCGGGTAATCCGGGATGTTGATATAGGGAGAGCAGCTGGATACCACTATTCCCTCTGGAGAAAGATAATCAAAATAGCGGAGGGTCTCCAACGGTTCGACGCTCAATATCATATCCGCCTCTCCCTTTGGGATGAGATCGCTGTAAATAACTTCGCTGGATATCCTAAGATGCGACTGGACTGCTCCTCCCCTCTGGGCCATGCCATGGACTTCAGCCTGTTTGAAGTTCAATCCCTCTTCCAAGGCTGCATTATCGATGACAAAAGCGATAGAAAGAATTCCCTGTCCCCCTACTCCCGCCAGTATTATATCCTGCTTCATACCTTAGCTCCTCTTACTTTTTCGGGCTTCCTGGATGCATTCTCTTGCTGCCACGATGACGGAAAGACCCTGGAAATCGATTTCTTCTTTCAGAATCTGGACATTCTTCTCGAAATTCTTGGGAAGCGGCTCGATAACTCGGGTATGTTTTTTATCTGCGCCAACGCCTTCGATCATCCTCAACAGTCCCTCTCCTGATGCATAGGTGGGCTGCCCTCCGGTCATGGCCACAGTAGAATTATCCAGGATAATGACTGTCATGTTGGTGTTGGATGCTGCCGCATCCAGGAGTGGCGTCAAGCCAGAATGGGCAAATGTCGAATCTCCTATAACAGCCAAAGACGGATGGATCCCGGCCTCAGACCCCCCTTTAGCCATCCCGATCGATGCACCCATACAAACACAACTGTGAATAGCATTGTAAGGAGGAAGAGCTCCGAGAGTGTAGCATCCTATATCGCTGAAAACGTTGGACTGGGAGTAGGATTCCAAAGCCTTATTCAATACCTTATAAGTGTCTGCATGAGGGCAACCTGCGCAAAGTTGAGGAGGCCGCGGGGGAAACGGAAAATCGATTATGGTTCGTTTTTCAGTGGGCTTCATGTTCAAAGCTTGCCGAACGATTTCAGGAGAAAGCTCCCCTGTTAACGGCAAATGACCGCTTAACTTTCCGATAAGACATTTTCCTCTAATGCCAAACATCCCCTTCAACGACTTCTCGATAAAAGGATAACCTTCCTCGACCACCAAGACGGTCTCCACGTTGTTGACCAGCTCTTGAATCAGTCCTTCAGGAAGAGGGTAAGTGGATATCTTTAAAATCGAAGGAATACTTTCCCCTTTCTTATAATTTTCAAGAACATAATTATATGCAATCCCGGAGGCTATAATACCCAGCGAGGGAACACCCTTGTTAAGCCGGAGAGAATTGAATCGGGATTCATTGGATACCTTAAGCAGCTCGCTCTGTTTTTCCAGCAGAATCTTGAATCTCCTTCGGGCGTTGACTGGAAGAAGAGTCCAGTCTTTGTCCACTCCCAAGCGGAGAGAATTCTGCCTCCGGGAGGGACGGGGCAAAACCCGGGAACGGCTGTGGGAGAGCCGGGTAACCATCCTGACCATGACCGGAATGCCCAGCTTTTCGGAAACATCAAAGGCCTCTCTGCTCATATCATAGGCTTCTTGATGGTTTGAAGGCTCAAAACAAAAAACCTGGGCAAACTGAGCATAATAACGGCTGTCCTGTTCATTCTGGGAGCTATGCATGCTTGGATCATCGGCTACCACAACCACCAATCCTCCGTTGGCACCAGTGATGGCAGAATTGATGAAGGGGTCAGCGGCCACGTTCAGACCCACATGTTTCATGGAAACCAAAGCTCGCTTACCGGCATACGAGACACCCAATGCTTCCTCATAAGCAACCTTTTCATTAACCGACCATGAGGCTTTAAACTTTTTTCCCTTTTTAGCGTGTTTAATTAAAAATTCCATGATCTCCGAGGCGGGAGTTCCAGGATAGGAATATCCTCCGGAAAGACCCGCATGGATGGCGCCTAAGGCTACTGCTTCATCTCCTAATAAGACCTTTTGTTTCATAGTCCATTCCTCGATGATTTTTAAAAAATGGAATTCATCCAGCTCCCTGTTCTGAATTCAGTCTTTTGGGGGCTGATCGAATAGATTAGCTAAATCTAAAGATACAGACTCTTTGAAATCGTGTCAAGATGGAGAAAACAGGTTTTTGTTTGAAATGAGGATAGGCTTCTTCTATAATAACTGCAAAAACAAACCGAAGATAGAATAGCAGGAGAGCAAATGGGAAAATACAACATCGGTATCATTGGAGCAGGGCCAGTGGGAAGCATCATGGCCGCCTATCTTTCCCGGAGCGATGAAAATGTCTACATCGTGGATATTAAAAAAGAACTGATTCAAGCCATAAAAGAGAAAGGAATCACGGTCACTGGAGTAAGGGACAATTTCACCACAAGAATCAAGGGTACGGGTCACTTCGCAGCGAACCTGAACAAGTTTGATGTGGACCTGATTTTCGTGGCGGTAAAGTTTAACTATCTTGATACACTCCTGGATGAATTGAAAATGATCCATAAGCCGGGCCAAAAAATCGTCCTTCTTCAAAACGGGATAGATAATGAGGACAGAGCAGCCGAGAAATTCAGCAAGAATGATATCCTGAGGTTTGTGATCAATTATGCGGGGATGATCGTCAAACCAGGTACTGTCAGGTTCTCCTTTTTCAATCCACCCAATTATATCGGAGTCCTGTCCTCTAAAAACAAGTCTACTGCAGACGAAATCGCCCGGATCATAAGCGGCGCGGGTCTGGAGACAGTCCACACTCCTGAAATAAAAAAGTTCGAATGGAAAAAGACCATCCTCAATGCTGCTCTGATGCCGGTCTGCGCTACCACAGGATTAACTATGAAACAGGCCATGGAAAGGGAAGAGACACGCTTCCTCTGCGAACAGATCCTCTCTGAATGCATACAAGTGGCCAAAAAACTTGGCTTCAAATACGAGCGCACCTTCTTCGAGAATTGCCTTGCTTATCTGGATAATGCTGGTAATCACAAGCCCTCCACCTCCATCGACCTGGAAGCAGGTAATCCCATCGAATACATCTTCCAGCCGATCATCGACTACGGGAAAAAAATCGGCTCTCCCACACCCTTTCTCGAATCCTTGACCAAGGTTGTCCGAACCCTGGAGCACAAGAAAAGAGAGAAAAAATGAGGGGAGATAAGCAGTTCTATAGAAGAAGAAGTCGAGCAAAGGAACATGAACAATATCGTGAAAGACATAGCTGCTGGCCTAAAAAATTCCCGATATGTAGTTGCTTTCACTGGTGCAGGCATCTCTGCTGAAAGCGGGATCCCTACCTATAGAGGAGAAGGAGGCCTGTGGACCAAATACGACCCTAATCTGTATGCCAGCATAAATAATTTCCTTCAGGATCCCTCCTATTACTGGAATTTTTTCCGCGAAATCCGCTACCCCCTGCTCAAAAAAATCAAGCCCAATCCTGCTCATCTGGCATTAGCCGAGATGGAACAAGCAGGTAAGTTGCGAACTGTGGTGACTCAGAATGTCGACGGACTTCATCAAGAAGCCGGCTCTTCCTCTGTCATTGAACTGCACGGAACAACCAGGGTCATTTCCTGTATGGAATGCTCTCTTGCCTGCTCAATAGACCAAGCCTTCACTTTGCTGAAGACCGAATGCCCTCCTCTTTGTCCGGAATGCCGGGGCGTTCTCAGGCCAACAGTCATCTTCTTCGGCGAGCCCTTGAATCCTGAGATTCTCCAAATGGCCTATGAAGAGGCAGCCAACTGTGATTTCCTTCTTGCAGTAGGGAGTTCTCTTGTTGTCTACCCAGCAGCTGATATTCCCTTGAGAGCCAAAGAGGGAGGAGCTGCCCTAGTCATCATCAATAAAGAGCCAACTCCTCTGGATGATCTGGCCGACTATGTGATCCACGATGAGGCCGGAAAGATCCTCCCCCAGATTGTTCTTAACCTAGAGAACACATAGAAAAAAGGAATACTATAGCTACTCATTTTTGAGGAAATGGCTTATTTTTTGTCATGCACAAAGTGACTGGAGATAAAAGGTGCAGGGAAATATCAGAGCGGAGAAAGCAGGGATGCTTTCGCTAAGGCTCCTTCCTTTTAAGCGCCTTGAGGATTTTTTCCGGAGTGATGGGAAGATCTTTTATCCAAACTCCGGTGGCATTGGCGATGGCATGGGCTAATGCGGGTAAAACAGGAAGAATCGAGCCTTCCCCGATTTCTTTAGCTCCAAACGGCCCCTCTGGTTCATAGGATTCTACGATCCCGCTGAAGATCTCAGGAGCATCTTTGATGGTCATCAACAGATAGTCATGGAGGTTGGGATTAAGAATGTTACCCTTTTCATCGAAGACCACTTCTTCCATGAGCGTCTCGCCTGCTCCCATGACCACAGCTCCCTCAGTCTGTCCATGAACAGACAGGGGATTGATAGGTGTCCCGCAGTCGTGAAATCCGGTGAATTTTCCGATCTTTACTTTTCCTGTTTCTAAGTCGACATCACACTCACAAACAGAGCTGCCGAAGGAGTAGGCCGGGCTGGTCCCCACGGCTGCTCCTTTGAAATCTCCGCCTAATCCTTCCGGGGGCTTATACCATCCTTTTCCCACAAGAGGACCGTTCTGGTTGAAATACTTTCTTGCCGCTTCAGCCCATTCCATGGCCTTTGTTTGATCTTTCTTATGATATATCCGGTTGTTCCTGGCTTCCAACTGCGCAGTGGCACAGTTCCATATCCTGGATACCTCTGAAAAAAGTTTGCTGAGCACTTCTCTACCGGCCATGGCCACAGCATTTCCACCCATCAGAGTGGTCCTCGAGGAATAGGCTCCCAGGTCAAGGGGACTGATGTCTGAATCTTCCGATCGGATACGTACCCGGTGCAGGCTTATCCCTAGAGTTTCGGCGCATATCTGAGAGAGGACAGTGACTGCTCCCTGGCCGATCTCTGCGGCCAGGATGAGGATCACGGCAGCTGTTCCGTCCTCACTGATTTTGATTATGGCATTGGAATGGGGAAAAGTGGCTTCTTTGAGGAAAGGTTCGGGCTTCTTTTCAGAAGTTCGCTGGACCTGACCCCTGTAAATAGAATATGCTGCTCCTGAGACAAACCCACCGCAACCGACGCCTATTCCTTTCCCTGGAGGAAGTTTGCCGTATTTCTTTTCCCATTCTGACTTCTCTGCCGCTTCTTTCAGAGTGGCCTTAAACTCACAGCTTCCTACATACAGATCATTACATGTTCGCGTGTCCGCTTCCATGGCATTGCGCAGGCGGATGTCGATGGGATCGATCCCAATGTCATCGGCAATCATGTTGAGCAGGCTCTCGAAGGCAAACCGGGGCTGAGGGGTTCCGTTTCCCCTCATGGCGCCGCAGGCCGGCTTATTGGTCACAACTCTGAAGCCCTCATAACGATAGTTCGGAATACGGTAAAGAGTAGGGATCATGCCTCCTGCATAGTAAGCGGTGATAATACCAAAAGAAGTGTATGCCCCTCCATCCAGGTAGATCTGGCTCTTGACAGCGGTGATTTTCCCATCCTTCTTGACACCGATTTTAAATCTCATGTATTGCTTGTGCCTTCCCCTGCCATGGAGAAACATTTCCTCGCGGGTGTAGACCATTTTAACCGGCCGTCCTGTTCTCCTCGAGGCTATGGCTGTCACCAGGTCAAGGGGAGTGGTTTCTGCCTTTCCTCCGAATCCTCCTCCTACAGGAGGACGGATGATGCGAATATCCCCCAGAGGAATGTCCAGCACTCGAGCCAGCATGTACTGCAGGTAGTGGGGGACCTGGGTCGATGAATACAAAACCAGGTTAGATCCTTCGTTTTCCCAATAGGCGATGGATGCGTGGGGTTCGATCGGACTCTGGTAGGTATGATTCCCGATAAATTCCTCTTCCCGGATATAGTCCGCCTCTGCGAATCCCTTCTCGATATCACCAAAAGTGTGGTCCACGTGGGTGTTGATATTATTCCTATATCTCTCGTGAAGCTGAGGCGCATCCTCCTTGATCGCTTCCATAGGATCAAACACCGCAGGAAGCTCTTCGTATTCCACCTCAACCAACTCCAAGGCCTTCTCTGCCGTTTCCTCATCAGTGGCAATAACCGCGGCCACCTCGTCGCCCACGTAACGGACTCGATCCTTGGCCAGCACATGCTCATCGTAGCGGGCAGGAGAAACACCGTAGAGAATATCAGGAATATCCTTACCGGTTAGAACCAGTTTCACGCCGGGCAATGACTCTGCTTTGGAAGTATCGATCTTTTTAATCCGGCCATGCGCGACAGGAGAATGAAGAATCTTGCCATAGAGCATGTTCTCAAAAATAAAATCCGCTGCATACTTGGCTCTTCCTAGGACTTTCTCAACCGCATCGACGCGAGGAAGGCTCCTGCCCACCGTGTCATATTCATTCTTATCTTCAGGAAGAACAGGCAAAACTTTAGTCTTCTCATATTTCTTCCAATTTTTTACCGCCTCGATGATCCGCGTATAACCAGTACACCGGCAGAGGTTTCCAGCAAGTGCCTCTTTAATCTCTTCTTCTGCAGGATGAGGATTGCGGCGAATCAACGCATAAGCGCTCACCACCATCCCCGGTGTACAAAATCCACACTGAATGGCTCCATGGTTGACGAATGCCCGCTGGATCGGATGCAATTCTCCTTCTTGAGCGATCCCCTCGATAGTGGTTATTTCTGAGCCTTCGCAGGCAGCAGCAAGAAGAAGACAGCTGTTCTTTGGCTCCCCATCAACGAGTACTGTACAGGCTCCGCAAACCCCCAGGTTGCATCCTTGTTTGGTGCCAATTAACCTCAATTTATTCCTTAGAACATCCAGAAGAGTATCCCCTTCCTTCACCACAACGGAATGCAGTTCACCGTTGACCTTGAGTGAGAGGATGCGGTAAGGGCCTTTTTCCTCGTTCATAAAGCTTAATTTCCTTTCTCAGCTTTTCTCCAAGCCTTCTCTGAGGCTTCAGCAAGAGCTCTTCTAGTCAGGACTTCGACCATTTCTTTCCTGAACCAGAGGGAGCCGCGGATATCAGAGATGGGATGACATTCCTCTTTAGCCATCTGAGCAACCCTGGCAAAGAGTCCCTCCGAAGGTTCCTTTCCGACAAGAAACCGGGAAGCTTTCACGGCCAGAACTGGAGTGGGGGCTACCGCACCAAGGACTAATGCTGCCTCGGCAATTTTTCCCTTAACAATGGTAATTCGAACAGCTACAGAAGCAACCGCAAGGGAGTTGGCCTCACGCAGGACAAGTTTTTGATAGGAAACGCCTGTCTTGGGGGGAAGAAGAGGAAAACGAATAAAAGTCAACACTTCCCCTTCTCCACACACTGTCTCTCTCGGACCGGAAAAGAAAGAAGAAAGGAGGACTTCCCGTGAAGAATCAAGACAGCGAAGCTCAACTCTTGCCTCCGCAGCCATCAGAGAGGGTGAAAGATCTGCCGAAGGCACAGCACTGGATATATTCCCCCCGATTGTGGCCATGGAGCGAATCTGATAAGAGGCCATAGAGCGAGCGGCATCAACCAGAGCTGGAAAAGATCGATTGATGAGAGGATCAAGGATAAGATCTTGTGCTGTGACCATAGCACCGATTCTTATCCTATTTTTTTCTTCTGTTATGTCCTTAAGTTCCTTTATCTCCTGGAGGGAGATAAGGTTACGGGCGCGGGCTAAGCCCTGCTTCAGGTCAACCAGGAGATCTGTTCCTCCTGCCAGAATACGAGCTTGCTCGAGTTCTGCCAGAAGCTTCAAGACTTCATTCAATGTTTGTGGCGTGTGAAATCTTGCCTCATAGAGGGACATCCTTAGAGCCTTACCTACCTTTCTTTTTTAGAAGTCATATATCATCGCAGGCAGGAGTTGTCAACAAGACTCTATGACAGGAAAAGCACAGGTTCTTCAGCTACGAACTAGCAATATTTGTTTCTCTAACGATCTTCTTCTGGTATGATGGAATCAATGAGTCTTCTACCAAGGGAGCAATTGAATGAAAAAAATGACTTGAAGGCTATCCATGATGCGGTAAAATCTCGAAGCCAGGATTTCTCGACTCGAAAAAAACACAAAAATGGATGCCCAATGAGAAAGACCGATTTTCCCTCTCCCAATCATCGAAGACATTCTATCCAAGGAAGGGTAAAAAATGAAACTTCGTCTGCCGGATTCCTATCATAACCTCATCTCTTACATCGGAACCGTTGTGACCTTGGTTTCCCTGGCTATGTTCATATTTCTCTATGTCCTCTCTTCGATTTCGTCCATAGAAAAAGCCTACGAGGGACTCGTCATCTTCATGTTCATCCCCATCTTCCTTATTCTCGGCTTGTTGCTGATCCCGGCCGGGATGATTATCAAAATCCGGAGACAACGCCGTGCTGCTAAAAAAGGGATTTCTCTTGGTGTGTTCGATCTGAACAGGCCGCAAAGCCGCAACGCGGCACTCATATTCTTGGGTGGAACGATGGTCTTTCTTTTTCTCTCCGCTCTTGGGAGCTACAAGGCCTATCACTTTACCGAGTCAGTCCTTTTCTGCGGGACTCTGTGTCACGGCGTGATGCATCCCGAATACACAGCATACAAGACGTCTCCTCATGCCCGAGTATCCTGTGCTGAATGCCATGTCGGACCCGGAGCGAGCTGGTATGTCAAGTCCAAGCTGAGCGGGCTTTACCAGGTGTATGCCACTATCACCAATATCTATCCGCGCCCCATCTCGGCTCCGATCAAAAGCCTTCGTCCTGCACGGGAAACCTGCGAGCAGTGCCACTGGCCTCAGAAAGTCTACGGCAAGCAGCAGCGTCTGGAGATCCATTATCTACCAGATAAAAACAACACCCGATGGGATATCGAGATGCTTATGAACACCGGGGCAGGAAACCCCGCATTCGGGTTTGAGACGGGCATCCACTGGCACATCAATCAAGACATCCAGATTGAGTACATTCATACCGACGAAAAAAGGCTGAAAATTGCCCGAGTCATTCTGACCAATAAACGTAAAAACGAAAGGGTTGTCTTCAACACCACAGGCGAAAAAATCAGCGAGGAGGATTTAAATAAATATCCTCCAAGGCTCATGGATTGTATCGATTGTCACAACCGCCCCAGTCACATCTACAGGAGCCCTCTCAAATTCATTAATACCGCTATAGCGAGCGGGAAAATCGATGTCACGCTTCCCTTTATAAAAAAAGTCGCAGTGGAAGCCTGCCTCGGCAGCTTCCAGAACACGACCGAGGCCCTGAGGAGCATAGAGCAAAAAGTCAGGAAATACTATTCAAATAACTATCCTGATATCCTCAAGGAGCAGAAAGATCGCATCGACACATCCATAGCCGGGATTCAAGAGGCCTTTTCCCAAAATATCTTTCCGGTTATGAAAGTCAGCTGGGAAGCCTACCAGGATCATATTGGACATTTGAATACCTACGGCTGTTTCCGCTGCCACGATAACCAGCACGTAAGCGAAACCGGAAGAACTATTACTCAGAACTGTACTCTCTGTCATGTTATCTATGGACAGGGACCCCACGACAGTATGACCTACGCGGCCAGCGACAGCTCCCTGGAATTCAAGCACCCGGAAGACATAGGGGAGGCCTGGAAAGAAATGATGTGTGTTGAATGTCACTCCTCTCCCCCTTTTTGAAGGGGAATTTAAAAGGTGGCTTGGATAAATCGGAATCATTGGCCGGGATTGCAAGCATAAGCCATACTTCTCTGTCTGACGCGATCACGGCAGCAATAATAAAGCTATCTAAAAAAAACTGGAATCGCTGACAAAAATCACCAACTGTTCGAAATATTCCCCGCTTCCCTTTGGGCTCAAAGCTTCCTTTATCTGGTTGAAAAACTTCTCGAAGAAAAAGTCAAGAATTGATGGAAAAGACAGATAAATGTACAGGTAAATACCGCTTGAACGGACTAGGTTAATTCTAATCCTTGTGCATAGGGAAAGTCATCGTAGCTCCGAACCAGCCGATGGTTAACACCAAAGGAGCTACCAAGAAGAGAAGGAAAAGGTAGAGAAAATCCAAGCTGGCTACATGCTCTAAAATGAGAGGATTTTTAAAACGCCAGATAAAAACAATAAGCCCTATAGCGAACAATATCGGTGAAAGAATAATCTTTAAAATAACCTGTTTAAAAAAATGTGCTGAGTAGTTGACCCACCAGGTTAAAAGACCGCTGGGTATTGCTGCTAGGGTAAACAGAAGCCCAGCTGCCAGACAATGGAAAGAAGTGAGCTCGAAAGATCTTGTGCCGGTGATGAGATAGAGTGCGGCAAACAGAGGACTTGAAACAAGAAGAACTATGGGAAAGTGAACGATAAAAGGATGAGGATGACGCTTTAGAAGCGGATAACGATCGAAAATCCAGGTTAGAATTCTTGGCATTTTGCGTTCATCGGATACCGTGACCTTTTCCTTCTTCAGGATGCCAACTTGAGGATACCTGTCAAGCACGTCCACGTTATGAGGAGCATCCTTGAATTCATCGGTTAAGTCTGTTCCGGCATGATGACGCATCATGTGCAAACCGTTTAGCCACAGCTTGCTACCGGTAACGTCAATAACCCTGTCTTTATAAGCAATAAAGACGGATTTTCCTGCTTGACCGTTGGCGGCGGCGAGTTCTTCCGCTGTGAAATGTTTTTTTTCTGACAATTTTATTCTCCTTATTTAAAAGAGACAAAGAGGAAAATGCTTAGACGCCGTTTTCCTTTTAAAAATCCGGGTTTCAGGATCTTTCTGGCCCACAGGCGCTGATTCCTCATAGCCAAAACTCCAATCATGATCCGGCGTGAAGATATGATAAATAATATCAGAAGTGTCAAATAAATTACCATATATTACTATATATGGAATAAGACCGCTTTCCACAATTGAAGGTGCGAGTTTTGTCGCTCCTCTGTTTCAAGTCTCCCCAAACACCAGTACTACAAGGCCTAAAAAGCTAAAAAACGTCCTGTAACGCACAATGATTTGACATCCCCGCTTCCCTCTGATATTAGTTAAAAATAGTGAAACTTCCGGCGCAAAAAGGATGGCAGAAAACAGCATCGATTCCTCACGAAAAACACTCCACTTTCCCCCTTACAATTCTGGACCGCGGCTATGAAAAAAAAGAATAACAAAGACAACCTGAGAATTATCGACTTCCATATTCACATCGGACGCAAAGAAGACTGGCATGAATGGGTAAATAGCTACCAGAGAGCGGTTTGCCCCGAGTTCTATGAAAAATACGAACAGATGATCGACCCTCAAAAGTTCGCCCTTTATCTCAAGAAGCAAAACATCGAAAAGGCAGTCATCCTTCCAGAGATAAGCCCCATCACAACAGGAGTGGTTTCCAATGAATATGTGCTGGAATTCTGTCAAGATGAAGGTGTCTTTATCCCCTTCTGCACGGTCAATCCCTCCCTGGTCAGTCATCCTGCCCAGGAAGTTAAGAAATTCATCCGGATGGGAGCAAAAGGGATAAAACTCTACCCTTCCTACAATCATTTCTACCCCAATGAAAGCTCTCTCTATCCCGTTTATCACCTGGCTGAAGAACTCGGATTCCCCGTCCTGATTCATACTGGTTCTTCAGTTTTCAAGGGGGCGAAAATTAAATATGCTGATCCTCTTCATCTTGATGAAGTGGCTTCGGATTTTCCCCAGTTGAAACTCCTCATGGCTCACAGCGGCAGGGGCCTCTGGTATGACAAGGCGTTTTTTCTCTCCCGTATCCATGAGAATTTGTATCTAGAAATCTCAGGACTTCCTCCCCAAAATCTCCTCGACTATTTTCCGGACATGGAGAAAAATATCGACAAATTCGTCTTTGGATCGGATTGGCCTGGGATAGAGAGAATCGACAGTAATGTGGAAACGATAAAAGAACTCCCTCTGGCAGAGGATTCAATAAGGAAGATTCTTTATCACAATGCAGCCCGGATACTCAATTTGAGCTAACATGGAAACATACTTAACCATCGCTTTGAGCGCGGCTGCTTATCTCATCGGTTCCATCTCCTTCAGTTATATCCTTGCCAAAAAAGCTGCAGGATTAGACATTCGAAAGGTGGATTTAAAGACAGCTGGAGCTGTCAATGTCATCATCAATGTGGGACCGAAAACAGGAGTCATAGCTGGAATGCTTGACTTCCTTAAAACATTTCTCATCGTTATCGTGGGAAATTTGATTGGACTGAGTCTGACTGACATTTTTATTGCGGCATCCCTCGGAATCATCGGACATTGCTTCCCCATTTTTCACAAATTTTACGGAGGGCGAGGGGCTGCACCTGTGATAGGCATATTCGCCTATTTCATCCCTTTAGAGCTGGTGATAAGCGCTCTCCCAGCTCTAATTATTGCTTCCTTGCTCCGGAAATGGGGCACGATTCCCCTGTTTATTATCGGGTTTTGTCCAATTGAGGTCTATCTATTGAAAAGGCCGCAACCATTGGTCATAGCCGTGGCATATATAGCTCTGCTCACTGCCCTGCTGAATGGTATCATTACTGTATACGGCAGAGAACAGAAGGTTCATGCCGATCGATAAAGCAAATCACGTTCATAAAGACAGGCATAAAAACAGCGCAACCCAGAGTCACTCCATCACCCATAAAGAGTCTCGTATGCCTTTATTCACTCAGTTTTCTTGAATACATAGTTCAGCTGTCCGTCGGGCAGCCTGTTAACCACGGTCTCCATCTCCATGCCCAGCCTGATCTCTTCTTCTGGCACATCGCTTGAAATCCTCCCGAACACCTTATACTCTCCATAATCCAGAACAGCTATGCTGTACGGCAGATCATGCTCAAACCCGACAGGAGCATACTTGAGTTGGCTGAAGGAGATGAGCTTACCCTTACCTGCGACCTCAAACCATTCTACATCACTGGAAAAACACTTATAGCAATCAGCTCTGGGTGGGAAGTAAACCTGGCCACATTCTTTGCAGCGGGTTCCCATGACTTTACCCTGTTCCAGGTAGTTTATAAAATCATTCACTCTTGTAACAGAAGTGAAGCTCACCGTTCCAAATTTTTTAAACCGGTCATCGATTTCCTTCTTCTGACTCATCCTTTACCTCCCCAGAATTGTAACGTTTCCATAAAGGCCCACTCCGCCGATGTTATGGACAAGTCCAATCTCTGGTTCCTTAACTTGCATCTCTCCGGCTTCGCCTCTGAGTTCGAGGACAATAGTCCTGATCTGCGACCCGCCGGTGGCCCCTATGGGATGCCCCTTGGAAAGCAAACCTCCATCCACGTTGACCGGAATGTGCCCTTCTTTGTAAGTCTCTTTATTCTTCATCAGTTCCTTTCCCTCTCCAGGCTTGGCAAAGCCTAAGTCTTCATAGGCCAGTATTTCTGATATAGTGAAGCAGTCATGAACCTCTGCCACATCAATACTTTGAGGCGCGACTCCAGCCATCCTGTAGGCCTGCTCAGCGGCATGACGGGCTACGGTCAAACCTGTGAACAGATCCCTGCCTGCCATGTTGACACTGGCCGAGGCAGCTCCCAATCCTAGAATCCAGACAGGCTTCTGGGAGGATGTCTTAATCCTCTCTTCGCTGGCAACAATCAGACAGGAACTTCCATCAGCGTTGGCACAACAGTCGCCCACTCGAAGGGGGCTGGAAACCGGGCCAGACATGAAATGCTCGGGATCAGAAAACATTCCCACAGTCACCGGCTTTCGGAATAAGGCCTTGGGATTGATTTGTCCATAAGTGGCTGACTTCACCCTAACCAGAGCCAGGTCTTCCAGGGTGGTCCCATATTTTTCCATATGAGCTTTGGCGAACATTGCATAATAGGCGGGCATCATGGTTCCGAATGGACTCTCCCACTGGATATCCGCACCACGGCCCATCCTTTCCTGGGATTCTGCCGAGGAAATCTCTGACATCTTCTGGAATCCCAGAACAGCCACCACTTGGTGAAGGCCGGACTTAATCAGAGAATAGGCCATTCTCAATCCCATGCTTGTCGAGGAGCACAAGCTTTCTAAGTAGCAGGTGGGTTGAGGGATGAGCCCAAGGTATTCGGCAAAGACGCCAGATGGAGAGCGCTGCTTATCGTACTCAGGAGCAGAGCAGATAATAGAGGCATCGATATCCTGTACAGAAATCTGGGCATCCTCCATGGCTTCTTTAAAGCCTTCAAAAGCCAGCTCTCTGATTGAGCCGGGGTAACCCCGGACAAAAGCGCTCTGTCCGACTCCGATGATTCCGACTTTTCCCATGATACACCTCCATTCAATCTAGGATGAGGACTGTCCGGGGAACAGTCCCTGTAGTTTCAAATGTACTGGCCGCCATCAACCTTGATGACCTCCCCTGTGATATGTAGAGCCTTATCACTGCACAAAAAAGTCACTAGATAAGCCACATCCTCTGGTTTTCCAAGAGATTTGAAGACAGTTTCGGAGATTGACTGCTTCTTGAAATCCTCTGGCATGCTTTTTATCATCTCCGTCTCGATTAAACCAGGTGCCACCGCATTGACATTCACTTTGAATTTCCCCATCTCCTTGGCTACGGTCTTGGTCAGCCCTATGATGCCGGCCTTTGCCGCCGCATAATTCGATTGTCCAAATTTTCCTCTTAAGGCATTTATGGACGTGACATTAACGATCTTTCCTGATTCCTGTTCTTTAAAAACCGGCGCCACGGCTCTGATAAAATTGAAAGCACCCTTGAGGTCCACATTGATCACAGTATCCCACTGTTCCTCGGTCATCTTCCAGACAACTCCATCCCAGTTCATTCCAGCGTTGTTGACCAGAATATCCAGGCGGCCATATTCATCCACAACCTTGCTCACCAGTTTTTGAACTGCTTCAAAATCAGAGATATCGATCTTATATGCTTGTGCCCGACGGCCAATTGTTTTGATCTTGTCGACAATGGCCTTGGCTTCCTCCTCATGCCTGCGAAAGGTCAAAGCCACATCTGCTCCGTTGTGGGCCAGGTCCAAAGATATGGCTGTACCGATTCCCAGGCTTCCTCCGGTGACAAGGGCAACTTTCCCTTCCAAATCCATTTCAGTCCTCCTCTCTCATTTACTATTTTTTTATGGCAAAATCATGACCAATAGCCCGCTCAGGAAACGGGCCTCGCAAAAATTTCTTTTCTATCAAAAAGGATATCTCCGGTTAAATTTAGGAAATCTCTTCTCCATAAATGCAGTCAAGCCTTCCAAAGCATCTGGATGCTGTAAAGTCAACACCAGGTGATTCTCCAGCTCCCACTGAGCTCTCTCATCCAGGGATCTGCCCTTGAGAAAATCATCAAATCCCTTACTGATGAGCCAGTTGGCTGTGTAAACAGCATGCGGGGAATTGTTGATTATTCGCATGGCTGTTCTCTGGACGTAAACCTTGCTCTCCTCGGATAGGAAATCCTCTCCCTGACCTCGCCCGTAGGCATGAAGAGCTGGGATGAGATCGCTTTTAAGAAAAAGGTCCTTCATCCAGCACAGTTCCTCCCTCTCCTCGAAGGTAGGTTCTGAAGACAGCTCTTGGATAGCCAAAGAGGTGAGCTGTTCTTCAGTTAAAGGCTTTCCCCCATTATCGATGATGGCTTGGGCCAGTTTATCTGCCACCTCATCCCTACGTCTTGCTTGAACCACAAAATCTACCAGTCCCAGATATTTGAGGAGTCTGGGCGAAGAGATGGTGGTTCCACCTGCCAGAATATGATAGCGGCTTAATGCCACGGCCATTTCTGCATCCTTTGTCGTCTCATAGATGAGCTGGGGAAGGGTCAAGGTCCCCCTCAGTCCGGGGTAGATTCCAAGCTGTGTTTCAGGGAGGGTGTAGGAAGTGCGTTCAGTGGCGATGACTATGGTATCCGGATCCAAAGCAAAGGCAAGGGCTACCTCCACTCCTCCACCGAATGCAGCTCCATCCACGATGGCGATCTTCGGTTTCCCGCCACCTGTCATGTGGTTGAAAATTACATCCTGCCACATAATCGCAACTTCCTTGAGCCTCTGGAAATTGCCTTCCTTTATGTTCCTGAGAAAAGTGCAAACATCGGCTCCTGAAATAAAAGTTTTTATAGGGGCAGAATCAAAGATGATGACACAAATCCTCTCATCTTCATTGGCTTTGTTGAAGTCAGATCTCAGATTCTCAAAGACTCGATTATCCAAGGCGTTAGCTGCTCTGGGGTTGGAGATCATGATACGGGCTACTTTGTCCTCTTTCTCAAACGAAAAAGCCACGGGCTCCATCTTGAGGGACCAAGATTCATTCTTCTGAGCCTGAGAAATGAGAAGTTGTGGAATGGGGAAATTGATTTCCCTCCTGTGGGAAAGTTCCATTCTTTCGGTCACGATGCGCAGAGCCTCCTGGATTCCCATCTTGTTCATCAGCCCAAAAGGCCCTTCTTTCCACAGGAAAGCATTCTGGCATAAGCTATCCACCTTATCCATCTCGATGACTCCCGACTCCACAACCTCTGTGGCTGCCAAGAAGGCAACAGCCAAGAATCTATGCTTAAGGATATCCACCACCATTGCATCCCCGGCTGCCTTCTTCACCTCCTTTTCAGAGATCCATCTCACCTTGGATTTATCCTCAGCCTTTTTGTATATATCCAATAATTTTTCATAACTCTCCGGCGGAGTGAAAAAGTTTTGATAGGTCTTAAACAGAGGATCCTCAGGATTTGAAGAGTCAGAAAAGGATTGCATAGTGTAGATTCCCAGAGGAATTCCTGTTGTATCCATCAACTCCAGAAAACCCACTGGCATGTTGAAGACCTCTTTGCCTGCGGCTTCTATAGCAGGTATGTCAAAACCTTCATCGACCATTCTAGCCGCTTCAAGGAGAAGGGAGACGAAAATGACATCTGCAGCCCCTCCTTTGCGGCTGGAGAGTATGGGAGTGGCCACTTTTCCTGCTAATTTCATATATTTCGCTGCCGCCTCGATGCTCTCCTTTGAGGCCTTTTCCGAGCCAGCATATTCCCCAGCGCGGTTCTTATGGGGAAGGTAAAAATAATGCATCCAGACAACCTTATCGGGTCTTCCAGTCTCTCGGGCCAGGATGTTTATATCCAAAGATGATGTGTTAGTGGCTAGAATCACGTGCGGGCTGCACAGTTTATCCAGAGTCCTGAAGATTTTCTTTTTGATCTCGATATTCTCGGTTGCAGTTTCGATGACAAGCTTGAGGTTTTTCCCTTTACAGGCTTCCTCGTAGCTGGTTGTAGCCAGCATTCGGCTTCTGGTCTGCACTGCTTGAGAATCTAAGAAAATCCCTGTTTTTCGCGCCGCTTCGAGTTCTCTCTCTATAGTCTGAAAAGCCCGCCCTATAATCTCTTCACTTACATCGATAAACCCGACATTGAATCCACTCTGGGCATAGGTTTGAACGATGCTGGCTCCCATGGTTCCTGCCCCTACTACCAGAATTTCCACATCATCCCAGGCTATTCCTTTGCTCATCTTTTTATCCTGTTCTTCTTTCCTTCCCATCAATCAATTCTTCCTGATCTTCTGTCTTTGATGGTGTTATCTCTTTAGAAAAAGGGAAAAGGGACAGGCAACTTTTCTATAAGATAAAGAATCCCGATACGGCACGGCCCTTTCTTAAGAAAGCCGCCTGTCCCATTTTATCTTTTCTATTCCTTCATTCCTTAGGCTTGGCGAGAACTGCCTCCATGAAGGCTTCATCCACGGATTTTCCTCGAGCAATCAGTTGTCTGTATTTAATGAAATCGATCACATCTTGTCCGGTTATCTTTTTGGTGTTGAAAGCATGGAATCCCATGAACGCTTCTGTAGCCATGTTGACAGCCAGCCAATGACGGTTGTAATTTTTGGCCAGATCCCAGAAAAATTTCTTCTTGGCCCTGACGCTGTCGATGGATTTCATCAAGCATCCAGGAAAGAGGTTTGTGAATTTCCAGACCACCTTGCGGACTGCTTCATCCAAAAGCTCTAAATCGATGTTAGCTGTCTTGAGAAATTCTCGTGCTTTCTTTCCTTCTTCTCCTTTGACGAACTCCCCGTAGACGATTTCTCCGTCTTCCACATATCTATCCGTGATGACAGAGGGGTTCCGGATGAATTTTCCATCCTGTTTGATGGCCGGAACGGCCTGGCTGATGAGGCCGAGCCTTTTCATCTTGTAAGCACTCCACAGCTCGCAGGAAACACAATTCCAGATGGCGTCCTCGATGCTCAAGAACCAGGGGAGAAAATCAGAGGATCCTCCATCCGGGGCAGAGCCATGGCGGGGGCCTGCTTGGCCAAAGATAGCTGTGTCTGCTGCGATGGCGATATCACAGGCCATGCCGATCTCCTGGCCGCCGGCAATTCTCATCCCGTTCACCCGGCAGATAGTCGGCTTCTTGCACATCAGAATGGAATCAACCATAAGGTTGAAAAGATCCATGTATTCGCCGTATTCATTAGGCCTTCCCGCATAATATTCCGCATATTCTTTTGTGTTGCCGCCTGTACAGAAGGCTCTCTCCCCCACAGCTGTAAAGATAACAGCGACCACACTCCGGTCTAAGGAAGCGTTCTGAAATCCAGCGATCACCCCTTTGACCATCTTCGTGGTGTAGGAGTTGTACTGGGCAGGATTGTTAAGCATCACCCAGGCTGTGTAAAGACCATCTACCTCATTCCCTGAAGGATCGATGACCGCTCTCTTCTCATACATAGTGCTAGGAGGTTCTTCACCCCAATATTCTTTTCCAAACAGAGAATGGTCTTTGATCTCATTGTCCTTGGGAAGCCAATCTAAACCCATTTTTTATCTCCTTTCAAAAAATAGCGGCGATTTTTCTACGCCGAATACTACTTTTCCCTCCCTGCCGTGTCAAGGGGAGGAGGCTTTTATTTTTCTTTTATCGATTATGACGATCAGAAAAAAGGTCAAGAGGCTCACTATCCAGCAGAAATATATAGGATGAGGCAGGTGCAATTTTTGGAAAAAAGATGAAACTTGAGGAAAAACGAGCCAGGCTGCAAGAGCCGCCATGGCCAGCAGCAAAGTCCAGAAAGCATGGGCACGCCGGCAGATTTTTGGCCAGAAAAGGGTCATCAGGGTCACCAGAGTGTAAGCTGTGGTCAAAGAGAGTCCGATGAGTAAAGTTTTGAGGATACCGGAGACAGAGACAGCCAGAAGATAGGTGAAGATACTGAGAATCAATACAGATATCCGAGAGATCACCCTCTCCCCTTTTTCTCCAAGATCAGGAGCGATGAACCTCTTGACCAAATCGCCCACCACCAGAGTGGCACTTCCCACCAGAAGCGCAGATGCGGTGGAAACATCAGCCGCCCACAGCCCGGCCAGCACCAGCCCCGCCACTACCGGACTCAAGCTTAAAACCGTGCGCGGCAAGGCTTCGGTGGGAATGATTCCTGGATGGAGAATGGTGGCAGAAAGACCGATGAGTGCACTTATAAAACCAACGGGAAGGATAATCAACCCTCCCAAAATAAATCCTTTGCTGGCAGATGAAGAGTCTTTGGCCGCAAAGCTGATTTGAACCACAGACTGGACTGAAAAGGCCATGGTGCACATCACCATAAACCAGGCAATGACAAGCCCCCATCCGATGGCTCCTAAATCAAAGCCAGGATGCTGGGCCGGAATTTTGGCAACAAACTCTCCCCAGCCCCCTATCTTCACAACAGCTATCACCGCTCCCAAAATCACGCCTATATAGATCAGAACCACATTGATGATATTGGTCAGGCCGGCCGCCCAAAAGCCTCCAATCAGGGTGATCCCCACAAAGACCACAGCAGTGACAAACATCCCTGTCCTAAAGCTAAAAACATCGGGTAGTAACGAGGAGAGTATCGCTCCACCAGCCACATACTGGAGCGAGGTGATCACAACCTGCAAGACCAGTTGTCCGATCACTCCTATGATTCGGCCAGGAATGCTGTAGTGCCTTTCAAAAAGCTCTGGAAGAGTGGCCACTTCCATCTGCCTGTAGCGCCGGGCAGCGATAAGACCCACCAGGATTGCTCCTGCAGCCCAGGCCGCATTGTACCAGCCTGCTGAAAGGCCAGCCTTATAGGCGCTCTCTGCTACTCCCACCGTGGAAGCTCCTCCTACAGCCAGACCTGTCAATAGTGGAGCGACCACCCAGAATGGGAGGCCCCGGCCAGCCAGAAGATAGGCAACCATCCCTCCGCGGCTCAGGCGTCGGGTAGCCCAAGTGATAGCATAGAGGAGAAGTATATAAAGACATACAATGGTGAAAGGAATCCAGTTCATGCTTATCGCTTATGGCTCATAGATTTGCCAATTCCCTGATAGGGCTGTTCGGCAAACAGACCCTATAGGGCTTATTGCTCTTTAATCACCCTTAAGCGGGCATCCACAACCAAAGCACCCTTTCCTGGCTCAAAAGCAAACACAGGATTAAGATCTATCTCCCCGATCTCCGGAAAATCTGAAACCAGTTGAGAAAAACGAATCATGATTTCAACCAGCTTCTCCAAGTCGACTCCTTTCTCTCCTCTAGTTCCTTCCAAAAGCGGATAAGCTTTGATGGAGCGGACCATCTCCCAAGCATCATCTTCAGAGAGTGGGGCCAACCTGAACACAACATCCTTCAAGGTCTCCACAAAGATACCTCCTAAACCAAACATGATGGTCGGTTGAAGCCCCTCATTGGCCTTGGCACCCATGATCACTTCCTTTCCGTCTTTGAGATACTCCTGGAGAATGAACCCGGGCTTTTCTTTTACAAATTTCCTGGACATTGCTTCAAAGGCTGTATCAAGGGCCTCTCTTTCCTTGAGATCGAGCTCAACTCCCCCAACTTCTGTCTTATGAACAATTTCTTCTGAATCCACCTTCAGGACCAGCGGGTAGCCAACTTTTGCTGCAGCCTCTTCCAGCTCATCTTTCTTCCGGACTCTTGCTGTTATTACAGTGGGAATGCCGTAACTGCGGAGAATCTCAAAGACATCAGCCTGAGGGATGAATTTTTCCTGGCCTCTGTGTCGGCTTATGACTGATTCGGTTTTCTCTCTGTCAACATCATACTTCTTATAGAAGGGAGCCTCTTTCTGGATTACTTGGCTGTATCGAGTCATCGAAGAAAGAACTTTTGAGGCGGTTTCAGGAAAATCATAAACAGGAATGCCGCTTTCTCTTATGAGACGAACCACTTCGGCCCATTTCTCGATGGTCATCACCACACAGACCATCGGCTTCTCAGCAATTTTTCCGATTTCAGACAGTTTGCGTGCCACACCTTCGCAGTCGACAAAGGGAGGAGTGACAAAGTTGAGCAGAAGTGAGTCGATATGGGGATCTTTAAGTAGAGTCTCCACCGTACCTCCATACTGTTCAGGGCCTGCTGTGGCGACCACATCCACAGGATTGGATACTATAGCTTCTGTAAAGAGGAGTTTACCCAAGGCTTCTTTGGTCTCAGGGCTTAATTCCGCCAATTTGAGGCCTGCAGAGATAGCCTCATCCACAGAGATTATGGCAGGTCCCCCTGTATTGGTGACGATAACCACGCGATCTCCTTTAGGCACAGGCTGTGTGGAAAAACCTATCGCTGCCTCCACCATCTCCTCCTGGGAGTGGAATCTGAGGACACCGCTCTTTTGGAAGATGACATCAGTGAGCGTGTCTTGTTCGAGCAAGGAACCGGTGTGGGAGGCAACAGCCACCGCCCCTTCGGATGTCTTTCCTGATTTCAAGGCCAAAATCGGCTTCTTAGGTGTGATTCGGCTGGCAACTTCAAGAAAACCAGCCGGATCTTTCAAAGTCTCGATGTGAACCATGATGACTCTTGATCCCTCGTCCTGGCCGTAATAATCGATGATCTCATTCATGCTCACATCCGCCTCATTTCCGAAGCTGGAGTACATCCTGATTCCCATACCTACTTTGTAGAGATGAAGCTTAAGAGTTTCCCCTACTCCTCCACTCTGAGCGACTATGGAGATATTACCGGGGAACATAGGAACAAAGGTGAAATTGGCATAAACGGAGACATCAGGATCAGAATTCTGAATTCCTTGAGAATTGGGACCGTAGATTCGCATTCCATATTTATGAGCTATATCCACAATCTGGTTCTCCAGCTCCAGGCCTTCCTTTCCCACCTCCTTGAAGCCAGCCGTATGGACGATGGCAAACTTCACTCCTTTCTTCCCGCATTCTTCGATGACCTGAGGAACTAAAGTGTTTTTTATGGATATGTTCACCAAGTCAACATCATCAGGAACTTCTGTTACAGAGGGGAAAGCTCTGAAACTCTTGATATATTTGGATTTGGGATTGATAGGATAGATAGGCCCCTTGAAACCATGATTAAGCAGATTGGTGATAACGATATGACCGATGCTTAAGGGATTATTCGAGGCACCGATGATAGCCACCGATTTTGGTTTAAATAAAGAATCAAGCATTTAACCCTCCTTTATTTCCATGGCATACAAGGCCGCTCCCAAGGCGCCTGTCAACTGAGGAAGAGGAGGTACAAAAATCTCTCTCTCGATTTTCTCTTCGAACATTTTGACCAAAAAGGGATTATAAGCCACCACTCCCCCAGTCATCACGATATTTCCTTCCAAAGGATCCATCTCCATGGCTCTCTTAATCACAGAGCCAAAAATGCCTCTCACCAAATCTGGCACCTCCACCCCTTCTCTGATTTTGGTCAGTATTTCTGTAGCTGTAAAAACTGTGCAGTAGCTTCCGATCTCGATATTTCTTTTCGATCTTTCTGCCAACCCGTTGAGTCTATCGATCTTGATGCGCAGTCGGTTGGCGATCTCCTCAAGGAATGCCCCTGTGCCTGCCGCACATTTACGATTCATCTTGAAACCCGTCCTTTTCCCCGAATCATCAACCCTGATGATCTTGCTGTCCTGTCCTCCAATATCGATCAAGGTATGGGCATGGGGAAAATGGAGATAGCTTCCCTTGGCATGACAGCTAATTTCTGTCTTTACCTTGTGAGCAAAGGAAACATTCCGTCTTCCATAACCTGTAGCTACGACAGCTTGACTGTCAGCGATTCGCCTTTGAGCCTTCTTTTTTGATTCTCCGAAAACCCGCTCAGCCGAGGCTTTAAAATCAGCACCCGAATGCCTGACCGCATAGCCAAGGATATCTTTATTTTCATCGAGGATGACCGCCTTTGTAGTAGAAGCTCCGACATCCACTCCCACAAAATAATTCATCAGACTGGCTTTATGTTTATTTCGCCTCCAACTGCTCGATGAAGGCCTCGATATTTGTCTTGGCTTGCTCCTCCGAATAACACCGGAGATCGTTCAGGTCACCGTTAATAGTCAGGGCAGGAATATTCAATTTTTTCTCCAGTCTCTCGGGCATCCCATAACGATTGTTGGAATTGTTCGGGCATGTCTTTGCATCATGGAACAGAATTCCATCTATCCGGAATTTCCGTACCATGTCTTCGATGTATTTCTCTTTATAATTCTCATCCCTGACAATAAAGATCTCTGTATAGGCTCGAGCCATACTCAAGAAGGGATCTGCAGGATCAAAGGAATCAAAGATCCAGCTATTGCAGTAAGTAGAAGCAATAACAGATGTTCGGAGCGCGATGAAAAACTCGGCCAGACTCCTCAATTTTCCCCAGATCGGCATCCCTTCCCAGTAAAGCCGGTATTTTTCATCCTCTACTGCTCCTTCTCTGTTTGCAATTCTTTCCTCAAGCTCCTGGAGAAGCACTTCATAATACTCCACAGCCTGAGGACTTCCTCTCAAAACCACGGCCGGCCCCATATGGATGGTTCCATCAAAAAAGCTCATTGGGGCGGGAAGAGCCACATTGGTCTCCAGAACTTTTTTCCACATTTCTGTGCATTTTTTGGATAAGGCTAAAACCTCACGAAATCTGTCTATATCGAATTTCTGGCCTGAAATCTTCTCAAGAGTAGGAATCATATCCTTCATCTGCTGCACGATGTTCTGCAGATGGTGCTCTTTGATCGCTCCGATGTTTCTGTGAGTGAATATACCCACTGCGGGAACATTTAATTCTCTAGAGTACCAGGAAAACCAATCCTGGACATCACGACACTGGTTGGTGTTGTAAACCAACACATCAGGCTTGGGGAGTCCCTCGATACCATCGTATGCTCGAGAGAGGGGGCTCTCTCTTTTTATGAAAGCGCCTACGTCACTCGTTAAATAGGAGCAAATATCCGGAGAATAACCGATAGCATTGGCCACAGGAATATAATCGTTGGCTGTACGTGTGGATCCCAGCATGGCACCGTGATTCTCAGGATAATGGACGAGAAATCCTAAACTCAATAGAAGCTCAGCAGGGCCAACGCTCGTGCACCAAGCTATTTTAGGCGATCCCTCTTTAGAAGCTCTATCCATCTCATAAAAATAATCGGCCATAATCTTTCTCATCTGACCTGTGGCCCTGATTTTTTTTATCAGGGATTTCTTTTCTTCGCTCATTTGACCTCCTTCAAAAAGCTACACTCTCTTTTGAGTTGTCGTGATTCGACTTTCTAGGCAGGAGACAAGCAAAATCTCTTCCTTTTGAAAATATCAAAATATCAATATAGCCTTTTCAAGTCAACAGTTTCAAGCGGAATCATCTCTCTTTCCGTAATAAGGAAAGATATTTGATAGAGTGAGGAATGGCAGAGCTGATTTCCATCCATCCCCGACTGAATGGTTGACAGCGGGGAAATCAGGTGGTATGTATTACATCTCAACTCCCGTCAACGAACACTGATGAAAATCATTCTATAAAAGAGGGACATCATGACTCAAAAAAATTACGAAAACATCCTCTTTGAAATCAAAGAAGAAAAAGCGCTCTTAACCATCAACCGTCCTCCTTTGAACATACTGAATATCGCGACCATGGAAGAAATGAATGAGGCTCTGCGGTCTTTAATGGAGAATAAAGAAGTCAAAGTCGTGATTATATCTGGTAGTGGGGACAAGGCTTTCTGCGCAGGAGTGGATGTGGCTGACCATACAGAAGAAAAGGTCGAAAAGATGCTTCATGTCTTTCATGATATCTTCCGCAACCTGTCCAAACTCGACCAGGTCACTGTGGCCGCTTTAAAGGGGCTGACTCTAGGAGGAGGATGTGAAATCGCTCTTTTCTGTGATTTGATCATCGCTGCTGATAATCTAAAAATCGGACAGCCGGAGATAAAACTCTCAGTCCTTCCTCCCATAGCCCTTCTAATCATGCCCCGCCTGGTGGGATTGAAAAAAGCAGCGGAGCTCCTGTTAACAGGAAAAATCATCGGTGCCCATGAAGCCGAGCGAATAGGCCTGATCAACAAGGTCACACCTCTTGATTCCTTCGATTCTGAACTGGAGAGTTTTATTCATCCCTTGACTGAGCTGAGTCTGGTGGGATTGAAGTATTCCAAGAAAGGAATCACCCTGGGATTAGAAACGGCTTTCTCTGAAGGGCTGGAGAGAATTGAAGAGATTTATCTTGAAGAATTGATGTCCTCAGAAGATGCCCATGAGGGTCTGCGAGCCTTCATGGAGAAAAGAAAGCCAGTCTGGAAAAATAAATAAAGGAGGAAGAAATGAAAGCGGCTGTGTTTTATGAGCCTAATCAACCCCTCAAAATAGAGGACGTGGAAAAGCCTAAAATCAGCCCCCACGAGATCCTGGTGAAGGTCGCCGCGTGCGGCGTCTGTAATACGGATCTGCATTATATCGATCACGGAGTTCCCACGTTCAAAAAACCACCCATGATCCTGGGCCATGAACCATCGGGGATTGTGGAGGAAGTCGGTGGTGAGGTTAAAAACTTTAAGATCGGCGATCGTGTGCTTATCCCTCCAGTCTTTTCCTGCGGCTATTGTCCCAACTGCCGGTTGGGCCGGGAGAATATTTGTTTCAACATGCTGATGTTAGGGAATCACATCGATGGGGCTTATGCAGAATACACCAAGGTGCCAGCCAAAGACTGCCAGCACCTTCCCGAGGAGCTTCCCCTTGAAGAATCGAGCATCATCGCTGACGCCATCTCCACACCTTATCATGCGGTCAAAAACAGAGCTCAGGTCAGGCCGGGAGACTCGGTGGTGGTGTTTGGCTGCGGCGGAGTGGGCATAAACGTTGTCCAGATGGCAGCTGCTTCTGGTGGATCGGTCATCGCTGTGGATCTCGTGGATAAAAAATTGGAAATTGCAAAGCAGTTGGGGGCACTACACACCATCAACGCTTCAGGAAAAGAAGACAAGGAGCTCCTCAAAGAGATACGCAAATTGACTGGTGGAGGAGCGGATATCGCCATTGAAGCTATCGGCAATCCCAAGACCATAGAGCTGGCTTCGGGTGCGGTCAAAGCAGGTGGACTCCACTGCCAGGTGGGATACACTCATCACAGTGTGTCTCTCAACGCAGCAAGGTTGATGTTCCGAGAGATCGAAATCAAAGGCTCTCTGGGCTGCCGTCCTGTGGATTATCCCAAGATCATCGAGATGGCAAAGACTGGGAAAATTCAGCTTAAGCCTGTGGTCACCAACAGGTTCAAGCTGGAAGAGATAAACGATGCTCTTGACCTGCTCAGGAAGGGAGAAGCCCTGAGGTCGATCATCATCCCCTGAATGATAGCCTTTTTACCTTCGCGGGTAAAAGCCTCGTGGTTACATAATCAGATTTCGAAACTTTGCCGATCAAGAGACTCTCTTGATGACCACCAGGGTCATGTCGTCCATCCGGTCAGCCCATCGATTTTTGGAATACGGAAAGACTCAGGACCTGTGTCCGAGCAGGCGGGAAGGAAGGTCAGGATGAAAATCATCACCAACGATAGACGGGTGGATAATAATGCGTTCATTTTGTACTCTCTACGATCATCTTGATTCCATTATTCTGGATGTTTCTTGGAGATGCAACTTAATCATTGCTGAAAAAATCTTAAGGATTCAGAGGTAAGAAAAGGACGGCTCAGGATGGTTGAGAATCAGTTCCTTCTGATAAAGAATCAGGAATCGTGGAAGATAATACCCCTAATCATTGAGTCAAGACTTCTTTCTTCAGCTTTTGGATGATGTCCGCTTTAACCCAGTAGGCATGGGATTCCCCGCCGCGGGTGCTCAAGAAGAACAGATATTTTCCATCCCTGGTCACGATCGGACACAGCTCGTAGCTGGAAGTGTTGATCTCAGGTCCCATATCTCTGGGCTCAGTCCAGGTGCCGTCCTCTTTTCGGAAGCTTATGTAGAAGTCATCTGAACGGTGAAAGATCAGATAGCTCCCATCCGGGGCGATGAAGGGAGTTATTTCAGCCTTTTCTGTGTTGATAGTCGGGCCCAGGCTTTCTGGTTTGGTGTATTCCCCGTTGATAAACCGGGACACCCAAATGTCTCCCATCCCGTATCCTCCGGCTCCTCCGCCGGAAAAATAGACATCGCCCTCACTGTCGACAGAAAACTGCCAGTGCATCTGGTGGCTGTTGATGATCCAGGGGAGGGGTTTTGGTTCGGACCAGCCGTTCTTTGTTCGTTCGACATACCAGATTGCTTCCTTCCGGGGATTCCCCTCAACCGGCAGCGGTCTTACAGAATTAAAATAAAGTTTCGACCCATCTGGGGAGAAAAACGGTTCTCCCGTATCGTCTTTCCCGCAGAAAGTTGCGACTTCCGGAGGAGTCCACCGATTGCCCACTTTTTTTGTCCCGAAGATCATTCCTCTGGAATACAATTCGCCCGGAACTATCACCATCGGCGACCAGTAGGCCTCATCTCCGGCGGGAGAGAAGGCCACCGTGCTGTGGAGACCCCAGATGGAAGAGACGATTCCTCTGGCAAAAATCTCGGGCTTCTCACCCGGTGGTTTCTGACCTAGATAATCTCCCTTGAGAACAGGAAATCGGATCGGACTCTGATCAGCACCCTTTTTTGTGAGAAGCTCTTTAACTTCGTCCTTCTTATTCTTCTCTGCGATGTTATAGCTAGTTTGTCCTATCGTATTCCTGATGTTAATATCCGCTCCTTTCTCCAGAAGCTTGGCTGCGGCGGCTGTCTGACCGTTCATGGCTGCATAGTGGAGAGGAGCCCAGCCGTTCCCATCCTTTTGATTGACGTCGAGTCCCTTCTCTATCAAAGTATCGACTATTTTCTCAGAACCTCCTGAGGCAGCGAGATGGAGAAGGGTTCCTCCTACCCCTGTTTGGAAGGTTACGTCGACTTCCAGGTTGATAATCTTGGCAAATAAATTGTCCAACCCCTTCTCAGCCGCATGAATCGGCAGACCCCTGGCCTTGAATCCCTTGATGGGAATTATGGCCCCGCTTTCGAGCAGGACATCCACCACCCCTGCCTTTCCGCGCCAAGCCGCCAAATCCAGAGGTGTTTCACCAGACTCGTCTCTCTCGTTGACGTTCGCCCCGGCTTCAATCAGGAGCTTCGTCATCTCCGGTCTGCCCCTCTCTCTTGCACAGAGTAAGAGGGGTGTTCGGCCGTAATCATCCTTGAGTTCCAGTTTTGCTCCATTTTTTATCAGAAGAGAAGCCACATCTGTCATGTTATACATGGCCGCATAGTGCAGGGGAGTGTGTTTTTCGTAATCCAGGATGTTGACATCGGCTCCGTGGTTAATAAGAAGATCGGCTGTTTTGGTGAGATTCCGGACAGCCAGGCTGTGGAGGGGAGCGACCTGGTCTTTATCGAGGGCGTTCACATCCGCTCCTTTTTCCAGAAGAAAAACCACGATTTCGTGATTTTTCCCGCGGCAGGCCCAGTGGAGGGGAGTTCGGCCGTCCTGATCTTTACTATTGATCAATTCCGGATTCCTTTCCACCAGAGCTTTGATGACGGCCAAATCTCCGTTGCGGACGGCCTCATGGATATCCGAGGAAAAAAGGGAAAGCGAAAGGACAGTCAGAAGGAGTCCGATCAATACTAACTGAAAGGATGCTTTTTTCCTAATCTTATCAATACTCCTTGATGTAATTCTCATCTATCCCTCCGTCTAAACTTTGAATTTATAATTTTACTCTATCCTGAGTATTTTTTCAGGTTTAATTTATCTTGGGATTCTTCACGAGCTAGCAAGCATTCGCCATAATTCTGGTGTTTTCTCTTTATCCACTCTCCGACTGTCCTAAATTCTTGATACCGGAATAGGGAGGCCTGACTTGATGAATAAAATAAAACCAGTTTTTAATGCTATCTTAGTCGTGATTTATGCCTTGGCCATCGGCTCGTGTTCTTTGTTCCAGAAGACTCCAGCTCTCGACCCAGAAAGCGAAGAATTCCTGTCCAGAGTCCGGTACATCATAACCAGCCAAGAAAGAAAAACTTTGCATTAACTTCCCGTTGAAGAGAGGAAAGCCTTCAGGGAAAATTTCTGGAAGGTGAGAGACCGGATCCCCTCACAAAGGTCAACGAGTTCAAAGTGGAGTATTTTGCCCGGATTGACATGGCCAACAAACTCTTCACCTCAAGCGGTACGCCTGGCTGGCTCCAAGATAGAGGGAGAGTCTACATCGCCCTTTTCAGGGATATTGGAGGTTTATGCAGAATACACCAAGGTGCCAGCCAAAGACTGCCAGCACCTTCCCGAGGAGCTTCCCCTTGAAGAATCGAGCATCATCGCTGACGCCATCTCCACACCTTATCATGCGGTCAAAAACAGAGCTCAGGTCAGGCCGGGAGACTCGGTGGTGGTGTTTGGCTGCGGCGGAGTGGGCATAAACGTTGTCCAGATGGCAGCTGCTTCTGGTGGATCGGTCATCGCTGTGGATCTCGTGGATAAAAAATTGGAAATTGCAAAGCAGTTAGGGGCGCTTCGCCAAATAGGAGTTATGAATTAAAATTAGTGAATTAATCCTTCCGTTTCTTCACGTACTTATCAAACCATTCGATCATCTCGGCCAGCACATGGAGCACAGATTCTTTCGCTCGATACCCGTGACTTTCATGGGGGAGCATGACAAGACGCACAGTAGTCCCATGCCCTTTTAAGGCATGAAAGAGCCTTTTCGATTGGAGAGGATATGTTCCCGAATTATTATCCATTTCTCCATGGATGAGGAGGATAGGCTCGTTGATCTTGTGAGCATGCATGAAAGGAGATATTTTGAAATAGATTTCCGGCGCTTCCCAGAGAGTTCTGCGCTCGCTTTGGAATCCAAAGGGAGTCAAGGTCCTGTTGAAGGCACCGCTTCGGGCAATACCGGCTGCAAAGAGATCGCTGTTAGCAAGAAGGTTAGCGGTCATGAATGCTCCATAGCTGTGGCCCCCAACGCCAACACGCTGAGGGTCGATGATTCCCATTGAGTCTAATTTCTCGATAGCTGCTTTGGCGCTAGCAACAATCTGCTCAATAAAGGTGTCATTCATGGTTTTTGGATCACCCACAACAGGCATTTCTGCTCCATAGAGGATGGCATATCCCTGAGTGAGGAAGAAAAGGCAGGATAAGCCCCTAAAGAATGTAAATCTATGAGGAGAGCCCCTTACCTGACCGGCGGTCCCAGGGTCGCTGTATTCTATAGGGTAAGCCCAGATAACGAGAGGCAGCCTCTCTCCTTCTTTGTAGTCGGGAGGAAGATAGAGCGTTCCTGAGAGATCGACTCCATCCTCTCTTTTGTATTTTATCAGCTGTTTTTTTATTCCCGAAAGCTGGGGTGCCGGATCCTTATAGGAGGTGAGAGCTGTCCTCTTCCTTGACTTAAGGTCAAACAGGTAATAATTAGGAGGCTCTGTCTTTGATTCATAGCTGGTTATGATTTTCTTCTTGGATTTTCCCAAAAAAGAAATAAACCTTTCATAAGTTTTCTCAGTGCACTGGAAAAGTCGTTTCTTTTCCATCGTCTTGATGTTCATTTTGTCAAGAAAAGGCATATCGCCTTTTGGAGATGCCCCACTTCCAGAAAGATAGATCCAGTCTTTATCCTGCAGTATTATGTATTCTCCTGACTTGGTGGTCTCGAATACAGGATAGCCTGGGTCGTTGTAGCGATCATGAATGCTGATGTCAAATATCTTTTTCGAAGCTTTACTAGGGTCATCAACATCAAGAAGGTAAGAGGTTCTCCATCTTTTCTTCCAGTCATATTCGGTGACAACCGCATTTCCTTCCGATTGAAACCAAGAAATTCCCCAATAGCGGTTTTGAATCTTCATGATTTCCTTTGGCTCTTCCTTGAAGGGAGACGATAGAGTCATGAGCTTATCCCTGTGGGATACGTCCTTTTCAGGATCGCCTTCATCCAGAGCTTCAACCCAGACAAGCGTAGCGGGTTTGAGAGGACGCCATTCTACAGATCTTATCCCTGTGGGTACACCCCTCATGGGGACTTCATCGGCTAGAGGGATATCAGCCAGAAGATGGATGAGCTTCCCCTCTCTATCCCAAATTTCCAAAGAATGTGTGAAGTAATAGTAAGGAACACTATAAGAGAAAGGTCTCTTTATCTTGTAAACAAGCAACATGTTCCCATCTGGTGAAGGATCGGCATAATAATATATAGCAGGATTGCCGATCTTCTTACTTTCTCCAGAAATGACATCAATTTCAAGGAGTTGCGATGTAGTGTAGTACTCGAATAATTTCTCATCATATGGAGTACTCAGAAGGTCTTGGTATGTCCATACTTTGGCAAATTTTCCAGAGGCTTCTTGGATATTAGGGCCAACTGGAACCTCAGGCTTTTTTGGAGGCCCTTCTCGGTCTTCTGGGACCGTGCAGACGAGAAGATGGCGATTATCAGGCAGCCAGACAAAACCTGATCTCAGTGTGGCATTGATTATCGGTCCGGTGAGAGCTTTGGCAGTTCCTCTGTTTATATCGGCAACCCAGAGTTCGACACCCGAATCTGTATAGCGAGTGAAAGCAAACCACTTGCCGTCGTGGGACCATCTTGGATAACCCAGCTTTACCTCTTCAGGAAGATCAACTCTTTTTGTAGAACCATCCATGACGTTCAATATGGTGATCCCTGTGTAAAAAAGTGTTACCTGTCGGGCATTGTATTTCGGCAGAATTCTCGTACCGGCAAGACGGAGAATTGGCTGGGCCATGTAGGCGATGGATGGCATAGTCTCATATTCCACGAGAAGCATCGCCTCGTCTGTCGGACTTATAGTGGCACGTGGTGGGGGAGGAGCAGTAACAATATCTATGACCTCTTTGGGAGGAAGCTTATAGGGTTGTTGAGCATATGAGGTTGCAGTCAGCAAAGTGAAGATCATTAAAATGACCAAAGTTGTTTTTTTCATGTTTTGTCCTCCTCTGTAATGGGTGTATGAATCAGTTTTGTAAATATAACTCAATAAATAGCCAATTGCAATTTGGAAAAGAAGTCAAGTTTTTTACGTCCATTTCCATAATGCACTTCTATCGAAGAACTAATCAGGCAAATTAATATGAATATACTTGCTTTTTTTATGGCCATTCCTCTGACTAAGGAGGGTCAAATCTTCTTTGAGCCTTAACTTAAGAAGGAAGGATCAGGAGACTCTCTTGATGACCACTAGAGTCATGTCGTCCATCTGATCGGTCCCAGAAGTGAACTGCCGTACATCGTCATAGATTTTATCCAGGAGCTTCTGAGCGCTTAATCTCGGACGCTTTTTAATAACACTGATCAGCCTTTCTTCGCTGAACTCTTCGTTCTTTTTGTTCCGACTTTCGGTGATTCCATCTGTAAAAAGAAGAGCCGTGTCGCCAGGCTCTATGGTTACTGTGTTGATTTCATAGGTGGATGAAGGAAACATTCCCAGGCAGAGTCCACTGCTTTCCAGACGTTCTATCTTCCCGTTCTTCTTCAAGATCAGCGGGGGGTTGTGTCCGGCATTGATAAATCGCATCTCTCCGCTCTTCCTGTTCAGTTCACAGAAGAAAAAGGTGATAAAACTATTGGGGGCGGAGCTGCGATGGACAAAATTATTGAGCTTTCCGGCCATCTCCTCTAACTTATACAATGGGTGGAGCTCTGAATGGAGGGCTGCTCTCACAGAAGCCATGAGCAGGGAAGCACTTACCCCCTTTCCTGAAACATCGGCGATCACAATTCCTAACCGGCAAGGGTCGATATCTATAAAGTCATAATAATCCCCTCCCACTTGATAGCAGGGAATATTGGAGCCTGTAATCTCAAAATTCTCGCAGGAAGGGTTCTCTTTGGGCAGAAAGTCTTTCTGGATTTGAGAAGCCAGGGCGAGTTCTTTCTCCATCTTTTCCTGCTCGATGGCTTTCTCGATAAGCTTAGCATTTTCGATTTTAACGGCAGCCAGATTGGAGAGAAGAGTCAACAGCCGCAAATCATCATCGCTGAATTTCTCAAGACTCATTATCCTGTCTGAATAGATTATTCCTATGATCTCCTTGTTGTTCCAGAGGGGAATACACATCGCTGAATGGATGTTGAATTTGATGATGCTGTCCATAGCTCTAAAACGGGTATCTGCTTGAGCGTCCGAAGTGAGTATGGAGGAATGTTTGTCTATGGCCATATCGACGATGCTCTTGCTGACCTGGATTTTCTTACTTCTGAGGCGATCATTATTGATACGAACCACTTTTGGAATCAACTGAGGGGGATTACCTTCCCTCAACATCAAAATCCCTCTGTCCATGGGAAGATGCTGACTGATAAGATCCATGATATGCTCGAGCAGCTCGTTCAGAGGCTTGTGGAGGATGAGGGCTTGGCTGACTTTGCTCAAGATAGAATAAGCCCTGTTGTCTGACTTGATCCTTTCCAAGTCATAAGGTTTAGCTTCATCAGCTTTTATGGTTGTCTCTATGTCAGTTTTTTTAAGGATTTCTTTAACATCGATGATGGTGTTGACATTGGCCGATGAGGAAGGAGCGTCCATGACTTCCACATTGGTTGAAATCTCCTTATCGAAGAAAATCCTGGTGGAGCCGATAAGGATTTCATCCCCCTTATTGAGTCGGGCCTCAGCCTGTATTTTTTTTCCGTTGAGGAAGGTTCCGTTCTTGCTTGAGTTGTCACGGATAACATACCCTGACTTGGAAGCGCAGATAAAAGCATGATGCCCTGAACAAAAGGGATCAGGAATATAAATATCGTTATCAGCAGAACGACCGATAGAGATCTTCTCCTTTTTCAACGGGAAACGGAAGATATCCCCTTTTTTCGGATAGACGAACAATCGAGACATGACCAACCGTTATTTTTAATTATACCTTCACAGGAAAGAGGATTTCAAGATACGACCAATCTTTCCAGAGCCCTCATATTCTTTTTGCACTTCCTGACTTTATCTTCCAAGGGAATATCGTCTATCAAGGGCAGGAGAAATTCCATCATTTCTTTCTTCAGCATGTTATCCAGCAGTTCGATGGAATAGTCGATGGATTTTTTTGTTCCTGCAGTGATGTTCTGGTAGGCCTTGATGACATCTTCTTTAGCATAGACCAGACTCAGAAGCTCGAAAATATGCTTGAGAGAGCGTGCCATATTTTTTTCTAGCTCCTTGGCCAGAGACATTTTCTTCTCGTCCCCTCTCATGCTGTCGATTTCTATCAAGGTCATATAGCTTTTCTTTATCATCCGCAGAGTTTCAGGGAGAACAATCTCATCTCGAAAATGGATGTTGGGGTGTTTTGATTTCATCTTGAACATGGCCTCGATAATCTCCGACTCTACATCATCATCTCTTCTTTTCAGCCCTAAGGAAAGGAGATAGGCAGCTTTTTGAGTCCCTGTGTTGGCCAAGATATCAGGGATCGCTTTTCGGATTCGGATGTCTTCATCCTTGTCTCCCAGATAATCTTTTAGTGTCCCTGCGATTTTGTTCCCGTATTCAGCCAGAACCTCGCCGGCTATCCTTTGGGTGGAAGGCCTGCCAAGATGAGGAATGATGAGGGGAACAAAATCTCTTCTCTTCAATTTTCCAGCACTCTCCATAGCATAACGGATCACTTCTGGCGATTTATCTCGAAGAAGCTTGTTGAGATTATTGGTAAGAGAGGAAGTCGGTTTCATCATGCCCAGAACCTTGGCTACCTCCATCTTGGACACTTCCGCATCCTTGCTTTCCTCATCGGCAATTTTATCGATGTGCTCTTTCATCAACTCCTGGTAGACACCGAGCGACATAATTTCCTTGACCTGGGCATCGAGATCTTTCTCCTTCAGAACATCATCCATTTCAGGAAGCAAGGCCTCGCCATCCAATTCTAGAAGAGAATCCATAGAACCGGCTCTTATTTCATCAGACTTACCGGAGATTATTCTTTTTAATGTAGGACTTAATTTATCTCTTTTGATTAAATCCAAAAGATTCATGGCATAAAGGACTGAACTCCTTTTTTTGCTTTCTAGAGTATCAAAAACTAGTTTTGTCATATCGATATCAATCTTTTCTCCGATAAATTTATCCGCGTCTTCCCATTTTATTCTTAAGTTTTTCTTGACAATACCCACATACTCCCTGGTAATCATGAGATTAAGGCCAATCCATACAAGGAGAAAAATTATGGTGACCAAACTGATTCGGACGACAGATAAATGAAAAACGAAAATGAGCAACAGGATTATGAGAGCTCCAAGACCTTTTGCAAATTTGTTGACAAACATATCGATGAAGACCTTGGCTTTGTATTTGATATCAGGAGAGACGGGGATGTAAAGAAGCTCTCTCACTGACTGACTGAGGGAATGGGCCAGACTTTTATCCGCCCCTTTAATCAAGACTCCCCAGTAAATCAAATAGAGCATGGGGATGAAGAAGACGGCCACAGAGCCTACCAACAAGAAAACAGGAGCAACTAAAAGGGCCACGCGGATTCCGAAGTTCTTCAGGATACGGCTGGTGAGAAGTACATGCAACAAATAGGAAAACAGAAGTAGTCCAGTAAAGAAAATCCCCAGAAAAGAAGTCATTGCATCTTTCTTGACCAAAATTTCCCCACCCATAACCTCTGTGAAATGACTTTCAACCACAGAATTGAATTGAAAATCGATCAAAGTGGTCACCACATAAGCAGCGATCATGACCCCGCAGAGAAGCAGCAAATGACGATTTTTCCTGATCAACTGTAGACTTTTTCCGTATCCTACTCTAGGTTTTCTTTTATCTCTAGCGGATTGAGTCTCTTCCTCTTTTTCTCCAGGTATATATTTTGAGACGAAAGTGATAATGACCAGACACAAGATAAGCATCAGAGGGCAAATTAAAAGCAGGTTTTCTGTTCCGAATTGCCTGGCCAAGAAAGAAGCCAAAAGGGCTCCTGCCACTCCACCTAAAAGCCCTCCACTGACCAGAAACCCGACCAGCCTTTTTACCTGCCGGGGATTATAGATATCGTTAATTAAAATCCAGAATTGGGTAACAGATGTGGCAGCGAAAATATCTGCCCAAAACCAATAAATCAAGGGAAGCCACTGCCAGTTGTATCTGAAAAAAAACCAGAACAGCAAAAGACAAACTATAAAAAAACCCAAGCTTAAAGAGATGTAAACGCGTCTCTTTATCACATGCAACAACCTGGAATTTAAAGAGACCACAAAACCGATCAAGACAGCCGTCAAGAGGTAAGCATAAGGGAGCCTGGTGAAAGACAGGCTTTCCAGGAAGAGCGAAATCTTGACAGGCTTGATGATGTAAACTGAGGAAGTGATGAGAAAAAAATAAATGAACAAGAGAATAGAGGAAGAAACTTCTCCTGCTCTTACCTCAGCGAAAAAGGATAAAAGCTTTTGGACTCGGTTCTTAGTCATCAATTCTTTTTAAAAGCGAAGAGGTCTTGAGCACACCTCGGCACCTTTTCACTCTTTGTGCAAAGGGAATATTTTCGATGAGGGGAAGGAGGATGTCTCTAATCTCCTTTTCCAGCGTATTGTCAAGAAGTTCAACAGCATAAGCAGTCGAATCTTTGGTCCTCTCCTTGATGTTTTGATAAGCCCTGAAAATATCTTCATGCGTGTAGATGAGTCCCAGCAGCTTGAAAATATTGGCCAGAGACTGAGAAAGATCCTGAAGAGGGGGCTTTTCCTCCTGTTCTTTCTTTTCCTGAGTCAGTGTCCGATAAAAACCGATAAGATCCGAACAGTACTTCTTGACTTCCTTGGCGATTTTCTGCTTGACGATTTCCTTCTGGAATAGAAAAGCAGGATTATCCGAGCGGATTCGATCCAAAGCATCGATCAGTTCTGATCCGAGATCACCCTTCTCTTCTGTAAGTTCCCAGGTGAGGAAGTCGAGCGCTTCCTGCCCTCCAATGCGTGCTACGACTTTGACTAATTCTTTTCTCAACTCTATATCCACCTCAGAATCTCCAATATAATCAGAAAGAGTGCCGACGATTTTTTGCCCGTATTTTTCAAGAGCAGCGCTGGCATCTTCACGGGTAAGAAGGCTGGATAACTTTGGGACTATAGAAGGAACAAAATTTCTCTGCTTCAGCCTGGCTGCACTCTCCACAGCATATCTGCTCACCTCAGGTGACTTTTCATGGAGAAGATCTTTAAGCATATGGACAAGAGGAGAATGAGAGTCCATCATTCCCAGAGCTTTGGCTACTTCCATTTTGGCGGTTTCTGCCTCCTTGCCTTCTCTAGAGATGACTTTCTCCGCATAATCCTTCATGATTTCCTGATAAACATCCAAAGACATGATCTCTTTTATCTCTTTCTTCAAGAATTCTTCACTGATCTCATCCTCTGTTTCCGGTATCAGAGCGGTCTCTTCAGCCTCTAAAAGCACTCCCAAGGAGAAAGCTCTTATCTCATCAGACTTGTAAGAAATTGCTTTTTTCAGCTCATGAGTCAGCTTGTCCTGTTTGATCAAGTCGAACAAATGCATGGCATACAAGACAGAACTCCGATTCTTGCTCTCGATGGTGTCAAACACCAGTTTCGCGTAATCCACATCCATTCTTTCTGTTATGAGTTTATCTGCTCTATCCCAACTCTTCTCCAATTTGTTTTTGATTGTACTCACATATTCCCGACTGACCTTAAGGTTGAGGAAAATCCAGGCAAAAATAAAAAAAGCCGAAACAAGGCTCGTAAATCGGATCCCGATAGGCACCAAAACAAGGATCATCAGAATTAAAGCCCCAATGCCCTTGGCAAATCTGTTGATAAATATATCGATGAATATCTTTGCCTTCGTCTTGACCTCCGGAGAGACAGGAATATAGAGTAGTTCCCTTACGGATTGATTGATGGAATAGGAAATACTTTTATCACTCCCTTTCAGGAAGATGGCAAAACCGATACTGGCAAAGACAGCAATCCCCAGTGAACCTAGAAGTAACATAAGGGGAAAAAGCAGCAGAGTTAAACGAATACCATAGCGCTTGATGATATTGCTAGTCATGAGCAGCTGAAGGAAGAAGGCGAAAACCATCAACCCAGCATAAAAATGACCAAAAAAGAATGTCAGATTATCCTTTCCAGAGATGTTGATATCAATGACTCCTTTGAACTGAAAGTCGATAAAGGTAGAAACAATCCATGTGATTGTCACCATGGCTGCCAGTAATTTTAGATAAGAGTCCCTCCTCACTGTATTGAAACAATCCTTAAAACCCACTTTAAGTGGTTCTTCCCCTTTGCTTGTATCTCTATTTTTGCCCGCTTTATCCTTATCAAGGATAGATTGTCGCCTCCTGTGCAACACAAAGATATAATGAATGATGAAAATGCAGATGAAAAACATTCCGCAAACTATGAGAAGAAGATGATTGGAAACCTTTGACTTAGCTAGGAGTCCAGCCGTCTCATATCCGACGATGCCTCCTAAAATTCCCCCACTTCCCATGAATCCGATCATCCGCTTAGCCTCTCTTGGATTAAACACATCGTTAACAGTGATCCAAAATTGAGTCATAAGAACCACCAACATATTGACCCAGATCCAAAAAGCAAGAGGTATCCATTCCCATTCCTTAGGGAAAATCCACCAAAAGAGCAGGGAGGTCAGGATGAAAAAGACAAGGCTGAGAGAAAGCAAAAGATGTCTCTGGATTTTGGTCTGGAGTTTCGAATGAAAAGCAACCACAAAACCTATAATTATGGCTGTAAGCAAGTAGGCAACAGGTAATTTTTTGTAGGACAAAATATCCAAATAGAAGGCATCTCTCAAGGGTTTGACAATAGAGAAAGGAGCTGTGATAAGAAAAAAATAAAGAAAAAGAAGAAGAGCTATAAGCTCTTCGCCGGGATTCAAATCGACGATAGACGATAAAACTTTATACAGGCGATTTTTGGCCATGGAAGGCTCTAAAGGAGAAAAGTCTGACCTTTACTTTTTAAAAAAGCTCTCCAAAGCCGTTTTTTCATCATCGAATATTTCTAAGACTTTGGTGAGCATGGTGACTTGGAAAACAAGATAGAGTTTCTTGGATATCTTGGCGATTTTCAGTTTCCCTCCCAAGTTATGTGTGGATATATAACTGGCTAAGATCTCACCTACGCCAAAACTGTCGATGAAATCAACACCCTGAAAATTGAGAAGGATGTTGCGCTTTCCAGAATCCAATTGATCTTTGACTAGCTGATGGAGTGTTACATCAGTAATATCAGACCTTCGGATTTCTCCTTCGATGTCAAAAATGACGACATCATTCTTTTCTCTTGTGCTTATGACCATCTTTTCCCGTCCCTTTTAAAAGGTTTGAATCATAATCATGCGGCTTTTTTTGGCTGATGTACGCTCGTGATTTTTGAAAGCTTCCCTCTGAATCGTTTACGCTTTCCTCTCTTCTTTCTCTTCCTAAGCTTTTATCAAAAGAAAAATTGAAAGTCAAATGAACTTACCCCCGTTTGCAGTGGCAACTGCTAGGGAAAGGTATAGACCTGACTCGCTGATTTTGATATTAATATAAGTGAAAAGGAACACAAATGAGAGCTCAGGAATCGTTAAAAAAAGGAAACAAAGTTTCCATGAGAAACATCACAGGAAGGAATCTGACAAGAAGAATTAGCCCCTCGCTTATCTTCACCCTACTCATCTTCCTCCTTTTTTCCTGCCTGTACGCAGGCAAAATACAATGTGTTTGGACAGGAGTCGAAAAAATTATTGCTGTGGGAGATATCCATGGCGATTACAACAATTTCCTGAAAATCTTAAAGGGAGTGGGACTCATCGATGAAGCTCTTCATTGGTCAGGCGGCAAAACCCATTTTGTCCAAACTGGAGATATTATGGACAGAGGCCCTGACGCTCGAAAAGTCTTTGACTTGCTGATAAGACTGGAGAAGGATGCTGAAAAAGCGGGGGGTAAGGTTCATGTTCTTCTTGGCAACCACGAGGAGATAAATATCACCGGCATATCCTTCGATTATCCCGGATATGTCACGGTGGAACAATTTGTCTCTTTTTTGCCTCAGAGTTACAAAGAAAAGAAAGAAAAAGAATTCCAAGAACAGCCAATTAAGGAGGATTTTAGTCGTTCGCATTCGGATCTTTCCTCGAATAATTCCTTAAGAGCAAAATGGGAAAAGCTCCTCAAGACCGACTTGAGCGCTCGCAAGGAATATATCATTTTTTTCAACAAAAATTATGGTAAGTGGTTGCTTAAACACAACGTGGTCATCAAGATCAACGATGTCATATTCGTCCATGGAGGGATCAGCGAAAAATTCTCAACTTGGAAATTGGAGGATATAAACGAGAAATTTCGGAGAGAAGTTTCCTTTCTGCGCAGGGCAGCCATCAATTCATCGCCTTCAAAAATTACCTTCACTCCCCAAATTGTATATAAAAGCGAAGGGCCTCTCTGGTATCGAGGCCTGGCCACTAAGAATGAGGAACTCTTCGAGCCAGAATTGGATGAAATTCTCAAGAATATGGGAGCAAAGTACATGGTTATTGCTCATACACCTCGAATAGGCAGTCCAGTTATGGCAGAGGAGTATATAAGCCGTTTCCACGAAAAAGTCTGGATTATAGATACGGGAATTTCAGAATTTTATGGAGGATTCTTGAGTGCTTTAATAATCGAGAATGGAGAATTTTCTCTTTGGGCGGTGGGTCATGAACAATAAAAATTATGTCCTTCTCATTTTCATCTGCCTCTTTTTAGCCAATTGGTGTCTGAGCTCGTCTCAATCGCCAGATCGAGGGAATTGGGACCAAGAAAAACTGGAGAATTATCTGAGAACAGCTGAGATCATCTCTGTAGAAAAAGACACAGAAGCGGGGAGGACCGCAGCGTGGAGAATCACACTCAACGATGGAATAACTCAACGCCAAGCCCTTTTCAAGTACATCAATCGCTCCCGACCTTCCCTCCTTCCCGATAGTTATAAATACGAGATTGCCGCGTATGAACTAGACAAACTCCTCGAGCTCAAAATCGTACCTCCCGTTGTGGAAAGAGAAATTGAAGGGACAACAGGCTCTCTTCAACTTTATCTAGAAGGCTGCATAAGAGAAGCCGAGAGAAAAAGGGAAAAAATAGATCCGCCCGATCCTGTATCCTTCCAGAACATGCTGGAAGTGATCAATGTTTTTGAGAATTTGGTCCTTGAAGAGGATTGTTTTGATGCCAATGACATCCTGGTTGATCTTGATGGGTGGAAAGCGTATCGAGTCGACTTTTCCATGGCCTTCTCCCCCTTACCTGAGATCATTTCTGAATGTAAAATCAACAAGTGCTCTCGTAAACTCTACAACAATCTCCTCCAGTTGGATGACCTAGAAGTCAAGAATAAACTCAAGCTATTTCTCAACGAGCCGGAGATTGAAGCTCTGCTCCAACGCAAAAATATCATCGTCGAAAAGATCGGACAATTGATTAAAGAAAAGGGGAAAGACTCTGTCCTCTTTGACTGAGCTGGTCTTGAGGATGTTCAATGTTCAAAACTCAGGGAAGCATTCCTCAAACATTAAGCCAAGAATAACCTCATCGTAAGTCTTTCACTTTGATGATTCCTCCAGAATCTTGAGCAATATATAGATTATTTTTTTTATCCTTGGTAATCCCCTCCTGGTTATCTCCGGGAAAAGCGTATTCCTTAACTAACTTTCCCTCAAGGGTTATTTCCACCAGGATATTATCCGCGTCACTGACAATATTCAACAGGCCTGTCTTTTGATCATAGTACATGGCTGAAGGATCATCCATGGTAAACGGTAAAACCCTGATAATTTTTGCTTCGGCGAGCTCAGACTCGCTTGTCCTGAGAGGAACTAGAACCTCAATTATGCACGAAGGATCCCATTGATTGCCCATATAAAATGTTCCGCCTTCAGGATGACCCTCATCGGGAACAAAAGCAACAGACTCGATCCCGTTATCATAACCTTCTTCCTGCTTTCGAAGAAAATTCGGGTCGTTCCCAAATGTTCTATTAACAGGGAATCGCCGGGTAATTTTTTTTTCCTCTGGATCAAACTCAAGCAGAATATCCTCTCCCTCAATGATTATGTAAAGAAAACCAGATTGAGGATCGACTGTAATGCCTTCCAGATCTCCGGGAATTTTTATTCGCGACACAGGACTTCCATCTGTCTCTATCTCAAAGATCTCCCCTTCATCACTGACCGCAAAGAGAGTTTTCCTGAGAGGGTGGAAACAAATATCAGAAGGTTCAACGATACCTTGTTGATCTATATCTCCTCCAAATCCAGTAGGCCCCAACCACTGGTATGGGAATCGGATGGTTGGTGAATATTTTTCCGAGGAGCAGAAAAGTATGAACATCAAGATACCCAATAAAAAAATTTTCGCTTTCATCCTTTTAACTCCTTCTTACATATTCATAAGAGAATTAAGATCCTCATCATATTCATTGCTACAGTCATCATTTTATTATCAACCCAAGGAGTTCTATTTTATACCAAAAAAAAGCACAATGACGATAATATTCTCTCCCCAGGTGTTTTTATTTGCCTTTAAATGCAAGTGTCAATATAATAATTTTTATAGAACTCTGGTTTTTGAACGGGGAGAGAAAAATTATAAGAAAAATAATCTTCATTGCTGCTCTTATCCTCTTCCTTGCCCAAAACTACAGCATAATCGCCCAATTTACCCCAGAAGAACTGGAAGAAAGAGCCAACTTGGAAGAATTTCTCAAGACAGCAGAAATCATCAAGTCCGAAAAGATAGGCGAAGGAGTAACCAAACCCATAAGGCTCTACTTGAAAAAAGGAAACACAGAAGCAAGCGGGATCTGGAAAAACCCTAAGGGCATCCAGGGGGGCTTCCTTGAAGGCTGGCAGTATGAGATCGCCGCTTATCAACTGGACAAGATTTTGGAACTGAATATGGTCCCCCCCACGGTGGAAAGAAAATTCGAAGGGAAACAAGGTTCTCTCCAGCTTTGGGTTGAGGCTGAATTCAGTCTCCTCGATATCATGGAGGAAAAAATTCCGATGCCCTCATCTGGATCAGATCTCGATAATGTCCAGAAGGCCAAATATCTGACTAGAGCTTTCGACAGCCTGATCGCCAACGAAGACAGAACCCAGCAGAATATTTTTTACACCAAGGACTGGCAAGTGATTCTCATCGATCATTCCCGTTCCTTTCGTTCCTCCGATAATTTCACCAAACAGCTTATGTTCGGGAGAGCTGGCATCGAAGGGAACGAACCTTTCAGACAGCTTCCACGTGCATTTGTGGAAAAAATAAAGGCATTGGATTTCGATACCATCAAAGATGCTGTTGGACCTTATCTCCAAGATAAAGAAATACAAGCCATTCTTGCTCGCAAAAAGCTTATATTGGCAGAAATTGATGAAATGATAAGAGAAAAAGGCGAAGAAAATGTTTTGTATTGATCATTCACATTGCTTATATATGATGGGAACGAAATTTATTAGCAATAAGGAAGGTAAAGGGTGAAAAGAAAAATTGTTTCTCTTCTTTTTCTTGTTAGCTTCTTGGGATTCCTTTTTCAGTTGTTAGCCCAATTCACTCCAGAAGAAATAGAAGAGAGAGAAAAATGGGAAGATTTCCTCCAGACAGCGGAAATTACCGACTCCGATCAACCATGGGGAGAACAGGAAGCCGTGACCAGCCCCTGGAGGCTGACTCTTGAAAAAGAGGGCGTGGTGAAACACGCCATTTGGAAAAACCCTGAGGGCATTTTGAATGGATTCTTGGAAAACTGGAAGTGGGAAATCGCGGCATACCGCTTAGACAAATATTTGGGCTTACACATGGTTCCTCCCACTGTAGAAAAAAGATTTCGAGGAGATCGTGGATCCTGTCAATTACTGGTCGATTACTGGATCAGCCTTAAGGAAAAATATAAACAAAAAATAAAGCTCCCCTCTTATAAAATTTTCCACTGGAATAGAGCTCTCTATTTGCAGCGCGCTTTCGACAATCTGATCGCTAATGAAGACCGTCATCAGAATCAATACCTCATAACCAAAGATTGGCGAATAATCCTCATCGACCACTCCCGGTCTTTCCGCACCTCCAAAAAATTCACCAGAGATCTTATCTATGACGCAAACTATAAAGAAGGACCGAGGCTGATGAAAGAGCTACCCAGTTCTTTTGTAGAGAAGCTGAAAAGCCTCAATCATGAGGTGTTAGAAGAAGTTACAGGAGAATATTTGACAGAAAAGGAAATCGGGGCTGTTCTTATCAGAAGAGATTTAATACTCAAGGAAATCGAAAAGATCAAAACGGTTCTCTACTGATTCCTAAATCTCAGTCTTCTTGATGGTCTTATACATGATCAGCACGTTCTGATTGTCTTCGCGTTTGTAGTCAAATCCGTCCATAAGCTTTCGAACAAGAAAAATACCCAAGCCGCCTGTCTTTGCATCCTTGATCATCTCTTCTATGTCAGGGGCCTTCGACTGGGTTGGATCAAAAGGGACTCCATTATCCCTGATTTCAAAGAAGATCCTTCCCTCTTCATTCCATATCTTGAGGAAGATATCGCCTTTCTTCTTCATGTAGGCATACCTTATGATATTAACACATATCTCTAAGAGGGATAGTTCAATGATGTAATAAGCCTTCTCAGAAATATTTAAATCCTGAAGGGCATCTCGAAGAAAGACTCTAGCTTTATCCAGTTCTGCTAAGTCGCTCAGAATCTTAAACTTTTTCATTTCCGTTCTGTATGGCTTCCTTCTTCCCTTTCTGTTTCCCTTGATTGAAGAACCTCCCAATTTTCTTATCTAAATTTATAACAATATCAAAAATCATGTCAAATGAACGGTCAAGGATGTAAACCTCTTCGTTATGAGTGAAGACATCTCATCCAGTTAGGCAACGACACCCGCGGTTCGGAAGTATCCTTAAGGCCGTGATGAATTTAAATATATGCTGAATTGAAAAGGGTGAGGGATGGGGGATGAGGAAGCCCCTGTGAGGACTGAACGGGCATGGTTCCTCTCCGCAGGAGAGGAGAGTGAAGTCCGAACGGGAGCTGATTTCCTCGCTGGGGAAATCAGCGTGCTGACGATCCCCCTCCCTCACCCCTATCACAGAAATAAGACTGCTTACCCGCGGATCCTGTCATTTGACATCCTGATTTTCTCTGTGCTATAAGTAGCGGCAACTCTAAGGAAAACACTCATGCACAACATACATGAAGAGAAAATTATCCAAGAGTGCGTAGCAAAGCTGAAAAGCGGAAAACTCGCTCCTTGGAAAGTGGAAGAGGAAATCCAAAAAGAATATGAAATCCCTTCTCCAAATAATTTCAAGATCGCCGCAGCATGCAGACGGAAATTTATCGAAGCGGAGACAGGTGAAAAATTCGTCTTTATCTCCATCTCCTCCCAGCCTTATAAAGAAAAGTACATCTGTAAGAACGACCATCTTGCCTGGGAACTCGATATTTCAGACACCGATCTCACCTGTTCGCTATGCGGAACCGAGCTGGAGCCTTTAGGACAATATGCTCCGCTGGTCGCCAACTATGTGGGAGGAGTAGAAGATTATTATTCTTACGGAGGTCGATTAAAGGTCAAAGACGAATTGAAGACAGAGTTGACAAACCTTCTTGTCTATGGAACAGGAATGGGCCCGATGGGTGTGACCAGAGGATGTTATATCATCAATAAATTTGGCGGAGCAGAGGTCAAGGTTTCACAGTACGGCAGAGCAGCTCGTTCGCTTGGCTTGATTTTCAAGAACGAAGAGATGCGAAGGAAAGCCATGTCGACGATCCAACTCTTCATTCCCGATGCCAAAACCCGAATGCAGGAGAAGATGGCGGAATTTGGTGGCATAATAAACTCGGTAGAATTTGAACATGCAGAAAGCTTCCTGGGCTTCCATCTTTATCTCGATATTGCAGCTGATTTTCCTAACGCAAGAGGCCATGGAGTGACAAGCCTCGCTGTAGGCTACATAAAGAAGGAAATTGAAGCTCTTCTCAAGAAGGAACAAATAGATTACCAACTCAGTGTGATCGCCCAAGGATACGACGGAGATTTAAAGCCCAGCCCTCGAAACAAGAGAGGTAGATACGCTTCAGCTCAAGTACGGGTGCCATTCCAAGAATTCCAAGATGTTCTCAAGGTCAATCCGGAAAAGTTTCTTGCCTTTGTGGAAACAGACCGAATCGGGTCGCAAAAATTGGGATGCCCTTTCTATTCCGGTATGGGAGGAGAGATTATTCCTGCGATTTATCGGGCTACCAAGGTTAATCCCCGAAGTTGCCTTGTCTCCTCATTCCAAAACATATACGCAGGAAAGGAAAAGGGAGATATTATCTATAGAGTGGAGCTGCCTAATATTGAAGCGGGATTGATCTCCTCCAGCGAAGGACTCATCCCTCCTACAGGACGTGAAGCATTGAGAATCATGGGAATTAAAACAGCAAAGGAATTCGCAGCTTCTGTAGTCTCCCAGGTTCTTGCCGGGGAATTCAACCTGGCCTTAGAGATATCCTGGGAAAAACTTTACAGTTGATTCATCTCAAATCTTTGAATGAAATATTTCTTAGTAGCAGATTTGATATTTTAAAAAAAATATCATATAAATGGAACTCAAATCATAGAATTTGCGTATTATCATACGCATTCACTATTCAATCAAATGCTTATTCAGACCCAGAAAAGAGGAGAGACAAAATGAAAAAGATTATCTTCGCTTTGACTTTCACGGTTTTTCTTCTGGCACTTTTCAGCGCCGCATCTTTCTCTCAAGATGTCGATCTGAGTGGAAAATGGGTAGGAACGACTGAAGTTCCCGAGCAAGGAGCGGATGAGGTCACCCTTACGCTCCAGAAAGACAATGGAGGATACTTCGGAACTATCGTTGATTCATTGGGTATGGCCCAGGATGAGGAATGCAAGGAGATTGAATTTAAGGAAGGAACTCTTACTTTTTATTTCACTATTTTCGACGGATACGAATATATGACAGTTTACGTGAACCTGACTGTTGAAGAGAGTAAGATGAGCGGGTATTGGGAAATCGAAGACGGCGCCTCTGGTTCTATAGAGTTAGAAAAGCAAGGAAACAGGTAACTCTACCAAAATAAAGAGATTAATTGTTATCCATAGAGCATGCGTAAAGTCTATGCATGCAGCATTCCATAGACAGCACAAATACTTGCCATAAGCCAATAAGGGAACAAATCATCTCAACTCTCCACTCTCCGGAATTGCTCGATGACAAACCCAGAAATCAAATCCAGCATCTTCTCAAAATCATCTGGATTTGTATACCTGTGATCAGCGCCCTGAATTACCTCTAACCGGGAATTCTCTATGAGAGCAGATGCTCTCTGGCTCTGGTAAAGGGGAACCGTTTCATCTTCACTCCCGTGAACGATCAAGGTGGGGATCTTGATTTTCTCACAACAGGCGTAGCCATCGACTTTCTCTGCGTCCTCGAAGAAGGAATAACTCAACCCGAGTTCCTCTCCATCTGGAGTGATTACAGATAGAACTCCTTTATCCTTCCAGCTTTTCATGATTTCTTCATCGTAACCAGCCATCAGTCTTCCCATGAGATCGGAAACAGGAGATTTCAAGGCTAAGAAAAGAATATCTTTCGTCTTGGAAACAGCTATCAGGCTGGCCATTCCTCCAAAGCTCGAACCAACCAGACCTATTTCGACATAGCCTAATCCCTTCAAAAATTTGAGGGAACTGAGAACATTGTCAGCCGCTTCAGAGATAGTTATCTCCTCAAACTTGCCCTCACTTTCCCCATGGCCAAAGAAATCAAACCGGAAGGTGGAGATATGACTATTGTTTAAAATTTCCTCTAGCCGGACGTTTGTCCTGCTCTCCTTGCTTGAGGAAAATCCATGACATAAAATAGTCATACGTCCTTTATTGCGAGCGCTGGGCTCTGAGAGAATTCCGCTGAGCCTGTGGCCTCGGCTGCTCTTAAAGGAGAGCTTATTTTTCATGTTCAAGGATAAAGAAAAATATGAGGGTTATTTCTTTTTATTATTTTCCTTTGAACTTGCCTTTTCTTTTCTCCAGGAAAGCAGAAACGCCTTCCTTTTTATCCTCAGTTGTACACGATAGGGCATGCAGATAAGATTCAAGGGTATAGCCTGAAGTGGTTCCCCCCTCCTGGCTTTTATTCACCGCATCTTTGGCAAACCTCACGGCCAAGGGTGGTCTGGAGGCGATTCTGCGGGCAAGCTCAAACGCCTTCTCCTGCAGCTTGTCTTGGGGATAAACTTTATTCACCAGGCCAACCCGATAGGCTTCCTCAGCATCGATGAAATCTCCGGTGAGAATCATCTCCATAGCCCGGCCCGGCCCTACCAGCCGGGGCAAACGCTGGGTTCCTCCATCTCCTGGGATGATGCCCAGTTTAACTTCTGGTGCACCAAACTGAGCATTTTCGGATGCGAGGCGAATTGAACAAGCCAAAGCCAGCTCCAGCCCTCCTCCTAATGCGTATCCGTTAACAGCGGCGATAACCGGGATATGCAAATTCTCTATGAGCGAAAAAATCTCCTGTCTTTCCCGAGAGACTCTCCTCCCTCTTCGCGCATCCCTGTCCTTCAACTCACCTATATCCGCTCCAGCCACAAAAGCCTTGTCTCCTGCTCCGGTGATGATCAGCACTCTGACACCTTCATCATTTTCCAAGCCTTCAAGAAATTTTTTCAACTCTTTTGTCAGTTCATCGGAGATGGCGTTCAGTTTCTCAGGACGGTTGATGGTTAAAATTCCGATGTTTTCTTTTTTTTCATAAGTGAGTGTTTTATACATTCTTTCACTCCTCACTGTTAGGTGAAGGCTTTGATTCCAAGCTCAAAGGCACCGATTATCAGCTGTTGGATTTGAGATGTCCCTTCATAAAGAGTGTTGATTCGGGCATCACGGTAGAAGCGCTCCACATCATATTCCCCTGAAAACCCATACCCTCCATGGATCTGAGTGGCTCTGTAAGCCACTCGGTTGGCCATCTCACTGCAGTAATACTTTGCAATAGATGTCTCTCTTGTGTTGCGCACTCCTTTATTCTTCAAATCTCCTGCGCGGTAGACAAGAAGACGTCCAGCCTCGCATTCAACCACCATGTCAGCAATCAGCTGCTGGATAAGCTGAAAGCTGGCAATGGGTTTGCCGAACTGAATTCTCTGCTGGGCATATTCTCTACAGATATCGATGCAGCCTTGGGCCAGCCCCACACAACCTGCGGCCACTGTATAACGGCCGAAATCCAGCGTACTCAGTGCGATCTTAAAACCTCTATCTACCTCGCCCAAAACATTTTCTTTGGGGACCTTGCAGTTTTCCAGGAAAATTTCGCCTGTGTTTGAGGCCCGCAGACCCAGCTTATCATGGAGGTCTTTTGTGGAAAATCCCTCAAATTCTCTTTCCACCAGAAATCCTGTGATTCCCCTCGCTCCCGCTTCTTTATTTGTCTTGGCGTAGACAATGGCCAAATCCGCGATCCCTGCATTGGTGATCCATGTTTTCTGTCCATTAAGAAGGAAATGATCTCCTTTATCCTCGGCTGTGGAGATCATACTGGCAGGATCACTTCCTGAATTAGGCTCTGTCAGACCATAACAGCCAATCAATTCTCCGCTGGTCAGCTTGGGAAGGTACTTTTTCTTCTGTTCCTCTGTTCCGTATTTAAATAGGGGGAGCTCTACCAAGGAGACCTGGACAGAATAGGTTCCGCGTATGGATGAATCCACTCTGCCCATCTCCTCTGCCACTATAGCATGACTGATGTAATCAAAGCCTGCCCCGCCGTACTCTTCAGGAATGGGAGTTCCCATAAAACCTAAACCTGCCAGTTTTTTAAACAAATCATGAGGAAAATGGCCCTTCTTGTCATTCTCTGAAGCGACCGGGGCGATCTCTTCCTTGGCGAACTTGTGGATGGTTTCCTGGATCATTCTTTGTTCTTCGCTTAAATCAAAATCCATGGCTTACTCCTTTCCCGGACAAAACACCTCAATTCGGACGAGGTGTCATGCACGTATATTCCTTAAAATTTCACGACAGCATAGGGGATCTTTATTAATATTTATAAAATCCTTCGCCTGTTTTCTTCCCTAATTTACCTTCTTCAACCATCTTCTTGATAATCTCCGGAGGTTTGTAGCGCTCGTCCTTGAGTTTGGCAAAAAGCGTTTCCATTTTAGAGAGGTGAATATCCAATCCAATCATATCGATCAGAGCCAGAGGTCCCATAGGAAGACCTGCTCCCAATTTCATGGCCTCATCGATATCCTGGGCACTGGCCACTCCACTTTCATAAACAATGGCCGCCTCATTCAAAAGGGAAGCAAGAACACGGCTAACAATCCCGGCGGGGGCCTCCTTGAAAGTCGCAATGGGAATTTTACCCAACCTTTCGGCAAACTTTTTCGTAGTCTCCACGGTTTCATCAGAAGTCTTTTCTCCGCGAATGATTTCCACCAGTTTCATGATCACCGCAGGATTGAAAAAATGCATACCTATGATTTTCTCGGGTCTGGAAGTGGCTGCGGCAATTTCACTCACGGAAAGAGCTGTTGTGTTCGTGGCCAGTATGGTTTCCGGGTGGCAGATGGCATCCAGCTTCTCGAAAATATCCCTCTTGAGGCCAATCTCTTCAGAAACTGCCTCCACTACAAAGTCACTATCGCCGGCAAGATTCAAATCCGTGGACCACTTTATTCTTGAGAGGACCGAGTCCATTTCCTCTTGAGAAATCTTTCCTTTCTCCACTCTTCGGCTTAGTCCGGCGCTGACTTTTGAACGAGCCCTGCCGATGATATCTTCTGAGATATCGACCACTGTCACTTCATACCCTTGTTGGGAACAGAGTTGACCGATGCCAGACCCCATAATTCCTGCTCCCACGACAAAAGGTTTTTCGATGTCCATTTTACTTCCTCCCTATTTATAAAATTGAGGACAAAAAATTTGCTTGCATCTAAATTCGGGACATGTACCGATTTTTTTCAAAATCGGTAACGTGTCCCTTGAATTTCCGGTACATGTCCCTTCAGGTTAGCTGGGATTGACTCTCCAGAAAAGAGAGGAAAAAGCTTTCACTGTGTTCTAATTGAGCCTTTCTACCACCATGGCCACTCCCTGGCCTCCACCGATGCAAAGGCTGACCAGACCAAGGTTCTTATTCCTGTCCTTCAAGGCATAAATCAAGGTGGTTAAAATTTTTGCTCCTGTGGCTCCGACCGGATGGCCCAAGGCTATGGCTCCTCCATGGACATTGACCTTGGCCCGGTCCCACTTAAGCTCTCTCTCCACGGCCAGAATCTGAGCAGCAAAGGCCTCATTGAGCTCTATAAGGTCAATATCCTCAAGATTAAGGCCTGCTCGTTTCAAGGCTTTGTTGACGGCTGGCACTGGCCCCATTCCCATGATGGCTGGATCGACACCAGCATGGCCGTAAGAAATTACCCGGGCCAAGGGTTTAACCCCGAGTTCGGAGGCCTTCTCCTCTTTCATCACCAAAACCGCTGCAGCAGCATCACAGAGAGCACAGCTATTCCCGGCTGTGACCGAGCCGTCTTTTTTAAACACAGGGGGAAGTTTGGCCAATTTTTCCAAGGTAACTCCCTCCCTGGGAATCTCTTCGCTATCAAAAATCTCTGTCTTTCCCCTGCCCGCAGGAACTTCAACAGGAAGAGTTTCTTCCTTAAACTTTCCTTCCTTTATAGCTTGAACTGTTTTGTTTTGACTTTCCACGGCAAAGGCATCCTGTTCTTCGCGGCTTAGGTTATACTTCTCCACTAGTGTTTCCGCTGTTACTCCCATCAGATGACCGGCTAAAGGACACATGAATCCATCCTGGTGCATGAGATCGATGAGCTTGCTATCTCCCATACGATTCCCCCACCGTGCTCCTGCTGCGATGTAAGGGATCTGGGAAGTGTTCTCAGCACCGCCTGCAAGGACAATCTCAGCATCACCTGCTTTTATCATTTGAACCGCAAGCGACACAGCACGTAAGGAAGAACCGCACCGTTTGTTCACCGTGAAAGCCGGGACCTCATAAGGCAACCCTCCTTTGACAGTAGCTAACCGACCGATGTTCGGCCCCAGCCCAGCCTGCCATCCTGTTCCAAAGACCACTTCTTCCACCTGGGAAGGCTCAATCCCTGCTCTGCGAACAGCCTCCTGGAGAATCAAAGCTCCCAACTCGACGGCTGAAACCTTCTTGAACGATCCTCCGAACTTTCCACCTGCGGTCCGAACAGCACTGGCAATGACGATTTCACTCATGTAAACCTCCATTCTTTAGTAAGACATTCTACTCTTTGTAAGAAGGCCAGTTTTCCTTTTTAACAAAGTCCTACAATTATATTTGTGCCTCATAATCTCTGTCAACAAATTAGTCTTCTTGTTCCTCCTCTTTTTCTTTCTTTGTGGAGCGAAAGAGACGAAGGAGATCGGATAATTTGCCTTTGATGTATCCTTCCCGCACAAAATATGGTCCTTCTTCAGGCTTGATCCATTTGACGTATTTGCCTCTTTTAAGATCATGAGGGCCTTTTGCTATCCCGATCCTGAAATCACCATCTTTTGTCTGGACAATGGCCACATTGACTTTCTCATCCTCTGGCGAAGTGTATTGAGTGGCCGCAATAATCTTGTCTTTCCGAGGGGACTTGCGCAGAGTAAGATCTCTGGGAATAGACTGTGGCAGATTAGCTTCTTTAAGACCTTCCTTCTGTTTTGTGGGTTTACTTCTTTCTACAATTCCTACAACACAAGTATTCCCGTATCCACTCATGTTGAACCAGAGACCATAATCCAGACCGTAAGGATCATCCTTAAACATCCCTTTGTATTGTCTATGACCTCTCAGTTGCCAGACGAGCTCCACAAGCTGCGCACCTCCTGAAGCCCCCAAAGGGTGAGTCCTGGCCAAAAAACCGCCAGAACGATTGACGAAGGCCCTTCTGCCCATCCTGTTTTTTTCATCCAGAACTAATTTGTGCCCTTCTCCTCTATCTGCTAAGCCCAAATCTTCCGCAACAACCCAGGGGACAGGCTTGAAGGCATCGTGAAGCTCGCAGGTATCGATCTCATGAGGATTAAGATGAGCCTCCCGGAAGGCAGCTCTTCCTGCCAGCACTGCTGCTTCCAAGGAAATCAGAGTATTCCTTTCAGCAATCTTGATATTGTCGAAAGCGGATTTGACGGATGAGACTTTTATGTCGGTGGGGGAAGGAATAAGATAGGCAGCTCCAGCTCCGTTGTAGGAACCGCTACAATCAAATTTTGTCAGAGGCTTGGCAATTATTCTGTTGAGATCCGGATCATTATATTCTTTGCGGGTGATAGGATTTCTGAAATAGGCGATGTCGTTCAGGGATCCAAATTTGAGGCTGCAAACGCTCATCTGGAAACAGATATCTCTAAATTTTTTTTCCGAAATTTTATAGGCATCCATGTATTCGTAGGAAGCGAGGGCTGCCACGGCTGGCATTTCTCCTAAACCTCGTTCTCTTTCTTCCTCTGCAATCACCGTGGATATTTGGCCGGGAATCTCCTCGTTCTTGAGCTTTCCCTTCATCTTCTCCCCAAAACAGACTAAGACTTTTAATCCGGAGGAGGCCAGCCTTCTCCCCAGCTCTACAGCCCCGGCGCCAGTGGCTGAACCCAGCTCCACATGGTAGATCTCTGTGTCTTTTGCCAATTCCAACTCCATTCCGACCAGCGAATCCAACCCTGTTTGTCTAGCAAAACCGATCGGATCCATACAGCCTATGACCAGACAATCAGGAACGATATCAGATGTAAAGCGCCTCGAATCCTGGAGCGCTCTCCGACAGGCATCGGCCAGCATCACTCCGATGGGTCTGAAATCTTTTCCGAAAGGAGTCAAACAGACTCCTGCGACATAGACATTACTCAACAGCGTGTCCCTTTGAAAAAGCTCGATATGTTTTCCTTAATATCTTTTTCCTTTCCTGCCGATAAGAAAGCCGATGAGCAAGCCGACGATCATGGACAGAGAAATCAGTATGATCCGGGACATACTCAGCTTCCAGAAGAACAGCTGCACAATCACCACCTGTGTGTTCTGGATGAGGATGATTGCCAATAGAACAACCAGGATTAAAATGATTATAGTTTTGGCTCTCATGTTTATATCCCCTCCTTAAATTTACAAGCGAATGAAGGCAATTGATCTCTCACCAGATCTTTTTATTTTGACCTTTTGGAAGGATAACCCGAACAGGAAATTTATTCAATTTTTTTATTGGTAAGGTAAGCATCCTTATTTCCGTTATAGGGGTGAGGAATGTCATTCGACACGGCAGCGGATGCTCTCTGTCCGAAGCCTACGGCGGAAGGTGGGAGGGGAACCGCCGCTTCTCTGGCTAACTGGATAAAATGTCTCCCCCCATCACAGAAACAGAGATGCTCTCCCACGAAAAAAGTTGCCAAAAAAATATAAGATAATTATAATCCAAACACAGAGATAAGATTGAAACAAATTAAAAGGAGGAAAGCATGATGAGAAAAATTCCTAAATCTTATCTGGGTTTTGTTATCATTCTGGGAGCTGTTTGGGGCTTTTCCGAAGCTGCTCTGGGAATGTGGCTTCGAAGCTGTGCTTCCTTATACTCCGGTGCCATCATGACAGGCGTAGCCCTGTTCTTCATGGCTTCCGGATGGTATCTTACCAGGAATCTCCTCTGTATGGGGCTCCTGATACTCATCACCAGCCTCTTCAAGATGTTCGACGCGCTCCTCCTTTCGCTTCCGATCCAGCATGGAGCCATAGGAAATCCTATTTTTGCCTTTTTCACAGAAGGAATCGCATTCCTGATCCTGATCGCTGTTTTTAACCAAAAATTGAAACAGAAAAGCGGAGGCCAAGCCTTAATGGGCGGAATGGCCGCCCTCCTGGCCGTGAATCTTTTCCCTTTGGTGAAGTTTGTCACGGGAGTACCAGCCTGTGTTGTTGCCGGAACAGGATATCCCCTCTCCCTTTACTATGCTCCTCTGGCTGTTTTTTTGTCTTTCCTGACTGTTCCCTTGGGTGCATGGGTCGGAGTGAAAAGCCAATCTCTTGAAACTGTACTCCAATCCTCTCGAATAGCAAGAAAGCTGAATTTCATTTTTTCTTCCGGAACTTTGCTCTTTTGTTTGGCCATCACAGCTCTCATCAGGCTGGGCTAAGGAGGAAAATCCCTCAAAAGAGGTGCAAAAATGGAAGAAGGAAGAAAGAAAAGGGGCAAGGCAATAACCAGAAGGGACTTCATAAAAGGATTTAGCGGCGGTGCTATCGGAGCAGCTGTGGGCCCTCGACTTCTCGCCCAGGAGGCAGAATCCCTTCAACCGGAAGAAGGGAAAGTTCCTCTCTATTCCAAGAAACCCATCACTCTTACAGTTAACGAAAAGAAATATTCAGTGGTAGTTGAGCCAAGAGAAACCCTTCTCCATCTCTTGAGAGAAAGACTGAACCTGACAGGAACAAAGATGACCTGCGACCGTGGTGAGTGTGGGGGGTGTACAGTCATTCTGGATGGAGTTGCAGTCTATTCATGCATGTATCCTGCCATCAGAGCGGACGGCAAGAAAATCACTACTGTGGAAGGATTAGCCATTGATGGGAAGCTTCATCCTGTTCAAAAGGCCTTCGTCGAAAAAGACGGTTACCAATGTGGCTTTTGTACGCCGGGATTCATCATGTCTTCTGTTGTATTCCTAGAGAAAAACAATAACCCAAAAAAAGAAGAGATCAAGGAAGCCCTCTCAGGAAACATCTGCCGCTGCGGAAATTATTTCAAGATTTATGAGGCCGTTGAAGCGGCAGCAAAAAACATGAGGAGGCCTTGAAATGATGAAAAAGGAATATTTATCAGAACCAGAAGACTCTACCCTCCTCTATTATGAAGAGTTCAGAGATAAGGAAACAGAGAAACCCGAGCAAATTCCCTCTCCTGAAAAAGAAAAATTCAAAATTATCGGCACACGCACACCAAGGATTGACGGGGAGAAAATAGTCACCGGCCAAGCACCTTACACCCATGACATTAAACTCAGAAGACTGCTTCACGGCAAGATTCTGAGATGCCCTCATGCTTGCGCCGAAATTGTTTCTCTGGATTTGAGCAAAGCCAAAAACCTGCCTGGAGTGAAGGCCGCTATTCAACTCAAGGAAGGACAAATCAAATACGCGGGCGAACTGGTGGCTGCAGTGGCAGCTGTAGACGAAAAAACAGCAGAGGAAGCTCTAAAATTGATCGACGTGGTCTACAAAACCCTCCCTTTTGTGGTCACTGAAGAAAAAGCCATGGAGGAAGGCGCTCCACGGGTCCATGATGAACCCAACGTCCAAAAATTTAATGACTACTCCCGAGGAGACATCGAAAAGGGATTCAAAGAAGCTGATGTGATCCTGGAAAGAACGTATACAACAGCCGTGGAAATTCATCATCCCGCAGAGACTCATGGCAGTGTGGCCAAATGGGAAGGAGATAGATTGACAGTCTGGGATTCCACTCAGGCAATCTTTGGCGTTAGAGATACTCTGGCCCGTGTCTTGGGAATTCCGGCAAGTCGAATCACAGTCATTAAGAAATATATGGGTGGAGGATTCGGGAGCAAATTGGGATTGAATGATTACACTGTTGTTGCCTCCATGCTGGCTAAAGAAACCAAACAACCAGTAAAGATCATTCTATCCCGTAAAGAAAATTCGCTCTGTGTGGGCAACCGCCCTTCCAGCCTCCAAACCATCAAAGGTGGAGTTAAAAAGGATGGCACTCTGACTGCCCTTTATCTGAAAAATTACACATCCGGCGGAATTCGAAGAGGCGACAGATGCTCAGAACCCGTTATCGATGTTTACAGATGCCCTCATCTGAAAGTGGAAGAATACACTGTCTTTACAAATACCGGTGCATCGCGCCCCACAAGAGCTCCCGGGCATGTCCAGGGAACTTTTGCGCTGGAAGGCTTCTTGGAAGAACTGGCCGATGAAATCGGTATAGATCCCTTAGAGCTGAGGCAGAAAAATTACTCGACAAAAAACGAAGGAGACACTGGTATACCTTATTCCTCTAAGGGACTGGATCAATGCTACAAGATCGGCGCAAAGAAGATCGGCTGGCAAAGAAGGAATAAGAATCCTGGAGACGGAAACGATAAGATTCGCCGCGGTCTCGGAATGGCCAGTCAGATATGGTGGGGTGTGGGCCGGCCAGAGACGCTGGCAGATATCAAACTCCACCAGGACGGAAGTGTCGAGGTTATCTGCGGAACCCAGGACATCGGTTGCGGAACTAGAACTTACATGGCAATCATCACAGCAGAAACTCTCGGGCTTAAGCCGGAAGATGTGACGGTAAAAATCGGAAACACCATCTATCCCTGGTGCGGCTCATCGGGAGGAAGCACGACCACGCCATCAGTCGCTCCTGCTGTAAGGGACGCCGCCCTTAAAACAGTTGATTATCTTAGAAAGCTTGCTGCCAGTAAACTTGAAATCAGCACAGATGCCATCATCATCGCTGAAGGGAAATTTTCCAGTAAGGACGATCTTTCAAAATCCATCGCTCTCAAGGAGCTTCTTGGTGAACTACGGCGCGAAAAAGTCTTTCATGGAGAGTGTCCAGGACGGCCTTCAGGGTATGCCTACAACACTTTCGGAGCTCATTTTGCCGAAGTCGAAGTGGATACAGAGACAGGTCAAATCAAGGTCCTCAAGGTAGCTGCCGTCCACGAAATCGGAAGAGTCATGAATAGACAGACAGCAGAAAGTCAAGTGATAGGCGGTATCACACAGGGAGTGAGCACAGCCCTCTTCGAACAAAGGATTATGGATAACACGACAGGAAATCCTGTGAATGCCAACTTAAGGGACTACAAACTGGCAACCTCGATGGATATTCCTGAGATAGAGATCGATTTTGTGGATATGGTCGACCCCAGGATTAACAACCTAGGAACCAAAGGGCTCGGAGAACCTCCTCGGATTCCCAGCTCGGCGGCTGTGGCCAACGCCGTCTATAACGCAATAGGAGTGCATGTGCAAGAATTACCAATGACTCCAGACAAAGTCCTTCAAGCCCTGAAAAGAAAGGAGGTCGGCAGATGAAAAATTTCAAGATTGCCCAGCCTCTATCAATCGAAGATGTCAATTCTTTGTTATCGGCAAAAAAAGAGCGCTATTACTTGATGGCTGGAGGAACAGATCTTATCGGAGAAATCAAAGATAATATAGCGGAACCAGATGTTGTTGTTGACCTAAGCTCTCTTGCCAATCTATCCTTCATTAAAAAGGAGAAAAACGGAGTGAGGATCGGAGCCTTGACCACAGTGGCAGAACTGGCTAAAAACCAGATGATCGAGGAAGAATATCCAGGCCTTCATCAAGCCGCCAATTCTCTGGCTTCACCGCAGTTGCGTAACGTTGGCACAGTGGGAGGCAACCTCTGTCAGAGACCTCGCTGCTGGTATTACCGTGACTCTGAAGTCATGTGTCGCAAAAAGGGGGGAAGCCGGTGTTACGCATACAGAGGAAGGAACAGATATCATGCCATTCTAGGTGGAGGGCTCTGTTATATTGTCCATCCCTCTGACTTGGCTCCTATGCTTATAGCCCTGGAGGCAGAAATATCTATTCATTCGGATAGAGGAGAAAAAACTGTCCCGCTTGAGGATTTCTTCATTCTTCCCAAGATAAACGTCCATAAAGAAAATATTCTGGAGCCTGGAGAAATCATCACAGAAGTAAGAATACCGGCATCCCAAACAGGGGAAAAAAGCACCTATCTGAAGCTCAAGGAAAGAGAGACATGGGATTTCGCCGTGGTTTCCGCTGCGGTTAAAGGAACTCCATCAAAAGGTGCTTTCCAAAAGATCAAGATTGTGCTGGGAGGGGTGGCTCCTGTCCCATGGAGGATGAAGAAAGCCGAAGATATGATCAAGGGGAAAAAAGCAACTGAGGATCTCCTTAGAGAAGCAGCAAGGGTAGAATTGAAAGAGGCTAACCCATTAGAGGAAAACGGATACAAGAAGGATCTTGTGGAAACAGCTCTTTATAGAGCCGCTCTTTCTTTGATATAGGTCTTCCTTCCAAAAACTTTTTGAATTTGAAACAAGTTGCAGATCGAATACAAAAAAATTCAAAGGGAACAACATGAAAGAAAATATTCAATTTAAACTCAACGGCAAATCCGTTCGCTTGAGTACGGACGGGGAACGCATGCTTTTATGGATTCTGCGCACAGACTTTGGCCTGACAGGAGTTAAATATGGGTGCGGAGAGGGTTTTTGTGGAGCCTGCACCGTGCTTGTTAACAGCGAAGCCGTACGATCATGTCAGCTGCCTATCAAGGATGTCAAGGGAAAAGAAGTGATGACCATCGAGGGCCTATCCAAAAACGGGGAGCTCCATCCCCTGCAGAAGGCATTCATAAAACACGATGCACTCCAGTGCGGTTTTTGTACTTCTGGGATGATCCTTAATGCTTACAGCATGATCCTCAAGAAACCACAACCCTCTCCAGATGAGATTATCCAGGGGATGGACGGAAATCTCTGCCGTTGCGGGGCTCATACCAGAATTGTCCAGGCAATCCAGACCGCAGCTAAAGAGATGAAAGGGATGAAAAAAAGATGAAAAAAGAAGACAATCTCAACCTAGATTTTAAAGATATCTCGGTCTCTCCTTCTCTTAGTCGTCGAGAATTCCTCAAACTAGCAGGCGGAGGGATTTTCATCCTTTTTTCTGTGGGAGATTCTTGGCCTTTCCAGGAAGAAAGAGGGCAAGCAAGATCTCGTTTTAACTATCCTGAAGATTTTAATGCTTACCTCAGAATCGGTGAAGACGGAAGGGTCAGCTGTTTTACAGGGAAAATCGAGATGGGTCAGGGAGTGATTACCTCTCTGGCTCAGACATTAGCCGAGGAGCTCGATGTTCGCTTGAGTACAGTGGATATGGTTATGGGCGATACAGACCTTTGCCCCTGGGATATGGGAACTTTTGGGTCTATGACCACCCGCTTCTTCGGGCCTGCACTAAGGGATGCAGCAGCAGAAGCCAGGGCTGTCTTAGTCGAGTTAGCCTCCGAACATCTTGATGTACCACAAAGCCATCTGGCAACAAAAGAAGGAATCATATTCGATAAAAGACAGGAGAAAAATCGCGTCTCCTATGGACAACTGGCAAAAGGAAAAAAAATTGCAAGGCATCTCAAAACAAAACCCGTCCTTAAAACCCCCTCGGAATTTTCTGTTATGGGCAAGCCTGCTTCACGAATAGACAGTTCGGAGAAGGTCACCGGCAGGGCACATTTTGCTGGAGATATTCGACTGCCCGATATGCTTTATGCGAGAATCCTGAGGCCTCCTGCCCATGGAGCAAAACTCACGAGTGTGGACACCTCAGTTGCCAAAAAAATGAGCGGCGTACATGTTGTCGAGGATGGCGACCTGATCGCAGTCCTTCACGAGGACCCAGATGAGGCAGAAAAAGCCTTAACCAAAGTTAAGGCCCAGTTCGCACCTCAGGAAGCGAAAGTAGACGACAAGACCATATTTGATCACCTGCTCAATGTCGCTCCAGAAGAGGAAATCGTTGCCCAGGGAGGTGACATCAAATCAGGAGAAAAACTGGCTTCCACAATTTTTGAGAAAACCTATTTAAATAGCTATGTGGCTCATGCTCCGATAGAAACACACACAGCTGTGGCTCAAGTCGAAGGAAATAAGGTCTCAGTGTGGGCCTCCACACAAACGCCTTTCGGAGCGAAAGAAGAAGTATCTGAAGCTTTGGGTTTTCCCTCTGAAAACGTCCGGATCATTACCCCATTTGTAGGAGGAGGATTCGGAGGAAAAACTCAAAACCAACAAGCTACTGAAGCCGCTCGGCTGGCAAAGCTGAGCGGAAAACCAGTTCAGGTTGCCTGGAGCCGCAAAGAAGAATTCTTCTATGATACCTTCCGTCCTGCGGCTGTGGTCAAGATAAGATCTGGGATCACTCCCCAAGCTGAAATCATCTTCTGGGATTACACTGTCTATTTTGCGGGCGAAAGAGGCGCTGCACAGTTTTATGACATACCTCATCACCGCACAGCCTCAACAGGAGGAGGCTGGCGTGGCACTCCCGGTTCCCATCCCTTCAGGACAGGAGCCTGGAGAGCTCCTTCCAACAACACAAACACATTTGCCAGAGAGTCTCAAATCGACATCATGGCCTTAGTGGCAGGTGTCGATCCTCTAGAATTTAGACTGAAAAATTTGAAGGATAAAAAGATGCGCGGGGTTCTCAAGGCCGCAGCAGAGAAATTCGGCTGGACCCAGAGAAAATCCCCCAGTGGGCGCGGCTTCGGGATCTCCTGTGGTATCGATGCAGGAACTTATGTGGCTGCCATGGCTGAGGTGGAAGTGGACAAGAAAAGAGGTTATGTTCAGGTTAAGAGGGTAGTATGTGCTCAAGATATGGGCCTGGTGGTAAATCCTGAAGGGGCAAGAATGCAGATGGAAGGATGTATCACCATGGGATTGGGCTATGCCCTAGCTGAGGAGATACACTTCAGAGGAGGAGAGATTTTTGACCTCAATTTCGATACCTACGAAATACCTAGGTTCTCGTGGCTGCCCAAAATCGAGACTGTACTGATGGAGAGAGGAGATCCTGCTCCCCAGGGAGGTGGGGAACCAGCCATCATAAACATGGGTGGCGTGGTGGCTAACGCTATTTTTGATGCAACAGGAGCCAGACTCTTCCAACTCCCCATGACTGTAAAACGAATAAAGGAAGCCATACAGTAAAGAAAACTCACTCACAGGATATTTTCCGATTTACTTATTCTCTGTCTCTTCCTTGTAATCTTCCGGATTGTCGATATCCCGGAGAACGGCGGGAATCTCTACCTCCACCTCCATGGTATCTCCCGGATGATTGTAGACGATACCTCTCAGGCCCACATCAGGGCTCAGGTCTCCGATTTCTTTACGGTATTTGACATCGATAAGGACCGGGTGACCTCGATTCTTTTTAAAGGCGGGAACGACTATACCTTTTCTTGAACTCTTAAAAGCATCGATAACCTTGTCCATGACAGAAGGAGGAATTGATGGTTGGTCACCCAAACAGATCAAAACGCCCCGAATATTTTCCGGGATGGCGCTAAATCCCCACTGCACAGAAGAGAGCATCCCCTTTTTGTAATAAGGGTTTACGGTGATGGTAACAGGAAGATCTTTTATTTTTTCTTCTATCTTCTTATGATCTGCTCCCAGAACAACCAAGGCCTCATCTGCTTTCGACTGGGCGACGTTAGTGACCACAGTTTCGATGATTGTCTTATCCCCAAAAGGAAGAAGAAGCTTGGGCTTCCCCATTCTTTTGGATTCCCCGGCGGCAAGAATAATTGCTCCTATCAACATCTTCCCTTCCTCCTTTCACGGATTTGGCTGCGGACTTCGATGAGCTGGGCAGCGATGCTCAAAGCGATTTCTTCAACAGTCTTTGAACCAATATCGAGGCCGATGGGAGCATGAACACGGTCAAATTGTTCCTCACTCGCCCAGCCCTGCTCGAGGAATTTCTCCCTCATCAGCTTCACTTTCCGAGCACTGCCGATCATCCCGATATAGGCAGCATTTGAAGCGATACATTCTCGAAGGGCTTCGGCATCATAGTTATGTCCTCGAGTGACAATCACAAAATAGGTATCAGGGCCTACAGGAAATTTTGTGATGGCTTGAGCAATCCGATCAACGATGACATGATCTGCATCCGGAATGTTTTCTCTTTCGGCAAATTCTGAGCGGTCATCGATGACAGTCACCTCAAAATCCAGAAAATTTCCCAGGTGAGCCACAGCACGGCCGACGTGTCCGGCACCGGCAATTACCAATCGGGGCAAAGGAATAACTGGCTCTAAGAAGAAAAGACTCTCCTTCACTTCCCTCTGCCTTTCCTGCATTTTTACCAGTGTGGGCTTTTCCTCTGCAAATGCCTTGACAATATGGTCTTTTAATATCGATAAAGGTTTTCCCAACTTGGCCAGAGACTTTTCATTGCTTTCTATCCAATTTCGGAAGATGGAAATACTTCCGCCCGAAAATTCTTTTATCCATGTAGACAAAAGGCCAGGCTTCCGGTTCAGGAAGGATTGATGGAGATCATTGAAGACATGTTCATGTTTCATCGGCGAGACATCGAGAAGGATTCTTACTTGGCCTCCGCATATAGACTCTTCACCTGAAGAGATGTCAGCATTGAGGTTAAATGGATAAAGAAGAGAGTCTCCTCTCTTTAAGGAGTCTTGGGCTTTCTTCAGGGCATCACCTTCCAACAGTCCCCCACCCAGAGTTCCGGCGAGGAGTCTTCTCGAAGAAAATATGGCTGAAGCCCCTGGCACTTGAGGAGTAGATCCTATGGCCTCGATGATTGTGGCCAATGCCACTTGCTTTTTCTCCTTTAATAATTCAGAAAGATGAACATAGATATTTTTCATTCTATCGCCTTCGCCTTCTTCAGTTCTCTCACAGAATACTGTAGAAGAAAATTTTCAGCAAGGATCACAAGCATCTCCAAGCCCATGATGAGTGAAGACTGCCTTTCTCATCTGAGAAAAAGCATCTTTCTCTTCTATATCAAATACTCTTACTTCTCTACCTCTAAGACGATGGAGAAAATCTTTGAGGATACTTTTTCTGACCACAAGAATAAGGCCCTCTGGAGGAGATGAGAGAGTCTGTCTCAAAGCTAGCCATAATCCCTCCCCCTTGAGCTCCAGAGGACCGATTTCATCAACCACCAGAATATTGACTCCTCTGCTTTGCAAAATCTGATCTTTTGCATTCACTAAGGCTCCAGGAATAAAAAAATACGACCCGATTCTTTCCCATCCCTCTTCTCCCTCCCTGCGGATATAAGGAATGTATTGCTCATTTTTTAGATCATATAAATCATATCCAAGAATTTCCTTGTTTCTAATAATAGCCACACTCAGAAAACCAGCTATCTTCAGGTTTTCCCTCTTCAAACCATCAACGAGCCTCTTTAAAAAGGTGGTCTTCCCAGAATGAACAGGACCTGTCAGCACAAAAATCATGGATAAAAGATAATAAATAAGCGCAGCCAAGTCAAAATCTAACTGGGAATGTAATTATCCTTATTTCCGTAATAGGGGTGAGGGACCAGCACGCTGATTTCCCCCTTCCCTCACCCTTTTCAATTCAGTATATATTTAAATTCATCACGGTCCTAAGGATACTTCCTTATCAGGACATGGATTCTCCATTTCCGTAATGATTTTGGGGACAGTCAGGTAGCGAGCGTTGGTTTCTGTCCATCCGAAGCCCATAGTGGTGGGTGGGAGGGTCTTGGCGAGGATGGACAGCAACCGCCGCCTTATGGAGGCAACTCCACTAGACCCTATTGAACATTGGAGGGGATTTGATATAGAGTATTTCTGTCGAGCCGAAGATACCTCTAAAAAATTTGATTTTAGGCAGGCAGAGAGAATGATAAACGCAACCCAAATAAGAAAAGGAATGGTCATCAAAATCGATGATGATATCTACAAAGTATTGGAGGCGACCCATATAACCCCAGGAAAAGGCCAGGCTTTGATGCAGACAAAGCTTCGCAACCTCAAGGACCAGACCCTCCTTGATTACAGATTTCGATCCAAGGATAGGGTGGAACAGGCTTTTCTCGAAGAAAAAGAGATGGAGTTTCTCTACCAGGAAGGAAAAGATTACATCTTCATGGATCTGGAGACCTATGAGCAGGTCAAATTTTCTGAAGATGTTATCGGGGACAGCATCTGTTATCTCGTGCCTAATGTGGTCTTCACCATAGAGCTGCACGAAAGAATGCCAGTGGGAGTCAATCCTCCCCTGACCATAGATCTAAAAGTTGTTAAGACGGATCCCTTTCTGAAAGGAGCCACCCAATCTGCCAGCAGCAAGCCTGCTGTGCTGGAGACTGGAATCACGGTGAATGTCCCTCAATTCATAAGAAAAGGAGACATCGTCCGCATCGATACACGGGAAGACAAATACCTGGAGAGGGTGAAGAGCGGATAGGACCACGCTCCCCTGGGAAGCATCATCTAAGTCGATCGTTGTAAGGCTCGTTCTCCAGACGGGCCGGTATCTCCCATCTAGAATGAATATCTGTAAACGCCTGTGTTTCCTTGACTGTCTTTTACCTTAAGAGTCACAAACCTGTCAGAACTAGCCGCCATAGTTACGTTGAACTTGAACTCTTCCTGTTTGGAATCGCATATCCCGTCCAAAGGAAACATACTTCGCCATTTATCGGGCCGGATGATGTAAAGAACTTCCTGGATAGAAGACATGGTGTCTTCGGCAGAAAAAGTAACTGTCAAGGTATTCTTATCCTGGGTAGCCTGGAAATTCTTGACCACAGGGAGAGAATTATCGATGATCAAAGGAGAGCTTATCCTTTCAGAATTCAGCTCCATCCCCAGAGGATTAGAGGGGCTATCCGTAACCTCCACCTTGATGAGATAAACGCCATCCGGAAATGAAACCGTATCAAAAGCGAAGATTGATTCCCCCCAATTCTCCTTAAGGCTAATCCACTGTCTGTCATCCTCTCTCTTCAGGTAAATGTTGTAGATGAGTCTATCTTCGTTTTCATCAGAAGCTTCCCAGATAACAGTCTGGAAACCCATCCTCTCCGTCTTCTTGGCCAGGAAATATTTCCTCTTATCTTCAGGTTCGGACTTCTGCGATATATCTACGTCTGCTCCCCATATGACTTCATCCTGTTCAGGAGGCTTCAGAAATACCTGGTTAGGGGGCAAAAGCTCCAGCCTGGTGATGACCGGTTCGAGGTTAGTCTGAAGAAAAAAGATAAAAGCCTTAGCAAGAAGGGGTGAGACTTTTCCCGATTGGGTTTTGAATAGGACTTTGAACTGAATATAGCGAGCCTTCGGACTGAGAATCTGTTCTCCTCCTTCCTTCTGGTAGGGAGGAGACCAGTCTGACCAGCTCTGGTTAGTTTCTGCCGAATTTCCACTCCGGGTTTGAAACTGGATGCTGCCCCCTGTCGGAAGCTCGGCATTCCATTCTATCCTTCCCCAAGACGAAACAGTATTGGTGTCATAGACCTGGCTGAGATATTCTCCCTCATCTCTCTGTTCAGAATGAAGGACTGTCAAACCGGAGGGATTATTGGAGAGAACATAGACTCGGGAATTCGAGGGCACAAGGGAGTACACCTGTTCGGATTCCCTCTGGAGGAGTAACGAGAATTTATCTTCCCTGCTGAGAGCATAGATTCTGCCCTTATTCCCTGTGCCAAAGATTATTCTCTTTTCTCTCTCATCCCAGATGAGGCTGTAGGTCAAATCTTCCTCAGAATTCCAGACTCTCTTGGCTACTCCTGCAGGATTTATTCTATAGATCGCACTGGGCTGTTTTTCTTCAGAGAGGGACAAAACCTTTGTTCGAGCCGAAGGAGGAGTGACGGTTAAAGTCACCTCTGTTTCATCTTTTATCTTAGCCGGAGAAATCTCCGCTCTCTCGGGAGTGGTGACCTTACCACTGGCTGCAGCATAGATATTCCCTCTATCATCCAGGGCGATACTTTTGATTTCCTCATAAGGAGACTCAAAAAGGACGGAAGTCTTTTTCCCCTGTTTTAATCTGTAGAGAAGACCTTTGCCTCCGCTTCCAGCGATCAGATCTCCGTCTTTATCCATTCTAAGGCAGAGAATATGGTTTTGTTCTGCCTTCAGGATGGAACTCCCCTCTCCCTCCTGGTTTATTTCATAAATCCCTCCGGCCTCACCGACAGCGGCAAGCAGGATATCTTTATCCGTGAACAACAGATCCCAGATATATTTCTCTTCGGGATTAAAGAATGGGCTGCCCTTGCCTTTATCTGTGATTCTGTAGATCCTTCCATTAGGAGAGGCGCCTGCGTAGAGTCTGCCTTTCTTATCCAGGGCAAGACAGTAGATATCCATCTCAGGCACTTGAAAATAGAGTTCCACTTGACCTGAGCTGCTGATTTTATATATTTTTCCTCCATGTCCTGTTCCAAGGTAAACATCACCCTGTGGGCTGATTACAGAGGAAAGGAAAAACTCCTCTGGAGGAGCTTTGATTTCCTCTTCCCTGGGAGCAAGGGAAAGGAGGCCATCCTCAGAAACAGAAATCCCCTTAAACTTCCCCTTCATAAAATCATCCCTGCTCCGCAGTTCCCATTTTTGAGGCACAACCGCATGAACAAAATGAACCAAGAAAAACAGGATCATAAGACCCGTCATTAAGCCTTTTCTCATTCCCTCTCTCCTATTCTTTAATTTTAATGGGTATTATCACTGCTCCTCTGAACATGTAAGGAACTTCAAGCTGGTATTCTGTGAGCGTGGATTTGTTAAGCTCTGTGGGCCCTGAAGCAGCTGCTCTGGGCGAAGAAAACATCGATTTCATGGTCGGCGGAAGGTTGGGCATTTCCTCCCCTTTCAGAAAAAGCCCTGGCTTGGAGGCGATGACTTTGAAGTAGATGCGGTTGTTCTTCCTAAGACTGCTCAAAATCCTGATCAACTGATTCAGACTCCTAGGGACGAAGGCCTGCTGTCTGTAAAGGCTCATTTCTATTTGATGAATCGATGCGGCATCAGCAATCACTAATTGGAATTCAGATCCAGGAGGAAGATGGGGCGCGGGAAGGCCCACTTCCCGGATGTCTGTGTTTCCTCTAAAATTCCGGGTATGAATCTGGATATGAATCCTCTCCCCAGGTGAAGCCTCATACTTGTCCAACCACACTTTTTCCAGATGGGAAAGCTTCACCTCCTCGGTGGCATTGATACTTAAATCGATCCGATGGATCCTCAAGTCCTCGAACTCATTGTTGACCAAAAAATAGACAACAGCCATGAGAAGTCCGGATAGATCAGTGACAGATGTATCAAAATTCCCGGAATAAAGGTCCTCCAGACGGACATTCATCCCGTTCTCCAGATAGATAGTTCCACTGACGCCAAGGGAAAGATTGCCTACGGATCTGCCTTCAGCAGAAATAAGGTTAGCAAGAGAGAAATTGACCAGAACAGGAGTCAGGATTCTGTCTTCGACGATCCTTATCTTGAAATCACTTGTATTGCCTTTTTCATCATTCATCTTGATATTGAGAGGGATAAGCTGGGGATTTTTTCCGACCTCACCAAGCAGGCCGGAGGTACGATCTTGAGTGAATGTTCCTACTACAGCCTCTGGCGCAGCCAACTTGAACGATACCGAAAGACTGGGAACAACAGTAATTACTTTTGCCTTGGCCATGGCATAATCCACAGTGCCCAAGTTGTAGATAGGGTGTCCGAAGGCCAGAACGCGATTGCCGTCCACATAGGAGACCGTTCCCAAGGCTGTCATGCTAAGATCCCCGGTAATCAGCTGCACTCCAACAGGATCCCCCTCATTAAGAGAAAGATCAGGAGGTGATATAACTGTCTGTTCCTGGCCTGAGGGCTCTGCCATCATCGGGCTGAAACCCAGCGGCGTAAAGAAAGATTTCGCCTGCTCGAAAACATGGGGAGAAAATCCGCTGAAGACGAGAGGAACAGGAAGTGGTTTGAATGTCTGTCCTTCTGAGTAAAGAGCGGATTGGGAAAGAAAAAAGTCCTTGTTCAGCTCAAAAATTTCCTCCAATCTCATCTGCTTTTTCACAGGAATCTGGGGAGAAAATGAGGCCTTAGGACTCTCTTTATCCGATATGCCCAGCATCTCCTCTATGGGAGTGATTCCTGCAACAGCTTCCTTAGCATAAGGGAAACTGTAAGCTACCGCTCCTATCAACTTTCCACCCACATAAACTGGACTGCCGCTCATACCCTGGATCATTCCGGCGGTATCCAGCCTTCCTCCTTTAAGTTTGGCCAGTATAATACTTCTCTTGGGCTGTACGTTGTGGAGAACGCCCAGTATTTCAACCTCAAACTCCTCGATTTTGTCCTTTTCGAAAACACTCTTTCCGATCCCCTGCATTCCGGCCTTGACTTCATCGAGGGGAAGAATGGTACTGGACCCATACATAATCAAAAGCCCAGAGAGAATAAGCAATATAAATAAATAAAATTGTCTGAATTTTCTTTTTAAAAGCATCGCTCTCACCCGATAATTCCTAGCTGCTTTCCGCATCTCTGGAAGCTCTCAAGCACAGTCTCCAGTTCTTCATCACTGTGGGTCGCTGAATAGCTTGTCCGAATAAGAGACTTTTCCTTGGGAACAGCAGGATAGATCACTGGATTGGTAAAAATGCCATTCTCTCTCAACATCTTCCACAACATAAAGGTCAGTTCATCATTGCCGATGAAGACGGGGATAATAGGTGTCTCGGTAGATCCTGTGTTGTATCCCATCGCTTGAAAGCCTGATTTCATCTTTTCTGTGATCTGCCAGAGCCTCTCCCTCCTCTCCGGCTCAGTCTGGATAATCTCAAGGGTAGCCAGCACAGTGGCCACAGAGGCAGGGGTGATGCTGGCACTGAAAATCAAGGAACGGGCAAAATGTTTGATGTAGGAGATGACTTTCTTTTCTCCTGCTACAAACCCTCCCAAAGATGCGAAGGATTTGCTGAATGTACCCATGACCAAATCGACTTCCTCTTCCAGGCCAAAATGCTCAGCAGTTCCTCTTCCGTGTTTTCCCATAACTCCGATTCCATGGGCATCATCCACCATCACTTTGGCGTTGTATTTTTTAGCCAAGGACACGATCCCGGGCAGATCGGCCAGGTCTCCCTCCATGCTGAACACGCCATCAACAGCGATGAGCTTCCCTTCATCTTCATCCAAGGAAGAGAGGACCTTCTCCAGATCCTCCATGTCGTTGTGCTTGAATTTGTAAACACTGGCAAAGGACAATCTGCAGGCATCGATGATGCTGGCATGAACCATCCTGTCGGTGATTATGGCATCTCCTTTGCCTGCTACGGTGGAGATGATACCCAAATTAGTCTGAAACCCTGTGCTAAAAGCAAGGGCTGACTCCCTTTTCATGAATTCTGCCAGTCTTTCTTCCAGTTGAACGTGGATATCTAGGGTGCCGTTCAAGAATCTCGAACCGCAGGTGGCTACTCCGTATTTCTCCATAGCCTGCTGTGCTGCTTTTATCACTCGAGAATGATTGGTTAAACCCAGATAATTATTGGAACCAACCATGATCATCTCTTTACCATCGATAAGAACCTTATTCCCGTTGACTTCCTGGAGGGGGGTGAAATAAGGATAAAGTCCGCTCTGCTGGGCTTCCTCGGCTCGTGTGAAGGCATAACATTTACGGAAAATATCCACCATTTCCTCCTTTCAGATGTCCACTGCCATAAGCTGCATGCACCATCTCTATTATAACTGTTTGACCATGGGAGGCAATTTTCATAAAATTTAATCGATGAAAGCATTCATCACTGGCGGCACCGGTTTCATCGGAAGTCATCTGATCGATTATTACCTATCGAAGAATGAGGATGTCGAAATCTTTGCCTTGGTCAGAGATCCAGGTAATCTAAAATGGCTGGCAGGGCGCGATCTCCATATTATGGAAGGAGATTTGTTTTCCATTCCTTCTCTTCCTTCCGACATTGACTGCGTCTTTCACCTCGCTGGCCTTACATTGGCATCGGATTTGGCTGATTATTATACAGTAAATCAACTCGGCACGGCAAGCCTTTTTCAGTCCCTTCATACCCAGAAGATCTCTCCCAAGCGAATCGTTCTCCTCAGCAGTTCTGCTGCAGCAGGCCCCTCCCTCGATTGCTCTCCGATTAAAGAAAGCTCTCCTGCCCATCCCATAACTCCATACGGGGAAAGCAAATTAAAGGGAGAGCAGGAGGCTCTAAAATTCAAGGATGTCTATCCGGTTGTCATTCTTAGAGCCACAGCGGTGTTTGGGCCCCGGGACAGAGATTTTTTACATTACTTCAGATTTATAAGAAAGGGGATTCTCCCCAGCCTCCTTGGTCAAGAAAGGCTTCTCAGCCTCTGTTACGTGAAGGACCTGGTTAGAGCAATCGACCTCAGCATCCAGAAGGACTTAGCAAGCGGCGAAGTGTTCAATATTGCTTATCCTCGACCTCACAACTGGGATGAGATCGGTCACGCAGCAGGAAAAGCCATGGGAAAATTTCTTATCCCATTGAAAGTTCCTTATTTTTCCCTCTCCCTGATCAGCATCTTTTCCCGAGCAAAAGGAATAATCACCCGGAAACCCGTCCTTCTCAATCCATACAAGATAAAAGAAATGAAAGAGAAATGCTGGATCGCTGACATCAAGAAAGCTCAGGAAAAACTCGCTTTCTCCGCTCGATACCCCCTGCAGGCGGCCATCCAGGAAACAATCGACTGGTACATCCAGCATGGATGGCTGTAGGCTAGAGATAAAGATTGAAGTTTTCTTAAGGAAGAGTCTACTTCTTCTTTCTTATCACGGTCCGGCGGGTGTAGAAGGAAGCCGAAAAGGTCATGCTGCTTTTCAAACACCACCCCTCCTTCGGGCAGCAGGCAAAATACTTGATTTTACCTTTAAGGACGTGATTGCCCTGGTGAGCCTCCAGTTTGACCGAGAAGGGAATTTCTATCGGCTTCTCTAAATTTAAGTATTCCCCACCATCCTCCTCCAATGTCTCTATTTCCAAGTCAGAAGCTGTAAAAAAATTTTTGGGGAAATTGATCTCTTCAGACGGTTCAAACTCAATCACAAAGGACGGTTGTGGATTAATGGAAATCCCCTCTTTAAGGGAGATTTTAAGGGTAACCTTCCCCTCCTGCCTCCTCGAGAGCCGCTTGGGATTTATCGAAGCCTTTATCTTAAGAGAGTCATCCTCTTCGGCAAATGGGAAAAAGACAAATGTCAGAATCCCCACCAGAAAAAGGATCCACTTTTTTAAGTTCATCTCATTCTTTCTGCCTTTTTTTGGATATTACCCCCTTAGCTTCTTTGAGTCAAGAACC
>CAYVAT010000001.1:2753-11222 GCA_964449165.1 uncultured Eubacteriales bacterium | reverse complement strand
CTGCAACTGCCGCCTCTTCATCTAACTGCGCAATTATCTTTATTTTTCCTGAACGATTGATTATAATGGAGCGCATCCAAAATGAGTATACGGGCTCATATAACAGGCATAGGCCATTTCGTCCCGCCCAGGACAGTCACAAACCTCGAGCTGGAGAAAGTGATAAACACTTCCGACGAGTGGATCCGCCAGAGGTCCGGTATCGGCGAGAGGAGGCATGTGGAGGTTGGAGTAGGAAGCTCGGATCTTGCCTTTGAGGCTGCCCTCAGAGCCATCCAGGATGCTCACATCGACAAATCTGAAATCGATTTTATCGTTGCCGCCACCCTTTCTCCTGATCATTACTTTCCCGGGATAGGGGTTATCGTCCAGAAAAAACTTGGCCTTGCGGGTCTAGGCGCTCTCGATGTAAGAAATCAATGTTCTGGTTTTATCTATGCTCTTTCTGTGGCTGATCAGTACATCAGAACCCAGACTCACAAGAAGATACTCTTGGTTGCAGCAGAAGTCCAATCCACTAATCTGGACTACTCAGACGAAGGAAGAGACATGGCAGTGCTGTTCGGAGACGGAGCTGGAGCCGTTATCCTGGAGCCAAATCCGAATGATGATGGTAGAGGCATCCTTTCCACGCATCTTTTCTCCGACGGGAATTTCGTGACTGATTTGTGGATGGAAAAGCCAAGCCCCAAAGATAAACCCACGTTCTTCCCCTCCTTTATTGAAAGTAAGAGATATTTCCCCCGGATGAACGGAAGGAATGTCTTCAAGAATGCGGTGGTAAAAATGCCTGAAGCTGTCAGGATCGGCCTGAAACACAACAACCTGACAATAGAGGATGTCGATCATCTCATCCCCCACCAAGCAAACGATAGAATCAGCCTGATGGTCGCCAGGAACCTCAAAATCCCGGTGGAAAAAGTGATAAGAAACATCGACCGCTACGGGAATACGACTTCGGCCTCTATACCTATTGCCCTGGATGAAGCTGTGAAGCAGGGAAGAATAAAGAAAGGCGACATCGTTGTGCTCACCGCTTTCGGCTCTGGATACACCTGGGCTTCTGCTGTCATCAGATGGTAAATTTAAGCCTCTAAAAGGCTGTTGTTGCTATCGATAAGGATTTTATGGTAGGATTCGAATTCTAACTTAATCATTCTAATGATAAAAATGCCTTTGTGGAGGAGGAGTCAATGAAGAAAGCCATCTGCACATTTATACTGCTGATCTTTATTTTATTTATTCCCCTCTTGGTTACCTCCCAACAGAACGAAGAAGACGGGAAATTCCAGAAGATTTTGGATTCCTATTTTGATGAAATGTGGAAATTCTATCCCACCTCAGCAACCATGGCAGGTTTTCACAAGTACGATGATAAACTCGAGGATCTCAGCAGCAAAAACATCGAAAAACGCCAGGAAGCTCTGGATAAATTCAACCAGGATTTTGTGGCAAATGTGGATAAAATGAAGCTGAGTCCCGACTTAATGATCGATCATGAAATGATGGTGGATGCCCTGGATTTAGAGCTTCTCGACCACGAGGCCCTGGTTCCCTGGGAATATAATCCTCTTTTTTACAACAAAATCTTCAGCAATTGCCTCAGGAGCCTGACCAAGGAATTTGCCCCCCTGGAAACCAGAGCAAAAAATGCAGCTGAAAGACTGAAAGATCTGCCCAAGCTTATCAAGCAGGCCAAAGAAAATTTAAAAACACCTCCTCAGCTCTATACAGAAACAGCGATCAAGCAATTTTCTGCTATCGTAAATTTCTACAGAACAGAGCTTGCTCAATGGATCGAAAATGCCCCTGCTGCCTCAAAATCCAAGCTGCAGCAGAATCTTACAAAAGCTATCTCTGCCTTGGAGGATTATCAAAGCTTCCTCCAGAACGAGCTGCTGCCTCGTTCAACAGGAGCCATCCGGCTCGGGCAGCAAGCTCATCAAAGGTTGATCCGACTGACCTTCCAGAACAACATAACTCTTACCGACCTGATAGCACGCGCCACAGCGGATTACAAGAATATCCGGAGGGAGATGTTTCTGGTCTGCATTCCCTTTTACAAAATTATGGACCCTAAAATAAACCTGGACAATCCTCCTCCCAACCTCACCGAAGATCAAGTGATCAACGAAACCATCTCCCATGTGCTGAATAAAATAAAAGGAGATCATCCCAGCAAAGAGGAATTCCTCGACCAAATTAAAGCAAACGCAGAGGAAATAAAAGGTTTCCTGGCAGAAAATGATCTTATCGAGCTCCCGGAAGAGGATCTCAACATCGAGCCCTTGCCTCTGGATGCTCAGGGAGTAACTTTGACCAGAATCCTCTCGCCCGGCGCCTACGAAGATTCAGGGACGTTTACCTGTCAAATTTCACCTCTTCCCGAAGACTGGACAGAAGAGCAGATCACATCTTTCCTGGAGGAATACAACAACTTCCTGCTCCCCTTCTTTACCGTCCGTCATGTCTTCCCTGGCACTTTCGTTCCTCTGTTTTTTACCAGAAAGAATCCTTCTTTGGTAAGAAAACTCTATCCCAATATGCCATTGCTCAAAGGCTGGCCCGTTTACCTTGAAGAGGTACTTCCCACATCAGGATTCGGGAACTACGACCTCAGGTTGCGCCTGAACCAGCTTAAGATAAAATTGAGAGCGTCGATGAATTTTATCGCTGAGTTCAATATCCATGAAGCAAACTGGACAAAAGAGCAGGCTGCGGCTTACATGACAAGAGGCGGGTTCCAGACTCCCGCTGAAACGGAAAGAAAATGGAATCAAATCATCCTTAATCCCGGCGATGCAGCCTATGCTTACGTCGGCTACCAGGAAATCCTGGACATGGAGTCGGAATACAAAAAGCTGAAAGGGAATGACTTCAACAGAAAAGAATTCCTGATGAAACTTCTGGATTACGGCGCTTTGCCCATGCGCCATCTTAAGAAAAAAATGCTGGAAGAGTAAAATCCGGATACAGGCAGACTCGAGACGCGGAGCCCTATCTGTTTGAAGACTTGGCCTCACTTCCACCAAATAGAGCCTTTCGACAGAAAAGTTACCTTTACCAATAGGCTCAAAAAAACTAAGCAATGAAACCTTCACTGGTCGACTCCCATGCCCATCTCAGCATGAAAGATTTTGATCAGGATAGAGAGCAGGTCATAGAGAAAGCTTTTAAGGAAGGAATAAGCGCCATCCTCTGTCCGGCAGATCTCACAGAGGAGCCGAGTGTTGAGATCACCCTCGGCCTTACCCGAAAACACTCGAGCATCATCGCAGCCGCAGGCGTTCATCCTCACAACGCCAAATCATTCACTGCCCAATGCCTCCAGAGAACAGAGCATCTTGCCATGACAAGAAAAATCCATGCCGTGGGGGAAATTGGACTGGACTTTCATTATAACTTCTCTTCGCCTTCAGAACAGAAACAAGCTCTGCGCCAGCAACTCAACGCTGCCCAGAAATTGGGCCTTCCCGTCATCCTTCACAGCCGAAAATCCGCCGAAGAAATCATAAAGGCAATCATGGAAGAGCGTTTCACCAGAGGAGGAGTTGTGCATTGCTTCTCAGAAGATTGGGAGATGGCCCGAAAAATGATGGGCCGAGATTTCTTCATTTCCTTCTCAGGAATAATCACCTACCCCAAAGCACATCCTCTAAGAGAGGTAGCGAGAAGAATTCCGCTCGAAAGACTGCTGGTTGAAACCGATTCTCCTTATCTTGTCCCGCTTTCCTGCCGAGGAAGAAAAAAAAGAAACGAACCCGCCTTCGTCAGGGAAGTAGCTCAAGCTCTGGCAGAAATCAAGGATATTTCCATGGAGGAGCTGGCAGAAAAAACAACAAAAAATTTTCACTCGCTTTTTATGTTTGAAATATGAAATCCGAGATGATAAGATAAGTCCCGAAATTGAAGAAATGCACTATTGAATAATCGCTGAGCAAATAATGAAAGAGCCGCTTTACGCGCCGATAAAAAACGATCTTTCTATTAGAGCTCTTTACAAAGATATCCGCAGAGATTTGGACAAGGTAGAAGAAAATCTCACGCTCTTTGCCGATTCCCCCAATAAGCTCATCTCAGAGATCAGCGGCTATCTCTTCCAAAAAGCCGGAAAGAGAATCAGGCCTGCTCTCCTCATGATTTGCACCAAATTACTCGGTTATAGGGGCCAAGAGCACATCTTGATGTCTGCCCTGGTGGAGACAATCCATACAGCCTCCCTCATTCATGATGACATAATCGACAACTCTGAGTTGAGGCGGGGAAAAGAATCCGTTCATTCCAGATGGGGACCCAACATTACTGTCCTCCTGGGGGACTACCTCTACATCAAGTCCTTAGGCCTTTCTCTCCAGAGTCAGCATAGCCAGATCATCAATATCCTGACCGACATCTCAGCCCGAATGGTCGAGGGAGAGCTGAATGAATACTACATGAGTGGAAACCTCGATCTAGAAGAAAAAGACTACCTGGATATCATCAACAAGAAGACCGCATCTCTTTTCTCGGCATCCTGCCGCATAGGAGCCATCCTTGCTCATGCCTCTGAAGAGAAGGAGCAGCGTTTAGCCGATTTCGGGATGACCCTGGGAATGTGTTTTCAGATAATCGACGATCTGCTTGATTTCACAGGAGAGGAAAAGACGCTGGGAAAGCCTATTCTCTCTGACATCAGCGAAGGCAGGATCACCCTCCCTCTGATCTACACTCTTAAAAGCGATGGAAACGTTAACCGGAATCGTCTGACCGAATTGTTGAAAGCCAGACCCTTGGAGAAAAAAGCCCGGCAGGAGATCTTTGAGATAGTTAAATCCAACGGCGCTCTCGATTACACTTACAGAAAGGCTGAAGAATTTTGCCTGAGATCCAAGGAAATCATCTCTTTCTTCCCGGAATCCGTCCACCGCAGGTCCCTGATTCTATTCTCAGATTATATTCTTACTCGCAGAAAATAATCTGCCCATCGATGGTGTTAACAGGAAGGAAAGCGTCTGATACCTAAATTTTATACTCTCTGGGTATTTTCTTCCGGTTTTCGGCATGATTGAAACAGAAGTCAAAATCAGAATCAAAGATATCGATTCCGCTGTCAAGAGAATCATCCAGCAGGGAGCCAGCCTGGAGAAAGAAAGATACCTGGAGGAAAATACCCTCTACGATTTCTCCGCCCAACTCCTCTACAAAAAGAGACAGGCATTAAGGCTGCGCAGGATAAACAAAAAGACTTTTCTGGCCTTTAAAGGTGCTCCCCAGAAATCCAGAAAATTCAAGATAAGGGAAGAATACGAAACAGAAGTCAAGAACGAGAGAGAATTCAAAAAAATCCTGAAATCCGTGGGCCTTTCTCCCACCTTTCAGTACAAAAAATACAGGCGAGCATTCAGGAAGAAAAGACTGAAAATTTGTCTGGACGAAACCCCAGCGGGAAATTTTCTGGAGTTAGAGGGCAAAAGAGAGGATATCGTAAAGACAGCGAAGGCTCTCGGCTTTTCGAAAAAAGAATTTATAAAATCTGATTATATCCAGCTTATAAAGGAAGCAAGAAAGAAAGAGCACGAAAAGAGATAAACCGAAGCCTATTCTTTTTTTCCCTTATCTTCTGTTTCCTCTTCCTCTTCTTTTTCCTCTTCTTCCTCTGTTTTTTCTTCTTCCTCTTCTTCTGCTTCTTCCTCTTCTTCTTCTACTTCTTCATCAGCCGATTCTTCACTCTCTGCCTCTTTGCTTTCTTCCCCGCTATCCTCCACTTCCTGGGAGGCATCAGCCCCTTTCAAGATTTCTTCTCCGATAAAATCCTCATCCTCGGGCCTGTATTCCTCTTCCTTTTTTTTCTGGACGATTTCATAATCCACCATTCCTCTTTTCACTTCCTGTTGGGCAATACGGATGAGACTTTTGGATTTGGATTTTATCTTAGGTTTTGCTCCCTTCAATAACTGCTTGGCTCTCTTCGAGGCCACGATAACGAATTTGAACTTGCTATCTATATCGCCGTAGGCTTTCCGCAAATATCAGCTCCTTCTCTATGACGATCAAAAACGATTCAGTAAACATACCAAAAAAGTTACAGGAATTCAATAGATTTCAAGCTCCAGCCTGTGTTAAAATATTTTATAAACCTGTTCCGATGAGCGCTAAGGAGAAAATACCCGAGTTATCCGTTCATCACAGTCCTAAGAAAACCATCTGGGCTGTGGGTGGCGGAAAAGGGGGAACCGGAAAAAGTTTTATCGCAGCCAATCTCGCTATCCATCTGGCTTCGCTGGAAAAAGACGTTGTTCTGATCGATGCGGACTTGGGAGGGCCGAATCTGCATACATTCTTGGGCATGAACGACGCGCGCTTGGACCTGGGGCACTTCTTTACCAATAAAGTCTCCCGGCTGGAAGAGACCATGGCTTTTACTCCCATTGACGGGCTGAGGCTGATCAGAGGAACAGATCAAATCCCCTTCATGGCCAACCTGAATTATTACAAAAAACTCAAGTTTATCCGTCATGTCAAAGCATTTGACGCCAAACGGGTGATCATCGACATCGGCACAGGAGCTTCCCTCAATTACCTTGATTTCTTTATCCTCTCCAATCCCGGGATTTTAGTGGTCAATCCTGAGCCCACTTCGATCGAGAATTCCTATTACTTTTTGAAATCCTGTATCCTCAGGATTCTCAAATCATACATCGAACATTACAAACTGAAAGATCTGATAAGAAGAATTGCCGATCAAATGGATGGCCATTCGAAATCCATCTACAGCTTCTTCAACACCCTCATCTCGCTTGACAAATCCTATGCACAGGTTCTCTACAAGGCCCTCAGCAAATTCAATCCCTGTCTTATCATGAACAAGGCCAGGAGCGAAAGAGATTATCTCCTGGGGGAATCTATGGCCGATGTCGTCCAGAAATATCTGGCAATAAAAATAAGATACTTGGGTGCCATTCCCTACGACGAAAATATCCAGCTAAGTCTGAAGAAACTCAGCCCTTATCTGAGCACTTTCTCGGATTCAAGAGCTTCATTATCTTTAAGAGAAATCGCAGAGAGATTGGTGGAAAGCAATCCATGATGGAATTTTAAAAACAATGGCTTTTAAAAAAATTGAAAATATGGATTATTATGAAATTCTCAGCTTGAGCAAGAATGCCTCTCAAGAAGATATAGAAAAGGCTTATTACCTAGGAAAGTCAACTTATAACCAGGACTCTTTAGCCCACTACGGCCTTCTTTCCCAGAGAGAAAGATGGTATATGTTGAGAAAAATTGAGGAGGCTTACCAGAATCTAAACAATCCTGAAAAGAGAAGACTCTATGACCTGAAAATGCTCCAGGGGGGCGCAGAGACCGGCGATAGAGTTTACTTTCGGAAATCTACCCTTAAGCTGGAAATCGAAGACGCTGGAGAGAAGAAAAACTTATGGAAGAGAATTAAATATATACTGTTTTCACCAAAACCTAAAAAATAATCCCCCGAAATCTAACTGACTACTATTCAATGACGATATCGTCTTCTGTTTTGAATAACCTGTCCCTGCCTGCGGATGTCAGCCGGAAGCGAGAATCTGAGATTATCTCATACTTTATGGCTGTCCCCCATGCATCGAACCTTGCTGAAGTGAGAGGATAAAAACTTTCAAGAGCATCAATAGTTTCGGGGACTTTATTCTCCTTTGCGATATAGAGGGTAATCGCTCTTTCCAGGGTAACCATGTTTGTCCTGGTCAGCTTCTCTTTCATCGATTGGAAGGCCTCTACCTGCCCCGGAAGCTGCTCTTGCTTACCTGATTTAAATATAAACAAGAAATAAACCAGGATCCCCACAAGGATGAGCAGAACAAGAAATCCTTTTATCTTCATCTCGAATATGTAGCTTCGTGTCTTTTTCGCTTGCCCATTTTTGTCACATGAAATGTTTCAAATATTATATTATACCTCTTTCTTCCCTTGCAAAGCTTTAATTTTGTCCTCAAGCTCTCTTATCTTCTGGATAAGACCCTCTTTTTCAGATCTTCCGGACATCAACAGCATTCTTCCCAGAACTCCTAAGGTGCAAAGCAAAATCAGGATACTCAAAAGAGAAGCCTGCAAGAAAGGAATTCTCAGCTCTTTCAGAAATGCGAGTCCCCCCACATCGACAAGATAAGACAAAATGGTCAATACAGCCAGGGCTAAAATCCACCAAATCATTTCCTAACCTCCCTTGATGCATAAATATTTACCAATATGATGAAAATATCTATTTTTTTGATGTCTGTCGTCTTTCAATTTCCCCCGCTTCCTTATATCAAAGGATAAAACGGAAGTCAAATAATAGTAACAATTGTAGTAAGAAAATCATTAATTTTAGCCAGGAAATCAGGGGCATATAGGAAATCAGGGACATGTACGGATCTTCTGAGATCGGTAACGTGTCAGGAAATCAGGGACATGTACGGATCTTCTGAGATCGGTAACGTGTCCCTTGATTTCCTG
>CAYVAT010000001.1:0-2653 GCA_964449165.1 uncultured Eubacteriales bacterium | reverse complement strand
AAAACAGAAAATCCGGATTTGATCATTCTGGAAGCCATGCTTCCCAGGCTTAAAGGCTTTGACATATGCGCCATTATAGCTAATGACTTTGAGAGGAAAATCCCGATAGTAATCATTTCCGAATTTTACCAGGACTTCAAAGATATCATTCTACAGAAGTTTGGAGCTGAAGCCCTGTTAAAGAAGCCTGTAAAAAAAGAGGAATTACATTACACATTATTTGACTTGCTCAAGAAAAGCCCAGAAAAAGAGGCATACTACCCTTTTATCTCCCCATCCGGATTAAACGGACGATCCGATTCTGGAAACAACGGGAAAGACCACAAGAAAAAAATCGATGTGGATATGCTGTTCAAAAAGATTATATCTGAATTCGAAGTGAGGCAAGAGAGAAAAAGACCCTCCCTTTAAAATCTATTCCTACTCCCTCCAAATAACGCGATATTGTTTTAAAGTTCTATAACCAGTCTCTTCATCTCTGTGCATCCTGTACATCTTGCCCATCTTAAAAAGACCCGGGCGCATATCGCTCCATATTCTAGCCTCATAAAACCCATCTTCATTGAAAATATCATAAGCAGTAAAGGTGCGGCCATTGACTTCTTTTTCCTCGTGGGTCTCGACCCAGAGGTTTCCCCGGTCATCGACTATCATTCGATCAGTTACAGTTCTGAGTTCAGGCATCTTCACATTCTTTCCGATTAGAGCACGCTCTGCATCTGAGAGACCATAAAAGCCCTCAAGATATTTTTTCTTGTCATCCTCCGTTACAGGAACCCGCTTATAAGGGCGGTCAATCTTTCTGAATACCTTCCCATCCTGGTTATAGACCTCAATAACATATTCGTTGTTTAAACAATGATAAAGCCTCATATTTTTATGGCCACCTATAACAATAGAACGGACATCAAAGGGCAGCGAAACAAAAAAACGCCTTCCTCCTTCTACGAAAAGTTGCGAGTGACGGTGGGTGAATTCTCCAAACGAGCTAAGTTCTTTTCCTGAAAAATCATAAGTCTTTATAAAAAGCTGTGTTTTCTCTCCGAAAATATTTTCATCTCTCGTATAAGAGGAATTTGTGGTTAAATATATATTATAGCTCCAATTCCTCCATTTATGAATATTTACTAATCTACCTTCTGGGCTGAAGAGAGAGGTCCGTTTAAGTTCCCAATCTAATACCAAAAGTCGGCCATCAGGTAAAAGAGCAAATTCTCCGATATTTTGAAACTCGCCAGGCCCACTTCCTTTTGCTCCAATTGCCCGGATGAAGCTGCCATCTGGGGTAAAAACCTTAATAGTCTTGTCCTGATAGTCACAAATATATATGTTCCCGTCCTCATCTGCTAAATACTGAGATGGCTGGTACAAAATAATGTTGCCTTCCTCATCTTCCTCTCCTATGGACAGCTCTTCTTCAAAGGATACCGTTTTATCGGGATGAAGAGGGATTTCTGGATTGTGAATATATTCAACACCATCTATGGTTTCAACTCTGGCACTCCTCTCGCTTTTCTTACTGCATGTGGGCCAAATTAATAAAGCCGAGAGAATGACGATAATCAGGACTTTTTTCATTGTCCACTCTGATTTGTTTCCTCTCAATGTACCTCCTCTGAAGTTTAACCTATATCCTCAAATTCCAGGTATTAAAATTTCCAATTAACATTGAACGCGGCAATGAAAGCATGTATTCTTCTTGGTCCTCTGTCTTTCCAATAGTCAGCTCTTTTTCTATACTGAAGATCTCTTCGCCATACATTGACTCTTTGGGATTCTTTATCACCTTGATTCCATCCACCTCTTCTATTGTCCCTTTCCATTCGGTTTTTTGTTTTTGACAGGAAACAAGCAACATAATGACTGAAAGAAATAAAACGATTGGAATAATATTAGGTTTGTTTCTCATTTCCCCCCTCAATTCATATTGTCCTAAGCTTTGACTCTTTGACTTATATCATAAAGGCATTAGGCAAGAGAGAAGAAGACTCTCTGCCTAATATCTATTCCTACTCGTTCTAAATAACGCTGTATAATTTTATAAACTTCAATATTCAATGATAAAATGACAAACTGCATCTCCCCTGCCAATTGCTTTCTCTAATTTTACATTCACAGGGCTATCTAATATCTCCTCAAAAATTGATTTCACAAAACCTCGTGAGCAATAACAGAAAGTGGGGGACAATTTTACAATATTGGATAAAACAAGCGGACATTCACATTGCTTACAAACCGAATATATAGTGTTACCTTTTTTGATCCAATCTCCACACCACATCTTTTCTTTATTCATATAACCTATAATCGCTTCTAAATCTTTGCCGTTGCTCCTCATGGCTTTAACTTTTTCTATATGACTGTGATAGACAGAACAGGCCTTACCGCATTTTTCTAAAATCTTACTTTTTGTGTCCTCCTCAACAAATTCATCTATGCCTTCAAACAATGAGCCTAACCATGTCTTTATAAGATCAAGTGGAAGTTCTTCTTTATTCATCTTGTTGCTCCATTCTGTTACCTGTAAATATATAAGATACTATTTGAGGGTAAATTGGAGTGACCCGTGAAGGACTCGAACCTTCAACCTGCGGATTAAGAGTCCGCTGCTCTACCAGTTGAGCTAACGGGCCATAAAATCCCCTATAGTTTA